>JBAZGA010000012.1:0-43462 GCA_041653115.1 Candidatus Omnitrophota bacterium
AAATCCCCCGCCTTGTAGCCAAGACCAGGGATATTACCGGCGGTCTTCCCCGCGTGGCAGAATTATTTGAAGCCAGGAGGCCCAAAGACCCGGCAATCATCAGCGAAATCGACGGGTTTGTAGAATTCGGCGAGACGAAAAAAGGGCAGCGCGTGATTATCGTCAGGTCTACTACCGGCATGCAGAGGGAATATGTTATCCCGCACGGCAAACACCCCAATGTTTATAAAGGCGATAAAGTAATTGCCGGCCAGCAATTAACCGACGGGCCGGTAGTTTTACAGGATATTTTAAGGGTCTGCGGCGATAAAGTCCTGCAGGAATACCTGGTCAATGAGGTTCAGGAAGTTTACCGGCTGCAGGGCGTGCGTATCAATGACAAGCACATAGAATTGATTATCCGCCAGATGCTGAAAAAAGTAAGGATTGAGGATCCCGGCGATACGGAATTTTTAGCCACGCAACAGGTAGATAAATGGAGGTTCCAGAAAGAAAATACGCGCGTGATTAAGAAAGGCGGAAAACCGGCTTTGGCTACGCCTTTATTATTGGGTATTACCAAGGCTTCTTTAACCACGGAGAGTTTTATTTCTGCGGCGTCTTTCCAGGAGACTACCCGGGTGCTGACGGATGCCGCGGCTTCCGGTAAGCACGATGAATTATTCGGATTGAAAGAAAATGTGATTGTCGGCCACTTGATTCCCGCGGGCACCGGTTTTCGCAGCCACCGCGAGATTGAAGTAGTAAAGTTAGCGCAAGCCAAAAGAGAGGAACTAGAGGCAAAAAAACAGGAAAAGGAAAAAATAGAGGTATAAACTTATGCCGACGATAGCGCAGTTAATCAGGTTGGGCAGGATATCAAAAAAGAAAAAGACAAAATCACCGGCTTTAAAAGCCTGCCCGCAAAGAAGAGGCGTATGTTTGCAGGTGCGCACGATGACGCCGAAGAAGCCCAATTCCGCCTTAAGAAAGATTGCCAGGGTAAGATTGACCACCGGCATAGAAGTTACCAGTTATATCCCGGGAGAAGGCCATAATTTACAGGAACATTCGATAGTTTTGGTGCGCGGCGGCAGGGTAAAAGATTTGCCGGGCGTAAGATACCATATCGTCAGAGGCACGCTGGATACTGCTGGAGTTAATCAGCGCAAGAAATCGCGCTCGAAGTACGGAGCAAAGAGGCCAAAATGAGAAGAAGGCGAGTCCAGGAAAAAGAGCTTTTGTCCGACCCTAAATTCAACAGCAAGGTAGTGGCAAAGTTTATCAATATGGTGATGCTGCAGGGGAAAAAATCCCTGGCTGAGAAGATGGTTTACGGGGCATTCGACATCATGACGAAGCAGCTTAATGAGCCCGATGCCATAAAGGTTTTCCACAAGGCCATAGAGAATGCCCGGCCGCGTTTAGAGGTGAAGCCCCGGCGGGTCGGTGGCGCGACTTACCAGGTGCCCATAGAAGTAAGGCAGGAGCGCGGGACGTCGATTGCGCTGCGCTGGATCAGGGATTTTGCCAGGACTAAAAAAGGAAAGCCGATGAAGGAAAGATTGGCGGAAGAAATCATTGCTGCTTTCAAAGGCGAAGGGTCCGCAATAAAAAAGAGAGATGATACTCACAAGATGGCCGAGGCAAACAAGGCCTTTGCGCATTTTAGGTGGTAATTTGAGCATGCGAAAAATTCCTTTGGAAAAAATCAGGAATATCGGAATTATTGCCCATATCGATGCCGGTAAAACTACGACTACCGAGCGCATCCTTTATTATACGGGCAAGACCTATAAAATCGGCGAGGTGGATGAGGGTACTGCCACCATGGATTGGATGGTGCAGGAGCAGGAAAGAGGTATTACTATCACGGCAGCCTGCACTACCTGCACTTGGGGCGACTTTAGCATCAATATTATTGATACGCCCGGGCACGTTGATTTTACCGTCGAAGTAGAGCGGTCTTTGAAGGTCTTAGACGGGGCGGTAGTGGTTTTTTGCGGGGTGGGCGGAGTCGAGCCGCAGTCCGAGACCGTCTGGCGCCAGGCAGACCGTTACGAAGTCCCCCGGATTGCCTTTGTAAATAAGCTGGACAGGACGGGAAGCAACTTTTTTGAAACTATTGACCAGATGCATAAAAAATTAGGGGCAAACGCCGCAGCCATTCAGCTGCCCCTCGGGCAGGAAGACGGTTTTAAAGGCATTGTCGACTTAATTGAAAAAAAACTGGTTGTCTATAAAGATGATTTAGGCAAGGAGCGCGAGATTCAGGATGTCCCCGCGGATCTTCTGCCCCAGTTTAACCATTATCATAATATATTGCTGGAAAGACTAGCCGAAGTAGACGATAAAATAATGGATATGTTTGTGCACGGCAAAGCCATCACTATCGCCCAGATAAAAGAGGCAATCAGGGGGGCGGTGATCAAGAATAAATTTGTCCCGGTTTTATGCGGAACCTCATTGAAAAATAAGGGTATCCAATTGCTTCTGGACGCAATTGGCGATTATTTGCCTTCGCCTTCCGATGTGCCGGCGATAAAAGGCATCAACCCTTCCAGCGGCGAATACGAAGAGATCGCGGCTTCCGACGAAGCGCCTTTTTGCGCCCTTTGTTTTAAGGTAGCCACGGATCCTTATGTCGGTCGGCTTAATTATATCCGGGTTTATTCCGGCATTTTAAGCTCGGGCAGTTATGTTTATAACGCCAAAAACAGGGAAAAAGAACGGGTGATGAAATTGGTGCGCATGCACGCTAACCGCCAGGAAATTATTGAAGAGGTTGCTACCGGCGATATTGTCGCGGTAGCCGGCTTAAAAGAAACCCGCACCGGAGACACGCTTTGCGAGGAAGACAGCCCGATTTTGATTGAGGCAATGCGTTTTCCCGAGCCGGTAATCCAGCAGGCCATCGAGCCAAAGACCAAGTATGACCAGGAGAAATTAGGTCTGGCTCTGCATAAATTAGCCGAGGAAGACCCCTCTTTTCGGGTAATCTATAATCAGGAGACGGCTCAAACGATTATTGCCGGAATGGGGCAGCTGCATCTGGAAGTCCTGATTGACCGGATGTTAAGGGAATTCAATGTCGAGGCGCAGGTAGGCTCACCCCAGGTTGCTTACCGCGAGACAATTACCAGAAAGATTACTTCCACGGGTAAATTTATCCAGCAGAGCGGCGGACACGGCCAGTATGGGCATGTAGTCTTAGAAATCGCCCCTCAGGAGATGCCGGGTAAAGGCATTACCTTTGAAGATAAAATAAGAAGCGGCGCCATCCCCCGTGAATTCATCCCTTCGGTAAAACAAGGCGTAATGGATGCGGCTAAGAGCGGCTGCCTGGCGGGGTATCCGGTTACCGACCTTCAGGTGCTGCTGGTAGACGGCTCATTTCACGAAGTAGATTCTTCAGAACTGGCTTTTAAAATGGCGGCAGCCATCGCTTTTAATGACGGCCTGAAAAAGGCAGGCCCGATTTTATTAGAGCCAATTATGGATATAGAGATTGTTGTCCCCGAAGAATATATGGGTACGATAATCGGGGATTTAAATGCACGGCGCGGCAAGATAGTGTCGCTGGTAACGCGGGCCAATGTGCGCGCAGTAAGAGCGTATGTACCCTTGGCAGAGATGTTCAATTATGCTACGGTATCAAGGTCTTTAACTCAGGGCCGCGCTTCCTATACAATGGAGCCCTCGTATTATTCCGAGGTGCCTTCACATATATCCGAAAAAATTATTACCGGTTTTACAGCTAGCGGCGCAAAAAGATGATTCCAAGCGAAGTAAAAACATTGCAGAAAAACAGGAGGTAGGTCAATGGCTAAAGAAAAATTTGTCAGGAGCAAACCT
Source organism: Candidatus Omnitrophota bacterium (assembly GCA_041653115.1). Lineage (GTDB taxonomy): Bacteria > Omnitrophota > Gorgyraeia > Gygaellales > Profunditerraquicolaceae > JBAZGA01. The sequence continues at coordinate 3,835 of JBAZGA010000012.1, forward strand.
CACGTAAACATCGGGACAATCGGTCATATCGACCACGGTAAAACCACGCTCACGGCGGCGATTACCCATGTCTTGGCAAAACTCGGTAAAGCGCAGGCCCGGGAATACGCCGATATCGCCAAGGGCGGCACGGTCAGGGACGAAACCAAGGTCGTGACGATTTCCGTTGCCCACGTTGAGTATGAAACCGATGCGCGCCATTATGCGCATATCGACTGCCCGGGGCATGCCGATTACATCAAAAATATGATTACCGGCGCCGCTCAGATGGACGGCGCGATTCTCGTAGTTTCCGCCGCAGACGGCCCGATGCCTCAAACCAGAGAGCATATCCTCTTGGCCAGGCAGGTCAATGTTCCGTCGATGGTGGTATTTTTGAATAAGGTGGATTTGGTCACTGATAAAGAATTGCTTGATTTAGTGGAATTGGAAACCCGGGACCTCCTGACCAAATATGGATTCCCCGGAGACAAAACTCCGATTATCCGCGGCAGTTCTTCAAAGGCCCTGGCGGCGAGCGACCCGAATCACCCTGATTGTAAATGCATCATGGACCTGATGAAGGCAGTGGATGAGTTCATCCCCATGCCGGTAAGGGACCTGGATAAGCCGTTATTGATGGCGGTAGAAGATGTTTTCTCCATCGAAGGTAGAGGCACCGTAGGCACCGGCAGGATCGAGCGCGGTAAAGTCAAGTTGAACGATGCCGTGGAATTGGTCGGTTTAAGGCCGGAAGTAAAATCTACGGTCGTCACCGGTATTGAAATGTTCCGCAAGCTCCTGGATGAAGGCCAGGCAGGCGATAACGTCGGCCTGCTTTTAAGAGGCGTGGATAAGAAGGACATCGAGCGCGGCATGGTGATTGCAGCGCCCAAGTCCATTACCCCGCATACAAAATTCAAGGCCCAGGTTTATATCCTCACTAAAGAGGAAGGCGGAAGGCATACGCCTTTCTTTGCCGGTTACCGGCCGCAGTTTTATTTCCGCACTACGGACGTTACCGGTTCGGTGAAGCTTCCGGAGGGCGTAGAAATGATTATGCCCGGAGATAATATTAACCTGGAAATAGAGTTAATTACGCCTATCGCCATGGAAAAAGAATCGCGTTTTGCCATCCGTGAAGGCGGGCATACGGTCGGCGCGGGCGTGGTTACGGAAGTTATAGCGTAGCGAGTAAACGAATGACGCAGAAGATACGCATCAGATTAAAAGCTTACGACCATCGCCTGTTGGATCAGGCAGTGGCAGAGATTGTCGAGACGGTAAGGCGCACGGGCGCCAAGATTTCCGGGCCGGTGCCGCTTCCGACTAAACGCGAGATTTATACGGTATTACGTTCTCCGGTAATCGATAAAAAATCGCGCGAACAGTTTGAGTTATCTACGCATAAGCGGCTGATTGATATATTTGAGCCGACGTCTAAGACAATTGACTCCCTGCGGAAGCTGAATTTGCCTGCGGGAGTGGATGTGGAAATTAAATAAGGTCGCCGATGGCAGGAATTTTAGGCAAAAAACTCGGAATGACTCAGATTTTTAGCGACGACGGCAAGCTGGTCGGCGTCACGGCTATCGAGGCAGGGCCCTGTCCGGTATTAGCCGTAAAAGAAAAGAGCCTGCAGCTGGGGTTTGACGCTGCCAAAGAGGCGCGCTTGAAAAAGCCGCTTTCGGGCTACTTTAAGAAGCTTAAAGTTTCCCCCTGTAAATTTATCCGGGAGCTGGCAAGAGAACAGGGCGCAGAATATCAGGTCGGCCAGGAAATAAAAGTGGATCTCTTTAAGCCCGGCGATTTCGTAGACATAACCGGAGTTTCTATCGGGCGCGGTTTTCAGGGCGGGATGAAACGCCACCATTGGCACGGCGGGCCTCAAACTCACGGCTCAATGTCTCATCGGCGTATCGGTTCTATAGGCTCGAGCACGACTCCGGGAAGGGTGTGGAAGGGGCATAATTTGCCCGGCCATATGGGAACGGCACGGGTAACCACGCAGAATTTACGGGTAGTCAAGATAGACGCGGCAAACAACCTTTTGCTGGTAAAAGGAGCAGTGCCCGGCCATAAGAATAGTTATTTAACGATTAAAAAAGCAAAGAAGAAGAAATAAGAGATGGAAGCCATCACCTTACCTATATATAATACCGAGGGCAAAGAGGTAGATCAACTCAAATTGGACCCCCAGGTTTTTGACGGCACGATAAACAGCGCGGCAATATATCAGGCGGTCAATGCTTACCGCGCCAACCAAAGAAAGGGCCTGGCAGCGACTAAAACCAGGGGTGAAGTTTCCGGCGGAGGCAAAAAACCCTGGCGGCAGAAAGGAACAGGCAGGGCCCGGGTCGGCTCTATCCGTTCGCCTTTATGGCGGCACGGTGGAGTAATCTTCGGGCCGCACCCGCGGGATTTCTCCTATCGGCTTCCGGCGAAGATTAAAACCCTGGCATTACGCTCAAGCCTCAACGCCAAAGTCAAAGAAAATAATTTTATTATCCTGGACCACTTAACCCTGGAAACGCCCAAAACCAAGGATGCCGTCAAGGTATTCTCTAATTTAAAGATAGTTAAAACCAAGGACGGGGCCTGCGCAGCGCTCTTGCTCCTGGATAAGCCGGGGGCTCAACTGAAACTGGCTTTACGTAATCTAAAATTTTTACATTTTAATCAGGCGCAGGATACCCAGGCATACGAAGTTTTAGCCAGCCGAAGATTGATTATCACCAAACCGGCCCTGGAGATCTTGATTAAGAGGCTCAAAAAATCATGATTGCTTACGATATCATTAAATCAATACTAAGGACGGAGAAATCCACCGTTTACGAGCCGCAAAGAAAATACCTTTTTCTGGTGGACAAAAAGGCCAATAAAGTCCAGATAAAAGACGCCGTAGAAGAGATTTATAAAGTAAAGGTAGAGGACGTCAATACTTTTGTATTGCAGGGTAAATTAAAAAAAGTGCGTTATCAGCTTGGCAGGACGCCGGACTCGAAAAAAGCGATTGTGACCCTGAAAGAGGGGCAAAAAATAGAGGCGGTATAAATGGGCATAAAGAAGTTTAAACCGACAACACCTTCCCGGCGCTGGATGAGCGGCGCTGATTTTGCCGAAATTACCAAGGATAGGCCCCAGAAATCCCTATTGGTGCCGCTCAAGAGAACCGGCGGCAGGAACGCCTACGGTCGGATAACCGTCAGGCACCAGGGCGGCGGGCACAAACGAATGTTGCGGCTGATCGATTTTAAGCGCGATATCCTTGATACGCCGGCAAAAGTGGTGGCTATTGAGTATGACCCGAACCGCTCCAGCCGCATTGCCTTAGTCGAATATCCCGGCAGCGTTAAAAAATATATTTTGGCGCCCCTGGGGTTGCAAATAGGGGATGAAATTGTTTCTACTAATCAGAAGGAAGCGGAAATCAAGACGGGTAATTGCCTGCTTCTGCGCCATATCCCCTCGGGAACGTTGATTCATAATATTGAATTATTCAAGGGCAAGGGCGGACAGATCGTCAGGAGCGCCGGCAGCTCCGCGCAGATTATGGCCAAGGAAGGAGATTCTGCCCATGTCAGGCTTCCTTCGGGAGAAATAAGGTTGATAAGTTTAGATTGCCATGCCACTATCGGCCAATTGAGCAATATTGAGCATGAGGCAATTAGTATCGGCAAGGCAGGCCGCACCCGCTGGCTCGGCATCCGGCCGACGGTCAGGGGCTTGGCAATGAATCCGGTGGACCACCCCCATGGCGGCGGCGAGGGAAAATCCGGACAAGGTAATCCTCATCCGGTTACTCCCTGGGGTAAGCCGACAAAGGGTTATCAGACCAGAGACCCCAACAGATATTCAAATAAATTTATCGTAAAAAGAAGGAAATAAATATGCCGCGTTCACTAAAAAAAGGGCCGTTTGTAGAAGAAAAATTATTGAGAAAAGTGGAAAGGCTGCAGCGCCAGGGTATGCGCCAGGCAATCAAGACCTGGTCAAGGCGCTCAACCGTCATCCCTGATTTTGTGGGTTTGACTTTTGCGGTTTACGACGGTAAAAAGCACGTGCCGGTATTTATTACCGAAAATATGGTCGGCCATAAGCTGGGGGAATTCGCCCCCACGCGCATATTCAGGAAGCACGGCGGAGTAAAAGCCAAGAAGGCGGTAGAAAAGACATAAAATGATTGCTAAGGCAGAAGGAAAATTTTTACGGGTTTCGCCGGTAAAGGTCAGGCAGGTAATCGAGCTGATTAGGCATAAGGATGTTCTGTCGGCAGAAGCCATTTTAGTGAACTTGAATAAGCGGCCGAAAGAATACCTGATAAAAATATTAAGGTCCGCTACCAGCAATGCCAAAGTAAAAGGGTTTGACCCCCGGAAGTTGTATATATCTAAAGCTGTCTGCGATGGGGGGCCGACCTGGAAAAGATTTAAGGCCGCGGCTTTTGGCCGGGCAACCCCGATAAAGAAAAGGACAGCGCACATCAGGATCGAGCTGGATGTAATCAGCTAAAGCGAGGAATTAATGGGACATAAAGTTAATCCGTTTCTCTTAAGAATAGGTTTTATCAAAACCTGGAACAGCCGCTGGTTTGCTAGCCCCAAGGATTTCCCCCGTTTTATTGAAGAGGATTACCGGATCAGGAAATTCATCAAGGCTCGCTTTAAGCAGGCGGCGGTTTCCAAGGTGATTATCGAGCGGCTTACCGAGCGGATTAGAATCCGGATAGCCACTGCCAGGCCGGGTATAATTATCGGCCGGCACGGCGCGGATATCGAACGCCTGCGCGAGGATTTAAACAGCATGGTTAAGAAAGAGATATCTATTGATATAGAAGAAATAAAAGAGCCGGCGCAGGACGCGCAGCTGGTCGCGGAAAATGTGGCGCTGCAGCTGGAAAAAAGGGTTGCTTTCCGCCGGGCAATCAAGCGCGCTATCGAAAATACGATGAACGCGCGCGCCAAAGGGATAAAGATCATCTGCTCGGGCAGGTTAGGGGGCGCAGAAATGTCGCGCACGGAAACCTTTAAGCGGGGCAAAATCCCGCTTTCGACCTTTCGCGCGGATATAGATTATGGTTTTGCCGAGAGTTTAACTACTTACGGGACAATCGGAGTCAAGGTCTGGGTTTACAAAGGCGATATCTTGGGTAAAGTTTCTTCTCTGGAAAAAGCCCAGGAAGAGCCTGCCGCCGAGGGGCTTAAGGGAGCTTAAAAAAATGGCAATGATGCCCAAAAGGGTAAAATACCGTAAATTACAGAAAGGCACCCGCCGGGGAGTGGCCACAACCGGCGCTACCCTGGCTTTCGGAGAATTCGGGCTGAAGTCTTTGGATAACGGCTGGCTGAAAAACATCCAGATAGAGGCGGTGCGCGTAATCCTGGCCAGGCAATTGCATAAAGGCGGGAAGCTTTGGATCAGGGTTTTTCCGGATAAGTCCATTACCAAAAAACCCGCGGAAGTACGCATGGGAAAGGGTAAGGGAGAGCTTTCTCACTGGGTCGCGGTGGTAAAGCGGGGCCGGATTTTATTTGAGCTTGGGGGCGTGCCTGAAGAATACGCGCGGCGCTGTTTCCGTTTAGCCGCATATAAATTGCCGTTTCGCACAAAATTTATTACCAGGACGCAAAAATAATATGAAAACGCAGGAATTACGGGACCTTTCTCAGGAAGAATTGCTGCAAAAAGAAAAATCCCTGAAGGAAGAGCTGTTTAAGCTTAATCAACAGCGTTATGGCAGCCGGGTAGATAAGCCGCATATGTTCTCGCTGATTAAAAGAGATATCGCGCGAATAGAGACTATTTTGAACGAAAAGAAAAGAAAAAAGGAGTGAATGGCGAAGTATGGGTAAACGTAAAGAATTTATCGGGACGGTAATCAGCGATAAAATGCAAAAGACGGTTATTGTCAAGACCGCGCATTTGACCCGGCACCCTAAATACAGCCGGATTGTCAGGCGTTTTAACAAATTTAAAGCTCATGACGAAAAAGGCATCGCCAAGCTCGGAGATTTAGTGCGTATAGAAGAAACCCGGCCTTTATCGAAAGATAAGCGCTACCGGGTAACCGAACTGATTAAAAAATCCCCCACGTCCGTAGAACTTAAGGAAGATTTGCAATGATCCAGTTAAGGACTATTTTAGACGTCGCAGATAATACCGGTGCCAAGCGGGCTTCCTTTATCAGCGTGCTGGGGAAGAAAAACTGTTTCGACGCCGAAATCGGAGATATAATTACCGTCAACATCAAAGAATCCGGCCCCGAAGCAGTAGTGAAAAAAGGAGAGGTGGCCAAGGCTGTAATCGTGCGTACAAAGCAGCCGATCAGGCGCCTGGACGGCTCTATTTTGAGGTTTGACAGCAACGCCGTTGTCTTTATCGATACGCAGATGAATCCGCGGGGCACCCGTGTTTTCGGGCCGGTAGCCAGGGAATTAAGGGAGAAAAATTTCACTAAAATCATTTCATTAGCGCCCGAGGTCATCTAATGTATAAAATAAGAAGAGGCGATATCGTTCAGGTAGTCAAGGGCAAAGACCGGGGTAAAAAAGGCAAGGTATTGGAAATTGCGCTTGCCGGAAAACGCGCCCTGGTGGAAGGCATAAATTTAGTGAAGAAGCACAAGCGCAAAACCCAGCAGGACCAGCAGGGCGGGGTCGTTTCTATCGAAATGCCTTTAAGCATTTCTAATCTGATGTTGGTGTGTAAACAATGTAACGCCCCGGTGCGTACCGGATTTAAAACCCTGCCGGATAAGACAAAAACAAGATTCTGTAAAAAATGTCAAGAGGCAGTATAATGGCCAGCCCCCGCTTATTGGAAAAATACAGGAAAGAGATTATCCCGCAGATGATGGCGGCATTCGCCTTAAAGAATAAACTGGCTGTACCGCGCCTGGAAAAAATAGTCATTAATATGGGCGTGGGCGAGGGCGTGCTGGATATTAAGCTGCTGGAAAAGTCGATGGATGAGCTGGGGTTGATTACCGGGCAGAAGCCGGTTTTGCGCCGGGCGAAAAAAGCCATCGCTAATTTCAAGATTAAAGAAGGCCACCCTATCGGATGCAAAGTGACGCTGAGGCGCGCAGTAATGTATGAGTTTATGGACCGTTTAATCAATATCGCGATGCCGCGCATCCGCGATTTCAGGGGCGTGAAGGCGGATTCTTTTGACCAGGCAGGTAATTATACTCTCGGTTTGACTGAGCAGAACATATTTCCGGAAATAGATTATGACAAAATAACGCGCAGCCAGGGTATGGATATTACCTTCGTGATTAAAAACGCCGGGAAGATAGATGAAGCGCGGGAATTATTAAAACTGTTCGGCATGCCTTTCAAGGAGTCCAAGGATTAAGCAATGGCTAAACATTCGCAAATAGCAAGATGGAAGAGGACGGCAAAGTTTTCCTCGCGTAAATATAACCGCTGTCCGCTTTGCGGAAGGAGCGGCGGTTATTTAAGAAGGTTCAAGCTGTGCCGTATTTGTTTCCGGGAATTAGCCTGGCAGGGTTTAATCCCGGGGATAAAAAAGGCAAGTTGGTAACCTTTAAGAACTCTTAAGGAGCATAAATGTCAAGAACAGATTTGATTGCCGATGTCTTTACGATGATACGCAATGCCACGATGGCCAGGAAAGAGAACCTGGATGTGCCGGCTTCAAATACCGTAAAGTCTATTCTGGAAATTTTGAAAAGAGAAAACTATATCGATACTTTTAAGTTAATCGAGGATAAAAAACAGGGTATCTTAAGGGTGTACCTGAAATACATCTCCGCGCAGCCGGCCATCAGGGGGATAAAACGCATCTCCAGGCCCGGTTTACGCGTATATGTGAAACGCGACAAAATCCCTTTGGTTTTAAGAGGCAAGGGCCTGGCGATTATCTCGACCTCTAAAGGCGTTTTCACGGATAGAGAGGTAAAGGCGCAAGGTTTAGGCGGAGAAGTGCTAGCGTATATCTGGTAGAGGGATAATCATGTCTTTAATCGGTAAAAAACCCATAAGCATTCCTAAAGACGTAAAGATTGAAGTCAGGGACAGCGTTGTTTTTGTCGAGGGCCCGAAAGGCAAATTAAGCCGGACCATATCCAGCCGGATAAATTTAGAAATAAAAGATAACCAGGTTTTTGTGAAAAGGTCGGGGGAGACCAAATTAGACAAGTCTCTGCACGGCCTCTTTCGCGCGCTTATCTCCAATATGGTTAAGGGGGTTACCGAGGGATACACGAAAGAACTGGAAATCATCGGCACGGGGTTTAAGGCGCAGGTCCAGGCGAATACGCTGAATATGCAGTTAGGGTTTTCTCATCCGGTAAATTTCCCCATCCCGGAGGGGATAAAAATTGAAACGCCCAAACACACGCAGATTGTCATCAGGGGCATAGATAACGAGAGGGTGGGAGAGATAGCGCATGAAATACGCGCGATATATCCGCCCGAGCCGTATAAAGGTAAAGGTATCCGTTTTGCCGGAGAATATGTAAAGAAAAAAGTCGGCAAGGCGCAGGCCACGACGAAATAATATGGGAAGCAAAAGGGAAATTTTAAGGTCAAAAAGGCACTGCAGGATCCGCTTGAAGATGCAGGGGACAATGGAAAGGCCGCGTTTAACTTTAAGGCGCAGCTTAAAGAATTTCCATGCCCAGCTCATTGACGATACAAAAAATAAGATATTATTTTCCCTGTCTACTTTGGATAAGGGGATGAAAGAAAAAATACCCAGCGGCGGCAATATCAAGGCGGCGCAGGTTTTAGGGGAGACTTTTGCTTTGAAGGCGAAGGAAAAGGGAGTTCAGAAGATTATCTTTGACCGCGCCGGCTATTTATATCACGGCAGGGTAAAGGCATTCGCCGAGGCGCTGAGAAAACAAGGATTGGAGTTTTAAAAGATGCGCGAATTAAATATTGAGCAGCAGCCGGAATTGATAGAAAAGGTGATTACGATTAACCGCGTAGCCAAAGTAACCAAGGGCGGCAAGAAGCTTCATTTTAGCGCCTTAGTGGTGGTAGGGGATACCAAGGGCCGCGTGGGTTATGCCTTAGGCAAGGCTAATGAAGTTGCCGATGCCATCCGCAAGGCCCTGGCAAAGGCGAAGAAGGAGCTGTTCAGGGTGCCGCTTGATGAGGGTTCGACCATACCGCATGAAATCATCGGTGAATTTGGCGCGGCCAAAGTATTGCTGAAGCCCGCTTCCGAAGGAACGGGCGTCATCGCTGCCGGGCCGGTAAGGGCGATCTGCGAGGCTAGCGGTATAAAAAATATTTTAACCAAATGCCTGAAGTCCAATAATCCGGTAAATGTAATTAAGGCTACTGTCGATGGATTAAAGAGCCTGAAGGTAAGTGAGAATGTAAGTCATGGAAAAGAAAACAGTAAAGAAAAAGACAGCGAAACCAGCGCTGCCTAAACCCGGGAGAGCCGCGAAAAAAGCGCTGCGCCCGGTAAAGCCGGTCGTGCAATTCGGGCTGCATAATTTAGCTGTCCCCAAAGGCGCTCATAAAGGCAAGAAGATTTTAGGCCGCGGCCCGGGCTCAGGCCACGGCAAGACCTCTACGCGGGGAAGTAAAGGACAGACTTCCCGTTCAGGCAGGGATTTTTATCCCGGCTTTGAAGGCGGACAGACTCCGCTCATCCGCAGAATTCCCAAGAGAGGGTTTACCGGTAAGCTCAGGAATGAATATCAGATTGTAAATCTGGGCGACCTGAATAAAATTAAGGCCGCAGAGATAACCCCGGAGATTTTGGCAGGGCAGGGCCTGATTAAAGACAAGGCCGGAGCCGTAAAGATTTTAGGCGGCGGCGAAATAAAGAACCCGGTTAATTTACGCGCCCACGCCTTTTCCAAGCAGGCAGCAGATAAAATTCAAAAATCAGGGGGTAAAATAGAGATAATCAGCGATGCCGTCAATAAGTGAGATATTGACTTTAAGCCCTTTAATTAATTCTTTCCGGATACCGGATTTAAAAAGGCGCTTGCTAATTACCGCCGGCCTGATTGCTATTTACCGCGTGGGATGTTATCTGCCGACGCCGGGTATTGACGGCACGGCTTTGGCGGAATTTTTCAGCCGGATTGCCAAAACTCAGGGCGGGGCGCTATTCGGCATCATTAATATGTTCTCCGGCGGCGCTATGGAAAGGCTGACCATCTTTGCCCTGGGGATTATGCCTTACATCTCCAGCTCCATTATCATGCAGCTTTTAACGGCAGTGATACCGGCCCTGGAAAAGTTAGCCAAAGAAGGCAAGGCCGGCTACGAGAAGATAAACCAATATACCCGCTACGGGACAGTGGTTCTTTCTCTGATACAGTCTTTTTTTATTGCTCTTTGGCTTGAGGACCCGGCGCGTTTTGAGGGCTTAAGAATAGTCATGCATCCGGGGTGGGGTTTTCGCATCCTCACCGTGCTTACTTTGACCACCGGCACGATCTTTATTATGTGGTTAGGCGAGCAGATACAGGAAAGAGGCATTGGCAACGGCATATCGCTGGTCATCACCGCCGGCATCATCTCCAGGATCCCTACGGCGTTGCACCAGCTCTTTGTTTTAATCTCGCCCTTTGCCGCTTCGCGCAGGCAAATCCAGCCCTTTACCTTATTGATTATGGCGGTATTGCTGGTGGCGGTGGTATTTGCGGTAATTTTAGTTACCCAGGGGCAGAGGAAAATCCCCGTGCAATATGCGCGCCGCATCGTCGGCAGAAAAATCTTCGGCGGGCAAAGTACCTATATACCCTTAAAGGTGGATACGTCGGGAGTAATCGCAATTATCTTTGCCCAGTCAATCATACTTTTTCCGGCGACCCTGGCTTCATTTATACCTAATCCCGCGTTCCAGCGGCTGGCGCAAGGGTTAATCCGCGGGCACCTTTTGTATACAACTGTATATGCCTTATTGATTATCTTCTTTTGCTATTTTTATACGGCGATTGTTTTTAATCCCGTAGATTTATCGGAAAATATGAAAAAATACGGCGGCTTTATACCGGGCGTGCGGCCGGGAACTTCTACGGCCGAGTTCTTAGACTACGTGATGACGCGCGTCACGCTGGCCGGCGCTATTTTTATTGCCATTATTGCCATATTCCCGGATTTTATTATGGCCTGGCTGAAGGTCCCGTACCTGGTAGCTTCTTTTTTCGGCGGAACAGGAATACTGATTATCGTAGGCGTGATGCTGGATACGGTTAAACAGATTGAATCGCACCTTTTAATGCATCATTACGAAGGGTTCATTAAGTCCGGCAGGATCAGGGGAAGACGATAAATGAAGATGATACTACTCGGTCCGCCGGGAGCAGGAAAGGGCACACAGGCAAAAGTATTGGCGGTAAAGCTGAATTTGCCGCATATATCTACTGGAGACCTGCTCAGGCAAAACGTTTCTTCCGGCACGGATTTAGGCAGGCAGGCCAAGGATTTTATGAATAAAGGGCTGTTGGTGCCTGATGAGCTGGTGAGCGCGATGTTGGCCCGGAGGATTAGCCAGGGGGATACCGGAAAAGGTTTTATTCTGGACGGTTATCCGCGTAACCTGGCCCAGGCAAAAACGCTGGACGAGATGCTTAAGGAAAAAAATGGCGGGATAGACCTGGTATTTTATTTAGACTCAAGCGAAGCTGTAATTATCCAGCGCCTTTCGGGGCGGCTCGTCTGCAGCGCCTGCGGCGCGAATTTTCATCGTCAGAATATGCCGCCGAAAAAAGATATGCTCTGCGATAATTGCGGCGGTAAACTTTACCAGAGGGCTGATGACCGGGAAGAGACCATCAAGAAGCGGCTGGAAGTATATAAAAAAGAAGCTTCGCCGCTGATTCAATATTATGAAGCAAAGCAGAAGCTTTACCGTGTCTTGGCAGACGAAGAAGCAGAAGTAGTTTTAAATAAGATAATCCGTCTTGCAGAAGAGCACAATGGTACCCTTAAAGTCTAAAGAAGATTTAGCGATGATGAGGAAATCCGGCAATATTCTGGCTTCGGTAATGAAAAAACTGCGCGAATATATTAAGGTAGGCGTTTCTACGGAAGAGATTAACCGTTTGGCCGAAGAACTCGTGCGTAAAAACAAGGCGATACCCGCTTTTTTAGGCTATAAAGGTTTCCCGGCGAGTATCTGCACTTCTATCAATGAGGAGATTGTGCACGGCATCCCGGGTGGGCGCATGCTCAAGGACGGCGATATTATCAGCCTGGATTTAGGCGTAAACTATGAGGGTTATTTCTCCGATGCCGCTCTTACCCTCGGTCTGGGAGAGATAGCCGGCCGGGTTAAAAAACTAATCGCGGTAACCAGGGCGGCATTGAGTGAAGGGATAAAACAGGCCCGCGCGGAGAACCGTGTTTCCGATATTTCCTGCGCCATTCAGAATTATGTGGAAAAGAACGGTTTTTCCGTAGTCAGGCAGTTCGTCGGGCACGGGATAGGGCGTTCTTTGCACGAGGAGCCGGAGATTCCCAATTTCGGACTGGCGCATCAGGGTGCTTTAATCAAAAACGGGATGGTCTTTGCCATCGAACCGATGGTAAACATGGGCAGCTGGGAGTCGGAAATTCTTGATAACGGCTGGACCGCAGTGACGAAAGACAGGCTGCCTTCAGCGCATTTTGAGCATACTGTCGCTGTTACCGATAAGGGCCCCGAAATATTGACACAGGAATATGCCTAAAGAAGAATTGATTGAAACCGAAGGCACAGTGACCGAGGCATTGCCTAACGCAATGTTCAGGGTACAGCTGGAGAACGGGCATATGGTGCTGGCTCACGTGTCGGGGAAGATGCGCATGCATTTTATCAGGATACTTCCGGGAGACAAAGTGAAGCTTGAGCTTTCCCCTTATGATTTAAGCCGGGGGAGGATAACTTTTAGGTCAAAATAGAGATGAAAGTAAAAGCATCGGTAAGAAAAATTTGCGACAGGTGCAAGATTATCAAGAGGAAAGGCGTGGTTCGGGTAATCTGTTTTAACCCGAAACACAAGCAGAGACAGGGATAAGGAGTAATTATGCCGAGACTTTTAGGTGTAGATATCCCCAAGGAAAAAAGGATAGATGTCGCTTTAACCTATCTCTATGGAGTGGGGAAGGTTTTATCCGGCCGGATTATTAAAGAGGCGCAGATTAGTCCGGAGAAACGGGCCAAGGATTTGACGGAGGAAGAAATTTCACGTCTCGCTAACGCCGTACAAAAGCTGGGCTTTCGGGTAGAAGGGGATTTGCGCCGCGATATTTCCCAGAATATAAAAAGATTAATGGATGTCGGTTCCTGGAGGGGTTTACGCCATAAGCGCAGCCTGCCGGTCAGAGGGCAGCGTACGCGCACAAATGCCAGGACCCGCAAAGGCCCGCGTAAGGGCGGTATGGCGGTGATCAAGAAAGCGGAAGCGCCGAAAAAAGCGGCTGCAGCACCGGCTGCCGCTAAACCGGCTGCAAAATAAATACGCATGCTCATTTAAGGAGGATATAACTTAATGGCGACAAAAGAGAAGGCGAAAAAGAAAAAGCTGGCCAGGGGTATAACCTCAGGGATAGCGCATATCCAGGCAAGTTTTAATAATACCATCATTACTATCACCGATAAGCAGGGTAATGCGCTGGTCTGGTCCGCTCCCGGCATTGTCGGCTACGGCGGCTCAAAGAAATCTACGCCTTTTGCGGCACAGGTAGCGGCAACTGACGCGGCGAGAAAGGCCAAGGAGATAGGAATTAAAGAAGTGGACGTTTACGTCAAGGGGCCGGGTTTCGGCCGCGAATCCGCTATCCGCGCTTTACAGGCCGCAGGCCTGGTGATTACCACGATTAAAGACGTGACTCCGATTCCACACAACGGTTGCCGTCCGAAAAAGAAAAGGAGAGTATAGGTAAATGGCACGTTACACAGATGCGGTTTGCAGGTTATGCCGGCGCGAAGTAGAAAAATTATTCTTAAAAGGCCCAAAGTGTTATACCGAGAAATGCCCGGTCACCAAGCGTGCATTTGCTCCCGGCCAGCACGGCCAGAATAACAGGTCAAAGCTGTCTAATTACGGCTTACAGTTAAGGGAGAAACAGAAGGTTAAGAGGATGTACGGCATTTTAGAAAAACAGTTCCGCAAATATTTCAGTATCGCCGCGAGAAGAAAGGGCGTAACCGGAAGAGTTTTGCTGCAGATGCTGGAAAGAAGGCTGGACAACGTGATTTTCAGGCTGGGGATAGCCGTATCCCGCGCCCAGGGCCGGCAGATTACCAGGCATAATTTTGTTTACGTAAATTCCCGGCGCGTGAATATCCCTTCCTATTTAATCGCCGAAGGCGATGTGGTTGAGATAAAAACAAAAGACAAGGCAAAAAATAAAATCAAGGAAAATTTGCAACTTTCCAAGGACCGCGATGTTCCTAAGTGGCTTGAATTTAATTCCGCCGAATTAAGCGCGAAGGTTTTACGGCTGCCGGAAAAGGAAGATATCCCGGCTGTAATTCAGGAACAGTTAATCGTAGAATTGTATTCCAAGTAATTATTTAACCGGTTCTCAAAGCGAACGGAGTGAGGAAAAATGGGGATAAAATGGAGAGATTTTCAGCTACCGAAGAGGCTGGAGTGCGATGAGTCCACATACACCAATACTTACGGTAAATTTATTGCCGCTCCTTTTGAAAAAGGCTACGGCGTGACATTGGGCAATTCCTTAAGGAGGGTGCTTTTATCCTCCATCGAAGGGAGTGCCGTGACTTCTATAAAGATTGCCCAGGTCCAGCATGAGTTTTCTACTATCCCGGGCGTCCTGGAGGATATGACGGAGGTAATCCTGAATATAAAAAACCTGGTGTTGAATTCCCACTCCAAGATCCCCAAGACCATCTTTATAAAAAAGAACTCTAAAGGGGAAGTCAGGGCCAAGGATATTGAAGCGGACGACACCATCGAAATAATCAATCCGGACCTGCACATTGCCACCCTCACCAAAGATACCAAGCTTAATATTGAAATGGAGGTGGCTAAGGGCCGGGGGTATGTACCGGCAGAGCTAAACAAGAAGGAAGACCAGCCGATAGGAGTGATTCCCATCGACTCTATCTTCAGCCCGGTGAAAAAAGTTAACTTTTATGTCGAGAATACCCGCGTCGGCCAGAGGACGGATTATGACAAGCTGATATTGGAAATCTGGACAAGCGGGGCGATGTCGCCCAAAGATGCCCTGTTATACGCCTCTAACATCCTTCAGAGGCACCTGGATATCTTCGTCAGTTTCGGGCAGCTGCCGGAAGAAATAGAAGAAGAACCGGAGATGACCAAGGAGGAGGTAGTTTTATACGAGAAATTGAGGCTGCCGATATCGGAGCTTGAATTGTCTGTTCGGAGTTCAAATTGTTTAAGAGAGGCCAGTATCAAATCCATCGCGGATTTAGTAAGGAAGACGGAAGACGAGATGTTAAGTTTTAAAAACTTCGGGAAGAAATCATTGAGCGAAATAAAAGAGCTGCTTGCCGGGATGGGGCTGTCTTTGGGCATGCAGGTAGACGCTAAAAAACTAAAGAAGGCTTAAGGCAGATGAGGCATAAGAGAAAAAGGCATCAGCTTAACCGGTTCACCAGTTGGCGAAAAGCAACGCTGGCAAGCCTTGCCAGGAGCGTGTTGAAATACCAGAGCGTTAAAACTACCAAAACAAAAGCGCAGGCGGCAAAGCCGCTGGTAGAGGAACTTATCTCTTTGGCTAAACTGAATACGCTCGCGGCAAAAAGAGAGGCTTATAAAATATTGAATGACCACCATCTGGTCAGCCTGCTTTTTAACGATATCGGAGCGCGCTTTGCAAAAAGGTCGGGCGGATATACGAGGGTTCTAAATCTCGGTTTCAGGCGCGGCGATAACGCGCAAATGGCGCTCCTGGAGCTTAGCGAAATCAAGAAAAAAGAACCGAAGAAGCGCCCCAAGAAAGAAAAGACAAAAGAAGCCGGGCAGCCGGAAACCACCGGCAAAGAAGTTAAGCCTGCCGGCGAAGAGAAAAAGCCCAGGGCAGAAACCGCCGTCAAGGAAGAAAAGCCGCCGATGGTGAAAAAGCCCACGAAAAAGTTTTTCGGAGGTTTAAGGAGCATATTCAAAAAGGAAAGAGACTCTTTATAAAGAGATATAACGGATTTTAGCGGATATGCGCATAGATACGCGTCTGGCCGAACGTCTGAAAAAAATAAATCCCTCTGCAACCCTTGCCGTTACCTCCCGGGCCAAAAAATTAAAATCCGAAGGGCGCGACATCATCAGCCTCGCCGCAGGCGAACCCGACTTTGATACCCCGGATTTTATCAAAGACGCCGCAATAGAGGCAATCAAGTCCGGGTTTACCAAATACACCCCTACCACCGGCATCCCCGAATTAAAAAAAGCCGTTGCGGAAAAATTCAAAAGAGATAATTCCTTAGATTATAACCCCAGCCAGATAGTAGTTTCCTGCGGGGCAAAGCACGCTATATTCAATACGCTCCTGGCCCTGGTCGATAAGCAGGACGAAGTTTTAATACCTTCGCCTTACTGGGTAAGCTATCCGGAAATGGTAAGCCTTTGCGGCGGGGTGGCCCGTTTTATCAAGTCTTCCGCAGAAAATAATTTTAAAATCACCGAAAATGACTTAGAGCGGCAGATTACCGCCAAGACGAAGCTTCTCATCTTAAATTCCCCTTCCAACCCCACGGGCAGCGTTTACAGCGAGGATGAGTTAAAAAAGATTGCCGGCATCTGTGTTGCCAAAAAAGTTTTTGTGGTTAGCGACGAAATTTATGAAAAGCTTATCTATGATGGCTTAAGGCACGTATCCATCGCTGCGCTTGGCAAAGACATATACGATTTAGCGATTACCATCAACGGCGTATCAAAAACTTATTCCATGACCGGCTGGCGTATCGGATATCTCGCCGGCCCGCAGGACATCGTTGATGCCATCTCCAAGCTGCAGGACCATACCACATCCTGTCCCAATTCGATAGCGCAAAAAGCGGCACTGGCGGCATTAAATGCCCCCGATAGCTTTACGCAGAAGATGCGCGAGGAATTTCAAAAAAGAAGGGATTATCTAACGGGCAGATTAAGCCGGATTAAGGAACTCAGCTTTTTCCCGCCGCAGGGCGCCTTTTATGTCTTCTGCGATATTTCGCAAACGAAATTAGATTCTTTGACTTTTGCCAAACGCCTGCTCGAGGAGAAAGAGGTAGCGGTAATCCCCGGAGAGGGGTTTGGCAGCGATGATTATATAAGAATAAGCTTCGCTACCAGCTTGGAGCAGCTGGAAAAAGGACTGGACAGGATAGAAGAGTGGTTGAATAAAATATAATGGGAAAGACAATTGCCGAAAAAATACTCAGCAATCATTCGGGGAGGGACTTAAAGGCCGGAGATTTTGCGGTATGTAAGGTTGATTTTGCCTTTGGCCAGGACGGCACATCATCAATCATTATTGACAGGATAAAAGAATTAGGCGCGGATAAACTGAAAACAAAATTCTGCATGGTGATTGACCACAGCGCTCCTTCGCCCAGCGAAGGCGTGTCCAGGGTACATAAAAAAATGCGCTCTTTCGCAGAGAGCTACGGCGCTTTCCTTTATGACGTGGGTTGCGGCGTCTGCCATCAGGTTATTCCCGAGTCGGGCGAGATTCTGCCGGGGGATTTAGTCCTGGGGGCGGATTCGCATACCTCTACCTACGGCGCAATCGGCGCCTTCGCCACCGGCGTGGGCTCTACGGATTTAGCGATTGCTTTGGCCACAGGAAAAAACTGGCTTAAAGTGCCGGAAACGATTAAAATAATCATAAGAGGCAAGCTGCCCAAAGGAGTCTTTGCCAAGGATATTATTCTTTACATTATCAGCGACATCAGGGCGGACGGGGCAACCTATAAAGCAATTGAATTTTCCGGGCCGGTAATTGACCGCCTGGATATGGACGGCCGTTTTACTATCTGCAATATGGTTATCGAAATGGGCGCGAAAGCGGCTTTTATGCCCCAAGACGAAAAAGCATTATCCTGGCTGCGCAACAAGGGCGGCAAAAATAAAAAAATAAAGCCCGTCGTTCCCGATAAGGACGCCGAATACGAAAATATTTTAGAATATGATGTCTCAAAATTAGAGCCTCAGGTCTCCCGGCCGCACAGCGTGGATAGCGCGGTGACAGTCGGTAAACTGGGGAAGATAAGGATCGATGAGGCATATTTAGGCACCTGCACCAACGGCAGGCTGGAGGATTTAAAAATTGCCGCTTCGATATTAAAGAAAAGAAAGGTTTCGCCGGGAGTAAAGTTTATCGTGGCGCCTGCCTCGCGCTCAATTTTAGAAGAGGCCTTGAAATCGGGAATTGCAGATACTTTTATTAAGGCCGGGGCGGTAATCATCGCGCCCGGGTGCGGTCCGTGCGTGGGCACGCATTGCGGCATTCCTGCCGACGGGGAAGCGGTAATCTCCACCGCCAACAGGAATTTTAAGGGCAGAATGGGCAACCCGTCTGCTTTTATATACCTGGCGTCTCCGGCAACGGTTGCGGCTTCTGCGCTGGAAGGTAGAATTACCGACCCGCGAAAGTATTTATAGCTTAATAGGAGGAGTAAAAATGGAAATACGCGACTTGCTGTTATTGTGCATAGAGAAACGGGCTTCGGATTTGCACCTCACGGAAAACGAGCCTCCGATACTGCGCATCGACGGAAAGCTGCAACGCATGGAGCTTGCGGTCTTAAACAGGCAGGACTTGAAAAAAATGGTCTACGGCATACTAACCAGTCCGCAAAAAGAAATGTTCGAGAAGGATATGGAGCTGGATTTTTCGCTGGCCCTGCCCGGCATGGATCGCTTCCGCGTGAATATGCATATCCAGAGAGGTTCTGTAGAGGCGGCATTCAGGCGCGTACCGCTGGCGATACCGAATATGGATGAGCTGGGATTACCGCCCATATTTACGGACCTGGCGCGCAAGTCCAACGGTCTGGTATTGGTTACGGGCCCGACCGGCGTAGGCAAGACCACTACTCTGGCGGCAATGATTAACCTGATTAACCAGGAGAGAGAGTGTTTGATTGTCTGCATTGAAGACCCGATTGAATTTGTCTTCGCTAACAAAAAAAGCATCATTAAGCAGCGGGAAGTTTATGCCGATACGCACTCTTTTGCCGAGGCATTAAGGCATGCCCTGCGCCAGGATCCCAATGTTATCGTGGTAGGCGAAATGCGCGACTTGGAGACTATTTCTACGACACTGACTGCAGCGGAAACCGGGCATTTGGTCCTGGCAACCCTGCATACGCCGGATGCGCCACAGACAATCCAGAGGATTATCGATGTCTTTCCTCCCTACCAGCAGACACAGGTTAAGCTGCAGCTGGCAGATTGTTTGCAGGGCGTAGTTTCGCAATTATTGCTTCCCCGCGCCTACGGCACCGGCCGCGTGCTTGCCTGCGAGATAATGGTTGCCACTGCCGGCATCAGGAACCTCATCCGCGAACAGGAAATTGAGCAGATACCCACGCTGATGCAGACGGGAAGCCAGTATGGAATGAAGACGATGGATAAGTCCCTGAAGGAATTGTTTCAGCAGGGACTGATCACGCTGGACATGGCAATGTCCAAGGTCAAGAGCCCGGACGAATTCAAGCAGTTATGAGATTAGAAGGCAAGGCAATAAAATTAGGCGATGATATAAATACGGATTTTATTATTTCCGGCAGGTATAAATTCGCCATTACGGATATGCGGGAATTAGCCAGGCATATTATGGAAGATATTGACCCGGATTTCCCCGCCAAGATAACGCCCGGCAAATCCATGATTGCCGCCGGCGAGAATTTCGGCATGGGCTCATCGCGGGAACAGGCGCCGCTGGCCATAAAAGCAGCCGGGATTACCGCCATTTTAGCCAAAAGCTTTGCCCGCATATTCTACCGGAATAGTTTTAATATCGGCCTGCCCCTGGTTGAGCTGGATACGGATAAAATAAAAGAAGGGGATTTACTGGAGATAGATTTTGCTCAAGGAATAGTCAGAAACTTGAGCGAAAATTCAGAGTTTAAAATTAAGCCTTTACCGGATTTTATGCAGAAATTACTCCGGGAAGGCGGTATCGTTAACTATTATAAAAAATACAAAACCCTATCCCTGGAATGACGCATAAAATAACCTTAATCCCCGGCGACGGGATCGGCCCGGAAGTGACTGAAGCGGCAAGAAGGTGTTTGGACGCCCTGGGTCTGAATTTAGAATGGGAAGAAGTCCTTGCCGGAGAGCCGGCCCAGAAAAAATACGGCGATATCCTGCCGAAAAATGTCTTAGATTCGATAAGAAAGAATAAAGTCGCGCTCAAAGGGCCGATTATCACCCCTATCGGAGAGGGCTTCCGCTCTGTGAATGTGGCCATCAGGCAGGCACTGGATTTATATGCCTGTTTAAGGCCGGCAAAATCATACAGAGGAGTAAGAAGTTATTATAAAGATATAGACCTGGTAGTGGTCAGGGAAAACAGCGAAGATTTATACGCCGGGATTGAATTTGAAGAGGGAAACCCGGATACCAAAAGTCTGATCAAAGAGATAGAGAAGTTCAGCAAAAAGAAAATCCGGCCGGATTCGGGAATTTCCATAAAGCCGATCTCTAAATTTGCTTCGCAGCGCATCGTTAAATTCGCCTTTGAATACGCGCTTAAGCTGAAACGGAAAAAAGTTACCGTGGTGCATAAGGCGAATATTATGAAGTTTACCGACGGGATTTTTTTGAAGGCCGCGCGCGAGGTCGCCAGGGCTTATGCCGGAAAAATAAATTTTGAAGAAGCGATTGTCGACAACATGGCGATGCAGCTGGTCCAGAAGCCGCATAATTATGACGTGCTGGTCCTGCCTAACCTTTACGGCGATATCATCTCTGATTTGTGCGCCGGTTTAATCGGCGGATTAGGCGTGGCTTCCGGGGCGAACATCGGCGATGACCTGGCGGTTTTTGAAGCGGTGCACGGCGCGGCGCCAAAATATGCCGGCAGGAATTTAGTCAATCCTACGGCAATGATTTTATCGGGCGTGTTGATGCTGCGCTATCTTAAGGAAGAAGAAGCCGCGGATAAATTGGAGAATGCCGTCAAAGAAATCCTTGCCGAAGGAAAATCCGTTACCTACGATTTAAAGCCGCAGCGCAGTGACCCTACTGCTGTAGGGACGAAAGAGATGGCCGACGCCATCATCCAAAAATTAAGCTCAAAACGTTTTTAATTTTAAGCTCAAAACTGCTTTAGGGAAGAAGATGAAGATCAGCATAATCGGAGCGGGTAATGTCGGCGGCTTAACCGTAATGCGGCTTGCCGAACTTGGCATAGAGAATATTGTTTTGCTTGATGTGGCCGGCGGCCTGGCGCAAGGCAAGGCTCTTGATATGGAGGATAGCCGCGCAATCCTGAAAGGCAATTACCATATTCAGGGCACGGATAATATAGCGGAAATCAAGGATTCCGAAGTAATTGTAATTACCGCGGGCTTAACGCGTAAGCCCGGGATGACCCGCGAAGATTTGTTGCAAAAAAATGCCCAGATACTCAAAGGGCTTTGCTCGGATATTAAAAAGCTCTCCCCGGAATCCATAATTATAGTCGTAACAAACCCCCTGGATTTGATGGCCGGTTTTGTTTTGAAAGCTACAGGCTTTCATCCCAATAAGGTATTCGGGATGGGAATTAGCTTGGATGCATCGAGGTTTGCCAATCTGATTGCCCGGGAGTTAAATGTCCCGCCCGCAGATATTGATGCCTGCGTCATCGGAAGCCACGGAGAGAAAATGCTGCCGTTACCCAGATTTACCACTATAAAAGGCGTGGCCCTGGATGAGTTCCTCGATGAGAAAAGGACAGGGATACTGCTTAAAAAAACCGTAGAGCGCGGCCAGGAGATAGTTTCTTTGCTGGGTAGCGGCAGCGCTTCTTTTGCTCCTTCGGCGGCAATCGCCGATATAATCAGGGCGATTATAAAGGACGAGAAACGCACTATCGGCGTCTCGGCACAGCTTAAAGGCGAATACGGCGTTAAAGATGTTTCCATCGGCGTCCCCTGCCGTTTAGGGAAAAAAGGAATCGAAGGGATTATAGAGCTAGACTTGAACCAGCAGGAAAAAAAGTTTTTCCTTGAATCCGCAGCTTACCTTAAAGAACAGTTTAAAAATCTATCCATATAATTATGGACTATGATTTAGCAATCATCGGCGCGGGCTGGGCGGGTTTTAACGCCGGGATCAGGGCAAAAGAACTGGGTTTAAAAGTAGCTTTGATTGAAAAGGGAGAAATCGGCGGCACCTGCCTGAATCGCGGCTGTATCCCCACCAAAACTCTCATCCAATCCGCAAAAATTTATTCTCTCGCGAAAAAATCCGCAAATTTCGGGGTTCAGGTTCAAAATCCACAGATTAATTTTACAGAAATCCAGGCGCGCAAAGAAAAAATCATCCGGCAATTGACTTCGGGGATAGAATTTATGCTCAAAGGCATTGAGGTGATTAAAGGCGAAGCAAAAATCGTCTCTGCCAATAAAATAGAGGTAAATGGCAGGGAGGTTCCGGCAAAATTTATCCTGATTGCCACCGGCTCCAGGCCGGTTGAATTGAAAGGTCTTAAGTTTGACGGAAAAAAGATACTTACAAGCGATGATATCCTGAATTTAAAAGAAGTGCCCCGCTCGCTTTTGATTGTCGGCGGAGGGGTAATCGGGTGCGAGTTTGCCTCTCTATTTGCGAATTTAGGCGCAGAGGTAACCGTGGCAGAGAAGATGCCCCGGCTTTTACCGGGAGAAGACAGCGAAGTAGCCAGAAAATTAGAACAGGTTTTTAAAAAGAAGAAGATCAAGGTCAGCGTGAATACGGATGCTACGGCGCTTGATTTGAACGATTACAGTTTAGTATTGGTTTGCGTCGGCAGGGCGCCTGCGGAAAAAATTATCGTTGATGAATATTTAAGGACGCAAGACCCAAATGTTTATGCTGCCGGCGATTGCACCGGAAAAATTATGCTCGCCCATTTTGCCGCTTATCAGGGGCGCATAGCCGCGGAAAATATCGCTTCCGGCGCTCCTTTAAAGAAGGCGGACAATACCAGTATCCCCAACTGCATCTTTACCGACCCGGAAATAGCCAGCGTCGGATTAAGCGAAGAGGGCGCGAAAAATAAAGGCCTGGATATAAGCGTAAGAAAATTCGATTTTCTCGGGCTGGGCATGGCGCGCATCCTCGATGAAAGCGAAGGGTTTATCAAGATAATCTCGGATAACAAAACCGGCCAGATATTGGGCGCTTCCATTATCGGGCCGCGGGCAACGGAGCTCATCGGTATTCTAACTTTGGCAGTTCAATCCCGCCTTAAGCTTAGGCAAGTCCAAGAAACAATTTTTGCCCACCCCACAGTCTCCGAGTCAATAACCGATGCCCTGAAAGGCAACCGTGGAATTTGAAGTATTTGATATCGGGTTATTTGATTTCCGGCGCGCCTGGCAATTCCAGAGAGAGGTATTTAAAGCGGTAAAAAACGGCGGATTAAAATCAGCCTTGGTTGTCTGCCGTCATTATCCGGTGATTACTTTGGGAAGAGAAGCTTCTCTAAGCCATATTCTAGCGCCGCAGAAAGAATTAAAGGAAAGAAAAATCGCAATATATAAAATAGAGCGGGGAGGCGGCGTAACTTATCACGGCCCCGGCCAGCTGACGATGTATCCGGTATTCAACCTGGATTACCTGAAAAAAGATATCCACTGGTTTCTCAGGAAACTGGAAGAAATCGCCATGCTTTGTTTATCGGATTTTGGGATATCCAGCCAGCGGCGCCCGGGCCTGACCGGCGTTTGGTTAGGCGAACAAAAGATCGCCTCTATCGGGATCGCGATTAAAAGCTGGATAACCTTTCACGGCCTGAGCATCAATGTAAAAAAAGACGATTTAGCTAACTTCCGTTTAATCAGGCCCTGCGGCATGGATATTGAAATGACTGCATTGGAGGCGGTATTAGGCAGGGCTGTCGAAATCGACAGCCTAAAAAATCAGCTTATCCAGATTTTTCGTAAAACGTTTTTAAATTCAATCGTAAAAGTGCCCCCTGAGAGGCAGCGAGGAGGGAATAGCCATGACTAAAGTAATTTTACCGGAATTAGGCGAAGGGATTACCAAGGCAACGGTTTCTTACTGGTATTTTCAAACCGGCGAAAAAGTAAATGAAAAAGACGACTTAGTCGAGCTTACTACGGATAAAGCCACTTTTAATCTCCCCAGTCCCTGTTCCGGGACTTTGAGCGAAGTTTTCTTCAGTGAAGGCGATACAGTTAATGTCGGCGAAGCTCTGGCTGTAATAGAGTAAGACAATTTTCGCTTAATACAGCAATCCCTCCCTAATTTTTATTGACAATACCTAATTTCACTAGTATATATATGATTATCGTAGATATGCTAAAAAGTGGAGGTAGAGGTAGATATGGCTAAAGCAAAAGAAAAAGAAATCATGACTGCCAAAGAGGTGGCTGATTATCTTAATCTGCATCCGCTCACAGTCCATCGTTATGCCCGCGAAGGCAAAATCCCTGCTTTCAAAATCGGCACGGACTGGAGGTTTCACAAGAAATACATCGAGCGCTGGATTAAGGAGAAATTGAACTACAACCTCCAGGGCAGAGAACGCCGGAAGTCAGTCCTCGACGTCTGATAGACGGGCTTCTTAAAGGCAAGGGCGGACGATGTTTTACTGGATATTCAGGGCGGTTTTTATAATTATCTTAAAAATATTCTACAGGTTTAAAGTAGAAGGTCTGGAAAATATACCCCAAAGGACCAATTTTATCGTCGCTGTAAACCACTTCAGTTTTATGGATACGCTGGTTATTGGAGCGGCGATACCCAAAAAGACTTACTGGATAGCTTCCAGGGTCCTTTACAAAATATGGTGGCTGAGGTGGTTTTTCCGGCTCATTGATGCCATCCCCAGCGGCAGTTCGTCCGAAAAGGCGCTGGATTTATTAAAGAAAAATAAAAATGTGGGCCTTTTCCCGGAAGGCGTGGTGTCGCGCGACGGAAGGCTAAGAGAGTTTAGGAGGGGACTGGCGCTTTTGGCCCTGAAGACCGGCAGGCCAGTCCTGCCTTGCGCAATCCTGGGCACCTATCAAGCGTTTCCCCGGGGAGCTAAATTCCCCAGATTCTTCGTGCCCATCAAGGTAAAGATAGCTAAAACAAAATATTTCCTGAAAGAATTTTCCGAAGTAATCGATGACATCTATCTGCAGGAGGGTGTCTTTAAAGTCAGGAATACAATCAAGGAGATGCTCGATGCCGGATAAAGATGCGCTGGAAATAAAACTTTCAAAAGTCATACCCGCCGAGAAATGGAAAGTAATCCGCCTGGTCACTAAAGTCGATGAATTCCCCAGATATATGCCTTCGGTTAAAGAAGCAAAAGTAACCCAGAAGAGCGGCCATAAAATGCTGACGAAATGGCGCGTCCAGGTTGACCAGGTGCCGATCAGCTGGGTTGAAGAGGATATACTGGCTTTGAGAGAAGGGGTTATCCGTTTTAAAGCTGTGGAAGGCGATTTAGAGGAATTTAGCGGCGAATGGATATTCCGCGACCATCCTGAAGGGACCGAGGTTATCGTCAATGCTTATCTCAGCGTCGGTATCCCGGCGATTAAAGAATTCGCGGATTTATACATTAAAGAATTGCTGACTAAAAATTTCGCCGCCATATTAGAAGCGCTGGAGCGCCGCTTAATCTCCGTAAGGTATGCCAGCTATAAAGCCGGCGACAAGACTAAAATCGCGGGCTTTGCGGCACTCGGGCACTTTTATAACTTCAAGCATATGGAAAGGTCGCTGAAGATGATAAACCCCGATTTTAAAATGCCCTCCCAGGAATTTATAGGCCAGCTCTTCAGCCTGACGCCGTCTTTTAAGATGCACGATGTCCTGAATTTTAAATCCAAGACCGGAGCGACCACTAACGGCCGCTTTATCTTAACCACATTTATTCCCGATATGATTGAAAAAGACGCCTGGGCGATATTCTCCAAGGTAGTGCGCGCCTGTAAGATTGCGGAAAAATACGGAGTGGGGATAGTGGCCCTGGGAGGATTTACTTCTATCGTCGCAGAAAGGATAGGCCATGAGATTGCCAGTGAAGTAGACGTGCCGATTACTACCGGAAATACTTTTACCGCGGCGATGGCGATAGAAGGCGTGTTAAAAGCGGCAGGACTGCTGGGTTTAGATTTAGCCCGCCTAAAGGTAGCCATTATCGGCGGCACAGGCGATATCGGCAGCGGCTGTGCCCGGGTTTTTGTAACTAAGGTAAAGCAGCTGACGATTACCGGCAGGAGTAAAACAAACCTCGTCCGCCTCAGGGCGGAGCTGGCAAAGAAGCGCAAGGCAAGCATCATCGCCACCAGCGACAATGAGCGGGCGGTAAGGGATGCCGATATCATTATTGCCGCGGCAAGCGTGAGCGCTTCGATTGTTAAGATTGACTGGTTTAAGCCGGGGGCAATCATCTGCGATATCGGATACCCCAAGAATATTTCTTATACTCCGACCCCGCGCCAGGATATCCTGATTTTTTCCGGCGGTTTAAGTAAGTCGCCCACGCCGGTTAGCTTCCCGGTGGACACCGGCTTACCCGCGCGCGATGTTTTATACGGCTGCTTTGCCGAAGCGATTATCCTAGCCTTGGAAAAGCGCTTTGAGAATTTCAGTTTCGGCCGGGGCAATATCTTTCCGGAAAAGATAGAGGAAATAACCCGATTAGGCAAGAAGCACGGTTTTGAAGTTTCTGATTTTTACTGGGGAGACAAAACAATCGATGAGGCATTAATCGGGAAAATAAAAGAATCTGTCAAGGCTTAGAGGAGAAAAAAATGAAATTGGGCACCGAGGTTATCGTGGTGGGCTCGGGAGTAGGCGGGGCCAGCGTCGCTAAAGAATTAGCCAAAAAAGACAGGAGGGTTTTAATCCTGGAAAAGGGCCCTGCTTATGCGCCGCAGCAGATGGGTTCGGAATTCCACGCCTTTAAATTTTATGATAAATGCGGCTTATGGAGCAGGACTAAGGAAGGCATAATTTATTACCGCACGATTATGGCCGGCGGGACATCCATAGTCAGCTGCGGCAATGCAGTCAGGTCCCTGGAGAGGGAATTAAAAAGGGCCGGCATTGACCTGAAAAAAGAATTCCGCGAGACAGAGAATGAGCTTGGCGTAAAATGCGTCCCGCCTAAATTCTTAGGGCCGGGGACAAAAAAAATTATGCAGGCCGCCCAAAAAGTCGGCGTAAAAATGCTGCCGATGCCGAAATTAATCAACTTTAAAAAATGCGTCTCCTGCGGGAACTGCGTGGTTGGTTGCCTTACGGGAGCTAAATGGAGTGCCTTAACCCCGCTAAAAGAAGCCCGGAAGCGCGGCGCTTCTTTAATCACCGGCATAAATGTGACTAAAGTATTAATTTCGCGAGGACGGGCAATCGGCATAGAAGGGTTTGATAGCCACGCTAAAAAAATCCAGTTCTTCGCGCCTAAGGTTATTTTGGCTTGCGGCGGCATCGGCACGCCGATAATCCTTGAAAACTCCAAAATCAAGGCGGGAAGAAAACTATTCTTAGACCTTTTTACGGTGACTATCGGGCTGACTAAAGATTCCGGGTTAAGTAAAGAGCTCACCATGGCGGCGGTGGATCACAGCCATAAAGGGTTTATTTTATCTCCTTTTATTGATCCGCCTTTTGCCCTGGCATCGGTTATACCGGCTTCTCTCAGACAGCATTTAAACATTAACATCCATCGGGACCGGCTGCTCGGGATAATGGTAAAAATAGAAGATGATTCTAAGGGCAGGGTATATGCCGACGGCCGCATAGAAAAGAAATTAACGAAAAGGGATTTATCCCGCCTGGAGAAGGGAGCCGAGATTTCCCGGAAGATTTTGATTGCTGCCGGCGCCGAGCCGAACAGCATAGTTACCACCAGAATCCGCGGGGCGCATCCGGGAGGCACCGCCGCCATCGGCGAAGTAGTGAATAAAAATCTAGAGGTAAAAAAAATCAAAGGGCTTTATGTCTCTGACGCCAGCGTTTTGCCGGCTGCGCCGGGCCTGCCGCCGATTGTGACGATTGTGGCGCTGGCTAAAAGATTGGCGAAGATAGTGAATAAGAAATGAATCTATACGGAATTTCCAATATCCTGACAGGAATTGCTAGTTTGTCGATGGCGATTTTTGTCTATATCAAAGGGTATAAACATAGATTAGCCAGGCTCTGGTCTTTATTCGCGCTAAGCGCCGCCCTATATGGGTTCGGAGCCTATATGGTTACTCTGGCTAAAAATCCCGACGAAGCGCTCTTTTGGTGGCGGGTCGCTTATGTCGGTATAATATTATTGCCTTTTCTATTTGTCCTTCTGGTTTATGAATTTTTAAATATCAAACATTCCGTTTTTATTAAATTTATCAGCCTGCTCACCGGCTTATTCCTTATCGCCAATTTTTTCTTCAAAAAATTATTCCTCAATAATTGCACTCTTTACTTTACAGAAATGAAACGGGTTACGCCGATTTATTTTATTTATCCTCCCGGGCCGTTGCTTGTCTTCTTTATTATTTTTGCCTTTTTCGGCTGGGTAGCTTATGCCCATTTTGAGCTGCTCAGCAACTACAAAGAAGTCAGCGGCCTGAAACGCAATCAATTGAAATATTTCTTTTTTGCCGCTGCCCTGGGGTTTGCCGGAGGAGGTACGTCATTTCTGCCCTGCTTCGGCATCAGTTTTTACCCGGTCTTTAATTTTACCGTCCCGTTTTATTTCTTTATCGTAAGCTATGCGATTTTGCGTTACCGCTTAATGGATGTCAGGGTGGTAATCACCCGCAGCGGGATTTTTGTCGCGCTTTATAGCTTGCTTTTAGGGGCGCCTTATGCCTTTGCCCTGCGTTTCAAAAGCCTGCTTGTGGAATTATACGGCATAAACTGGTGGATGGTCCCGACAGGGCTGATGGCAATTTCCGCCACCTTCGGGCCTTTTATTTATATCTATCTGGAACGTAAAGCGGAAAAAAGGCTGCTTTCCGAACAAAGTAAATATCAGGAGACGTTAAAACAGGCGGCGCGGGAAATGGCGCGGGTGCGTAATTTCAAAAAATTACTGAACCTGATTGTGCATACCGTTACCAAGACCGTGCGCATTGCGTATTCGGCTATCTATTTATCCGAGCCGGAATCCGATGAGTTTATTTTAAAAGCCAGCCACAGCATTAAAAAAACGCAGCCGCTTTCCATAAGCAAAGAAAATCCGCTGGTTTCCTGGTTCCAAAATCACCGCGAACCTTTAGTTCACGAAGAGATATCCCGTCAGGCCGACCAGAGCCCTAAGCCGGTTTTGAGGCAGATAGCCGAAGAGATGCTTCTTTTGCATGCGGCGGTAATTGTGCCCGGTTTCCTGGAAGATAACTTAATCGGAATCTTGGTATTGGGCGATAAAAGGACACGCGGGACGTATACTTCGGAAGATTTGAATACTTTTTCTCTTTTAGCTAACCAGGCCGCCTTAGCCATTGAAAATGCCCTTCTCTACGGGAATATGGAAGAACAGGTGAGAGAGAGGACAAAAGAACTGGTAGATGTGCAAAGGCAGCTTATCCAAGCGGAGAAATTAGCCACTGTCGGTACCCTGGCCGGGGGCGTAGCCCACGAGATAAATAATCCCTTAACCGCGATATTGACCAACGTGCAGATGCTTTTAGCCGCAGAGGAAGTTGACGCTCATCTGGACCGCGAATCACTTGAATTGATAGAAGAAGCTACCAAGCGCTGCCGCACCATCGTGCAGAAATTGATGACTTACGCCAGGAAGCCCCTGGAAGATACGCAGGTATCCAGGGTAAACTTATCCGTTGCCGTAAAGAACGTGGCTTCTTTCCTGCAATATCAATTAGAGCAGGATAATATCAGAATAATCGTTGAGGCCAAAGAAAAAGAATATCCGGTAATGGGTAATCAGAATGAATTGGAACAGGTTCTGACTAATATCATCTTAAACGCCAGAGACGCGATTAAGCAGATAAAGAGAAGCGGAAATATACACGTATCCCTGGTGAAAAACAACGACGGGGTAAAGATAAGCATAGAAGATGAAGGCCCGGGTATACCTAAAGAAATAATCCCGAAAATCTTTGACCCATTTTTTACGACAAAAGACGTGGGAAAAGGGACCGGCTTGGGGCTTTCCATCTGTCAGGCGATTGCGGAAAAGCACCGCGGTAAAATCAGCGTGCAGTCGCAGGCACAGAGAGGTACTACTTTTATTATTCAGTTACCCGCGGTCAAAATAGAAAGCGGCGTTAAAGTTAAAGCCTAAACGCTCTAATATGGCCAAGAATATCCTGGTGATTGATGACGACGGCTTAGTGACTAAGAGCCTTTGCGATTTACTGCATAAAACCGGTTTTTCCGCCGACGCGTTAGAAAACGGCCTTGACGCCATAGAGAAAATCAAAGATACGCACGTTGACCTGATTGTGGTTGACATCCGGATGCCGGGGATAGACGGGGTTGAGACCGTAAAGAGAATAAAAGAAATATTAAAAGCCAGGCACAAACCCGATATCCCGGTGATTTTTATCACCGGCTATAGCGACGCAAGAGCCAATGTTGAGGCAAAAGAATTGGGAGAAGTGATGTTCAAGCCGTTTGATAATAAAGAATTTTTGGAACAAATAACCCGTTATACTTAAAAGGAGGAGAAAGATGGCAAAGAAAATACTCTTGGTTGATGACGATAAATTAGTGCTGATGACTTTAAAGAGATTGCTCTCCAGGGAAGGATACGATGTCGTTACTGCCCTGAATGGCCAGGCAGCGTTGCGCAGAGAAGAAGAAAACGGCTTTGATTTGATTATCTCGGATATTAAAATGCCGGTAATGGACGGCGTAGAAGCGGTGAAAAAAATCAGGGAATACCGGGCGCAGAAAGGCAAAAATCTCCTCCCGGAAATCTTTATTACCGCCTTTGCCAAAGAGGAGTTGTACCAGGACGCCCTGGCATTGAATGCCGCCGGCTATATCCAGAAGCCCTTTGATATAAAGGCTTTAATCCAGACGGTAAAAAAAGCGACCGGCGAATGGAGCCTTCCTAATTAAAAAAGGGGAAATCTAAAATGGCAAAAAAGATTTTAGTAGTCGATGATGAAGAGTTGGTCATAGAAAGCGTCAGGCGCCTGTTAAAGAGGGAAGGTTATGACGCTACTGTGGTTAACAGCGGTAAGCAGGCGTTAGATAAAGTAAGGGAAGGGGATTTTGATTTAGTGGTAAGCGATATACGCATGCCCGAACTCGACGGCATTCAGGTAATCAAGAATATCAGGGAATACTTCAGGCAGAATAAGAAAAAAGCCATCCCGGAAATTCTTATCACCGGTTATTCGACTCCCGAGAGCTTTAAGCAGGCGCAGGAATTAAGGGTAGCTGATTATATATATAAGCCCTTTGATATCATTGATTTTTTAGAAGTGGTAAAGAAAAGCCTGAAAAAAGGATAAAACAATGGCCCCGGCCGATTTTTCAGCCGCTAAACAGAAGGAATTCACGTATAGCTTGGTAGTAACGCAGGGAGATATCACGCCATACGGCAGCGCTTCTTTTGTTAATTATGTAAGATGGTATAACATCGCCAGGGATGCGTTATTGCAGTGGAGAGCCCTGGGTTTTGATGAATCTCTGAAGAATAGCGTAGAGACCGAAGTATCGTTTTGCAATATCCAGTATAAGAGAGAAGCAATGCTGCAGGATGAAATCATTATCAAAGTCAACAGCTCGGAGATAAAAGATAATGAATTTACGCTCCTCTTTACGCTGATTGAAAAAGGTAATGCCCTCTTGATTAGTCTGGGAAAGCAGAAGATAGAGTTCCGTAATTTTAAAAGCGGGGAAATCCTTGCCCTGCCGCAGCCTTTGATAAAAGACGTCCTTAAGCCGATAGAGGTGGATGAAAAGAACCTATTATTTAAATATTAATTTATGGGGATGAAGACATTTAACACCGAGTTTGAAGTCTATTTTGAGGATATTTCTCCGGCGGGGAAAATTCACCTGGAAAAAATTGTAGAATGGATGTCCGTAGCCAGGGAAAAATATTTTAAGGCGACGTGCCCGGAATACCTTAAATTCGTGGAAAGCCCGCTAAAGATGTTTACTACAAATATTTCCGTAATAATGCTCGATAGCGCAAGATGGGCGGATAAAATAACCGCTGTCCTTGCTGCGGCAAATATCAAAAAAATCTCCTTTGAAATGCATATTGATTTCCGTAATGAAAGGACTAATAAAATAATCGCCAAGACGATGCAGAAGGTAGCCTTTGTAGATATGAATACGAAAGATTTTGCTGCTGTCCCGAAGGATATGAAAGGCGTGATTGTGAATTATATTAAAGAGGCATAGGGGTTATGGCAAAGAAAAGGATAGAAACAGAGATAATCATTGTCGGTTCTGGAACCGCAGGAGCAACCCTGGCTAAAGAACTGGCTAACCCGGGGAGAAAGGTAATAGTTATTGAGAAGGGTAAGAGAGAAGAAAAGATCGGGACAATGCAGGATGGATTAAGATTCTACGAAAAACACTCCTTCCAAAAGTCAAAAGAAGGGATGATTATATACGGAACCAGCATGGTCGGCGGGACTTCCGTAGTTGCTTCGGGAAATGCCGTCAGATGCCTGCAGAAAGAATTTCTTGATTTTGGCATAGACTTAGAGAATCAATTCAGAGAAGCGGAAAAAGAGCTGAATGCCGTGCCCTTACCTGATAAATGTATTTCAGAAGGGGCAAAGAAGATTATAGAAGCGGCAGAGGCTTTAGGGCTGGGACCTAAACGTATCCCTAAGTTTATCAATCCGGAAAAGTGCATCGGTTGCGGAAATTGTGTTTTGGGTTGTAGATACGGCGCCAAATGGTCGGCGATTAATTACATTGACGAAGCGCTGAAAAGCGGCGCCTCATTAATGACCCAAACTAAGGCGATTAAGGTATTAAATGTAAACGGAAGAGCCAAAGGAATAGAAGCTGTCGGACCGGAAGGACCTGTTGAGATTATCGGCGATATTGTGATTATCGCAGCCGGCGGAATCCAAACTCCGATACTCCTGCAAAAATCGGGAATTACGAATGCCGGTAAAAAAATGTTCTGCGATCCTTTTATGAGTACGTATGGAATTACAAAAAATCTAAATCAAACCAAAGGAGTAAACGCTCCAGGTTATGTACTGAAATCAGGAAGGTTCATTATGTTTCCTTTTATCGACCCTCCAGTGCAATTTTTATTGCATACCGGCTGGAAGTCATTGACGGGAAAGTTCCCTCGGCAGCGGGCTTTCGGGATGATGACCAAGATCGCGGATGAGTCTATCGGCAAGGTAGATAGCAGCGGCAGTATTCAGAAGACAATCAGCGTAAAGGATAAAGAGAAACTGATGGAAGGAATTGCTTTGGTAAAAGAAATATTTATCAAGGCAGGAGCTGGGCCAAAGTCTATATTTACGATTAAACAGATAAGGGGCCCGCATCCCGGAGGAACAGCGGCAATCGGAGAAATAGTTGATAATAATCTTGAAACAGAAATAAAGAATCTTTTTGTCTGCGACAACAGCGTTTTACCTAAAGCGCCGGGGCTGCCGCCGATTCTGACACTTATTGCTTTAGGTAAATGGCTGTCACAAAGATTAGCTGTTAGACGAATTAATTAATTATGAATGCATTTGCTTTTTCAGGATTATTGGTTCTGGTATCCAGCCTGTTTTTTGGTTTTTTTGTATTTTTTAAAAATACAAAAAACAGGGTAAATCAAATCTGGGGGATTTTCTCTCTGGCTGTTGCTTTATGGGGATTAGCCGGTTTGAGGATAGGTTTGATACCGGAGGAGGGGAGGGCTTTAGCAGTCTTCTGGTGGCGTATCACTTATTTGGGCATAATTTTTATCCCGGTCCTTTTTTATCATTTTGTTTATCTCTGGTTAGGATTGAAAAGAAAAATATTATTATATTTATTTTATTTGTGGGGTTTCTTTTACGTTATATTAGAATGGACTCCCTGGGCTGATTTATTTATCGGTTACGATAATATGAGATTAGTCTTTTCCTCTTTCTATGTAGTCGGTCCTAAGCCTTTGTTTAATTTTTTTGTTTTTTGCTGGTATGCCATTGCTATTTACAGCCATTATGAATTATACGCGGCTTTTAAAAAAACGACTGGATTAAAGAGGATTCAAGTTAAATATTTCTTTTTAGCAACAGCCATAGGATTCCTTGGGGGTGGATTTAGTTTTTCTATGTGTTTCGGCGCAAATATTTATCCATACTATAATTTCACTGTTCCTTTATATCCGGCGATTATGGCTTACACCATTCTTAGGTATAATCTTATGGATATTAAGGTTGCCATAACCCGCACCAGCATTTTTGTCGTAATCTATACTTTAGTCTTAGGCCTGCCTTTTGCGATTGTCGGCTGGTTCAGGGGTTTACTTACTGGCTGGTTTGGCTCGCTTTGGTGGGCTTGGCCTTTGGGCTTAATGGCTGCTTTAGCTACAGTCGGGCCATTTATTTATATTTATATCATCCGCCGGGCAGAAGACAGGCTATTAAAAGAGCAGAAGCGCTACCAGAATACTTTAAGACAGGTTTCTTTAGGGATGACGCGCATCCGCAACTTAAGGAAACTCCTTGATTTAATTACCCATATCATCACTAAAACTGTCAGGATATCCTATGCCGCAATATATCTTTACGATAGGGAAACTGATAAATATGTCTTGCGAGTCAGCCGTGATAAAGGCAGGGTACCGCTCCCGGAATTAAACCCGGATAATGCCCTGATTGATTGGCTTTTATTAGAGCGCCGCGTTTTAATCTATGAAGAAATCAAGCGCCAGGCGCAGGATTCTCCGGACCCTGTTTATGTGCAATTAGAAGAAACGATGCGGCTCTTAACCGCGTCGGTAGTTATTCCTTGTTACTTGGAAGATAAATTCCTGGGTTTTATTGTTTTAGGCGATAAACTTTCCGGCCAGATTTATACTCAAGAGGACTTGAGCGTCTTCCAGGTACTGGCGAGCCAGGCCGCTTTAGCCATAGAGAACGCCGAGTTTTATGAAGAGACTAAGAAAATACACGAGCAGATTGCCCAGGCAGAGAAGATGGCGACTGTCGGAACGATGGCTGACGGATTATCCCATCAGATCAATAATCGCTTTTACGCGCTCTCCCTGATCGCCGGCGACACCATAGATACCATAAAAATGATTGATACTTCCAAGTGCACTCCTGAAGTAAAAGAAGCATTTGAGCAGGTTAACCATGCCTTAGAGCGTATTCAGGCGAACGTTATCCAGGGAGGAGAGGTAGTCAAAGGCGTCTTGAAATATACTCGTAAAGGCGAAGAGAATTTCCAGGCTTTAAGCCTGGACCAAATCCTTGACGCGACCCTGGAGATGGTGCAATACAAGGTCACGCTTTCCGAGCTGGATATTGTGCGTAATTACCCGAAGGATACGCCTAAAATCAAAGGTAATCTCACGCAATTAGAAGAGGTCTTTTTTAATTGTATTGATAATGCCTACGAAGCGATAACCGAGCGCCACACGCTTTTAAAGGAAGAGGGTTTTCGCGGCAGGATTAGTTTCTCCGCTCAGCCCAAAAATAATAAACTGGAAATCGTTATCGAAGATAACGGCATGGGCATAAAAGACAGCTCACAGAAAAAAATCTTTACTCCCTTTTTTACCACCAAGACTTCGACGCGCCGCGGTACCGGCCTCGGTCTTTACGTAATCAATAAAATTATCACCGATGCCCACGAAGGTAAGATTTATTTTGAATCGGAATACAAAGTGGGCACCAGGTTTATTATCGAGCTGCCCATTGCCGAGGAGTGACCAGATAGAGAAGAGGAGCATGAACAAAAAGATTTTAGTAATTGATGATGATAAGCTGATTCTGGGTACACTAAAGAGACTGTTAACAGGCGAGGGCTACGATGTTTTTACCGCAGAGAGCGGCAGCAGCGCATTAGAAAAGATAAAAAACGATACTTTTAATTTGATTATTACGGATATCAGAATGCCCGGCCTTGATGGAATTGAGACAATTAAAGAAATAAGAAAATATTTGGCCGAGGCGCAAAGAGAAGCTATCCCGGAACTTGTGATTACCGGTTACGATAATGATGAAAATCGCAGCAGGGTTGATGAATTGAAAATCGCTGGCTACCTAAGTAAGCCATTCGATTTGAAAGAATTATTATTAAATATAGAAAACCAAATTAATTCTAAATAAGATGGTTTTAAATATTAAGTCCGGATTAGAAAATTTTTGGTATAAGAAAATTTTGAAGAACATCATTTTTTTAAGTAAACTTGGCAGAAGCAGTATAAGGGGATTTGCGGATTCGGGATTGAACTTTGACCATATGTATAGAAATAACCCCAAAGGGGTAACTGTTTTTGGCAGATTTGTCGACAGAGTATTATTGAACTTGCCATCAGTTAAAGCAACGCGGCAGAGGAAGGACATCATTGTTAAAATCATCCAGAATGAAATAGCCAATAACTTAATGCTAAATAAAAAGACGAAGATCTTAGATATAGCCTCAGGTCCTGCGCGTTACCTTGTTGAATTATTAAATAATTATAAGCAGCAAGATATTGAGGTATTGTGCATAGATAAAGACAAGCGGGCATTAAATTTTGGAAGAATTCTTGCCGGGAATAAACCTATCAGATATGCAAAAGCCGATATTTTTAAGGCAAAACACCTTAAAAGGCTTTCCAGGCAAATTTTATGGAAGCCCAATATAATTATTGTTTCGGGACTCTTTGAATATAAGGATGATGATACGGTAAAGAAATTGCTTAAAGAAATTTATGACCATATCGAATATGATGGTTTATTTCTTTTTATCAGCCAGGTAGATAATCCTAGCAAGAAATTAATGAGTAAAGTATGCATTACTTCTGAAGGAAAAAGTTGGGAGCTGATTTACAGAAAACCGGAGATTTTTAGAAAATGGCTATTAAATTCTGGTTTTAAGAATGTCGTTATTAGTATCGATAAATGGGGAATGTATGAGTTTTGCACGTGTAGAAAATATAAATAATAATAAATATGCATAAATTACCCGATTTACTCATAGGTGATATGAAGATAAATCCGCCCATAATTCAGGGGGGAATGGGGGTAAGGGTATCTACTGCGAAATTAGCTGCTGCAGTATCTAATGAGGGAGCTTTTGGTGTTATAGCTAGCGTCGGGTTGGGAGAAGAAGGGCGACAGGATATTAGTTACGAAGAAAGGTCAAAAATTGCTTTTCGGGAAATGATTCACGAAACAAAACGGCTTACTAAAAATAAATTCGGAGTTAATATTATGTACGCCCTTACTAATTATGATGATTTAGTGCAGGTAGCCATAGAAGAAAATGTGGGCGCTATTATAGCAGGAGCAGGATTGCCTCTGCATTTACCGGCCTTAAGGGATAGGAATTCCAGCACAAAGCTTATCCCTATCATATCATCCGTAAGAGCTGCTGAATTAATCTGCAGAACTTGGATGAGGCGTTATAAATTGTTACCCGATGCTTTAATCTTAGAGGGTCCTTTAGCAGGAGGTCACCTTGGTTTTAAGTATAGTGAAGTGATCAGACCTGTCGTCTCTTCATTAGAGAATTTATTGGATGAAGTGCTTAGCGTTGTTAGAAAATTTGAGAATGAATTCAAACTAAAAATTCCGCTGATAGCTGGAGGTGGGATCTTTACAGGTGAAGATATTGTTAAAATATTAAGAAGAGGCGCGAGTGGCGTCCAAATGGCAACGATATTTGTCTGTACCACTGAGTGCGATGTATCCCCGGCTTATAAAGAAGCATATTTAAAATCTAAACCCGAAGATATTGCCGTCATTCTAAGCCCGGTTGGGATGCCGGCGAGAGTAATTAGAAATAAATTTGTCGAGAGAATCGAATCCGGTGAAAAAATAAAGTTTACTTGTCCTTACAGATGTCTAAAGACTTGCGACCCTTACGCTGCAAATTATTGTATTGCCCAGGCATTAGTAAATGCTTATCGAGGAAATCTTGATAACGGCTTTGCAATGTGCGGCGCAAACGCATATCGAGTAAAAAAGATTATCAGCGTCAGAGAATTAATTAACGGCTTGGTAAAAGAGGCAGAAAGCGTTATGTGAAATAATTTAGTGGAGGTATAAATATGGAAAAAATAACCGGTCTTATCTTATTTGGAGAAAGCGTTGTCGCCGGAAGAGGCGCAAAAGACCGTAAATTTAGTTTTGGCAGGATTTTGAAATCCAAGTTACCCTTTCCCGTATTGATAAAAGGCAAAAGTTTCATTACCAGTCAAGATGCTTTAAGCAGGCTCGAAAAAGAGGTTTTATCGAAAGATAAAATCTATTCACACGTTTTAGTGTTAATCGGGAATAATGATGGCAGATTAATTGGTTTTAATAAACCAAAATTTACAGTTCCGGAATTTAAAAAAAATATGAAAGAGCTTATAGAAAGAATCCAAAGCAATGGTAGAATCGTTATTCTCTGCAATTTACAGCCTCTGGGGGATGATGATATCCATCGTATTCATCCCCACATGCCTAAATTCTTAGCCGCCCCTTTTACCCCTTATAAATGGCATACGCAATATAGCATTGCCTGTAATGAGATAGCAGCCTTCTGCGGTATTCATTTTATAGACATTAGAACAAGGCTTGAAGAAGAAAAGAACAAAGGAAATAAAGTAATTGCGGATTATTGTTTGGATCCTAATGAACTTGGGCATCGTATTATGGCGGAGAAAATCATAGAAGATTTTAAAAATTTAATAATTAGTTAACAAGTAGCGGATATTTTAATAAAATTTTCGAAATGAATCATACTTTATATGTTTATGGAATGGGCTTAACAGCATTGGGCAGTTATTTGTTAGGCCTATTTGTATTATCAAGAAATCATAGGCATTCATTATATAGCTCATGGTTTTATTTTTGCTGTAGTGTTGGCACATGGTCGCTGGGGTATTTTTTTACAATGTTACCAAATGTGCCAAAAGATATCGCTCTCTTATGCAGTAGAGTTTCGCACGCTAGCGGCGCTCTTATTCCTGCATTTTTTCTACGTTACATATTCATTTTGTTAGATATTAAGAAAAAGAAACTCTTACTAGCGTGTTATATTCCTTCTGTAATTTTAGCTATTTTATCACTAACCTCTTTTGTTGTTATAGATCTTGTCCCTAAATTGTTCTTTAAATATTATCCTGCTGGAAAGTTCGGATATGTTTTATATGTTATTAATTTTATTTACTGGGTAATCGTCGCCCATTATTTTATGATTAAAAATTATAGGGTTATTTCAGGCTATAAACGAAACCAGATGAGATACCTTTTATTCGGGACAATATTAGGTTATTTTGGCGGCGCGACCTGTTTTCCTTTAGTATTTAATATGCAGATACCTCCCTATCCTACCGTTTTAATACTGGTTTATGTTTTTACTACTACTATCGCCATCCTGCGTTACCGCCTGATGGACATCACCGTTGCCATTACCCGCACCGGTGTATTTGTGGCAGTTTATACTTTAATTTTGGGCCTGCCTTTTGCCGTA
>JBAZGA010000013.1:0-43373 GCA_041653115.1 Candidatus Omnitrophota bacterium
AAATAGTTTTCAGCGTCAAAGGTAAGGATGCCTATAAACGGCTTAAGTTTGAAAGCGGGGTGCACCGCGTGCAGCGCGTGCCGGCTACCGAAGCGCAAGGCCGCATCCATACTTCAACCGCCACAGTCGCGGTAATGGTAGAGCCGGAAGAGGTCGAGTTTGTTATTGAAGCAAAGGATTTAAGGATTGATACTTACCGCTCATCCGGCCCGGGCGGACAACATATGCAGAAGACGGATTCAGCGGTGAGGATTACGCATTTACCGACCGGCACGGTAGTCGCCTGCCAGGACGAGCGTTCGCAGATAAAGAATAAGGCCAAGGCAATGCGGATTTTACGGGCGCGGCTTTTGGACGTCAGACAGCAGGAGGAGTCCAAAAAAAAGTCACAGGAAAGGAAATCCCAGATTGGCTCCGGGGACAGGAGCGAGAAAATCCGTACTTATAACTTTCCCGACCGGCGGGTCACCGACCACCGCATTAATTTTACCTCGCATCGGCTCGAGGCGATACTCGACGGAGACTTAGACGAGATTTCCGATGCCCTGATTAAGGCCGCACAGGAGAAGAAGTAAAGCATGAACGAATCGGAATTACTTTTTTGCGAGATATTAGGCTGTGACAGGGCGTCTCTATACCGGAAGCATTCGCTCTCTTTGGATAAAGATAAATCCGCGCTTATTTCTTCGGCGTTAAAAAGGAGGATTTCTTCCGAGCCCATACAATATATATTAGGCAAGACGGAATTTATGGGCTTAGAGTTTAAGCTCAGCCCCGGCGTATTTATCCCGCGGCCGGAAACAGAGATTCTGGTTGAGGCGGCTATGGATATAGTTCATAACTCCCAGCGCACGGTTCAGAATATATTAGATTTGGGCACGGGTTCCGGGTGCATTGCCGTTAGTTTAGCTAAGTTAATGAAGAATGTAAGAGTTGTTGCCGCAGATATTTCAAAGGAAGCCTTAGAAATCGCAGAGCAGAATGCCCGGTTAAATAATGTGGAGATTGGTCTTTTCCAAAGCGATTTATTCGCCAGCCGTGAATTAAGAGCCAGGGATTACGAGCTGATTATCAGCAATCCTCCTTATATCCCAAGCGCGGAAATTGACGATTTACAGCCGGAAATAAGATATGAGCCGCGCCGCGCCTTGGACGGCGGCAAAGACGGCCTGGATTTTTATCGCCGGATAATCAATGCCGCCGGCCGGCACTTAAAAATAGGCGGCTTTTTAATCATGGAAATGGGCTTTAACCAGAAATCCGCCATAAAAAATATTTTTCAAAATTCGGGAAATTTTGAGATAATAAAAATAGTAAAGGACTATAATAATATAGACAGGGTGATTGTAACCGGGAGGGTACGCTAAGATGGATAAGTTAGTTATTGAAGGCGGCCACATTTTAAAAGGCGAAGTGACGGTATCGGGCGCAAAGAATTCCGTGCTGCCGATACTGGCGGCAACCTTATTGACTGATGACGCCTGTATTATCAGGGGCGCTCCTGACCTGCGCGATACGAGCACGATGTTGAAAATTTTGCATTCTTTAGGCAAGCATGTCAAATTTGATAAAGGAGTGATTACGGTCACTTCCACCCGCCATACGCGTTTTGTCGCCGATTATAAGCTGGTTTCCACGATGCGCGCGTCATTTTGCGTATTGGGGCCGCTCCTGGGAAGGTTTAAGAAAGCCAAGGTTTCCCTGCCCGGAGGCTGTATTATCGGGGTGCGGCCGGTAGACCTGCATTTAAAAGGATTGAAGGCGCTCAACGCCGATATCAGCGTTGACTCGGGCTATGTGGTAGCTAATAGCAGCCGCCTGAAGGGCAACCACATATATTTAGGCGGCGTTTACGGGTCTTCGGTCCTGGCCACCGATAACGTGATGATGGCGGCCTGCCTTACCCAGGGTAAAACCGTAATCGAATCCGCTGCCTGCGAACCGGAGGTGGCGGATTTAGGCGAGTTCCTGATTAAGATGGGCGCCAGGATAAAAGGCCACGGTACGCCGACGATTGAAATAGAGGGGGTCAAGCAGCTGCACGGTACCGAACATAAAATCATCCCCGACCGGATAGAGGCCGGCACCTTGATGCTGGCGTCTTTAATCACCAAAGGAGATATCACGATTAATAATGTCTTAGTCGAGCACCTGGGAGCGTTGATTGATAAATTAGAAGAAGCCGGCGCCTCTATCGTTAAATTGGATTCCAGCTTGCGCGTACACCTGAAAACCAGACTCAAGCCGGTAAACATTACGACC
Organism: Candidatus Omnitrophota bacterium; assembly: GCA_041653115.1. Classification (GTDB taxonomy): domain Bacteria; phylum Omnitrophota; class Gorgyraeia; order Gygaellales; family Profunditerraquicolaceae; genus JBAZGA01. The sequence continues at coordinate 2,263 of JBAZGA010000013.1, forward strand.
CTTCCCTACCCCGGTTTTCCTACGGATATGCAGGCGCAGATAATGAGTTTAATGAGCGTTACGCCGGGGATCAGTCTGGTTACGGAAAAGATTTATCCGGATAGATTTATGCACGTGTCGGAACTCAACCGTATGGGCGCGCAGATCCAGCGCGAAGGCCCGCACGCGATTGTTTCGGGAGTAAAATATCTATCGGGTGCTCCGGTAATGGCTTCGGATTTACGCGCCTCGGCAAGCCTGGTGCTCGCCGGGCTGGTAGCAAGAGGCAAGACAACAGTCTCCAGGATTTATCATTTAGAGCGGGGATATGAAAAACTGGAAGAGAAATTGCAAAAATTAGGGGCGAAGATTTGGAGAAAAAAAGAATGATTTTAATGATTGATAATTACGACTCATTTACCTATAACCTCGTCCAGTATTTGGGGATGCTGGGCGCTAAGGTAAAGGTGTTCAGGAACGATAAAATAAGTTTGAGCGGCATTAAAAAACTTAAACCCGCCAAGATCGTAATTTCTCCGGGTCCGGGAAGGCCTGAAGACGCGGGGATTTCCTGCGCCGTAATCAAAGAATTCGCCGGCAAGATACCGATATTGGGAGTCTGCCTGGGCCACCAGTGCCTGGGTTATGTCTATGGCGGGCGCATTGTCAACGCCAAAAAATTAATGCACGGAAAGACTTCCCTGATTTATCATAACCGCCAGACGATTTTTAAGGCTATCCCCAACCCCTTTGAAGCGACGCGCTACCATTCGCTGATTGTCGAGAAAAAAAATCTTCCCGCTTCCCTTGAGATAACCGCCTGGACCAAAGAGGGCGAAATCATGGGTTTAAAACATAAAGAATATCCTTTATGGGGAGTGCAGTTTCATCCCGAATCTATTTTAACCAAGGCAGGCAAGAATATCCTGGCTAATTTTCTGGCATTATGATTATCGAGGCATTAAAAGAACTGTCGCAGAATAAAGACCTCGCCGCCGAGCTGATGACGCAGGTAATGGAAGAAATTATGACCGGCAAGGTGGATACGCCGCACATCGCCAGCTTTCTCACGGCACTCAAGAAAAAAGGCGAGACCCCGGAAGAATTAACCGCCGCCGCCAGCGTGATGCGCCGCTATGTCACTAAAATTCATACCAGGCACAAGGTAATTCTGGATACCTGCGGCACCGGAGGAGACCTTAAAGGCACATTTAATATTTCCACGGTCGCGGCTTTTGTCGTCAGCGGCTGCGGGATTACCGTGGCCAAGCACGGCAACCGTTCGGTTTCCAGCCGTTCGGGAAGCGCGGATATCCTTGAGGCCTTAGGCGTCAATATCCATCTGCCGCCGGAAAAACTGGAAAAATGCCTTGATGAAGCGGGGATTGCTTTTCTCTTCGCGCCGGACCTGCATCCGGCAATGAAATACGCCGCCCCGGCGCGCAAACAAATATTGACGCGCACGATGTTTAATCTTTTAGGCCCCTTGACTAATCCGGCGCAGGCAACGCACCAATTAGTCGGCGTTTATGACCGGAACTGGACAGAGCCTTTGGCCAGGGTCCTGGCTAATTTAGGCACAGCGCATGCTTTGGTGGTTTTCGGAAAAGACGGCCTGGATGAAATTAGCACTGCCGCGGAGACGATTGTTTCCGAAGCCAGGCATAAAGAAGTGCGGACTTACGAAATCAGCCCGGAGGATTTCGGTTTTAAAAGAGCAAACTTGATAGATTTACTCGGAAGCGGCGCCTCGGATAATGCCCAGATTTTACTGGATATCTTGAACGGCGAGGACGGGCCCAGGAAGGATATTGTCTTATTGAATGCCGGAGCAGCGGTCTTTGCCGCGGATAAGGCCGGGTCGATAAAAGAAGGCATTGAATTAGCCCAGATTTCCATAGATTCAAAAAAAGCCCTGGAGAAATTCGAATTATTAAAAGAATATTCGCATAAATGAAGACACCCGATACCTTGAAGGAGATTGTCGCCAAAAAGAAGGAGAGAATCCTTTTGGCAAAACAGGCGCTCAGCGAAGAGGAATTGAAGGAAAAGATACAAGCCCTTGCTCCGGCGCGCGCCTTTATCGAGGCGATCAATAAGCCCCGCACCATTTCGCTGATTGCGGAAATAAAAAAATCATCGCCTTCCCGCGGCATCATCCGTCAGGATTTTAACCTCTCCGAAATTGCCGGGGTTTATCAGGAAACAGGCGTGCAGGCAATTTCCGTCCTGACCGAAGAAGACTATTTTTCCGGCAACCCCGCTTATATCAATGAGGTAAAAAGCCTGGTAAGCGCACCGGTCTTAAGAAAGGATTATATCTTAGAACCGTACCAGGTCTATGAATCGCGTTACCTTGGCGCTGATGCCGTTCTCCTGATTGCGGATTTATTATCGCAGGAAGCGATATCCCAGCTGGTTCTTCTTGCTTCCGAATTAGGGATGGATTGCCTGGTGGAAGTGCACACGGAGAAAGAACTGAAGAAGGTCCTGAAATTAAAAGGCGTACCCCTGATTGGCATCAATAACCGCAATTTGCGCACCCTGGAATTGGAGGCCAAAACCACGGAAAAATTATTTCCCTTAATCCCCAAAGATAAAGTAGTGGTGGTAGAAAGCGGGATTAAAAGCTATCAAGACGTTTTATTTCTCAAGATTTTAGGCGTGAGCGCTGTTCTGGTGGGTGAGGCATTGATGGCGGCCGCGGATATAAGAAAAAAGATCGAAGAGCTGATGGGATGGTGAAGATTAAAATATGCGGAATAACCAATTTAGAAGACGCCAAAGCCGCAGTAAGCGCCGGCTGCGCTGCCTTAGGATTTGTTTTTTATAAAAAAAGCCCGCGCTATATCGCGCCAAAGAAAGCGCAGGAGATAATCCGGCGGCTTACAAAACGTGTTATCAAGGTCGGTGTTTTTGTTAATCAGGAAGAAAGAGCGATAAAAGAGATTGCCGGGTTGTGCAGCCTGGATATGCTGCAGTTTCACGGCAATGAATCGCAGGCATTCTGCCGGAAGTTCAGGGGCTACAAGGTAATCAAGGCATTCAGGGTAAAAGATAAGATAAATTCAAGAGAAATTTTAAAATATAAGACCTTCGCTTATCTCTTTGACACTTTTGTCCCGTCAAAAGCAGGCGGCACAGGCAGAAAGTTTGACTGGAAATTAATCGAACGCAGCAAAATAAACCGTCCGGTATTTTTATCCGGCGGGCTGAATGTAAAGAATGTTAAGCAGGCGATAAAAGCCGCGCATCCGCAATGGGTTGATGTTTCCAGCTCGGTTGAGATAAAGCCGGGCAGGAAAGACCAGCCTAAGGTAAGGGCGTTTATCAAAGCGGCAAGAAGACGGCCGGATTGAATTGACAGTACCCAGCCTTTCCTCTATAATAGAGCATAAATTCTTGGGAGAAAAAATTTAAAATGAGATTACCGGACAAAAAAGGGCATTTCAACGGTTTCGGCGGAAAGTTTGTTTCCGAAACGCTGATCTACGCCCTGGATGAGTTAGAGAAAGAATACGCCAAGGCAAAACAGGATAAAAAATTCCTGCGCCAGCTGGATTATTATTTCAGGGAATATGCCGGCCGGCCCACGCCGTTATATCTTGCCAAAAACCTCAGTAATTATTTAGGCATCAGGAAAATCTATTTAAAGAGAGAAGACCTGCTGCATACCGGCGCCCATAAAATCAATAATACCTTAGGCCAGGTTCTTCTTGCTCTACGCATGGGTAAGGCGCGGATTATCGCCGAGACCGGCGCAGGCCAGCACGGCGTAGCCACGGCTACGGTGGCGGCGATGTTCGGCCTGAAATGCGATATCTATATGGGGACAGAAGATATCGAAAGGCAGAAGCTGAATGTTTTCCGGATGAAGCTCCTCGGCGCCCGGGTAATGCCTGTGACGAGCGGTTCAAAAACCTTAAAAGACGCCACCACCGAAGCCTTAAGAGACTGGGTGACTAATGTGCGCACCACGCATTATATTATCGGCTCGGTAGTCGGGCCGCATCCCTATCCGATGATAGTGAGGGATTTTCAGGCGGTAATCGGCCGCGAGGCAAGACAGCAGATTTTAAGGAAAGAAAACCGTCTGCCGGATTATTTGGTGGCTTGCGTTGGCGGGGGCAGTAATTCCATCGGCCTGTTCCACCCTTTCTTTAATGATAAAAAAGTAAGATTTATCGGCGTGGAAGCAGCGGGCTTAGGCCTCGCTTCCGGTAAACACGCAGCTACTCTGGTGGCCGGCAGATGCGGAGTTTTGCACGGCTGTAAATCGGATTTACTGGAAGATGAATTTGGCCAGGTTAAAATTGCGCATTCTATTGCCGCGGGTCTGGATTATCCGGGAGTAGGGCCGGAGCACGCCTACTATAAAAAGATCGGCCGGGCAAGTTACGCCGCGGTTACGGACGAAGAAGCGCTGGAAGGGTTTCAGCTCTTATCAAAAACCGAAGGGATTATCCCCGCCTTAGAGCCGGCGCATGCGATTTTTTATTTAAAGAAATTAAGCGCTAAGATAAAGAAGAATTCTACGCTGATAGTCTGTCTTTCCGGAAGGGGCGATAAGGATACGTATCTGGTGGCAGAAAAATTAAAGATATGAACAGAATTGAAAAAAAATTCAAAAAATTAAAAGCCGGACGCAAAAAGGCGTTTGTCGTCTTTATTACCGCCGGTTATCCCAGCCTGAAGACGACGGAAAAGCTGATCATGGAATTCGCCAAAATCGGCGTGGATATCATTGAACTGGGCGTGCCCTTTTCCGACCCGATGGCTGACGGAGCAGTCATCCAGCAATCGTCAGAGGCAGCTTTAAAAAAGAACGTGCATCTGGTTGATATCTTAAGACTGGTAAAGAGGGTCCGCCGCTATACAAATATACCGATTTGCCTGATGACCTATTACAACCCGGTATTTTGTTTCGGCGAAGAAAAATTTATCGGGAGCGCTCTGGCTGCGGGAGTTGACGGGGTGATTATTCCGGACCTTCCTCCCGAAGAAGGCAGGCCCTTTATCCGCCTGGCCAATCAACGCAAGCTGGATGTAATCTGTTTTATTTCTCCTACTACGTCCGATAAGCGGCTGAGGCAAATCTTAGCCGTCTCAAAAGGCTTTATCTACTATGTTTCTTTGACCGGGGTTACCGGGCCGCGTAAGGCCTTGCCTGCGGATTTAGTCAGCCGCTTAAAGATGATTAAAAAGCTTAGTCCGAAGCCGGTTTGCGTGGGTTTCGGCGTATCGCTCCCCGCACAGGTAAGGCGGATTTATAAAATCGCCGACGGCGTAATTGTCGGGAGCGCGATTGTTAAGAAAATCAAAGAAAATATCGGCAAGCCCGATTTAATCAAAAAAGTAAGCAGTTTTGTCTCAAGGTTAAAAGCTAGCTAAAGGCCTCTTCTGCTATTCTATGTACAAGAAATTAAATTTAGCCAACGGCTTAAGGATTGTCGCCTTCCGCATGCCTGAAAGGCGTTCCGCCGCTCTGGGTATCTGGATAAAAGCAGGCGGCAGGTATGAATCCGGCTCCAATAAAGGCATCTCGCATTTTTTAGAGCACCTCCTCTTTAAAGGCAGCAAAAAATACTCCTGCCGTAAGATTAAAGAATCTATCGAAGGGGTAGGCGGCTCGCTGAACGGCTTTACTTCCGAAGAGCTGACTTGCTACCTGGCAAAGATACCGGCGCGTTTCTTAGGCCTGGCCCTGGATATCTTATCCGATATGGTGATTAATCCCTCCCTGCCTCTGCCCGAAATCGAAAAAGAGAAACAGGTGATTTTAGAAGAGATAAAGATGTATAAGGACCAGCCCCAGAGCCATGTCCATGAGCTGCTTGATGAGCTTTTATGGCCGCGCCAGCCCCTGGGCGCTCCGGTCATCGGCAGGCTTGATTCTGTCAGCCGGCTCACCCGGGACGACCTGGGCTTATTTAAAGAAAAATTTTACACTTCCCCAAACATCGTAGTGAGCGTTGCCGGCCTCTTTGACGGCAGGCTGATGGAAAATATTTCCCGGATTTTTTCTCAAGCCAAAAAACAGGAAATCAATAAATTCATTCCCGCCCGGGAAGAACAAAATCAGCCGCAGCTGAAAATATTTTCCAAGAAGACCGAGCAGACGCATCTGGCCCTGGGTTTCCATAGTTTTCCCTCCGGCCATCCCTTAAAACACGTGTTGAGCCTTTTACATATCATCTTAGGGGCAAATATGTCCAGCCGCCTCTTCCACGAATTAAGGGAAAAGAATGGTCTGGCCTACGAAATCGGCACACAGCTGAAACGTTTTCAGGATACCGGCGCATTTATCGTGCACGCCGGCGTTGACAATAGGAAGGTAGCCGAAGCAGTAAGCCTGATTTTAAAGGAACTTAAAAAAGTCAAATTAAATTTAGTCAGACCCGATGAATTTAAGCGCGCCAAGGAATTTTATCTGGGCCAGCTGATGCTCGCCCTGGAAGATACGCTCGACCATATGCTTTGGATAGGAGAGACTACCGTTAGCCTGAATAAGACTTATGCGCTTCCCGAGATAATTAAAGAGGTGGCCGGAATAAAAAGAGAAGATATCCGGGAGGCTGCCAAATACATATTCCAGGATAGAAAATTAAACCTCTCGCTCATCGGCCCGCTGAAAGATAAGGAGAGCTCGATATATAATCAGCTAAGTGTAAATTAAAGCTTAAACCTATGGAAACCATATTTTCCCTGCCCTTGACCATATTATTTATTTTTATCCTGGCCCTTTTTTCCTTTTTCTTCTCGGCTTCCGAGACAGCGGTTATCGGCTTGAGTAAAATACGCCTGCGCCACCTGATTTCCAAAGGCGTCAAGCGCGCGCAGAGCCTGCAAAGGTTAATTACCAAGCTTGATAAGTTTATTGCCGCTATATTGATCGGCAACGATTTCGTCAATATCGCTATTTCAGCCATTGTCACCGGCCTCTTTGTGCAGGTTCTCGGATATCATTGGGGAGTAATTATCGCGACGTTTATCTCTACGTTTTTTGTGCTGATTATGTGCGAGATAACGCCCAAAATCTTAGCCATCAAGCATACGGAAAAAATCGCCCTATTTACCGCCCCGCTGATGGAATTGTTTATCCGGATTTTTTATCCGGTGATCCTGATTTTTACAAAGAGCAGTAATTTTATCCTGAAGTTACTAAGGATACAGCCGGGCAAGAGGTCTCCCCTGATAACCCAGGAAGAATTACGCACGATGATAGAGATCGGCAAGGAAGAGGGGGTATTGAGCGAAGAGGAAAGAAAGATGCTGCACCGTATTTTTGAGTTCGGCAATACGCGCACAGGAGACGTGATGGTGCCGAAGGAAAAAATAGTGGCGGTGAACATAAATCTGCCTCCGGAAGAATTGCTGAATATTTTTGTGGAAGAGGGCCACGCCAGGCTGCCGGTATACGAGACCTCTATTGATAACATCATCGGGATTATCTACGCCAGTGACCTGCTTTATATACTCAGGGATAAAGGGCTCTTTGTTTTACATGACCTGCTGCATGAGGCATATTATGTCGCCCAAAGCATGCGGGTGAACGAGCTTTTGAAAAAATTTCAGGCAGACAAAATCCAGATTGCCGTTGTGACTGATGCGCATAAGAAGACGCTTGGGCTCGTAACGCTGGAAGATTTGATCGAAGAGATTGTCGGCGAAATCGAAGAGAAGCATGTCCGGCACGGTAAAACAAGAATTATTTGACATTGCCGTTAAGCTATGCTATATTTGAAAGAAGTTAGCCGGAATTCATAAAGCAAACAAGGAGGAAGAGCAATGGCTGAAAAAGGATATTGCGTGAAATGCAAAAAGTCGAAGGAAATAAAAGACGAACAGAAAGTGACGATGAAAAACGGCCGCTTGGCGGTAAAAGGAAAATGTCCTGACTGCGGCACGGGAATGTACAGGATATTAGGGAAGAAATAATAGTTTAAAGGAGGTAGTTGACCGATAGAAGCAAAAAAGATCGCGCTACGCATTGCGGCAGTCGCCAAGACCAAGAAGGCCCAGAAGGTAACCGTTCTGGATATGCGAAAGGCCTGTAGTTTCTGCGATTATTTCGTGATTTTAAGCGGAACGTCCTTAAGGCAGGTAAACGCGATTGCCCAGGCTATAGAAGAAGATTCAGCCGAATACGGAATAAAATCTCTCTCTAAGGTTTCCTCCAGCGACGAATCCGGATGGATAGTCCTGGATTACTCCGACGTGATTACGCATATTTTCTATAAACCGATGAGAGAGTTTTATTCTTTGGAGCGCTTATGGTCGGACGCGAAAAGGGTAAATGAAAAAAAATATTCAAGAGTCGCTCGTACCGCTCATAAAAGAAGCGTTAAGAAGGCTAAGCTTAGATAGATTCCCCCCGCAGGACTTATTCTTAGATTTTCCCACCGACAGCCGTTTCGGAGACCTTTCCACCAATGTCGCGCTGCAGTTAAGCAGGGAGCTCAAGCGGCCTCCCCGGGAAATCGCCCAGGATATCGTCTTAGAGATAAAAAAAGATTTAGAGAAAAGCACGCTCTCGGATTATCTCAAGGAAGTTAAGGTCGAGGGCGCGGGTTTTATAAATTTCTATTTTAAGAACGAATATTTTTACGCGCAGCTGGAGAATATCGTCGCCAGGGGCGAGGATTCCATCAAGACAAACCCCGGCAAAGGCAAGAGCGTGCTGATTGAATTTGTCAGCGCCAATCCCACCGGGCCTTTATCGGTGGCGCACGCGCGCCAGGCCGCGGTAGGAGACGCCCTTGCCAATATCCTGGATTTTTTAGGCTTTAAAGTAAAAAGAGAGTTTTATCTGAATGACGAAGGAAACCAGATTAATATCTTAGGCGCTTCTGTTGGGCTGCGGTTTAAAGAACTGGTCGGCGAAAAAATAGAATTTCCCGATGATCATTACCAGGGGGATTATATTTATGATATCGCCAAAGAAGCGCAAAAAGTAAAGCCTAAAACAGAAGACTTAAGCGAATTCGCGCTGAATTACATCTTAAAGATCATCAAAAAAGAACTGGATGATTTTGGGGTAAGTTTTGATTACTGGCATAGTCAGAAGGAATTAAGAAAGAGCGGCAGGATAAAAAAAGCGCTGGATTTCTTAAAAAAGAAAGATTTGCTCTATGAGCAGGAGGGCGCCCTCTGGTTTAAATCCACGCAGTTTGGGGATGATAAAGACCGCGTAGTAATAAAAAGCGACGGCAGTTACACGTATCTGGCGCCGGATATCGCCTATCATCGGGATAAATATAAGCGCGGCTTTGACTGGCTGATAAATCTCTGGGGGCCCGACCACCACGGTTATGTCAGTCGGCTTAAGGCGGCAGTGCAGGCGCTGGGTAAAAACGCGGATTCATTGTCGATTATTATTGTGCAGCTGGCAACGATATTCCGGGAAGGTAAGCCCGTGCAGATGTCCACGCGGCGCGGCCAATACATTACCCTGCGCGAAGTGCTCGATGAAGTAGGCCGCGATGCGGCAAGGTTCTTTTTTCTGATGCGGCGCACCTCCAGCCACCTGGATTTTGATTTAGAAATCGCCAAAAAAGAGACTGCGGAGAACCCGGTTTATTACGTGCAATATGCCTATGCCCGGATTTGCAGCATCCTGCGTACCAGTTCAGTAAAACTCAAGGTCAGGGAAATGGATTTGGGGCTCTTGAAAGAAGAGGAAGAACTGGGCCTGATTAAAAAGCTCTGCCAGGCTCCCGATATCCTGAATATTTGTTTTAAGACTACCGACCCTTACCGGTTAACCGTCTATCTCCAGGAATTATCGGAAATTTTTCATAAGTTTTACGATAAGCACCGCGTATTGGGAGAAGAGGCAGAGCTGACAAAAAGCAGGCTCTGCCTGATTGAGGCGACGCGAATAGTTATTTCCACCGGCCTTGATTTATTGGGGGTATCCCGCCCGGAAAAAATGTAATTATGGCCCGTCACAAAATTTTAAATATCCAGCCTCTTAATGCCGCCCTCCAGGATACCTTAAGCAAAGAAGTAAAAATCTCTCATATCCTCGCCCAGGTATTAATCAACCGCGGCATTAATAACCCGCAGGAGGCGGGAAAATTTTTGCGCGCGGATTTAGAAGCCCTCTTAGACCCTTATTTGTTCCCGGATATGCAAAAGGCCGTAGAGCTGGTGGGGAAAACAGCCGAAGCCAAGGCCAAGGTGATGATTTTCGGCGATTATGACGTGGACGGGATCACGGCGCTGGCCTTACTGAAAAACGCCTTAACCGGAAGAGGCCTGGAGGTTGAGCATTATTTACCGCACCGGATTAAAGAAGGCTACGGCTTAAATAAGAATATCGTGCAGGTTGCCAGGCAAAAGAAGATAAAGCTTTTAATCACCGTAGATTGCGGCACGAACAGTTATGAGGAAATTAAAGAATTAAAGCGCCATAATATCGAGGTTATCGTTACCGACCATCATGAGCCGCTGAATTGCCAGCTGCCGCCTGCCTCGGCGATAATCAACCCGAAATTAAAAAATTCCGCTTACAAATACCGCGACCTGGCAGGGGTGGGCGTAGCTTATAAGCTGGCGCAGGCAATTACCCGGGAGAAACTCTTTGATGACCTGGATCTGGTCTGCTTAGGCACGATTGCCGATGTTGTTCCCTTAAACGGCGAGAACCGCGTGATTGCCAAGGAGGGTTTGTTACGCCTTTCCCGTACAGAGCGCGCGGGACTAAAGGCATTAATGGAGGTTAGCGGCATACAAGGGAAAAAAATTACCTCTACTTTTGTCAGTTATATACTCGGGCCGCGGCTGAATGCCAGCGGCAGGATGGATACCGCTGAAACTGCCTTAAATTTACTGATGAGCCGTGAGCCGGGCGAGGCAGGCGAATTGGCCAAAGCTGTCCATGCCTATAACCGCCAGCGCCAGAAGACGGAAGAAAAAATCATGCAGGAGGCAGAGGCGCTAATTGACAAAGAGATTAATTTCAAGGAGCACAAGGTGATTGTGATTGCCAAAGACGGCTGGCATCAGGGCGTTTTAGGGATTGTCGCTTCCAAGCTTGCCGACAGGTTTTACCGCCCGACTATCCTCATCTCCCTTAGCGATGATTTCTGCAAGGGCTCAGGCCGCTCGATAAAAAACTTTCATTTATTTAAAGCGCTTTTGGAATGCAGGGACTTCTTAAAAACCTTCGGCGGGCACAGCCACGCCGTGGGCCTGGTGATTGACCGGGAGAATATCAATGACTTTAGGAATAAAATCAACCTGCTTGCCTGCCATAAGCTGGCGCTGGAGGACTTGATTCCCAGTATCGATATTGATATGGAATTGGGGCTTGGCGATATCAGCGAAGCGCTGGTCAGGGAGTTAGGGGCATTGGAGCCTTTTGGAGCGGGTAACCCGGAACCGCTATTTTATAGCCGTAATCTTAAGCTGAAAGGCGAGCCGCAGCTCTTAGGCCGGGATACCTTAAAATTCTGGCTTAGCGACGGCACAATTACGCATCAGGCAATCGGCTTCGGTATGGGGAATCTTTATTCCAGCCTGGTGAGTGCGCGTTCTTTTGACCTGGTATATACGCCCGAGATAGACAGCTGGCAGGAAGACGCAGTGATTCTGGAAATCAAAGATATCTTTTTTAGCTAAGCTTCAGGCTCTGATAATCTCGCCTTTTTTGATGCACTTGCTACAGACATAGACTCTTTGAGGCCGGCCGTCTATGAGCAGGCGCATTTTCTGCAGGTTGGGTAGGAATTTACGCATTGTCCAACGGGCAATCTTGCTTCCTGTCCCGCCTTTGGCCTTATACTGGCCTTTACGCGTGACTTTTTTCCCGGGGAGCTCGCCTTTTCCGCATAAAGCACATTTTTTAAACATCTTAATTTACTCCTTATATATAGGTATGTAAGTATACTTGAAAATTTGGCGTTGTCAAGGTAGAATATAATAAAATATGGAAAAAATCTTAGAAGGCCTGAATAAAGAGCAGCTCCAGGCGGTGACGCATAAAGAGGGGCCGGTCTTGATTATTGCCGGCGCAGGCACAGGCAAGACCAGCGTAATTACGCGCCGGATTGCCTGGTTATTATCGGAAGGACTGGCTAAGACTAACGAAATCTTAGCGCTTACCTTTACGGATAAGGCAGCGCGGGAGATGCAGGAGCGCGTGGATATCCTGGTGCCTTACGGCTATACCGATATCTGGATTTCCACTTTTCATGCCTTCGGCGACAGGTTGCTGCGCGAAAACGCGCTGGTAGCCGGGCTCAACCCGGATTTTAAGGTTTTGACCCAGCCAGAGGCAGCGGTATTTTTCCGCGAGCATCTTTTCGAGTTTAACCTTTCTTATTATCGTCCCTTAGCCGACCCCACCCGTTTTGTGGAAGCGCTGATTTCCTTATTCAGCCGGGCAAAAGACGAGGATGTCGCGCCTGAGGAATACCTGAAATTTGCGCAGGATTTTTCCTTAAAGTCAAAGGAGAGCCCCGAAGATAAAGCCCGGGAAGAAGAGGCAAGGCAGCAGCTGGAAATTGCCAATGCCTATGCACAATACCAGGAGTTACTTGCTAAAGAGGGCCTGCTGGATTTCGGCAACCAGTTTTACCTTGCCCTTCGCCTTTTGCGCGAACACCCCCTGATCCTGAAGAAATACCAGCAGCAGTTTAAGTATATTTTAGTCGATGAATTCCAGGATACCAACTTTGCCCAGTATCAGTTGGCAAAGATCCTGGCGGGCAAAGAGCGTAATATTGCCGTTACCGGAGACGATGACCAGTGTATCTACCGCTTCCGGGGCGCTGCTTACTCCAACCTCTTGAATTTCATCCAGGATTTCCCCGAAGCTAAAAAAATAAATATTATCCAGAATTACCGCTCAACGCAGCCGCTCCTGGACAGCGCCTATCGCCTGATCCAGAATAATAATCCCGAGCGCTTTGAAGTCAAGGCAGGCATCAATAAGCGCCTGACCGGGTTGACTAAGGAGGGCCAGGCCCCTAAACACCTGCATGCGGATACGCATTCTACCGAGGCGGACGATGTCGCCAAAATCATTAAAGAGAAAGTCGGCTCTAAAAAATTCAAATACCGCGATTTCGCGATCTTGGTGCGCTCCAATTCCGATGCCCAGGCATTTTTACAGGCGCTGAATATGGAGGAAATCCCCTGGCAATTCAGCGGTAACCAGGGGCTTTACTCGCGGGAAGAAGTAAAGCTCTGCATTAATTTCCTGCGCACCATCGCCAATCCGTCGGATTCTATGAGTTTATATTATCTGGTGAGTTCCGAGGTTTACATGCTGAATTTGTCCGACTTAAGCCGCTTAAGCCACTATGCCAAGCGCCGGAACCGGCCGCTCTATCTGGTATTCCAGGAGTTAGATCATATTGCCGAACTTGCGGATGTGGGCGCGGAATCCAAGGACAAAATAAGGCATATTTTAAGCGACCTGGACAAGTTTCTGAAAATCGCCCGCGAGCAGACTACCGGCAGGCTGCTTTATACTTTTTTAAGCGACAGCGGATATTTGAAAAAATTAAGTCACGCGCAGAATTTAGAGAACGAAACCAAGATTCAGAACCTGGCCAAATTTTTCAACAGCGTGCGCGATTTTGAGCTGGTAGCCAAGGAAGACCGGGTGCTCAATTTTGTAAATTACCTGAACCTGCTCATTGATGCCGGCGACGATCCTTCTACGGTAGAGGCGGACTTTGATACTGACGCCGTGAATGTCCTGACTATCCATAAAGCCAAGGGTTTGGAATTCCGCGTCGTCTTTTTAGTCAGTTTAGTGCAGGGCCGTTTTCCCTGGCCGCGCAGAAGCCACCCGATTGAACTGCCTGACGCCTTAATCAAAGAAATATTACCGTCAGGCGACTTCCATATCCAGGAGGAGCGCCGGCTCTTTTATGTGGGGATGACCCGGGCTAAAGAGGAACTCTATTTTACCAGCGCCTTAGATTACGGCGGCAGCCGCTTAAGGCGGATCAGCCAGTTTGTCGCTGAGGCATTGGGTAAAGAGAGCGTCAAGGAAGAGAGGAAGAAAGCCTCTGCCCTGGAGGCAATTGAGCGTTTTGCCCCGCAAAAAGAAACCAGGCCGCAAAAAACCGCTCTCATTGTCAAAGGAAAACTCTTGAATTTAAGTTATTACCATATCGACGATTACCTGACCTGCCCCTTAAAATATAAGTATGTCAATATCCTGCGCGTGCCGATTATGGAGCACCACACCGTGATTTACGGCCGGGCAATGCACGAGGCAGTGAGCAGGTATTTTCAGTTTAAAATGGCCGGGAAAAAGATGGCGCTCCCGGATTTATTGCATGCCTTCCGGGAAAGTTTTGACCCCCAGGGATTTCTCGATGAAAAACACCAGAAGGAGCGTTTACGCTCGGGCGAAGAGGCATTGATTAGGTTCTTTGCCGCCGAGGAAAAACGCGATTGCAAGCCGCTCTATATTGAAAAAGAGTTTTCTTTTCCTGTGGGGGATAATAAGATTACCGGCCGTTTTGACCGGGTAGACCAGGATGAAGAGGGCGCGGTGATTATGGATTTTAAGACTTCGGAAATCAAAACCCAGAAAGACGCGGATAAGCGCGTCAAGGAGAGCTTGCAGCTTGAGCTTTACGCGCTTGCCTTTAAGAATGTCTTCGGGGCCCTGCCTAAGCGCGTGGCGCTCTATTTTTTAGAATCCGGGATTATTGGAAGCAGGGAAATAGAAGAGGATGATTTAGAGGAAGTTAAAGAAAAGATTAAAGAGGTCTCCGCGGGTATCCGTAAAGAAAACTTCGCTGCTACGCCTGCCTATATGGCCTGTACTTATTGCGCCTATAACCAGATTTGCCCGTTTGCCGTAATCCGTTAAAAGTTTTTATTACTTGGCGAGGAGTTTGTTGACTTTTTCAACCAGAGACTGCAGTTCGTCGTTGCGGCGCAGCGTAATCGGCCCCTGCTTGCTGCCGGTAATTCTTTCTTCCAATTCCTTTTCAATGCGATACACCGGCCCGGCAATCCGATATGACAATATCCAGGCAAAGATGCCGATCAGCACCAGATTGACCGGGATAGTGACGACTATAATCAGGTTTAACATGCTTAAGAGCGGTATCAGCTTGACTACAATAGCTTCCGGCAGGGCTGCCTGCGAGGCAAAGAGATTATAGATAAGATAATCCAGGCTGAGCGCCACAATCGTTGCCGGGGCTATTGCCGCGACAAAGACCAGGAAAAATATTTTTTTCTGAAAACTTGTCCAAAGGAACTTCCTTTTTCTCTTTTCCATATCTCCCACCTCGTAACTTAAAGTATACTACTATTTCCCCCCAAAGCAAATAATATTTTTGTGCTCCCCCACACAAGACCCGGTCTTACAAGTCTTTAAGGCGGGTCCCAAGACCGGGTCTTGGACGAAGCAATAAATATATTGCAAATTATTTTGATTTGGATTAAAATAAGCGTAATCAAAATAAGCTTATCGGTTTAATCATTTTAACCGGGAGGAGAGGGATGAAGACAAAGGTAATATTATTTTTGTTTTTTGCCGTGTTTTTAATTTGCGCCGGCTGTGAGACAGCAGGCCCAAAAACAACCACCGGAGCAGTAGGAGGCGGAGTATTAGGGGCAGCCGTAGGAGGAATAATCGGGCATCAGAGCGGACACGGCTGGGAGGGAGCGGCGATTGGAGCGACAACCGGAGCGGTGGCAGGAGGGTTAATCGGGAATCAGATGGATAAGAAGGCAATGGCAGTTAATCCCAATCATATACCTCTGACCAAGATTGCCGAGATGACCTCGCAAGGGCTGCCGGATGCGGTCATCATCGATGAGATTAAAAGGACCAAATCCGTTTACGACTTGAATTCAGAGATTATTACTTACCTTAAGAAGAATAAAGCCAGCGACCGGCTCATCGATTATATGATGTCTACCCGCAAATAACGTATCTTTAATTAACCTCAAAAGGCGCCGTTTCCCCGGCGCCTTTTTTGTTTGCAGTAGAACTGTTTAGCGGGGCCTGTCTGGGGTATTTTCTCGCTGCGCCACGCGGCTCAAAAACGCCCCGGCCACCCGTTAGTAACAATTCTCTGTTAGATTTTGCCTCCTGATACGTCTATTAGAGTAAAAAGGAGGTAAGAGCGATGAGAGATACAGTTTCAGTAGAGGTAATAGCAACTAAGATTTTAGAAATAAGAGGCAGGAAAGTAATGCTGGATGCTGACTTGGCTCGACTATATGGAGTTTCGACTAAAAGATTGAATGAGCAGGTAAAAAGGAACAAAAAAAGATTTCCAGATGATTTTATGTACCGTCTCACAGAAGAGGAAGTTGCAATCTTGAGGTCGCAATTTGCGACCTCAAGTTGGGGCGGCGTAAGGTATCTGCCTTATGTTTTTACTGAACAGGGTGTAGCGATGTTATCCAGTGTTTTAAACAGCGAACGGGCCATTCAGGTGAATATTCTGATTATGCGCGCTTTTGTGAAACTGAAAGAACTGCTCTTAACGCATAAAGAACTGGCAGGTAAGCTTGAGGCCCTGGAGAAGAAGTATGCTGAGCATGATGAGAAAATAAAGAATATTTTTGAGGCGATTAGGCAGCTGCTGATGCCGCCGAAAGAAGAGAAGAAGATAATCGGTTTTGGGCACTAATGAACTGCTTAGCAGGGCCTGCCGAGGCAGGCTTTTCACAGCACCGCTTGCTCGCCCCAGCGTGGCTCGCTGCGCTTCGCGAAAATTCTCGCTCTGCCTCACTCTTCATTTAGCGGGGCAACCCTGCCCGCTCGAATTTTCAAGATGCTGTTCAAAGCCCGCCTCGCCACCCCCTAGAGACCCGTTCAATTAAGCTCCTTTGGCTAAAAATCGCTATCCGCTTAAGAGGTATTTTAGAAAAATATTTGTTGCTAAATCGCAACTTTTATGCTATATTTTCTTCATGGTAGAGATTAAGAATTTTAGGGTTACCATAAATCAAAAACCCTCTTTAGTTCATTTTGATTTTCGCGAAGAGAGGATTCGTCCATTAATTCCTATAGAAAATAAAGGAGAAAATTGGACCAATGCTTTATCGGTAACTCAATTTGCTGAAGAAGCTGGTATAACTCCTCAAGCGGTAAGGAAAATGATTAGTGAAAGGAGGTTAAGTGCTAAGAAGCTGGGGGAACAATATGCCATATTGCGCGAAGAGCTAGACCGGTATTTACAACGTAAGTAATTTTTTTTGGCTAAAAGGTTGCTAAGTAGCAACCAAATTTAAAAAGGAGGTAGCAATGGAAGTAACTGATTTAATTTTGGCAGATTATGCTGCGGCAAACGAAAGAGGTAAATTTACACTAGTGGGTGCTGGTATTGCAGAAATTACTACACAAAGGTTGCCGTGTATTCACCCGCTGATCTTTATATTAGTAAGGTTAAAAGTCACAAGGGAAGACATCGGAAAAAATAGGGTTGATATTCGTTTGATTGGCGAAAAAGGAGCGATTTTTAAAGCTGAAGCCGATGTTGATGTATCAAAAGACCATGCTGAAGAGCAGTATATACCTCTACCAATTCAGTTAGTTAACCTGAAATTTGATTCGGTAGGAGATTATAGTATTGAGGTTAGAATAAACGGTGATTTAAAACAGAGCCACAATTTGAAGATAAGGCTTGCAGAGCCTCAGCTTAAAAAATAGTTTTGTGCTTGGGTTTTTTAGCGGGGCCTATTGAGACAGGCTTTTCGTAGCACTGCAGAACCGATTTTCACCTTCTGCCTCTGCGTGCTGAAAATTTTCGTCGTGCACTTCGGTTTACTCCTCGTTCGTCTGCAGGAATTCCGAAACTTACGGGGGTAGCAGGTCAGTTCCTGCGTCCCTTCGTCGTAATTCCTCGTGTACTTCTGCCGAAAATTTTCTTATGCACGCTCCGGCAAAAGCCGGAAATCTCTATCACCCGCCCCGCCACCTGCTAGAGAGATGTGTTTGAAATCAAACAAGATAATCTAATAAACTAAAAATAAGATGGACGTATTATTAGGATAATGGGAATATAATAGAACATTTTAATTTGAGCTAGTGGTAAATTTATCTTGGAATCCTATACTATCTTTCTAAAAGAGTGCTATAATCAATCTTGAAAAAGGGGGGAGGAATGGCTATTTTATATTCAGATAAAGTTATTATTGGTAGAACTAGTGTTGGTTTTGTTTTTAATTTCGCTACAAATAAAATAGAAGGAGCTTCAAGCGAGGAAGTAGTTTCACAAGTGGCAATGAGCCCAGAATTTGCAAAAGTTTTTCTGGCACATTTGTATAGCGAGATAGCAAAATTCGAAGCAGCGTGTGGCGAAATTAAGATGCCCGTAGCTTCAATAATAGAATTAAAATCTATTGCGAAACCCCCCATAGGTTTTAAATAACATCTCTTTTTATCGCAAAAGGGGGATCTTGCTACTTCCAAGATGTTGCTCAAAGCGGCCTCGCCACCTGCTAGCGACATTTGCCTTAATATAAAGGAGTGTTTTTTTGGGTTGATGCCGAAGTTAAGAAAGGTGAAATAATATAAAAAAGGTTAATTTTTCAACACAAGAAGGCATGGGCTTCCGATTACTGCGGAAAGTGTCTGGAAGAATTATTGATTATTGCACCTTAACTAAGACGCAGAATTGTAACTATTAGTAATGGCTGTTTTATAGGATTTTAAATATTGATATTTTGAAAGTTATTGATATAATTATTTACAATGGGTAAGATAAAAGATATTATACAAATACATGGGTATGCAATAAAGCCAGTTTGGCAAAGAGTTATAATAATAGTCGTACTGACAGGATTATTCTTTGGAATCCATCAAATAGTCGCTTCATTATGGCAAACGGCTACTGCTATAAAAATTTTAAGTATTTCATTTATTTTTTGGATAGTAATAATAGGAATTATTTCTTACATTATGGTTATCGTAGGCGCAATAAAAATTAAAGAAGATAATGAAAATCTTAAAAAATTCAAGTTAAATATAGAAACTAATCATTACTTGCAAGAGTTAGATGCCAAATTTTTTGGTATTTCTAGAAGAATACATCACATAGAATGTGAATTGATGAAAGAGGGTTATATTAATGGTAGTTGTAATACGAAATTAGTAGCAAAGGCTGATGGTATTGATAGTATTGAACATTTTATAAATAATCCTCATGTTGATCAAGGCGGTAAAATTTTATTAGATGCGGGTAAGACGCGAGCTAGAAATATAGAAGCTACACCGGTGATTATAAAACAAGAAAAAGATGTTTTGTTTTGGAAGATGCAATTCATACCTTCTTTAAAAAATGGGCAAGAAGTGGAGTATTACTATAAAACTAAGGGAGTTCCAGGTTCTTTTGTTATGAATTTTGAAGATATGGCTGTTCGGGATATTAAAAGAGAATTTATGGCAATAAGAGTTAGCTATCCAACAGAATTCTTTATTTATAAACTAATTTTTCCAGAAGGTTTTAGGCCGTTAAGTTATAATTTCGAAGTTTGGCTTGGCGAGGGAGAGGTTAATCATAAGTTTGAAATGTTACGAGTAGAGAAAGAACGTTATTTTAGCGACTTTTTTGAAGGTGATAGATTAGTTCTTTGTTTAAAGATAAGACACCCAATTCATGGTTTAAGATATGCCCTTACTTGGATTCCTCCTAAGAGAAATTAATAAATAATTTAAGTATAGTCATATTAGTTTTAGTAACTAAAAATAAATATTGTAAATTAAGTAATTTTATGCTATATTTTAATAAAAGGAGGTAAACATGGAGGGCCATGGAGATTAGCAAAATTTAGCTTATTCAAATTGTTTATTTAGGTTTGATAAGCTTATAAATATAAACCCAAGTTTTTTATACTTGGGTTTTTTATTTAGCTAGAATCTAACATAAATAATATAAAAAATTCCTGTTGCATTTATTATAAGAAGAGCAGGGAAATGATTAATTTGGTCAATCATTTAAATTCTAAGTGAAGTCAAGGCATTTCTACTTTTTTACGTAGAAAATGCCGACTAAAGAATAGAACAAAAAGAGAGGTATCAGCGGTTTTTCTAGTGGGTGGCGCGGTTTGGATTCGAGCAGCATCTTGCGAAAATTTGAGTGGGCAGGGTTGCCCCGCTAAATAGAGAGTGAGGCAGAGCGAGAATTTTCCCGAAGCGAGAAATTCCTCGCTGGGGAATTTCGAGCGGTGCGGCGAGAAACAAACCGCGACAGGACCCGCTAAGCAGTTCTGTTGCTCCACCCGGCCTTATCGGATCGGCCGGTGTGCCGCCCTCCTACGGCAAAAATATTTTAAAAATTCTATTGATTTTTTTGCAATTTGTGTATAATATAATACCAAACGAAAATGCCGAATACACAGGTCTGTAAAATAGAAGAAATCCCGACGGCAGCCGAGACGGCCTTTGGCTACGAGCTATTGCTGGACCTTTATAACTGTAAGCCCGGCGCGTGCGATGATTTAGCTCTTTGTTATAGATTTCTCGATGAAATAGTAAGCTATCTTGGCATGGAAAAACAGGCCCCCCCGAGCATCTTCTTCACCGACGCCACGCGTTTTCCCGATAAAGCCGGCCTTTCCGGCTGGGCGCCCTTAGTAGAGAGCTCCATCGTCATCCACACCCTCACGCCTAAGAATTATATTTCCATAGATATCTATTGTTGCAAGAAGTTCGATATTGAGAAAGCCAAGTCATTTACCCGCAGGTTCTTCTCTCCGAAACGCATGGACGAACAATTCATCTTGCGCGGCGCCGATTATTACAAATAAAAATTTCTCCCGTCCTAAATTTTTCCGGTTTTATACCCTTTATTAAATAGATAAATAGAATTTATTGACTTATATCGTAAAGTGACGTATAATATTTTATCAAAGCGAGAGGAGGTGAAAGAGAATTGGTTTTGGTCAAAGACAAAAAGAAAGAAATCATCGACAGCTTTAAGGTTCATACCCGGGACACGGGTTCCGCGGATGTCCAGGTAGCGCTTTTAACCGAGAGAATTAATGCTTTAAGCGATCACTTTAAGCAGCACAAGAAAGATTTTAATTCCCGGCGCGGGCTCCTGGCTCTTGTCGGAAGGCGGCGCAGGCTTCTCGGCTATCTCAAGGATAAAGACGCCAAAAAATACGAAGAGATTATCGAAAAGCTCAAACTTAGAAAATAAAAGCCTTCTGTTTTAACCCTTGAAGTGAGGTAGAAAATTATGCAAGAAAAAAGCGTAAAAGCTCAATTCGGCAAAAACGAACTCATTATAGAAACAGGTAAAATCGCCAAACAGGCAAACGGCTCGGTTACCATCCAGTACGGCGGGACCGTAGTCCTGGTGACCGCCTGTATGTCCCGCGAACTGAGAGAGGGGCAGGATTTCTTTCCTTTGACCGTAGAATACCAGGAAAAGACTTACGCCGCAGGCAGGATTCCCGGCGGCTTCTTTAAAAGAGAAGGCAGGCCTTCGGAGAGCGAAATTTTGACCGCGCGCCTGATTGACCGGCCGGTCCGGCCGCTCTTTCCCAAGGGCATGCTTAACGATGTCCAGATTATGGCCATTGTTTTATCCAGCGACGGAGAGAACGATCCGGATATCCTCGCCGTAATCGGGGCGTCCGCTGCCCTATCTATTTCCGACATACCTTTTAACGGCCCGTTAGCCTGCTGCCGTGTCGCCCGGCTTAATGATAAGTTTATTCTTAATCCCACTTACGCGGAATTAGAGAACGCGGATTTAGAGGTAGTAGTGGCGGCAAATAATAAAGGCGTGATGATGCTGGAGTCCAAGGCCAAAGAGGTCTCGGAAGATGTTTATCTGGAAGCGGTAAAGACCGGATATGAAGCATTGCAGGATATCATCAGGCTGCAGGAAGATTTTCAGAAGCGCTGCGGAAAGCCCAAGGCGAAGATTGAATATAAAGAAGTTGACCCCGCGCTTAAGAAAAAAGTCGAGGAATTAGCCACGGCAAAATTAAAAGAGATTTATCAGCTCAACAATCACGATGAAAGAGTGGAGCAGGGGCATTTATTAAGTAAAGAGCTGGAAGAAAAGCTGGTTTCTGAAGAGTGCGGCGTTGCCGATATCAAGATGGCCCTTGATGAGGTGGAAAAAGAGCAGATCAGGAGCAAGATATTGGTAGAAGGCGCGCGCGTAGACGGCAGGGGGTTCAAGGAAATCCGGCCGATATCCTGCGAGGTTTCGGTATTGCCGCGCACGCACGGCTCAAGCCTTTTTACGCGCGGCTCAACCCAGAGCTTGGCGGTTACGACCCTCGGCACAGGCGAGGACGAGCAGCTGATTGAGGCGCTGGAGGGCGAGAAATACAAGTCTTTTATGCTGCATTACAGTTTTCCTCCCTTTAGCGTGGGCGAGACTGCTCCGGTACGCGGCCCTGGCCGCCGGGAAATCGGCCACGGCGCTTTAGCCGAAAAAGCGCTGCTAGCGGTAATGCCCTCCAAGGAAAAATTTCCTTATACGATAAGAGTGGTTTCCGAGATTTTAGAATCCAACGGCTCATCGAGTATGGCCACGGTTTGCGCCGCAGCCCTCTCTTTGATGGACGCCGGAGTGCCGATTAAGGATACAGTGGCGGGGATTGCCCTGGGATTAATCAAGGGCGATAAAAAAACCGTCATCCTCACCGATATCGCGGGCTTGGAAGACCACTTCGGAGATATGGATTTCAAGGTTGCCGGCACCAGGCAGGGGATTACCGTCGTGCAATTGGATTTAAAGATAGACGGGATAAGCCCGGAGTTATTGAATAATTGTTTAGCCCAGTCAAAAGAAGCGCGCTTAAGCGTTTTAGAGAAAATGAAAGCGGCATTGGCAGGCCCGCGCCAGGAAATATCCTCTTATGCCCCGCGCATTGACGTCTTGAAAATAAATACGGAAAAAATCGGCGAGCTCATCGGCCCGGGCGGGAAGACGATTAAGGCGATTATCGCCGCTACCGGAGCAAGCATCGACATTCAGGATGACGGAACGGTTTTAGTGGGTTCTACCGAGGCCGCCAAGTCAGAAGAAGCGATCAAGATGATCAAGGCGATTACCGAAGATATTGAAGTAGGCAGGATATATGTAGGCAAGGTAAAACGGATTATGCCTTTTGGAGCTTTCTGCGAAATCGCCCCGCGCAAGGAAGGCCTGGTGCATGTTTCGGAACTAGCCGACCATTTTGTGAAGAACGTAGAAGAAGTAGTCAAGATCGGCGATGAAATCAAAGTCAAGGTCATCGGCATAGACGAGCTGGGCAGGATTAATTTAAGCAAGAAACAGGCGGAAGCAGCTTAAGCCATAGAAATGAGAGAAAGAAGGCTTAATGAGATTAAAGCCGTAGTAATAGTAGCGGCAGGGCTGATTATTTTAGCCAGCCTGGCTTCTTTCACTCCCTTTGACCTGAAATTCTATACCTCCCATCCCAATATCCCCCCTCACAACCTCATCCGCACATTCGGCGCGTATTTAGCGGGCCTGGTTTTATTCTTATTCGGCTGGCCTAGCTATATCATTCCTTTATTCATGCTTTTTCAGGGGGTAAGGTTATTCCGGCAGGAGGAGCTGGATTTACGCCTCCCGAGAATTATCGGAATACTGGTTTTATTGTTGTCGCTGAGCTCTCTTGTCGGATTAAGCATAGAAAATGCGGGAATCGCATTTTCCCGCGCCGGCTTCCTGGGGTTTATTATTTCTAAATTTGTCGGCACGTATTTCGGACGTTTGGGCGGATACATTACCCTGATTACCTTAAGTATTTTATCATTCGCCCTGGTTACGGAGATGCTGATATCCACTTTCTTTCTCAGGATAGCCGATAAGGTAAAATTTCTCTTCAGGCCGGTCAGGCACTTTAAGTTTAAAGAAAAAGCCGCCGGCGCAAAAGCCGCGCCTCTTTTTAATAAAAAAGAAGAGCCTGCTGTTTCCCTGGTAAGGGCTAAAATCACTGCCGCGGATACTACGCCGGTAAAACCAAAGATACAAATCAAGGCCAAGCCCGTACCGGTTACGGAAGCCAAAATCAAGCCCCAGGAATTAAAAATCGGCGATTTTCACCTGCCTTCTTTGGACCTCCTGGAATCGCCGCCGCCTTTGGAGGCGCGGCAGATTAAAGAAGACCTGGAAGCCAGCGCCCGGGTTTTAGAGGAAACTCTGGGAGATTTCGGCATTTCGGTAAAGGTTACGGATATTGAGCGCGGCCCGGTAATTACCCGCTATGAACTGGAGCCGGCTCCGGGAGTAAAATTAAACCGCATCGTGGCATTGGGCGATGATATTGCCCTGGTAATGAAAGCGCAATCAGTGCGTATAGTGGCGCCCATTCCCGGCAAGGCGAGGGTAGGTGTTGAGGTTCCCAACACGCAAAGCAGCCTGGTTTATTTAAAGGAAATTTTAAGCTCCGGGGAATTTCAAAAATCAGAGTCAAAATTGACCCTGGCTTTAGGCAAAGATATTGCCGGCCATCCGGTGGTAACGGATTTAGCGGATATGCCGCACCTTTTGATTGCCGGGACCACGGGAGCGGGTAAAACCGTCTGCGTTAATTCCTTAATCTTATCCATGCTTTTTAAATCTACGCCTGCCGAGCTGAAGTTCCTGATGGTTGACCCGAAAATGGTGGAGCTGGCGCCTTTTAACGGGCTGCCCTATCTTTTATGCCCGGTAGTGACCGAGGCAAAGAAAGCCGCAGTTGCCCTGAACTGGGTAGTCAATGAAATGGAAGAGCGTTACCAGCTTTTAGCCAAGGTCGGGGCAAGGAACATCGAGGCCTACAACGAAAAACAGGAAAAGATTCCCTATATCGTGATTATCATCGATGAATTGGCGGATTTGATGGTGGTCAGCCGCGACCAGATCGAAAACGCGATTACGCGCCTGGCGCAGCTTTCCCGCGCCGTAGGCATACATTTAATCTTAGCCACACAGCGGCCCTCTGTTGACGTAATTACCGGGGTGATCAAGGCGAATTTTCCGGCGCGCATCTCTTTCAAGGTCGCCTCCAAAGTGGATTCGCGCACGGTCCTGGATATGAACGGCGCGGATAAGCTTTTGGGCAAAGGCGATATGTTATTTTTGCGTCCGGGAGAGTCAAAATTAATCCGCGCCCAGGGCTCCTTAGTCGGCGATAAAGAAATCGGCAGTGTAGTGGGTTTTCTCAAAGCCCAGGCAGAGCCGGTTTACGATGAAGAGATTTTGAAAGAGCAGCAAAAAGCGCACCTGACCAACGGAGAGAAAGACGAGCTTTACGATGAGGCAGTCAGGATAATCATGGAGAGCAATCAGGCTTCGGTGTCGATTTTGCAGCGGCGACTGAGGCTGGGCTATACCCGCGCTGCCCGGATTATCGATGTGATGGAGCAGGAGGGGCTGATCGGCCCCTTCGAAGGCAGCAAGCCGCGCAGGATACTCGCTGACAGAGAGGATTGGCTGCAGAAGAGTATCGCGCAGGAAGAGGAGGCCGAAGAGCAATGAAAGAGTCGGCAGGAGCAAGACTGAAAAAAATCCGTCTGGAAAAAGGGATCAGCCTGGAAGAGGTGCATAAAGCGACGAAAATCCACCCGAATATCTTAAAGGCCATAGAAGAAGACAGCGTGATGAATTTAAACACCATTTACATTAAGGGTTTTTTGAAGATTTACTGTAAATTCTTAGGCGTTGACCCCGGCGATTATATACCGGATTACAAGGAATTCCAGAGCACCTTAAAGCATACGCCGGATAAGATTAAGACAGAAGAACAACCCGTTTCCTCCCCGCAGGGATATTTTTCAAGATTGACTTTTTTCCTTCCCCGCATAAAAATAAAAACGGTTTTTATCGTTCTTCTAATCGGCGTATCAGTTATCGGTTTGTTCCGGCTGGGCAAGGGTCTTTCGTCCAGGCGCAGGGATTTATCGGCGAGGACGAGTCCGCCGGTAACCGCCCCGCCAAAAACCGAAAAGAAGGCTGCGCAGTCTAAATTACAAAAGGTGCCGCAGGCAGCGACGATTAGGCTGGGCATTCATACCAGAGAAAATTGCTTCGTCAAGTTAAAGGCGGACGGCCGGGTTGTCTTCCAGGGCATTTTAAGAAAAGGGGCGGCAGAGAGCTGGCAGGCAAATAAGAAGATGGAGCTTTCCCTGGGGAATGTCGGAGTAGTGGAATTGGAAGTAAACGGCCAGCGTTTTACGAATTTAGGCAGGAGAGGCGAAGCGCGCAAGAATATAGTGATTACCAAGGAAGGGTTAAATATAGAAAGATGAAAGAAAAGGTCGGCATATTAAGCCTGGGCTGCCCGCGCAACCTCGTGGATTCCGAGAACTTTATCGCCAGGCTCAATTTAAAGGGATATCCGATTGTCGATATAAATAAGGCGGATATAGCCGTAGTGAATACCTGTTGTTTTATCGACGAGGCAAAACGCGAGTCCCTTGACGCGATCCTGGACTTAATCGCCCTGAAGAAAAAGGGAAAGCTGAAAAAAGTCATTGTTTACGGCTGTCTCGCCCAGCGCTATAAAGATACTTTAAGAAAAGAATTACCCGAGGTGGATGCCTTTGTCGGCACGCCTTCGCTTAACCATAGCCCGGGGCGTTTTCCCCTCACCCCCCGTCACTACGCCTATCTTAAAGTTTGCGAGAGTTGCATAAATCAGTGCAGTTTTTGTATTATTCCCGGGATAAAGGGAAAATTCTCCAGCCTCGAGATTAATTCCGTTTTGAAAAGGGCGGGCGCCCTTGATAAAGAAAAAATTTCCGAATTGAATATTATCGGACAGGATATTTCCGCTTACGGCATGGACTTATACGGCACGAGGATGCTGACTCAACTTCTATCCAAAATCATCAAAAGCGCAAAAAATATCGGATGGTTCAGGCTGCTTTACTTATATCCGGATAGCGTGATTGGCCCGTTAGTCGGCCTGATGAAAGAGGAGCCGCGGATTTGCCGGTATATTGACCTGCCTATCCAGCATATCAATGACCGGCTATTGAAATTAATGCGCAGGCGCACCGGCAGAAAAGAGATCATTACGCTTATCAGAAAGATAAGGAAAGAGCTTCCTGACGCGGCAATCCGCACTTCCTTGATTACGGGTTTTCCTTCCGAAACAGAGGCGGAATTTAAGGAATTGCTTGAATTTATCCAGGAAGCAAAATTTGAAAGAATGGGAGTTTTTATTTATTCGCAAGAGGAAGGCACGCCGGCATACAGTCTTCCCGGGCAGATCCCCCATTCCGAAAAAGTCCGGCGTTTCAACGCCCTGATGTCCGCTCAACAGAAGGTATCCCGGGAAAATAATGAAAAATTATTAGGCAGGGTGCTGGATGTCCTGATTGACGAAGAAGCAGAGGGGAGCTATCTCGGGCGTACGCAATATGACGCTCCGGAAGTAGACGGCCTGGTATACGTCAACTCCCAAAAAAAATTAGCCGCAGGCGATTTCGTAAAGGTAAGAATTACCGATACCCTGGAATATGACTTAGTCGGGGAGGCGAAAGCATGAATACCGCGAATAAAATAACCGTGCTCCGGATGATTCTTACCGCCGTATTTTTATTGTTTTTTGTCTGGTGGGAAAAGGTCTGGTGGACAAAGGTTATCAGCCTGGTTATATTCACTTTAGCCGCGTTATCGGACTTTTTGGACGGTCTGATTGCCAAGCGGAAAAACATGATTACCGATTTCGGAAAGTTTTGGGACCCTTTTGCGGATAAGGTCCTGGTATTGGCGGCATTCGCGGCTTTTCTTTATTTACGTTTCATCAACGTCTGGATGTTCATGGCGATTATCTCGCGGGAAATTTTAATTACTTCGCTGCGCTTGTTTGCGCTGAATAAGGGAAAAGTGCTGGCCGCCAGCCGCGCCGGAAAACACAAAACCGCTTCGCAGATGACCGTGATATTCCTCATCCTCGGGTTTGTTGTTTTCCAGGAGGTGATGAAGCGCTTCTTTATCTGGAACCCCAACTGGGATAACTTCTCCAAGGGCGCTATCTATATCATGATGTTGTTCACGGTGGGAGTCACTCTTTATTCCGGCTTCTCCTATCTTTGGGAAAACCGTAAAATCATCGCTAAATTTTAATTCTTCCCCCGATGCCTGTCCGTAATTCTATCATCAAAATCATCAGCACTTTTTTTTACGTCGGGTATCTCCCCTTGATCCCCGGCACCTTCGGTAGTATCGCGGGCCTCTTTTTATTTTATTTATTACATCATAATGCTTTTATCTATGCGGCTTCTCTTTTAGCTTTGATGCTCTTAGGGTTCTTAACCTGCGGCGAAGCAGAGCAAATCTTTCAGAAGAAGGATGCCAGGTATATCGTGATTGATGAGGTTATCGGCATGCTTTTGAGCCTGCTCTTTATCCCTTACGATATAAAATTAGTGGTCATCGCCTTTTTTCTCTTCCGGCTCTTAGATACGCTTAAGCCTTATCCGGCAGGCAAGCTGCAGGGGCTAAGGGGGAGCATCGGCATAATCAGCGATGACATTATCGCCGGGTTATATACGAATATTATCCTTCAGGCGGTTTTGAGGCTGGCCTCTTTGAGGACTGCGTAGACAGGCCCTTTCGGGGTAAGCGTACTTTTAAAGAGGGTAATTTTTCCTGCATTAAATTCCAGTTTGTTCTTCCCAAAGTAATCCGCTGATTTCTCCAGCCCCTGCACTAATTTTTCCCGGTTCAGGCTTGAGCGCGTCCTGCCGATGGTAATATGGGAAGAGAAGGGCCGGTCTTCTTTGGGAATGCCAAGCCGGGCAATTTTTTCTTCCAATTCCCCGGCGATCTCCCTGGTTTCGTTATCTCCTTTATCGATTCCCGCCCAGATCACCCGCGGAGAACTTATATTAGGAAAGGCGCCGAGCGAAGAAATAACTATTGTAA
This sequence comes from Candidatus Omnitrophota bacterium, assembly GCA_041653115.1. Classification (GTDB taxonomy): domain Bacteria; phylum Omnitrophota; class Gorgyraeia; order Gygaellales; family Profunditerraquicolaceae; genus JBAZGA01. The sequence continues at coordinate 31,071 of JBAZGA010000013.1, forward strand.
AAGAACTTTTCTGCCGCGTTACTTCTTCTAAAGCCCGTGTAATTTTTTCTATCTTTTTGTCGTCTCTTTCGCCCAGGAATTTTAAGGTTAAGTGGATATTTTGCGGGTCAACCCATTTCACATCCGCTGCCGTAGTTTTTAATTTAGCTTGCAGCTGGGACAGGGCGTCTTTAATCTCTTTGGGCAGTTCAATAGCGATAAAGGTTCTCATATAGTTATCTTCAGCAGTTTTAAACTTTCTAAAGCCGCTTTCTTGCGGATAGCAGCTCGGTTTCCTTTAAAATAGTATTTTTTGCAGATATTTTTCTGACTGCTGCTTAGGGCAATGAAGACCGTGCCTACGGGCTTCTGGGGAGTTGCGCCGGTAGGGCCGGCAATGCCGGTAATCCCGATGCCCAAATCGCTTTTCGCTAATTTTCTCACGGATTTGGCGAGATAACGCGCCACCTCCGCTGAAACTGCGCCTTTTTTAGCGAGCAGCCGCACAGGGACCTTTAAGATACTTTGTTTTGCTCTGTTGCTGTAAGCCACGACCCCTAAGATAAAATAGCGGGAGCTGCCGGAGAGCCGGGTAAGCAGGTAAGAAAGGAGTCCGCCGGTACAGGATTCTGCCGCGGCCACACTCTTTTTCTTTTTTATCAGGGTGGAATGTATTTGTTTTACAATATCTTGCGTCATACCTATATATTATAGTTAATTTTAAGCTATTGACAAGCCCTAGATTTATGTTATACTACATCAAGATTAATCTTCGGGGTAAGGTGACCTGCCTGACGGCAGGCAGGAAGTCCTGACCGGCGGTTAAGCCCGCGAGCCCTGAGCTGTTTCCGGGGCAGATCTGGCGATATTCCAGAGCCGATGGTTAAAGTCCAGAGGGAAGGAGATTAATAATCATTAGCCCGAAGATTATCTTCGGGTAAATTATTATATGGGCACATTTAACAGCATCGCGGAAATACTGGAAGATTTAAAGCGCGGCCGCATGGTCATCGTCGTAGACGACGAAGACCGCGAGAATGAAGGCGACCTGGTAATGGCAGCCGGATTTACCGGGCCTCAGGACATCAATTTTATGGCTAAATTCGGCCGGGGATTAATCTGCGTGCCGATGGAAGAAGAAAGGTTAAAAGAGCTGGATTTGCAGCCGATGCTGGAAGACAGGCGCCTATCCCATAAGCAGGACCCGTTTTCTACTGCCTGGATGATTTCTGTAGATGCGGCATCGGGTATTACTACGGGCATATCCGCTTATGACCGCAGCCGCACCATCGAGGTATTGCTTAATCCCGGCACCAGGCCGGAAGATTTAGTGCGGCCCGGGCATATTTTTCCTTTAAAATCGCTTAAAGGCGGCGTTTTAGTCAGGGCCGGCCATACCGAGGCAGCCATAGATTTGATGCGTTTAGCCGGGCTTTATCCTGCCGGCGTAATCTGCGAGATTATGAATGAGGACGGCGCAATGGCGAGGATGCCGCAGCTGCTTGAATTTTCCCAACAGCATAACCTGAAGATTTGCTCTATCGCCAGCCTGATTGGATACCGTCGGCAGACGGAAAAGTTGATTGAGAAAGTTTCTGAAACACACCTGCCCAGCGAATTCGGCACCTACCGGTTGATTTTATACCGCGATTTAATCGAGCGTAAGATTCACGTAGTGCTGAGTATGGGAAAATGGGCTAAAGAGCCGGTTTTGGTGCGCGTGCATTCCGAATGCTTAACCGGCGATGTCTTTGGCTCTTTGCGCTGTGACTGCGGCCGGCAGCTCAAGGAAGCGATGAAAATTATCGGTAAAGAGCAAAAAGGGGTTATCCTGTATATGAACCAGGAAGGCCGCGGCATCGGCTTGGAAGATAAAATCAAGGCTTATAGCCTGCAGGATAAGGGGCTGGATACTGTCCAGGCAAATGAGGCCCTGGGTTATCAGCCTGACCTGCGCGATTACGGGATTGGCGCCCAGATATTGGTGGATTTGGGCTTAAAGAATATCAGGCTGCTGACAAATAATCCGCGCAAGATAGTCGGCTTAGAGGGTTACGGCCTGGAAGTTACGGAGCGGGTCCCTTTACAGACCGAGCCTAATCCTGAAAATTATAATTATCTGAAGACCAAGAAAGAAAAACTCGGCCACCAACTTGAAATTTAAGGATAAAAAAAGGAGGAGAGAAATGGTAAAGACAATTGAGGGTAACCTGATTGCCAAAGGAAAAAAATTCGGCATCATTGCCTCGCGTTTCAACGATTTCATCACCAAGGACCTGGTTTCCGGATGCCTGGATACCCTGGTCAGGCACGGCGCGGAAGAAGGGGATTTGGCAGTAGCCTGGGTTCCCGGGGCATTTGAAATTCCAGCCCTGGCGCTAAAATTAGCCAAAGCCAGATCTTACGACGCCCTGATCTGTTTGGGCACGGTTATCCGCGGCTCAACCCCGCACTTTGATTATATCGCTTCCGAAGTGAGCAAGGGAATAGCCAAGGTTTCGCTGGATACGGGCAAGCCCGTGATTTTCGGGATTATTACCGCCGATACTATCGAACAGGCAATTGAGCGCGCCGGCACAAAGGAAGGAAACAAGGGCCGCGACGCCGCCTTAAGCGCCATCGAGATGTCCAACTTGATGGAAAAAATTAAATAATGCGTAAACGCACCCAGGCCCGTGAGTTTGCTTTACAGGTCCTTTATCAGATGGATATCACCCGCGACAGCCATAGCGGAAGCCTGGATAATTTCTGGGTAACCTACGCCGACCAGGATATCGGCGAGGAGGTAAAGAACTTTACCTGCGAGCTGGTCAGCGGCACGGCCGATAATTTAGAGGCAATCGATAAAAAAATCTGCCAATACGCGGCTAACTGGAAACTTGAGCGCATGGCCGTAGTGGACAGGAATATCCTGCGCCTGAGCTGTTATGAACTTATTTTCCGCCAGGATATCCCGCCGAAAGTTTCCATTAACGAAGCGGTTGAGCTGGCTAAGAAGTATTCCGGCCTGGAAGCGGCTAAATTCGTCAACGGCATCCTGGATAAGGTAAAATCAGAACAGAAAAAGTGAAATTTGCCGACCTGCACCTGCATACGGTATTTTCCGACGGCACCTATACTCCCCAACAGCTTATTAGCGAGGCGCAGGGTGCCGGTTTATCCGGCATCGCCGTAGTTGACCACGATACGGTTGAGGGGATTGAGCCTGCCGGAAAAGCTGCCGAGGCAAAAGATATCGAGCTTATACCCGGGATAGAGCTTTCCTCGGAATACCAGGGCCTGGAAGTGCATATTTTAGGTTATCTCATTGATTATAAAGACAGAGAGCTAAATGAGAAATTGGCCTCTTTAAAGCAGGACCGTATCCAGCGCATCTATAAGATTATTGATAAGCTGCAGGGGATAGGGATAAAATTAACCGCTCAATCCGTATTTGATATTGCCGGGGAAGGGACTACCGGAAGGCTGCACATTGCCCGGGCTTTGCTAAAAGAAAAGCTGATAAATTCTATTCCCGAGGCCTTCAGGAAATATATCGGAGAAAACTGCCCGGCTTATGTTTGCGGATTCAGGTTCGCGCCAAAAGAGGCGTTCAGCTTAATCAGGAGGGTCGGCGGCATCCCGGTGCTGGCGCATCCTTACAGCCTGCATCGAGATGACCTTATCCCTGTTTTTGTTGATTACGGGCTGATGGGTTTAGAAGCGTATTATCCCGAGCACAGCAAGTCAATGGTCAGGACTTATCTTAGCCTGGCGAAAAAATATAATCTTCTGGTTACCGGCGGCTCGGACTGCCACGGCAAAGCCAAGCCCGAGGCGAGAATCGGGTCGCTGAAGGTGCCTTACAGCCTGGTAGAGCAATTAAAGCAGGCCAAAGAAAGAATTTAACCATGAAAAGCCACGAGTATTTTATAAACCTGGCAATGAAATTAGCCTTAAAAGCAAAAGGCAGGACTTCGCCTAACCCGCTGGTGGGCGCTCTGGTGGTAAAAAACAACAGGATTATCAGCCGGGGCTATCACAAGAAAGCCGGCACAGCCCACGCAGAGATTGCGGCTTTGGACCGGGCAGGTTCGCGGGCAAAAGGAGCAACGCTTTACGTTACCTTAGAGCCCTGCGTGCATTTTGGCAAGACCGCGCCTTGCGTGGACCGGATCATCAAGAGCGGGATTAAGGAAGTGATTGTCGGAACCATCGACCCCAACCCTTTGAATAACGGCCGGGGCATAAAGATACTTAAAAAGCACAGGATTAAAGTTAAGGTGGGCTTTCTGGAAGAGAAATTAAAAAGAATGAATGAGGTTTTTATCAAGTGTATTACCAAAAAGATGCCTTTTGTCACCGTAAAGGTAGGTCAGTCTTTAGACGGCAGGATTGCCAGCCGCACCGGCGATTCCAAATGGATTACTTCCGATAAGGCACGGAGTTATGTGCATCGCTTACGCCAGGATTACGATGCGATTATGGTCGGCGTAAATACCGTTTTGCGGGATAACCCGAAATTAGACGCCTGGTTTTCCCGCAAGCAGCCGGTTAAAATTGTGGTGGACAGCCAGCTGAGTACGCCTGCCGAGGCAAAAATCTTTGCCGGAAACAGCCGGGTAATCATCGTTACCCTGGCTACCAGGCCGAGCCAGGAAACCGAAAACAGGAAACTCCTGGAAACCAAGGCAAAAATTTTAGAGGCCAGGGAAGAGGAAGGCCAGATAAACTTAAAGGACATGCTGAAAAAATTAGCCCGCCTGGAAATAACCAATATTATGGTTGAAGGAGGCGGGACATTAATCGGCGCGTTATTTGACGCGGGCCTCGTCGATAGAATATTATTTTTTACCAGTCCCAAGATTATCGGCGGCAAGGAAGCGATTAGCTCGGTAATGGGCAGGGGTATCGCGCGCATTGATAAGGCGGTAAAACTAAAAGAGGTTAAATTCAGGCGCATCGGAGAGGATTTTCTGGTAGAGGCCTATGTTTAGCGGTATTGTTGAGGAATTAGGCAGGGTAAAAAATATATCCCGCCGCGGCAATCTTGCGCTTCTGGAGATCGCGGCAGACAAGGTGCGGGAAGACGCCGAAACAGGCGAGAGCATTGCCCTAAACGGCGTATGCCTAAGCATAGTAAAGAAAGAGGGGGCTTCTTTGTTTTTTGAAGCGATGCCCGAGACTTTAAAGGTCAGCAATTTAGGGCGCTTAAGGATTTCCGAAAGAGTGAATCTTGAGCGCAGCCTGAAAATAGGAGATAGAATATCCGGGCATTTTGTCACCGGCCACATCGATTGCTCCGGCGTAATCCGCAAAAAAAATTATCTTAAGGGAAACTTATCTTTTGAAATCGCGGTTCCGCATCAGTTTACGGAGTATATTCTTAAGCGCGGCTCAATCGCCGTTGACGGAATCAGCCTGACCGTTGTTGATAAAAAAGCAGGCGGGTTTACGATTTATCTTATACCTCAGACAATCAAGAATACCACCCTGGGGTTTAAGGGGCCGGCGGATAAAGTCAATATCGAATTCGATATCCTCGCCAAGAAGCAGGCGCGATAAATTATTGCCAACCTTCCCAAATTCTGTTATACTAATTTAATAACTTTCGGGAATTATCCCTCGCTTCATAGTAATAAACAGCGAAGCTCGGGATCATTTTTCCGACAGTTAAGAGATAGAAAAATGACGGGGCGTGGCTCAGTTTGGCTAGAGCGCTTGGTTCGGGACCAAGAGGCCGACAGTTCAAATCTGTCCGCCCCGACCAGTTATGAAAAAGCAGGTTCACGTTTATTATACCGGCAGGGTGCAGGGCGTGGGCTTCCGCTTTAGCGCCGAAGAGATTGCCCGTAGTTTAGGGGTCTTGGGCTGGGTAAAGAACCTGCGCGACGGCAGGGTAGAGTTAGCCGCCGAGGCAGAAGAAGAGGTTTTAAGAGATTTTTTAGAGCGGCTTAATCTATATTTTGCGCGTTATATCCAGGACGTCGATGTAGAGTGGCGCGAAGCAAGAGGCGAGTTTCAAGGCTTTGGCATAGAATTTTGATGCGCTACGGCATCTTTTCCGATATCCATTCTAACCTCGAGGCATGGGAAGCGGCAATTACTGCCTATCAATCAGAAAATATAGACCGGTATCTTTGCCTGGGTGATGTCGTCGGTTACGCGGCAAACCCTAAAGAATGCGTTGCCGCGGTAGCGGCCTTGGCAGCGGTTACTGTCGCCGGAAACCACGACTGGGCAAGCGTGGATTTGTTCTCCCTGGATTATTTTAATCCCCTGGCCAGAGAGGCAATCTGCTGGACAAAGCGCAATTTAGGCGGGCGAGAGAAATCTTTTTTAGAGTCGCTCAGGCTTACCTATAAGAATGAAGATTTGACCCTGGTGCACGGGACTCTGGATAACCCTGAGGATTTTAATTACCTCAGCGACGATTTTAGCGCAAAGGGAACCTTCCGCTTGTTGGAGAATAATCTTTGTTTTGTCGGTCACACGCACGTGAGCGGGATTTTTGTTCAAGACAAAGACGGCCGGATATATTATCAGGACGATGCCGGAATCAGGATTAAAGAAGACAATAAATATATCATAAACGTAGGCAGCGTCGGCCAGCCCCGCGACGGCAATCCGCAGGCCTGCTATTGTATCTACGACAGCGCCAAAAAAGAAGCCGAGATTAAGCGCATCGGTTACGATATTGAAGCCGCCGCAAGAAAAATCGTTAATGCCGGGCTGCCGCGCTTCCTGGCAGAGAGGCTGCTAAGCGGAAGCTAAAGATGAGCGCAGAAATCCGCAAAGAAATAGAAAGTTTAAGGGAAGAAATCCGCCAGCACGACTATTTGTATTATGTCTTGGCTCAACCGGAGATTTCGGATAAGGAATACGACGCTCTGATAGAGAAGTTAAAGGAGCTGGAGGATAAATATCCGGAATTCAAGAGCGATGATTCTCCGACTGTGCGCTTAAGCGGCGGCATCCTGGAAGGCTTTTCTACGGTCAGGCATAAAGAGAAGATGCTGTCGCTGGATAATACCTATTCTTTCGAGGAATTAAGGGATTGGCAGGGGCGCCTACATAAGGGGTTAGGCCCCAGCGAAAAAATCGAGTATATCGTAGAGCATAAGATAGACGGCTTAAGCGTCAATATTACTTATAAGAGAGGAAAATTAGTTATCGGCGCCACCCGGGGCGACGGCGAGACCGGAGAAGACGTCACGCAAAATATCAAAACTATCCGCGCTATCCCTTTGGTCTTGCGCGGCAAGAATATCCCTGATTTTATCGAGATTCGCGGCGAGGTCTATATGGACAGGGAGGATTTTCTCGCCCTGAACAAGGAGAGAGAAAAATCCGGCGACGCCTTATTCGCCAATCCGCGCAATGCCGCCAGCGGCTCGTTAAAGCTCCTGGATACTGCGCTGGTAGCCAAAAGAAGGCTTAATTTCTTTGCGCATTCTTTAGGCGGGTATCAGGGTGGAGGGATTTCCCGGCAAAGGGAATTCCTGGACAGGCTTAAAGAATGGGGGCTGCGGGTAAATCCGGAGTCACGGCTCTGTCTTACCTTTACGGAAGCAATTGATTATTGCCAAAGATGGCAGGAAAAAAGGGAAAAATTAAGTTATGAAATAGACGGTATTGTGATTAAGGTCAACAGCATTACCCAGCAGAAAAGACTCGGTTTTACCTTAAAGAGCCCGCGCTGGGCAATCGCTTACAAGTTTCCCGCGAAGCAGGCCACGACCACGGTAAAGAGGATTGTCCCCCGGGTAGGCAGGACCGGAGTAATCACTCCCGTGGCCGAACTTGAGCCGGTTTCCTGCGGCGGCGTAACTATACAGCATGCCACCCTGCATAATTTTGACGAGATTAAGCGCCTGGATGTAAAAGAAGGCGACCGCGTATTGATTGAGCGGGCAGGTGAAGTCATCCCTAAAGTAGTGAAGGTAGTAAAGAGCCTGGGCCGGGAAAAATTTAAAGTTCCGAAAAACTGTCCGGCCTGCGGGGGAAAAGTAGTCAAGGAAAAAGAAGAGGATGTGGCTTACCGCTGCATCAATCCGTCCTGCCCGGCGCAGCTGGAGAGAGGGCTCCTGCATTTTGCCAGCCGCAGCGCCATGGATATCGAGGGGATGGGCGAAAGCGTAGTCAGCCAATTGGTGAAATTGAGATTAGTACGTAATTTTTCCGACATTTACAGATTAAGGCGCGAGGATTTAGCGAAATTGGAATTATTCAAGGAGAAGAAAGTTGAAAACCTGCTTTCCGCCATCAGGAAAAGCAAGTCTCAGCCGCTCTCCCGTCTGATTTACGCTTTGGGTATCCGCCACGTCGGAGAAAAGGCGGCTTATGTTTTAGCGCAGAAGTTCAGGACCCTGGATAACCTTAAAGAGGCAAAAGAAGAAGACCTGGACGCTATTTATGAAGTAGGAATGGTGATGGCGGGCTCTGTCGTTGATTTTTTTAAACAGGAGGGCACCCGCGAGCTGCTGAAGAGATTAAAGGAGGCGGGGCTAAGTTCGGACGAAAAGGTAATGCCCCTGAAAAAGACGCCCTTAACCGCCAAGAGCCTTGTTTTTACCGGAGAGCTCAAACATTTCAGCCGCAAGCAGGCAGAGGAACTGGCGCGTAAATTCGGCGGCAACGTCTCTTCCAGTGTCAGCGGCAAGACGGATTTTGTCGTAGCCGGAGAAAACCCGGGCTCAAAATATGATCAGGCAAAGAAACTCGGCGTAAAGATTATCGGAGAAAAAACATTCGAGGAGATGCTCAAATGATGCTCAAAGCCCAAGGCCCAAAGTTTAGGTTTTTATTACTACTTATTAGCTGCTCGCTGTTTGTTACTCTCATCGGCTGCGATGCCTTTGTGCGCAAATTCACCCGCAAGAGTAAAAAGAGTGACCTGGATAAGGAAGAAATGCTCTTAGCTCCGGAGGAATATAAGTCTACGATGACTAAGGAAGAGCTTTACCGCCAGTACTTCTTATTCTGGCAGAGCTGGCAGGATGAGCTGATAGAGGCTTTAACCAGTCGCGCTGCCCATAAAAAGCAGATAAGCTGTATCAATGAGGCGCTGAAGAACCTGGCGCAGCTCAGGCCGTTGCTGAACCCGGAAAAGCAGAAAAAATTAGACAGTTACCTCAAGCAGCTGCAGGATTTAAGAGGCCTGATTACCGGTGACATCTACGGAACAAATGCCGTGAACTATCGCCTGAATGCCGAGAGGCTGAAAAGGAATATCCTGCGCGATTTTTCTTACCCCAAGATAAAGGATTATCTGGCATGATATTGGAAGCTCTTTGTGTCGGCCCGTTTCAGGTCAACTGTTATATCCTGGCAGCAGAGGCTGATTCCGCCGCTATCCTGATTGACCCCGGCGCAGATGAAAAGAAAATCCGGCGCGTTTTAGCCAAACACAGGCTTAAGCCGGCTTTTATCGTCAATACCCACGGCCATATCGACCACATTGCCGATGACGATAAATTCGGGGTTCCGATTTATATCCACCGCCAGGACGCGGCATTGCTGAAGAATCCCGAACTGAATTTGTCCAATTTTTTAATGTCTTCTCAAAGCGTGAATTCCAAAGTAGAAATACTGGAAGATAAGCAGAAGATTGAATTGGGCGCAATCCGGATGGAAGTCATCCATACCCCCGGCCATACGCCGGGAGGCATTTGCCTGCTTTTAGAAAAACCGGAAAATAAAATTTTATTTACCGGAGATACCCTCTTTTGTCAGGGGGTCGGCAGGACTGATTTTTCCTACGGAAATGAAAAACAACTGATTAACTCTATTAAGGATAAGTTGATGAAATTGCCGCCCGAGACAGTGATTTATCCGGGGCACGGCCCATCTTCTACGATCGGAGAAGAAAAGAAAGCAAACCCTTTTCTAAGTTAGGATGCGCGAACTCATCGATACATTCCTGAATTATTTATCCGTGGAGCGCGGCTTATCGCAGAACACGATTAATTCTTACCGGGAAGACCTGAATGCTTATATGAACTTTGTCCAAGATCAGCGCATTGAGATTTTATCCAAGACTACGAAAAGCACGGTTACTGATTTTATGTTTTTCCAAAAGGGTAAAGGGATTACCCCCAATTCGGTGGCCCGGCGCCTGGCAGCGATAAAGTCCTTTTACCGCTTTTTGGTGCGGGAGCGGGTTTTAAAGGCCGACCCTACCGGCTTAATCGATTCGCCCAAGCTGTGGAAGAAGATACCCGAGACGCTTTCCGTAAACGAAATCGATAGCTTGCTCAGGCAGCCAAATCTTAGGCAAGTCCAGGGCATACGGGACCGGGCGGTTTTAGAAACCCTCTACGCCACCGGGATGCGCGTTTCGGAAGCGGTGAATCTGAAGTCAGACAACGTAAATTTAGAAATCGGATTCTTGCGCTGTATCGGTAAAGGCAATAAAGAACGCGTGATACCGCTGGGCGCTAAGGCCGTCGAGAGCATTAAAAGATACATGGAGGCCAGCCGGCCGCGCCTCTTAGGCAAAAGGACAAGCGAATTCCTGTTTCTGAGCCGTTTCGGGAAAAAGATATCCCGGCAGTCTCTCTGGAAAATTATCAAAAAGTACGCCAGGGATGCCCGGATTAAAAAGCCGATCCGGCCGCACATCCTCAGGCACTCTTTTGCCACGCATTTATTGGAAAGAGGAGCGGACCTGCGCTCTGTCCAGGAGATGCTCGGCCACGCTAATATCGCTACCACCCAGATTTATACGCATATAAATAAAGACAGGCTGAAAGCGATACATAAAATGTTTCATCCCAGGCCTTAAAGGCAGCAGCCGGGAGAGAGTAGCGGGGGAAGAGGGATGCGGGAATATCTGAAGAAATTACCTCCGGAGATTAAGAATTTAATCCGCCGGGCAGGCAGGGTGGCTAACGAAAATAATATGCGCGCTTATCTTGTCGGCGGGTTCGTACGGGATTTAATTCTGGGAGTGAAGAACCTTGACGTTGATATTGCAGTGGAGGGCAGCGGCATAAAATTTGCCGAGGAGCTTTCCGCCGCCTTAAAGGCGAAAATCATCCGCCACAGGAGATTCGGCACGGCGACTATCAGCTTAAGCCACAATTTAAAAATCGATATTGCCACCGCCAGAGAGGAGTGTTATCCTGAGCCGGCCTGTCTTCCCCTGGTGAAAAGCGGCAGGCTCAAAGACGACCTCAAGCGGCGCGATTTTTCCATCAACGCCATGAGCATCGGCTTGAATGGCGATGATTTCGGCAGATTAATCGATTTTTTCCACGGGCTGAACGACTTACGCAGCAAAAAGATACGCGTACTGCATGACTCCAGCTTTATTGATGACCCGACGAGGATTCTCCGGGCAGTCCGTTTTGAAAAAAGGTATAATTTCAGGATTGAGACGCATACCCTGAAGGCGTTAAAAAAGGCAGTTGCCTTAAAAATGCTGGAGCGCGTCCAGCCGCAGAGATTGCGCGATGAATTAATATTGTCGCTAAAAGAACCTTCCGGCTTAAAACAAATCCGGCGCCTCAACGAATTGACGGGGTTCGGATTTATTAATGCCGGATTATCGTTCTCCAAAAAGAATTACGCTTTATTGGAGACGCTGGAGGGGCAAATTAACTGGTTTAGAAAGGCCTACAGCCGGCGCAGGCAGCTGGATGCCTGGCTGATTTATTTTTTTGGCGTCGTTGATCCCTTGAGCTCGAGTGAAGTTCAGTCAATCTGTAAAAGGTATGTTTTCTCCAGGGGAGAGGAAAAAAGGATTTTGAGTTTTAAAAAAACCAATCACAGTTTTATCCGGAGATTAGGCCTTAAAGAGATTAAGCCGGCTCAGATTTTTAGCCTGCTTGAACCTTTAAGCTATGAAGTAATCCTGGCCCTGAAAGCAAAATATAAAGCGCCGCTTATTCAAAAGCGCATTGAGGATTTTTTTGAAATTTATAACGGCATGCGCCTCTCTATCCGCGGAGCGGATTTGCACAGGCTGGGGGTTATGCCCGGCCCGTATTATAGAAAGATATTCACCCGGGTGATGAATGCGAAGCTTAACGGTAAAATCAAGACCGAAGAAGAAGAGATGGGCTTGATGAGGCGGTTAACAAAGAGCATCAGGGACGGAGATTAAGGAAGATAAGCAGGATGACGGTGGGAATTCTGAAATTGGTAATTTTTATAGAAGACAGCAACTCCCTGAAGCAAAAGAGGATGGTCCTGCACAGCTTGAAGGCGCGGCTGCGCAATAATTTTAATGTGGCGGTAACCCAGATAGCCGACGAAGATAAGTGGCAGAAGGCGACTTTAGCCGTAGTCGGGGCGGAGAGAGACGGCAGGAATATGAACAGCGTTCTGTCGGGTAGATCG
>JBAZGA010000014.1:0-43132 GCA_041653115.1 Candidatus Omnitrophota bacterium
CCGATCTCAGGTGGTACCTGGAAAAATTCTGGCCTATCCCGAAGGCAATAATGCCCAAGACGATATTGGAAATCAAGCCCGAAGAATTCAGGATGCCTGCGGGGACCAGTTTAAATATGGACGGGCCGATCAATATGCCCAATAAAAGGTAGGCGGTGACCGCGGGAAACTTGATTTTCTTAATCAGCTTTGCCGAAAATAAGCCCGCCGTGAGAATAAAACCGAGGCCTAAAATCGTGTTCATTTAACTATCCCTTTTTCCCGGAATACCGCCTGTATCAGGTCGAATATACCGACTATGCCGACCAGCCTGCCTGTTTTATCGACTACGGGAAATTCTTCTTTGAGGTGCAGCCGCATCAGTTTATAAGCCTCCTCCAGCGAAGTATCCTCTAAAATAGAAATAAATTCTCTCTCCATGATATCATCGATAATCACCAAATCCCCCACCTCTTCGGTGATATCCATCTTAAAGATGTCTTCTTCCTCCTCGTCCAGGAAGGGCACTAATTTCAAGACGTCGGGATGATATGAACTAAAGGCGTCGATCAGGTTGCGGAAGGAGACGACTCCGATCAGGCGCTTATCCTTTTTGACTACCGGGACAAGGGGAAAGATGTGGAATTTAGAGAAAGTCTTCAGAAGCTCCCTTAACGTCGTGGTGCGCTCTACGCAGATTATCTGCTGCGACATTATATCTTTTACCTGCATCGCCTACTCCTTAAACTCGAATTTCAATAACTCCGAGATAATCTTTCCCGCCCAGCGGAAGATATTATTCTGCTCAATCGCCTGCCTCATCTTTGCCATATATTTGCGGCGCTCTTCATCCGGCAAAGAAAGCGCCTTAAAGATGGCCTCGCTGGACTGTTCGCGGTCATAGGGATTAATCAATACGGCATCGGTTAATTCCCTGGACGCTCCGGTAAACTGGCTTAATACCAGCATCCCCTCTTCGTCGGAGCGGCTGGAAACAAACTCCTTTGCCACCAGGTTCATTCCGTCGTGCAATGAGCTGACGATACAGATCGCTCCTATCCTGTAAAAGGCAAGGAGCTCGAAAAAAGACAAATGCCTCCTCACGAGAATAATCGGCTGCCAGCCGTCCGTAGAATGCTTCCAGTTTATCTGCTCCACCAAAGCATTAATCTCGTCGTTAAGAGCCTTGTACTTGGGTATATGAATGCGGCTGATCTCTCCCATCTGCAGGAAAACAATCTTTTCTTTCAGCTCCGGGTGCTTTTCCAGCATCCGGTCTACAGCCAGGAGCCTCTCCGGGATGCCTTTAGTATAATCGATGCGGTCAAGCCCGAGCAGGACCTTAAAACCCGAAAGCCCGAATTCCTCAACCAGGGCTTCCTTGGCTTTTAATACCGTCGCTGAATTTGTCGCTTCGTTTATCCCGGCAAAATCCACGCTGATGGGATAAGGCCGGATAATCGTCTCGTGCTCCTGGCGGATAACGGAAAAACGCTCGCGGTCGATCTTGGATTCCAACTCGCGGTCCACGGCTTCTAAAAAATTATCGCAGTGATAACGGATATGAAATCCCAGCAGGTCATTTGCCAGGAGGCCTTCCAGGATTTCTTTCTTCTGCGGGCAGATCCTGAAAGTTTCATAGCTCGGCCAGGGTATATGCCAGAAATGCGCGGTAACGATCTGGTTCGGGGCCGCCTCTTTTAAAAATTTCGGGAGGAGGCAAAGGTGATAATCCTGTATCCAGACAAATGCCTTTTTATCTCCTAACTCCTCAAGTATTGCCTCGCTGAATTTTTTATTCACTTGCGCGTAGTAACCCCAGTCTTCGTCGCGGAAAGTCGGGCGCTGAAAAGCCATATGGCAAAGCGGCCATAATGCCTCGTTGGAATAACCGTAATAATGGCCGTCCTCCTCTTCCTTGGTCAGCCAGACCCTCTTTAAAGTATAACGCGGGTCTTCGGGAGGGACTTTGATTTTTCCCTGTTCGTCCGTAACTTTGCGGTCGGCCTCGCCGTTACCGAAAGCAACCCAGATACCGTTACAGGCCTGCATCACCGGGTCCAGGGCGGTGATTACTCCTCCCGCTCCCCGCTGGCATTCGATTTTTCCTTTTTTAAATACGTGCACGTAGGGCTGGCGGTTGGAAACCACGATAAACAAATAATCACCCATTTTATCCTTAATCAACTGCTGTAAGTCTTTTTTTGTCCACACAATTTACCTCCCGTCCTCTAACTTAATAAATCCTCTACCTGGGATAAGAGCCCTTTTATCGAGCGCGGGTGATTGGGAAGGTAACATCCGGCAATGTCAAAATGGCCTCCGCCATTATACTTTTCTACGACAGTGGCGATGTTAATCCCTCCCTTTGACCTCAGGCTTACCCTCAGCACTCTTTTACTCTTCTCCCTGAATAACACTACTATCCTGACCCCTTTTATCGAGCGCATCTCATTTGCCACCGTGTCAGCATCGTAATCCTTGCCTTTAACGCGCAGAAAATCGCGCTGCCTGATGATTGACCAGACGATCTTACCGCCTTTGAGGAATTTACACCTGGCTAAACAAATCCCGGAAAGGATTACCGCCTCTTTGGTCTTCGACGCGTACACCGTATCTATCAACTTAGGAAAATCTATGTCTTTTTTCAGCAATCCCGAACACAAGCTGAAGGTCAAGGGCCTGACGCCGGGCAGCTGAAAGGAATTTGTTTCCACGATAATCGAGACCAAAAGATTTTCCGCTATCTCCGGGGTTATCCCGACTTTTAATCTCTTAAGCAGGAGATAAACCAACTCTCCTACTGCCGCCGCTTGATGGTCAAGCAGCTGGATATCGCCGAAAGGCTTTCTAAATTGATGATGGTCGATCTCCAATACCGCTTTTGCTTTTTCAAAGACCGCCTGGTTCCTGCCTAAGAGATGCTTGGCGCCGCAGTCAACGGCAATGGCTAAGTCTACTCTTTTTTTGAGCGTCTTTTGTAACCGCTTTACGCCCGGCAGGAATTTATAGTGCGGGGGTATCTTGTCCTGGCTAAGCATATATACCCGCTTGCCTAATTTTTCCAGGCCTAAACCCAAAGATAAAAGAGAGCCCAGGGAATCGCCGTCCGGATTAACGTGTCCGGAAATAGCGATATCTTTTACTTTTAAGATCTGGCGCTTTGCTAGAGCAAGCCCGTGCATATTATTCTATTCCTTCTTTTCGACCTCAACAGTCACCTTTACCTGAGGAGGTTTATCTCCGGGAAAACGCAGGTCAGACGGGATTATCAGTTTAGGGGTTAAAACGGTGGTCTCGGTTATTGTTTTCAGGTCGATAGGCTCGGTAGTAATTGTCAGCTTATCTTTAGTAATGATACTCGGGACTCCCGCGGATATTTCTTTAGGCTCGACTTTTATTTCCCGGATATTTACGCCCGGGGCCGCGCGGCCTTCGGTCTTCAATTCTACGGGGATATTCAAGGGAACCATCCTGTAGGCTGTCAACTTAATCTCGGAGGGATTAAGGTTAACTATAGACAAGCCCGCGGGGTAACGCAGCAAGTCTTTATTCAGGGTAAAATTGTTCTCTCCGTCTTTAATTTGCGACATATCCAGGGAAAGCTTAAGCTCTTTGGGCTCAAGCAAATTGAATGCCCGCTCCGAGCCGCTCAAGGTAGCCGTAACCTGCCTGCTTGTCGGTTCATTGATAATCCACTCCCGGGTCAGGTTGCGGTATTCCACGGGGACGACAAAATCGCGGCGCACGGTCTCGATGCGGTGCCCGAAAACCAGCCAAATAGTGCAGGCTAAGATTATGGCAAAAATCTTCTCTAAAAAGTGGCCGGTCAAAAAGTCCCGCAGCGCCGACTTCCTTTTCTCCGGGAATTTAGTGCGGTAAAAATCTTCGAGAATATTATGCAGGTCAGCCGCCTCATTCAAATGTATCAAACGCCCTTCCCTGGCTACCGATACCGTGCCCTGCTCTTCCGATACCACGATGCAGAGCGCGTCTGCGCGCTCTGATAAGCCCAGGGCGGCGGCGTGGCGCGTGCCTGACTGCCCGACTTCCTGGATATTGGTGGAAAGCGGCAGATGGCAGCCGAACTTGGTAATCCGGTTTTCTTCGATGATTACTGCGCCGTCGTGGCTGGGGACATGCGGGTCAAAAATACTTTCCAGCAATACCTGATTTAACAGGGCGTCCAAATTATTCCCTGCTTCCAGGTAACGGTCCAGAGGGTCTCTTCCGCGGATAACCACCAGGGCGCCGCTTTGTTTCCGGGCGAGATTGGCAATGGCGCCGCTTAAGATATTGGTATCCCGGACAAAAGAAATTTTCCGGCGGTATTTACGAGTCATCCCCCAGATGGCGATGCGCTCGAACATATGGCGAAAATCGTCCTGGAAGATGACTACGATAATAATGAAGAAAATGGCAAAGAACGCCTGAAAAACCATGGTCGTCAAATAGAGGCCGAAGAGGCGGGCCAAGATATAAACCGAGCCCAAAATCAACATCCCCAGGAGCATGAATCTTGCCCGCGCCTTTTTAAACCAGACCAGGATCAAATAAATAAAAGTAGCGATAATGCCGATATCAACCAGGTCTGCGATCCTGACATTCTGCATGAATTCTTTCAGGTAATTAGTCATTTTGACCACTCCTATTTTTTTGAAACAAGAGCGTTAAGTTTTAAGCTTAATATAGCATATTTTCCCTATTTTCCATCAAATAAAAATATCCGGCTTGCCTGGGAACGCAGAGGGCCGCTTCTACTGCTTTAACCCTTTTAAATACTTATAATAGTCGCTATCGGTGGTGAGAATCACCGTGGACTTCTCGTCTATGGTATTCTGATAAGTCTCCATAGTCTTTAAAAAGGAATAAAATTCCGGGTCCTCTTTATAAGCCCTGGCATAGATCTCGATTGCCGCGGCATCCGCCTTTCCGGTAAGTATCTGCGCCTGGCGGTATGCCTCCGAGGTAATCTGCTTCATTTCTTTGGCCACCTGGCCCTGGATTTCCGCGGACTTACCCTGGCCTTCTGAGCGGTATTTTTCCGCTGCGCGCTTTCTCTCCGCGATCATCCTGTCGTAGACTTTATTGCGCACGTCTTCCACATAATTTATGCGCTTAATCCGCACGTCTACGATTTCAATCCCGTAGCGCGGCGCCAGAGGCTTTGCCTTTTCTAAGATGGCCCGGGTAAGCTGCTTCCTGCCGACGTGAATGCGCTCCAGCGCTTCCTCGGTAACGATGACGTCCTCTCCTTCCTGGTTACTCTCTAAAATACGGTTGGTATCTCTCACTGCCTCAACCAGCAGGTGGCTGGTTACCGCGTCCCGGGTGGCGGAATTAATAATGTCGTCTAAACGGCTGTACGCGCCGATCTCGTTACCCACGGACTGCAAAAATTTAAGGGCGTCCACTATTCTCCAGCGGGCAGTGGTATCCACCCAGATATATTTTTTATCTTTGGTAGGGATCTGATTGGGGTCGCCATCCCAGTCCAGGAGCCGCTTTTCAAAATAGTGCGCCTGCTGGATAAAGGGTGTTTTAAAATGCAGCCCGGCGGAAGTAATCGGGTCGCCTACCGGCTTGCCAAACTGGGTAATCACTACCTGCTGGACTTCATTAACGATAAATAACGCTCCGCTGCCAAATGCAAGTATCGCAAATATAGCCAATACGACGAAAATTCCTATAATCGTGCCTAACGTGCCCTGTTTCATTGTACTCTCGCCTCCTTCCCGCCGAGGTTCAATAGAGGTAAGATGGAAGATTGCCGGGGGTCAATAATATACTTTTCTTTTGCCTTGGGAAGAACGCTCATCAACGTCTCAAGGTATAATCTCTTCCGGGTTATTTCCGGCGCTTTTTTATATTCGGCGAGGGTGGCCAAAAATCTTTCCGCTTCGCCGTTTGCCCGGTTTACCTTATCCAGGGCGTAGCCTTCTGCTTCGCGGATAGTCTTTTCCGCCTCTCCCCTGGCTTTCGGGATAACCTTATTATATGCCTCCCAGGCCTGATTAATCACCTTTTCCTTTTCCTGCTTTGCTTCGTTTACCTCGTTAAAAGCCGGCTTTACTTTATCGGGAGGATTCACGTCCAATAATTTTACGGTGACGATTTGAAAGCCGGTCTGATAACTATCCAAAATTTCCTGCATTGCCTGCTGCGCCAGGTCGTCTATTTCTTCCCTTTTGGTGGTAAGCACTTCGTCTACGCTATAGTCGCCCACGAAACGGCGCATCACCACTTCCGAAATATCCCTTAAATTATCCAGGGGATGACGGGTATTAAAAAGGAGCTTCACCGGGTCCTTTATCTTGAATTGCAGTATCCAGCGGACATCCAGTATATTTAAATCTCCGGTAAGCATCAGGGATTCCTCGGTATACTGACCGCTGGAATATTTTGTTCTTACCCCCGGCTGCAATGTGCGCGTCCCAAACTCTTCTTTAAAAATCTTTTCCACCTTAATCGTAGTCACCCTGTCGACGCCAAAAGGAATCTTGGCGTGCAGGCCGGGTGAACTTAAGCCGATATATTTACCGAAGCGCTGGATTACCCCCACCTCATCCGGCCCGACGGAATAAATGACTCCCTTGAGGCCGATAAGCAGGAAGATAACTGCTATCGTCAAGGGAAGAAATTTCCCAAAGTCACCCAGCTTCTTCTTTCCCACGTCAATAATATCGTCCGGCCCGCGGATTTTATCCCAATCCATCTCCTAATGCTCCTTTCTTTTATGGCTATCTCAATCTTAAGGCCAAATCTATCAATGTCTTTACTAAAAAAGACCTTAAGAACATAATCAGCAGAAATGCGATTATCGGCGAAATATCGATGCCGAATTTCAGGCCCAAAGGCAAAAGCCGCCTGATCGGATAAAGTATCGGCTCGGTTGTCTTATATAAAAACTGCACTATCGGGTTATCAGGGTCGGGGTTTACCCAGCTGATCAGCGCCCGGATTAATATCAGCCAGTAAAGCAGCGTAAAAACAACGTCTAAAATGCGGGCCGCGGCAATTAAAAAATTCGACATCACAAACATCTATCTCTGCCTCCTTAGCTTATTCTGCTTTTTCCTGCGCGTAATTCAACGCCCTGATCGGGTAAGGAATGACAATGCCTTCCTTGGCAAAACGCGCATGCAGCCTTTTGATAAATTCGTGTTTTACCAGGTATTGGTCGACAAATTCCTTGACGCGTAAAATTACCGTAAAATTAATGCTGAAATCCGCGAACGTGTGATAGCGGATAAAGGGCTCAAATTCAGGGACGCCTCCGGTAACCTCGCGCATAACCTCCTTGCCTACGTCACAGGTAATCTTTTCGACTTTCTTTAGGTCGCTGTCATAATGCACGCCCAGGTTAACCAGGACCGCCATCTCTTTATCCGGAAGGTAGTAATTCGTAATAATCGCCTTGGTCAGCTTTTCATTGGGGACGAGCACCACGTTGTTAGGGAGCATCCTGATTTCGGTGGTGCGCCAATTGATGTCTATAACATAACCTTCCTCGCCGGATTCCAATTTGACGTAGTTGCCGACCCTGACCTGTTTAGCGGCAATAATATGGAACCCGGAAAAAAAGTTGGAGAACGTATCCTGCAAGGCCAGGGCCACTGCCAGGCCTCCTACGCCTAAAGTAGCCAGTATCGGCGTAATGGAAATCCCCAGGCTGTTCAAAATTATCAGGATTCCGACAACGAAGATGATAATCCTGCTGATATTTTGAGTCAGCGAGGTTACGGGCAGGGCGGATTCTATTTTTTGCGAATATATCTTTATCAATTTTGCGGATATGCTTGCCGCAACCATTGTTACCGAAATAATACCCAGCACAAGCAGAATCTTTCCGGCAATACGGACTAAATCATCGGGAAGTTGCGAGGCTTCCAGGGCAAAATATATGCCCAGCATTAAACACCAGATTATAAAAGGGTTCCTGATCGCGTCGATAATAATATCGTCCATATTGGATTTCGTTCTTTTAACCCAGCGCGAGAGGCGGCTGAATAAAATTTTTCTCAAGAGCAGCCCGATAATCAAAGTCATCAAGAGGATTGCCAAAGGAATTGTAAACTGGAGGATTTTTTGTGCATCTATAACGTATATCGGATTCATTTTGTCATCACTCCTTTTTTATAAATATCGAACAAATTTTGCACGCGCGATTTCATAAAGGAATATTTAAAGCCGCTGAGCGCCCACAAGGTTACTATAGACTGGACCATTCCGAAAAAAATAACGCTTGCCGAAACAATATCCGCGTCCTTGCGCAAGGCCCCTGATTTTATCCCCTCGGAGAGGATTTCTTTAATCTTTTTCAGGTATCTGTGAATGACGCCGAACATCTTCCGGCGCAGGCTTTTATCCTGGAAATTAAGCGTTTCGTTTATTACGATAAAAGAGATCCCTTTTCTCTGCTCGGCATAGGAGATGTGCGAGGAAAGAATATTTTCCAGCTTTCCCAGGGGCTCTTTGGTTTTTTCTGCTGCGGATGCGATTGCGTTAAGCAGGACTTTCTCGATATCGTCAATCAATAAACTGATGATTTCTTTTTTGCTTTTGAAGTGGCGGTATATCGCGCCGTCGGTAATCCGCAAGTCCTTCGCTATTTCGCGGATAGTCAGGTTTTCGATACCCCGGGAGGTAATGATTCTTCTGGCGCTCTCTATAATTTCCTGCTGCCGGAGAGAGTGCCTGTTGGCGGTTTGAGACATTCTTTCCTCCTGTAAGTAAATGCTTACTTACATTGTACCCGGAGGAGAGTATCCTGTCAAGGGTTTTTTACAAATCTGGTCGGGGAGGTGAGACTTGAACTCACGACCTCTTGCTCCCAAAGCAAGCGCTCTAGCCAAACTGAGCCACTCCCCGTCATTTTTCTATCTATTAAGTGCCGGAAAAATGATGCCGCCCTATAATGCTTCTTTAGCGGCGCTCACTTCTTTCGCCTCTTAATATATTTCCTTATAATCTCTTTCGCCTTTACCAGGCCCCGGTAGCGATGGCTGATTTTGTGCTTTATCCGGCTCCCCAGTTCGGCAAAAGTCTTTTCATACGCCGGGATAATAAATAAAGGGTCGTAGCCGAAGCCAAAAGTCCCGCGCAGTTTGAAAGCAATCCTGCCGTCGCATCTTCCTTCTACTACGCCAAGCAGCCCCTGCTTATCGGCTAAGGCCACGGCGCAGACATAATGCGCCTTTCTTTTCTTTGGCGGCAGCCCCTCGAGAAGCCGCAATAACTTCAGGTTATTTTTTGAATCGCTTTTATCTTTGCCGGAAAAACGCGAGGAATAAATCCCGGGTTTGCCGCCTAAGGCATCTACGCAAAGCCCGGAATCTTCCCCCAGCGTCAACTTGCCGCTGAAGCGCGCAATCTTGACGGCTTTTTTCACGGCGTTCTCTTTAAAAGTCCTGCCGTTCTCAATGATGCGCGGCGCGCGGGAATAATCTGCCAGGGATTCGATGCTTAAATTGAGGCCCTTTAAAATCTGCCTGATTTCCTGCAGTTTCTTTTTGTTTTTCGTGGCAACCAGCAATGCCGGCTTCATAAGATGTCTTTCAGGAGATTCTTTTGGATGGCGGTTAATTCCTTGATGCCTTTCCCGGCCAGGGTCAATAATTTATCCGCCTGCTCTTTGTCAAAAGTCTTTTTTTCCGCGGTGCCCTGGATTTCGATGAATTCGCCGCCTGCGGTCATCACGATATTCATATCGACTTCTGCGCGGGAATCCTCTTCGTAAGTCAAATCGAGGATTTCCCTGCCTTCCAATATCCCGACGCTGGTAGCGGCGACAAAGTCTTTTAAGGGCATCTTGTTGAACAAACCGTCTTTCTTCAATTTATGCAGGGCATCGCAGAGAGCGATAAAGCTGCCGGTAATGGAAGCGGTGCGCGTGCCGCCGTCTGCCTGAATGACGTCGCAGTCAATCCAGACAGTGCGTTCGCCTAAAGGCCTCATATCCGTGACCGCGCGCAAGGACCTGCCGACCAGGCGCTGGATTTCATAAGTCCGGCCGGAATCCTTTCCGCGCAGGATACGCGTCTTGCAGGAACGCGGCAGCATCCCGTATTCCGCGGTTACCCAGCCGCTGCCCGTGCCTTTTAAAAAAGGCGGGACAGATTCTTCTATCGAGGCCGTGCAGATGACGCGGGTATTGCCCAATTCGATTAAACATGACCCTTCGGCATATTTATTATAATGGCGCGTGATTATTATTTTTCTTAATTTATCGCTGCCGCGGCCGTCCTGTCTGTTCATATATGCTGCCTCCCCTTTCGCTCTTTAATAGAAGATCCGATAGCTTTGATGAGCTTCGGAGGACTTCGCTGTATTTATTTTATTTAGGTGCTCGCTCCTTATAAACGCTGTTGCCTTTAGCATCTATCCCGACGATTAAAGGAAAATTCTTCACTTCCAATCTATAAATTGCCTCCGGCCCCAAATCTTTATAGGCAACCGGCTTCGCGCTTGTGACGTATTTTGATAATAACGCCCCGCAGCCGGCGTAAGTCAGAAAATAAACTGCCTTGTATTTTTTTATCGCCTGCGCGACCTCAGGCGTTCGCCTGCCTTTGCCGATCATCCCCAAAAGCCCGGCCTTTAATAAAAGGAGCGTAAATACATCCATCCGGGAGCTGGTGGTCGGGCCGCAGGAGCCGATAACTTTGCCCTTCGGGGCCGGCGTCGGTCCGCAGTAGTAAATAATCGCGTCCTTTAAATCAATGGGCAGACTCTTGCCTTTTTTGAGCGCTTCTGCCAGCCTTTGATGCGCCCGGTCCCGCGCGGTATAAATTACGCAGGAAAGCGAAATTTTATCTCCTGCCCGCAGGTTCTCAAAATTTCTGCCGATTAAAGGAACGTATATTTTTTTCATCGTTTAAATTGTTTTGCCGGCGCTGCGCAGCGCATGGCAGCTGATATTCACTGCTACCGGGAGGCCTGCGATATGCGTGGGAAAAGTTTCGATATTTACTCCGAGACAGGTAGTTTTTCCGCCTAACCCCATCGGCCCGATGTTCAACTTATTGATTTCCCTGAATAACTCCTTTTCTAACTTATGGACCGTGAACTTCGAACCATGAACCTTGCGCAGCAACGCCTTCTTGGCCAGGAAACAGGCGTAATCCGCGGTCCCGCCGATGCCCACGCCCACGACATAAGGCGGACAGGCATCCGGCCCGGCGGATTTTACTACCGCAATAATGAAGCGCTTGATTTCTTCCAACGGGACGGTAGGATTGAACATTTTCAACCGGGTTTTATTCTCGCAGCCAAAGCCCTTGGGGAAAACCGTCAGTTTTATTTTGCTGCCTTTAATAAAATCAAAATGGATTACCGCCGGAGAATACCAGGCCGTGCCCCTGGTCAGGGGATCGGCAATTACGGAATTGCGCAGGTATGCTTCTTTGTAACCCCGCTCAATTCCTTTGTTAATTGCTTCTTTTATATCCCCGGATATTTTTACGTTCTCTCCGATTTCCACAAACACGCAGGGCATTCCGGTATCCTGGCAAATCGCTAATTTTTCCAGGCGCGCGATTTCCGCGTTTTTAATCATCGCCTCTAAGATGTCCCTGGCCGCGTCCTTTGCTTCATCGAGATATGCGCGCTTAAGCTGCTGCAGGACGTCATTTCTTAAAACCAGGTTTGCCTGGACGCACAAATCGGAAACTACCTGCCTGATTTTATTCGCCGATACTATTCTCATCTTTATTTATGTTTAAGATACTCACGGATTAGCGTGGTTTTTATCCCGCCGCGCGGATTAAATTCCGCGGCAATTTTCGCCCAGCGCGGCCGTGCCGCCTTGACAAAATCTTCCAGCATTTTATTGACGACGTGCTCGTGGAATATCCCGAGATTACGGTAAAAAATCGTATACATCTTTAAGGATTTCAATTCGATGCAATACTTATCCGGAGAATATTCGATTTTTATCAGCGCGAAGTCCGGCAGCCCGGTTTTAGGGCAAATACAGGTAAACTCGGGAACCTCCAGGCAAATCGTATATTCTTTGTCCGGATACTGGTTCTTCCAAACTTCTATTTTCGGGGTCTTTAAATTTCTGATGTTTTTTTGCAGCCCCTCGTAAGCGGAATTTTTCATTTTATTCCTATTCTTTTGTGTAACTGCGGGATAATGCAGGCGGTAATGCCTTCCCTGGTGCAAATGTCCTTAAAGCCTTCCAATTTCCCCTCCAGCAAAGCATAATCTTCGTTGCTGTCGGGCTGTAAAACTAAAACTGCGGATTGATCGGCTTCTTTTATCAGGTCGATTGCCGCAACTAAATCCTCTTCGCTGGTAGAGCCGGAGATAACCGCTTTGAGAAAAACCTGCTTGCGGGAGGCGATTTTTAAGAAATCACGGTGCTTCTCCCAATAGCTTTTCTCAAGGCCGGCAGAACTGGGTAATTTTAAATCCATGGCAATGATATCCAGGAAATCTATGACTTCCGATAATTCATCCGGGAGCGTGCCGTTAGTCTCAAGGTAATTGCGGTAACCGTAACAGCGGGTATAATACAACGCTTCCTTCAGGAAATCCTTCTGCAGCAGAGGCTCCCCTCCGGTAAATGAAATCGCGTGATAATTTTCAGGGTGTGAATTTATCTCATAGAGCAGCTCATGCGGCTCATATTCGTCGAAGTCTTCCAATTTTGTATCGCAGAAATGACAGCTTAAGTTGCAGCCGAAGAAACGCACAAAAATCTGCCTTTCTCCGAAATAAAGCCCCTCTCCCTGTATGCTTTCAAAAACCTCGGAAATCCTTGCCCTCATATGCTCTCCGCTGACACTTTTACGCTTGATTTCAAAAACGTTTTCCCTTTGGGATTAAAAACGTTTTGCTGCTTGGGCTTCCTGGAAGCCTTTTTGCCGGTAATAACAACTGTCGCATTCGCCGCAAGGCCTTCTTCCGCCCCGGTAACAAGACCAGGTCAATTCAAAAGGAACTCCTAATCGCCATCCCAGGCGGATAATCTCAGCCTTGCTTTTATGGATTAAAGGCGTTTCCACCCTGATTTTTTTCTTCTCGCAGCCGGCTTTTGTGCCGCTAGAAATTACCCGCTTGAATGCCCGGTAAAAATCCGGACGGCAATCGGGGTAGCCGCTGTAATCCTGCGCGTGCGCGCCGATAAAAATCGCCTGCGCGCCAATCGCTTCGGCGCAGGAAAGGGCAAAGCTTAAGAAAATAATATTTCTTGCCGGGACATAAGTGCTGGGAATCCCCTTTGCCCGTCTCCGGTCGGGGATTTTTATCTTTTTATCCAAAAGGGCGGAGCCTTTCCAGGGTAAATTGATTTTAATCACCCGCAGCGGAGATCGCGCGCTCTGCGCGATTTTTTTTGCGGCGTTAATTTCCTTGCGAAGGCGCTGGCCGTAATCAAAGGTGATACATAAACAATTATATTTTTTTCTTTTCGCCGCATAAAGCGTTACCGCCGAATCCAGGCCGCCTGACAAAAGAACGACTGCCTTTTTACTCGCCATAATAAGTTGCCGAAGATTTTTCTGATTCCCAGACAGTTACCGACTCCAGGCCCGCAATTTTCAGGTTATCATATATATATTTAGCGATATTCTCGGATGTGGGATTAACTTTTTTGAAGTAAGGCAGGCCGTTTAAATGCTTATGGTCTAATTTTTCCAGCAATTTGCGCAAACGGCTCTTTATGGCGCTGAAGTCCATGACCATCCCGGCTTTATCCAGCCTATCCTTTACGACCACGGCTTCTACTTTCCAGTTATGGCCGTGCAGCTCTTCGCATTTGCCTTTATAGCCGCGTAAATTGTGCGCTGAACTGAATTGCGCTTCTACCTTTATGCTATACATGGTTCACCTTGCTGACGTCTTTTACTGCGCGGCCGAGGAACCGCTTTGCCAGGCCGCTGAACCACTCGGGGTTATCGCTGACATAAAATTTATGCCTCGCCCGGCGCTCCTCGTTCAGCAGGCCTTCGCCGGCTAAAATCTTCTTTACCTCCATCGCCACCTGCTTGGCGGAATCTATCAGCGTCACCCCGTTTCCCAAAGCCTGCTTGATTACCGGCTTTAATAAGGGGTAATGCGTGCAGCCTAAAATGACGGTGTCTACTTTGGATTTCTTTAACGGCTCCAGGTAAGTTCTTGCCACTTTCAAAACCACATCGCCGGAGAGCCATCCTTCTTCTGCCAGCGGCACAAACAAAGGACATGCCTTTGCCGTAACTTTTACCAGAGGGTCAAGCTGTTTTATTTGCTGCTCATAAGCGCCGCTCTTTATTGTCCCGGCTGTTCCAATAACCCCGATACGCTTATTCTGCGTGGCATACACTGCCTCCCTTACTCCCGGGCTAATCACTCCCACCAGCGGCACTCTAAAATGATGCTTAATCACAGGGAGCGCGAGGCTGGAGACGGTATTACAGGCAACGCAAATCAGCTTAACTTCCTGTTTCAGTAAAAATAAAATATTCTCGATGGAAAAACGGATCACGGTTTCCCGCGACTTGATGCCGTAGGGCACGCGCGCGGTATCGCCGAAATAAACTATATCTTCAGAGGGCAGCTGCCGGATTAATTCCTTAACTACGGTTAAGCCCCCCACTCCTGAATCAAAAACGCCGATTGCTTTCATCTTTAATTCACCTCCGCCAGGATAGACTCCGCAGCATAACTGCCTATCCCGTCTTTAATCGCCTCAGCGACCTGCTGGCGATAATAACCGTTCCTTAAGAGCCGTTCCTCTTCGCGGTTGGAAAGAAAACCCGTCTCTACCAATATTGCGGGCATCTGAGCCCCTTTCAAAACATAAAAGCCGGCGCCCTTTATGCCTAGAACCTTGGTATTTACGTCGCTGGTGATTCTGCGGCAAATAGAGCGGGCTAACTCGATGGATTCTGCGCGGTTGTAAGTATAAATCATATCCCAGAGCGTCGCTTTCAAATTGAGCGTCGGTGAACTAAAATAAGACCTATCCAAATCCAGAACCGTAGCCTTTGCCGAATCAAGCGCGCGCTGTGAATCGCTGACACGGGGAGAAACATAATATACTTCCAGGCCGTTTAAAGCCTTCACCCGGTTGGCATTGGCATGGATACTGATAAAAATATCCGCGCCGGAGTTATTGGCAATTTGTACCCTGCGCTCTAACGAAACAAAGGTATCGCCGGAACGGGTCATCACTACCTCTACGCCCTCGTCTTTCAAGAGATTGACCAATCTCTTGGCAATATCTAGATTCACGTCTTTTTCCCTTAAGCCCGTCCTGCCGATGGCACCGGGGTCATTGCCGCCGTGCCCGGCGTCAATCACTATTTTTTTAACCGCGGCGATGGGGAATCTTGCCCTAGCGCGAGCAAGCGGCTCTTTAAACAAAACATCGAGGATCTGCTCTTTGAATCTATAAGGCACGACTACCTGGCCCTGGTAAATATCCATGGGGTGCCTAAGGTGCGTGGGCTTAGAGTTAACCACTATCAGGGTATCGCCGACGCTTAAACTTATCTCATGCGCGTCTTTGCTCAAAAGAGCTGTCCGGGTAAATGTATCGTATTCCCATCTAATGTTCTTCTGCTCACAGAGGGAAGCCAGCGGCACATAGGTTACGCCTTTTAGCCTGTAAACAGGCAAAGTCTCCCTTGCGGGGAGAGTGGCGCAGCCACAGATAAAAAGAGCTATAATTATAAAAAGTATCGGCGCTTTTAGAATTTTAAATTGGATCGGCATTAAGTTCTAAAATACATTGGTGGAGGTGGGCGGAGTCGAACCGCCGTCCCTAAGTAATCAGATAAAAACCGCTACATGCTTAGTTTGTCTTTTCAGCTTAGTCCTTAAAACTTCGGCAAACAGAATTTTTAAGGATGCAGCCTTTTCAGCTCTCGCCTCGCGCCTCAAGGCTTGGCGCAAGACCAGCCTAAATTAGCCGCTCAATTCCGGCCCTTAGGCAGGCCGGGTTGAGGCTCCCGTCGTTAAGGACGAGAGACTGGTGCGAAAGACATCGCATTGATTCCCGCAAAAGCAGGAACAACGCTATATCTTTCTAGCGCTAACGAGTTAACGTTTGCGTTTATATTGTGCAAGGATTGTTCACGCGGCCAACCCTGCGTCCGCGGCATGCTGCTTTTACCCGACTTACCTAAGTCGAGCCCTTTTCACCCCCGTCACAATCAGTAAAACGTTTTTAAAATTAAGCTCAGAACAGTTTTGAGATTGAAAATAAAAACGTTTTAAGCACAAAATTAAAACAGGTTTGAGCTATTTTCTTCTCCTGCTCTTCATTACCCGGCGCATTTCCAAATTTGTCTCGCGGCGCTTGATGTCTTCCCGCCGGTCATAGAGCCGTTTACCTTTACAAAGAGCCAATTCTACCTTGGCAAATCCTCTGGCATTGAAATAAATTCTTACCGGAACAAGCGTAAAACCCTTTTGCGCGACCTGGCCGGTCAATTTCCTGATCTGGCTTTTATGCAGGAGCAGCCTGCGCGGCCTTACCGGGTCAACATTCAGGTAACTTGCCTGCGCATAAGGGCTTATATGCGTATTATAAAGCACAATGCCGTTCTGCTCAATCCGGGCAAAGCTGTCATTTAGATTTATCCTGCTGTCTCTTAATGACTTTACCTCTGACCCCTTGAGTTCTATGCCGCATTCCAGCGTTTCTAAAATTGTATAATCCCTTAGCGCCTTGGGATTAGTCGCGACAGCCTTACTCATTTTATCATAACCAGCGTAAAATATAAACTTAAAAATAACGGTATGGTGGCGATGCTGAAGAGATGGCCGTAGAATACCCCCTGGCTGATAAGCAGGTCTTCTTTTTTATAATGGCTGGTAATCAAAGACAGGGAAGTTGCCGGAGGCATTGCTAATTCTATCAGCAGCAATAGCCCCAGCATTTCCGGGAATTTAAATTGCCTGATTAACAGTAAGCCTAAAAGCGGCAGAATCGCCAGCTTTGCTATAATCATCAGAAAGATTGCCTTTTTATCCACCTCTTTCAGGCGGATCTGGGCGAGATTGCCTCCCACCACCAGCATTGCCAGGGGCAGCGTGCAATCTCCGACCATCTTCAGGGGCTTGAGCAGGCTTTCCCCGAAAAACCTCTGCAGCCCGAAAAATACCAGAAGCAGGCTGAAGATAATCGCGATTACCGGCGGGCTGAAAAAACTGCCTAATTCAAATTTCTTTGCCCGCGAGAAGGTCAGCAGATATACGCCTGCCGACCACATTACTAAATTAAAACCCAGAAGAAATAAAAACAAATAAACCAGCATCGGAGCTGCTTTTTCTTTTGGTAGGAGCGTAGCAATTAAACCCAGCGGCAGGTAACCTGAGTTCTGGAAAGTAACCAGGCTCAGGAATTGTAATCTGTGCTGGGTGCCGTTGATAAAAAAAGTAAATAAACCGCCGATAGCCAGGCCGATCACGGTAACCAGGATACTGAGCAAAGGAAAGAGCCACCAGTCCGGATAGAGATTAAAGCGGAACTCCTGAATCAGCTGGCAGAAGACTAAAACCGGTAAAGTCACTTCGATTGCCAGCCGGCTTAAGGAGTTTAGCCCTTCCTGCCCGAGGATATTCCTCCTGACGAGAAAATACCCGATTGCCCCTAATATCAAAATCTGCGTTACCGCCAAACCGGTAATCCTCAAGGATTCCGCGAACATAGTTTTCTCCTCATAAAAATAATATTATAACAGCAATTACCGTGAACCGCAATTCTTTTGTAATTGACAGATTTTCAGCGGTAGGATATACTGAAAGGCAATTGCGGAAGTGGTGGAATGGCAGACACGTAGCGTTCAGGGCGCTATGGGGGCAACCTCATGAGGGTTCAACTCCCTCCTTCCGCACCAAATTTCTAGGATTGAAAATTATCACCCCCGCTAGCAAAAAATACCTGTTTTTCTTCGTATTTCTCGCCGTCTCTTTCTGCCTCTATTTCAATTCCTTGAATAACGAGTTCGTCCTGGACGATAAAGACCTGATTGTAAATAACGCCTACATCAAAAATATCAAACTGCTTCCCAGCATCTTCTTTAAGAATATCTACCAATTCTCTTCGGAACAAAGAAGCAACCATTACCGACCGCTGCAGCTTGCCAGTTACGCCCTGGATTATAATCTCTGGAGACTAAACCCCCTGGGCTATCGCCTGACAAATATCTTTCTTCACGCCCTGAGCAGCTTCCTGGCTTATCTGTTCGTTTCCCTGCTATTCGGCCGGCAGGGACTGGCCTTGCTCGCCGCCCTTCTTTACTGCGCTTTCCCCCTGCACAGCTCAGCGGTAGCTTATATTGCCGGCAGGGCGGATATTTTAGCGGCTGTCTTTATGCTTCTTGGCCTCATCAAATTCCTCAAATATGCGCAAACTCAAAACATAAGGGAATATACCTTCAGCGTAATTTTCTTTTTTCTCGCCTTACTTTCCCGGGAAAACGCCCTTTTATTACCTTTCCTGGTCCTCTTGTCCTGTTTTGTCATCAGGGCCAAAAACAAAAACACGCTGCTTTCCCTGTCCGGTTTTTTTATTATCGGGTTTTTTTACGCGATAATCCGCTTTTTCGTGCTGAAAAATTTTAAGTTTTTTTTAGCGGCGGGGACCTTTCCCTCTTTTTCTTTTACTTTAATCAACAGCCTTAACCTGCTTAAAAAATATTTACTGCTTTTTGCCTGGCCCTGGCCTTTATATCCGATGCGGACAACCCCTTTTGTTCAATATCTAAGCGCGGCTGATATTGTTCTGCTCGCCGGTTTATTTTCTTTAGCGCTTATCCTGGGCTTTAAAGAAAGGCAGAGAATAATCGCCTTTGGCGCTTCCTGGTTTATCATCGCGCTTTCGCCGGCAATCTTATTAATTTATACCTTCCGCCCCATCGGCGCGACCATGGCGGAAAACTGGCTTTACCTGCCGGCGATCGGCTTATTTATCATCATCGGTTATCTTTTATCTCGCGCCGGAAAATCAAAAAAAGCTCTCTTTCTTTTTATCTTTTCCTTCTACGGCATCCTGACCATCGGGAATAATAAAAACTGGAAAGATGACTTAACCCTCTACCGGCATATTCTAAAATTTTCTCCGGATAATTATATCGCCCGGATAAATTTAGCCAGCGTTTATTCCGGGCAGGGGCGGTATGACGAAGCCATCGCTGAGCTCGAGCCCCTAATCGCTAAAAAGGAGGCGTCCTGGGCAGCTCTTCTGCAAATGGCTAATGTGTATCTGGCAAAGGGCGAGATTAACCAAGCAGTGGAATATTGCGAAAAATCAATCGCGATTAACCCGCATTCCGGCCAGGCCTATTATAATCTCGGGTTGCTTTATGAAATCCAGGGGAAGGAAAAAGAATCTCTGGACGCCTATTTAAAGGCGCTGCAAATAAATCCTGTCTTATGGAAACCCTATCTGAGCATAGGCGACAGGCTGATGCGAAAAAACTTACCAAGAGTTGCGCTTAAATTTTACCAAAGGGCCCTTGTCTTAAGCCCCCGGGATAAGGAGACGCGCTCAAGATTAGAAAAGGCTATTCGTGCGGCTTCTGCTCAATATTGATATAATCGCTGAAGCTGATTTTCTCGCCTAATTCCTCTTTTACCACCCGCACCCGGTCCGGGACATAAGGATGCGTCTTAAAATAATTTATCGGGCGCAGCGGCCTTCTGCGGTTGATCTCCTGGAGTTTTTCTAAGAATGTAACCATGGCGCGGGGGTTGTAGCCGGCTAATTTTGCGTAACGGGCGCCGAGTTGATCGGCCAGTAATTCGTCTTCTCTGCTGTACCCTAATAATAACGTGGTAAAAGCAGCGTCTGCGGCGCTGCCTACTGCTCCGGAAGCAGGCGCCTGGGCCACCAATACCCGCAATATGGAATAACCCTGCTGCGCCTGGAGTCTCTTAATGCTGTGCCGGGCGACGATATGGCCGACTTCGTGCGCCAGAACGCAAGCCAGCTCGTCATCACTGCCGGTCTTATCAATCAGGCCTTTATTTACGTAAACAAACCCTCCGGGCAAAGATACGGCATTTACTTCTTCGTCT
The DNA here is from genome assembly GCA_041653115.1 of Candidatus Omnitrophota bacterium. Taxonomy (GTDB): domain Bacteria; phylum Omnitrophota; class Gorgyraeia; order Gygaellales; family Profunditerraquicolaceae; genus JBAZGA01. The sequence continues at coordinate 19,996 of JBAZGA010000014.1, forward strand.
TCTAATACGGCAAAATGATAATCTATGTCTCTCCTGTCGCAGACACTGGCAATTTTTTCCCCGATCTCTTTAACGCGCTCCTGCACTAACAAGTCGCCGGTAAATTTATATTCTTCGCGCACCTGCCTATCGATGTTTTTCCCCATCTGCACTTCTCTATCCGTGCTATAGATATATGTTTCCTGTTCGCCGGTAACAACGTTATATTCCGTGGAGCAGCCCGACAAGAGAAGAGTAGACAGCAGGCAGCAGGTAGTAGATAGGGCAAAGAAAAATAACTTTATGTCTAGTTTTTTTAACATCTTATAGAGCTTGTAGACGGGCAGCCCAACCACATTATAGAAACAGCCTTCGATGCGCCGGATAAATAATGCGCCTCTGCCCTGGATATCAAAACTGCCGGCTTTGTCCAAAGGAGAAACTCTGGCAAAATAATTCTTTATCTCCTGATCGCTTAAGCTATCCATATAAACCCTGGTTTTCTCGTAATCGACTAATATCTTTTCTTTATCCTTATCAATTACGGCGATACCGGTATAGAGCTGCTGCGGCCTGCGGCAAAGCTTCTTTAACATCAGGCGCGCCTCCTTCAAATCCCCGGGCTTGCCGTAAATTTTCCCATCCTGCACTACAATCGTGTCTGCGGCGATAATAATGCCGTGCTTTACCCGCTTTGCCACGGCCCGGGCTTTTTCCGCGGCATTTCTTTTTACCAGCCGCGCATAAGACCTGCCTGCGATTATTCTTTTCTCCTTAATCCGGCTGGGCAAAACCCTGAATTTCAAGCCGAAGATATCCAGCAGTTTCTTTCTTGCCCGGGAATCGGAAGCCAAATAGATATTTCTCATAGGCTAGCGCTTTCGCCGGCCAAATACCCCGTAGAAAAAGCCGCCTGCAGGTTAAACCCGCCGGTATCCGCGTCCACGTCAATCATCTCGCCGCAAAAATATAAACCCCTGATTAAGCGCGATTCCATCGTGCGCGGGTTTATTTCTTTCAAAGACACGCCGCCGCGGGTAACCATTGCTTCCTCAATCGGCCTGGCGCGGATAATATTCAAACGCCAGGCCTTAAGTAAAGTAACCATGCTTTCGCGTTCCAGGCGCGTAATCTGGCTGGCTTTTTTATCCGGATTAATTTTCAGGATGCCCGGAAAAACCTCTGCCAGTTTTTTGGGCATTAAGTTTTTCAGTATATTCTTGAGCGCCTTTTTCGCATCCGATTTAAATTCCCTTAAAAGCCTGGCATCCAGCTGCTCAACGGATAGGGCGGGCTTCAAGTCTATCTCTACCCGGACGCTTTTATTTTCCTGCAGCCAATCCGCGATTTGACCGCTTAAAGATAAAACCAGGGGGCCGGAAATCCCGCAATGAGTAAACAATAATTCGCCGATTTCGGAAGTTATCCGCCGCTGGCCGTCGCTAAAGTTCAGGCGGATATTCTTCAGGGTCAATCCTTCCAGCGGATATCGCTGCCTGGTCTCCAAAGGAACCAGCCCCGGCCTCATCGGCACAATCTGATGGCCTAATTTTCCGGCCAGCTCCAATCCGTCGCCGCTTGAGCCGGTAAAACTATAAGACACTCCGCCCGTGGCTAAAATAACTTTATCCGCCGGCATGAATTTTCCATCCGCCAAAAGCAGCCCTTTTATCCCGGCATCCCGGATGACCATATCTTTAACCCGGGTTTTAAAATAAAGCTTTACCTTATTCTTGGCCAGCTCTTTTCTTAATACCTCCAGGACGCTGGAGGATTTATCGGTTACGGGAAAAAGGCGCAGCTGTCTTTCTGTTTTAAGCTGCAGCCCTCTTTTTTCAAAAAAATTTATTAAGTCCTGATTAAAGAATTTTTTGAAGGCGTCTCTTAAGAACTGGCCGTTTTTGGAAAACCTTTTTAAGAACAGCTCCAGAGTGCAGGCATTGGTGATATTAGAGCGGCCCTTGCCGCTTAAGAGGAGCTTGCGTCCGGGGAGAGAATTTTTCTCGATAAGAGTTACATCTTGCTTAAGCTCGCCTGCCCTGATTGCCGCCATCATTCCTGCGGGCCCGGCGCCGACAACAACTATCCTTTTTGTCTCCACTAAATACCCAGATCTTCTATCCTGAATATCGCTTCCAGCTTCAGGCCGTGCCCGGCGACATTCTCTTCCGCGCCTTCGCGCCGGTCAACAATCACTATGGAACGCTTCACTTCCACCCCGATTTTATCCAGCGCCTCTTTTGCCTCAATCAGCGATTTGCCGGTAGTGGCCACATCATCGACCAAAACTACCTTGTCCCCCGCCTTTAACGCCGGGCCTTCAATCTGGCGCCCTGTCCCGTGCTCCTTGGCGGCTTTCCTCACGATAAAAGTCTTTAAAGGAATCTGCTTGATATAACTTAATACCGCCACTGCTCCCGTAATCGGGTCCGCGCCTAAAGTCGGCCCGCCCAAGGCGTCTATATCCTCGCCTTTGAGCATCGCTAAAATAATGCCGGCCACCAGATACGCTCCTTCGGGAGTAAGGGTAATGACGCGGCCGTCAAGGTAATAATTACTGGTCTTGCCCGAAGAAAGGACGAATTTGCCCTTTTTTAAGGCCTCTTTCTGCAATAATTCCTTAAGCTGGTGCTTTAAATCGCCGATTGCTTTCTCTTCCATCATGCTTTTATTTTACTATCGCAGCCTCTCTCTGTCAATTCTTTTGACAAATTTTGATTTCGTTGTTATGATAGGGGTATGTTAACTGGCTTTTTCCAGGGGCTGGCTGACCTGATTTATCCGAAAACCTGCGCTGCCTGCAAGAAGCGGCTCAGCGATAAATCCTGCGTTGCCGGGCTGATCTGCCGGGAATGCTGGGGCAAAATCAAAAGGAACCTGCCTCCTTTCTGCTTTCGCTGCGGCAGGCACCTGGAAGCAAGAAATTTCAGCAAAAATATCTGCCCTGATTGCGTTAAAAAAGCTTTGCATTTTGACCGCGCCTTCAGCCCCTGCAGGTATGAGGGCGTAGCCAAAGCATTAATCCATGAACTTAAATATAAAAATAAGGATTATCTGGCAGAAGCCTTGAGCAGCCTGATGATCGAATTTATCAGAGAGTATCGCCTGCCCATGGACTATTTGGACTTTATCGTTCCCGTGCCGCTGCATAAAACCCGTTTGCGCGAAAGAGAATTCAACCAGGCCGAGGTCTTAAGTAAATACATCGCCGCTGAATTCAAAAAAGACCTCTTACCCGGCGCCTTAAACCGCCTTCGCCTGACCAGGACGCAAACGGAATTAGCTCACCACGAGCGCTTCCTTAATGTAAAGGGGAGCTTTTCGGCTGCCAAAGGAACAGAAATCAAAGGCAAAAATATCCTCTTAATCGACGATGTCCTGACTACCGGCGCAACTTCCTCCGAGGCGGCATATGCTTTAAAGGACGCCGGCGCCGGCGTCGTCTTCGTCTTGACCCTGGCTAACTGATGAAAATCCTGCGCAGCTATTTCCTCAAAGAATTTATCGCGCCCTTATTCCTGGGGCTGGGAGTGCTGACCTTTGTCATGCTCCTGGGCAATTTGATCAAAATGGCGGACCTGGTAATCAATAAAGGCGTGGATTTATTCAGCATCTCAAAGCTCTTCCTCTTTATGATGCCCTACCTGTTGACTTATACCCTGCCGATTGCCAGCTTAACCGCGGTGCTGCTTTCTCTGGGCAGGCTCTCCAGCGATAATGAAATTATCGCCATCAAGGCCAGCGGAGTGAACTTGTTCAGCCTGATTCTGCCCCTCTTGATTGTCGGATTAATCTTAAGCCTGCTCCTGGTAGTCTTTAACGACCGGGTTATTCCTTACGCGCATTATGCCACCCGAAAAACATTAACCCAGGTAGGCATCAGAAATCCTACTGCCGCGCTCGAGCCGGGCGTATTCATCAATTCCTTTCAGAAATATATTCTTTTCGTCTATCAGGTAGACCAGAAAAAAAACCGGCTGCATAATGTGCGCGTTTATGAGCCTCAGGAAGGCAAGCCCACGCGCACCATCATCGCCAAGCGCGGGGAATTTACCGCCGTGCCGGAAAAAAATATGGTCAAGCTCAAGCTGATGGAGGGGACATCCGACGAGCCGGACCCGAAAAATCCCACTAATTTCTACAAGTTGAATTTCAAAACTTATTTTATGACCCTCAACCTCGGCCAGGCGCAGGGCAAGGAGGTTGACAAGAAACCCAAAGACATGACCATAGCCGAACTCAAAAAAGAGGCGCAAAAACTAAAGGCAGAAGGCGTTGACCCGGCGCCCCTGGTTACGGAAATCCACGAAAAAATCGCCCTCGCCTTCTCCTGCCTCGTATTTATACTCCTCGGTTCATCCCTGGCAATCATCACCCGGCGCCGCGAAAAAACGCTTAATTTCGGCATTGCCTTTATCGTGGTGATGATGTATTACCTGATGCTCATCGGTTCCGAGGCCTTAAGCCTGCAGGGTTATATTGAGCCCCAAGTCGCGATGTGGATACCGAATATCGTCCTGGGGACGGTGGGCATAATTTTGACTTATCGCCTATGCGCATCTTAGACCGCTATATCCTGAAATCGGTACTCAGCCTCTTCCTGATCTGCCTTTTGACTTTTCTTTTTTTATACATCATCATCGACATATTTTCCAATTTAGACGAAATATTAAAACAGAAGGTCAATTTATTCATCCTGCTTGAATATTACTTATCCTACCTGCCGATTATTTTTGTCCAGGTCTCTCCGGTCGCCTGCCTTTTAAGCACTTTATACACTTTCGGAAAATTAAACCGCGGCAATGAGATTATTGCCATGCGCTCGGCCGGCTTAAGCATCTTCCAGATTGCCAAGACGGTAATTATCTTCGGATTTTTAGTGAGCCTCTGCGTATTCTGGGTCAACGACCGGCTGGTGCCGCAGTCGCTGGTCCTGAATCAAAAGATTAAAGATGATATGGAAAGCGGCAGAAAAAAAGCTCCGGAAAAACAAAATGAACCCATCAGCAACCTTTCCATCTACGGCCTGAAAAACAGGCTCTTCTTTGTCAGCAAATTTTTCCCGGCCGAAGCGACGATGGAGGGAATAACGGTCTTAGAGCACGACGAGCAGCAAAACATCACCAAAAAAATCGTGGCAAACAAGGGCATCTATCAGGACGGGCTTTGGAGGTTCTACCAGGTGATTACCTATGAATTTGATGAAAGCGGGCAGACTAAACAAGAACCGCAATATCTTGAAGAACAGGTAATGGCTATCCCGGAGACGCCGCAGGAATTCCTTACCCAGAGGCAGCGCACCGATTATATGACTATCGCCCAGCTTGACGATTATTTATGGAAGCTCTCCAAAAGCGGAGCAATCGGAGTAATCAGGAATATCAAGGTAGACCTCTACCAGCGCTATTTTTCGCCTTTTACCAGCATCGTGATTATTTTCCTGGGTATCCCTTTTGCCCTGAAGATGAAAAAACGCGCCACGGGCCTGTCTTCTCTGGGGCTATCGATGATGATGGGATTTCTCTACTACGTATTGAACGCGGTAAGCATTGCTCTGGGTAAGGCGGGAATTTTAATGCCTGCTTTGAGCGCTTCTCTAACGCAAATTATTACCCTGATTGCCAGCTTATATTTTATCTCGACCCTGCCTTAATCGATATAGACGCGCGGCACGCGGCTGCCCAGGCCGCAGACAATTTCATAGGGAATAGTCCCGGACAGCTCGGCTAATTCTTCTGCGCTGACGCGATTTTTAGCTTGCGCGCCGATGAGCACGGCTTCATCGCCTGTTTTTACCGTTAAATTCCCCACATCCACCATAATCTGGTCCATGCAAATCCTCCCCGCCACCTTAAAACGCTTTCCCTTGATGAGCACCGGCGCGATATTGGAGAGATTGCGCGGGTATCCGTCTCCGTAACCAATAGGTAAAGTTACGATGTTGGTATCCCGTTTGGTGATATAAATATGGCCGTAGCTGATGCCGGAGCCGGCAGGCACTCTCTTGGAAAATACAACCTTAGTCTTCAAACTTAAAACCGGTTTTAATTTTATGCTCAAACCTGCTTTTGGATAAAGCCCATAAATTACCAGGCCCGGCCTGACCAGGTTAAAATGGCTTTTTTTATAGTTGATTACGCCCATGCTGTTGGCGGCGTGCTTCAGCGGGATATGTATACCGTGCCGGCCTAAGCTCGTAATCAGGCGCTCAAACAGAGCTATCTGGTATAAGGTGAATTTTCTGTTAATGTCGGCAAAGGCAAAATGCGTGAAGAGACCTTCGATATTGATAAATTTCAGAGCATCTATTCTCCTGATCAGCTCTTCTGCGTCCTGATGTAAAACTCCGATTCTGCCCATCCCGGTATCGACTTTAACATGCACGCTTATCGCTTTACCCTCGCGCCTTGCCCGCTGATTTAAAGCCAGGGCTAAATCCTCGCTGCATACCGTCGGTATCAGCCGGTACCTGAAGAACGGCTCAATGTCTTTTGCCAAAACAGTGCCCAATACTAAAACAGGAAGCATTACTTTCTCCCGCCTTAAGGCGATGCCTTCATCGATAGAGGCAACACCCAGGTAATCTACGCCGCAAGCAGCTAATTTTTGCGCTACGGGGATTAAGCCGTGGCCGTAGGCATCGGCTTTCACCGTCACCATTACCTTGACCTGCGGCGCTAATATTTTTTTGACTTGCTGAAAATTATGGGCCAAATTGCCTAAATTAATCTCTGCCCAGGTCGGCCTGTATCCGATGTGCTTATCTTTATTCATCTTGCTTTATGCCTCCTGACCTGGCATTCTTTGGGATAAAGGTAAATCGGTTTTAGTCTGAACGCATCGGTGATTTTTTTACCTTTGAGCCTCTCTAAAGCCAGGCCGATTATGTTGCGTGCCTTGGGATACCAATAATCTTTTTCTAAAATAGTTACGCCCTTTATATTTTTTAGAAATTTTTCTTTATACAGGCCGGCGGCATCGCCTAAAATCGCGCTTCCGGGCCTGGCGCGCCTCAAGAATTCCCTCTCCGTCAAAAGCAGATAAGGCGTTATTCTTTTTATCTGACCGCCCTTATTTTTAAAAATAGCGCAGTAAATCAGCCCCCTTTTAGCGTCGATAGCCGGCATAATATAGGCTGCGTCATTATCTTGAGCGTTCCTGGCCAGGATATCCAGCGTAGAAATACTCAGGACAGGTTTATGCAAAGCCCAGCTAAAGCCTTTAATCGCAGCCAGTCCCACGCGCATGCCGGTAAAAGAGCCGGGGCCTAAACCACAGGCGAAATAATCGATATCGCCGGCAGCTAAATCCGCGGCCTCTAAAACCCTCTTGATGGTAGGAACAAGTAAAGCGGACTGCTTGCGGCCGAGTTCTAAAACGTATTCGCATATCCTGGAATGAGCATAGATGCCCAGGCACAAGAAACGGGTAGTGGTGTCAACGGCTAAGATTTTCACTGATTTTCTCCAAAAGCTCCTGATAACGGCTGCCGAACGAGGTAAATTTAATCCGCCTCTCCTTAACATCCTTAATCAATAATTCTATTTTCAAAAATTCAAGTGGCAAAAGCCTCCCTAACCTGTCTGCCCATTCAATTACCGAGACCCCGTCGCCATAAAGGTATTCTTCGTATCCTAAAAAGAGGATTTGCTTTTGCTCCTTTAAGCGGTAAAGGTCAAAATGATAAAAAGGCAATTTCGCTTCGGGGTATTCGCGGATTAAGACAAAGGAAGGGCTGATGATATTTTCTTTTTTAATCCCCAGGCCCGCTGCAATGCCTTTCGTAAAAACGGTTTTCCCCGCGCCTAATTGCCCGAATAGGCAAAGTATATCGCCCCGTTTCAGGCTCTTTGCCACCAGTCTTCCTATTTTTAAAGTACGATTTACGGATTTAGAAGTTACCTGCATATTTTTAAAAATGCCGGAAGCCCCGGGGCAGAATAACCTTTTCCCGCCCCTTTTTATCCACCAGCCTCAAGCCGTATTTTTTCTCCACGATTTCTCCGATAGGCGGGAAATTATTCCCCCGCCTGTTTAAGAGCTTTTTTGCCTCTTGACGGCTTAAGGTAAAAAGCAGCTCAAAGTCTTCGCCCGTATAAAGCGCGTCGCTTAAGCCGCGCGCTTCCTTGTTTAGAGGAATCAATCTCTCATAAATTACTGCTCCGGCTGAACTTTCTTTTAAAATATGGCCTAGATCCTGCGCCAGCCCGTCGGAGATGTCTATCATCGAATTTATTTTGAAGTTTTTCGCCAGGAACCTGGCTTCTTTCAGCCTGGGCGTAAACTTAAGGTGCCTGCCCCGCAAAGAACCGCCGAGTGGGCCGCTGGTAAAGATGATATCCTTTTTTTTCGCGCCGCTCCTTAAGGCCAGGCGCTTCTTTTCCACGCTTCCCAGGATGCTGATATCGATACTCAGGCGGCTGGCGCGGCTTAAGTCTCCGCCGACAATGTTGAGCTTGTGCGCTTTTGCCAAATCGAATATCCCTTGAGAAAGCCGGTCAACCCTTTCTACGGAGATGCCCTTGGGAAGGGCCATCGACACTAGGCAATAGCGCGGCAAACCGGCGCAGGCAGCGATATCGCTGAGAGAAACCGCTAAAGCTTTTCTACCGATCAAATACGGGTCTGTGCCGGGCCTAAAATCAACCCCCTCAACCAGCATATCGCAGGTAAAAAGCTGATAATTGTTTTTATCGAATTTTAATACGGCGCAGTCATCGCCGGAGCCTTTTATCACCGAGGCATCAAGACTGATTGATTTCCTGAACCTCTCAATTAACCCGAACTCGCCGATCCTACTTATCTTCATCTCTAATCTTAGGGATATTCTTTTTATAGGGCGCGCGGATAATGCCCTTGTCGCTAATAATCGCCGTAATCAATTCGTGCGGCGTAACATCGAAAGCCGGATTATAGGCCTTTATTCCCTTGAGAGGGATTGGCTCTTTAAAAAATAAATGCGTAATTTCTTCTTTGGGCCGCTCTTCAATAGGGATATCCCTGCCGGATTTAATCTTCAAATCAAAAGTGGAAGCCGGAGCTGCGATATAAAAAGGTATCCGATGATACGCCGCTAAAACCGCCAGATTATAAGTCCCGATTTTATTCGCGGCGTCGCCGTTTAAAGCGATCCGGTCTGCGCCGGTAATTACCTTGTCAATGCTTCCCTGCTGCATCAAGGCGGCCGCCATATTATCGCAGATAAGCGTCACCTCGATTCCCCTCCTTTGCAATTCCCAGGTAGTCAAACGCGCGCCCTGTAACAAAGGCCTGGTTTCGCAGGCATAAACTTTTATTCTCTTGCCCTCTTCTTTGGCGCGGTAAATTACGCCTAAGGCAGTGCCGTAATCAATGGTCGCCAATATTCCGGCATTACAAACCGTTAATATCGTATCTTTCTTCTTGATTAACCCGGCGCCATGCGCCGCTATCCTGCGGCAGGCCCTTCTATCTTCTTCAATAATCTTTTGCGCCTCCTGGAAAAGCAGTCTTTTGATTAGCGCTACCGGCTTAGCTTTATTTTTTTTGGCAAGGCCGCGCATCCTTTCCAGGCCCCAAAAGAGATTTCTCGCCGTGGGGCGCGAAGAAGCAAGGTATCTGGTTACTTTATCCAGCTCCCGGATGAACGCCTTAAAATTCCTTGCCTTTGAATCTTTTATCCCTAAATAAACGCCTAAGGCCGCTGCCGCGCCTAATGCCGGGGCTCCGCGCACTTTTAACTCTTTAATCGCGCGCCAAAGACTCTTGGGCTCCGCCAGATAAAGGTACTTTAATTCAGACGGCAGCTTAGTCTGGTCAATGATCTTAATTTTATTCTGCCGCCACTCTATAGTCCGTATATTCATAATTTCTTTCCAAAACGCCCCTAAGATTATAAGCCGGCGATTTTGGCCAACAAGCTCCTTTTGATTTTGATTGCCGAGGCAGGGCAGGCCTCCTGGCAGCAAAAACAAGAGATACATCCGCGATAATCAATCACGACTTTATTCGCCCGCATACTGATTACTTTTTTCGGGCAGGCCCGAATACAGGTACCGCAACGAATACAATTATGGTCGTCTATTTTGGGATAAAAACGGATTAGCTTTTTGGCTATCTCAACAACCGGCCGCGGCAGCTTCCTGGCCATTGAGCTAACCGGCAGCTGAAAAGGCTTGCCGATAACATCCTTTAATTTCTCGCCCAGAACTTCAATTTGAGCGATATCCGCCTCTCCCAGCCCCCTGCGGGCCGCTTCCCTGGTAGTGGGAATACTAAAGGGCTCAATCCCCATAATTATGGCTGCCACGCTATCCAGGGCCACGGCGTCAGAACCTGCCAGGAGTAAACCTGCCTGGCGTGTTTTCCCTCCGGTTCCCGGCCCGTCTCCCTCCATCGCCGTGATCCCGTCCACAACCGTCAAAGCCGGCCTTGTCTCCTGGTAAACATCCACCAGCATCCTGGCAAATTCTCTCCGAGGAAAATATTTTTTATGCAGCTCAAGCCGATAAGGGCCGGAAACCAATCCGAAAAGATTCTTGATTGCGGCGGTTAAAACAGTAACCTCGTGTGTCTTTAATTTAGGGATTGAGACCAGATAATCGCAATGATCAAGCCAGGCAGCTAAGGGGAATTTCTCTCTCCAGCGCCGCTTATCAAATTTAACCAACTCGATGCCCTCTTCTTCACTCACCATTTTCATCCCGGAGTTTTTATAAACTTCATCCACGTTGTCTATCTGGGTATTGCTGGCCCAGGGGGCATCGCCTAAAAATATCTTACAGTTAATCCCTTTTAAGAGTTTTATTACCGCGCGTACAACTTCAGGGTGAGTGGTGATGCCGGATTCCGGGCCTGTTCCAAGTAGAAGGTTGGGCTTAACCAGGACCCTGCTTTGCGGCCGGATAAAATTCGTGATCCCGCCGATTAAATCTACGGCCTCTTTAACCGCTTTAGAGACTAAAGCCGCTTCGTAGTTGGTGCATCTGACAAGAGAAACTTTAGGCTTCATCAGCATAAACCAAGATCGGCTCTTGTAAGTTTGAAGAAACTCGTGGCGTTATCGGTAGTAATACGCGCTACTTCTTTAACGTCAATACCTTTAATCCTGGATATTGCTTCAGCTGCAAATTTTACATTTACCGGCTCGTTCCGCCTGCCGCGTGAGCCTTCCGGAGGCAAAAACGGGGCATCGGTTTCCAGTAAGATTCTCTCCAGCGGCGCCAGCTTTACCATATTCTTCAAACTCTCCGCCTTCTTATAAGTGATATTACAGGTAAAAGAAATAAAAAAACCCAGGCCCAGGCATTCTTTTAAAAATTTTTCATCTCCGGAAAAACAATGCACCACCGCCTCAACCGGCATCACTTCTTTTAAAACCCTTAATGTATCCTCATCAGCCTGGCGGTTGTGTATCACTAAAGGCAGGCCCAGGTCTTTGGCTAACCCGGCCAAAGATAAAAATAAGGTTTTTTGATTCTCCGCCTGCGCGTAATTCCTATAATAATCAAGCCCGATTTCTCCGACTGCCACTACCTTATCTTTTTTTGCCAACCCCTCCAGAATATCGCGGGTTTTCTGATTAAATTTATCCGCTTCGTGCGGATGCAGGCCTACGCTGGCGTAGACAGAATCGTATTCTTTGGCTAATTCTACGCCCCTCTCTGAACCTTCCAGGCTTGAGCCGATATTGATAATACAGCCGACACCTTCATTTTTAGCGCGCCGGATAACCTCGTCTCTATCAGGATCGAATTCGGGAAAGTCTAAATGACAATGCGTATCGATCAGCATAGTTGTCAGCTGTCAGTTCTTAGATTATCTATGCGGGGAAATAAAGGCTTACCTTTTCTGATTTCTTTTTCGCCTAATTGCGCTTTGATGGAAGCGGCGGTATCCGGCATAAAAGGCGCTATCTCGCCTGCAACTGCCGCGATCACGTCAACCAGCAAACGGATAAACGCCTTCAATTCATCCACCTTATTTTCTTTGGCTAAATTCCAGGGCTTTTTTTGTTCGATGTACTTGTTGGCCAGGCTGATCAAATCCCAGATTTTTTCCAGGGCAAGGCTAAACCCGAGCTCTTTCATTGAAGCGGCGGCTTCCGCCGGCAGCGCCTTAATAATTTCGCCTATTTTCTTCCCCGCTTCATCCAGTTTACCCTGCTGCGGCACCGCGCCTTGATAATATTTTTCCACCATCGTCAGCGTACGATAGACAAGATTCCCCAGGTCATTTGCCAGGTCGCTATTGAAGCGCTTGATAATCGCCTCTTCGGAGAAATTCCCGTCCAGGCCAAAAGGCACATCGCGCAGTAAAAAATACCGGTAGGTATCTATGCCGAACTGGTTTACCATATCTATCGGATTAACTACATTCCCCCGCGATTTAGACATCTTATTTTCGCCGATTAACCACCAGCCATGGGCAAAGATGGTCTTTGGGAGGTCTATGCCTAACGCCGCAAGCATAATCGGCCAGTACACCGCATGCTGCCTTAAAATATCCTTGCCGATCAAATGCAGGTCTGCCGGCCACCATTCGGAAATATAATGATTCTTTTCGTCAAAATAACCTACCGCGCTGATATAATTTATCAGCGCGTCAAACCAGACATAACAGACGTGGCCGGAGCTAAACGGCAAAGGTATCCCCCAGCTGAGGCGCTCTTTTGGCCGGGAGATGCAAAGGTCGTTTAATTTATTCGAAGTTAGGAAACTTAAAACCTCATTGTACCTGTTTTGCGGCCTGACAAACTCCGGATGGACTTGGATATATTTAATCAGCCAATCCTGGTATTTTGACAACTTAAAGAAATAATTGATCTCGGATATTTTTTCTAATTTCCTTTTACAGTCCGGACAGAGCTGGTCGGCTACCTGTGATTCAACCCAGAAAGTCTCGCAAGGCGTGCAATACCAGCCCTCGTATTTATCCTGATAGATATCGTTCTTTTCATAAAGTATCTCTAAAACCTTTTGTACCGTCTTTACGTGTCTTTCTTCGCTAGTGCGGATAAAATCATCATAGGAGATATTCAGCTCTTTCCAGAGCAGCTTAAACTGTGAAACGGTCCGGTCGGCAAACTCCTGCGGGGTTAATTTTTTTTCATCGGCTGCCTTTTGTATCTTCTGGCCGTGCTCGTCGGTTCCGGTGAGGAACCAGACATTCCCGCCGCCGATGTTCTTGCGCATATGGCGCGCTAAAGAATCCGCGGCGATATTGGTATAAGAGTGGCCGATGTGCGGGGAGGCATTGACGTAATATAAAGGAGTAGTGATATAAAATTTATCCGCCATATTATCCGGTCTATTTATAATCCATCTCTATTTGCGTGCCGTCTTCCAGTTCCACTGTCGCCTTGCGCTTAAAGACATTGACGCTGGTAACCTTGCCTTTTCCCTGCGGGGTATGCACCTTTTCTCCTTCGCGGGGAAGGCCTTTGGCTAAGAGCTTATACGTCTCATATTCAAAACTCAGGCAGCACATCAGCCTTCCGCAGAGCCCGGAAATCTTGGGCGGGTTTAAGGGAAGCCCTTCTTCTTTTGCCATTTTAATGGTTACCGGTTCAAAATCCTTCAGGAACCGCGCGCAGCAGAGTTCTCTTCCGCAAGAGCCAAAGCCGCCGAAAAATTTTGCCTCATCCCTGACGCCGATCTGTCGCAGCTCTATCCTCGCCTTAAAAATCTTTGCCAGGTCCTTGACTAAATTCCTGAAATCCACCCTTCCCGAGGCGGTAAAGTAAAAAATGATTTTGCTGCGGTCAAAAGAATACTCCGCCTGTACCAGCTTCATTTCCAGCTTATGTTCATCGATTTTCTTCAGGCAGGTATTGAATGCCTCCTTGGCCTTGTTTCTGTTTTCCCCGATATGTTTCAAATCGCTGTCATTAGCCAGGCGCACCACTTTCTTTACCGGCTCTTTCGAGGCAGCCCCTGCCGCCGCCTCATCCGGCGAAATAATCTGGCCGTAATCCAGGCCGCGGTCATGCTCGACAATCACATAATCGCCTTCTTTTACCGCTAAAGCCCCCGTGCTATAAAAAAGGGTTGAGCCCGAATCCCTCAACCTGACTAATACCGTTTTTTCCATCGCGATACCTAACCTTTCATTAAATACTTCAGGTTGGATAAGAGCAGCTTAACATTTATATTCTGCTCCAGATACAATAATGAATCCGAAATATACTTCAATATTTCGTCAAGCTCGCTGAAAGAATAACGGTTCATCAGCCTTAATAACTGCTCCCGGCGGTCAAAATTAATCAGTTCCTTGTGGATCGAGCCGGTTTTTATCATATATATATCCCGGAACCAGGCTGCCAATATATTCAGGCCTTGCCGCAGGCTCTCCCGGCTTTCTGCCAAATCCTCCCCCGGAGCCAAGATGCCCGGAGAACCTAACCCTTCGATAATCCGGTTTTTCTCCCTGAATATATCCAGTTCCTTTAGCCTCATGGCGTAACCCAGCCTGCCTTCGCAAAAATAAGCCAGAAAATGCGCCTCGCGGCTGTCAAAGCGATAATCTTTTTGCAGGATTTCCTCAAGCTTTATCCTCGGCAGCGGAAGAAACTTGAGCACCTGGCAGCGGGAAATTACCGTCTTAAATAATAATGCCGGCTTAGAGCTAAGCAGGATAATCAAACTTTCTGCGGGCGGCTCCTCAAGGGTTTTTAAAAGAGCGCCCGAGGCCTCGGCAGTCAAACGATGCGCGTTATCGATAATAAAAACTTTGAGCTTACCTTCATAGGATTTTAAATTTATCTCTTTTTGCATCTGGCGGATATCTTCTATCTTGATTGTGCCGGAAGCCGCCAGAGTTTCGCCGCTTGAGCTGCCGAGAATATGCACGTCGGGATGCCCGTTTTTTTCTATCTTTAAACAGGAAGGGCATCTACCGCAGGAGTCAAGATTATCTTCCAGGCAGTTTATCGCCTTGGCCAGCGTCCTGGCAGCCAGGCATTTACCAACGCCGTCCGGCCCCAAAAAAAGGTAGCTGGAGGCAAGCCGTCCCTGCCGCAAGTATTCCTTTAATCTCTCTACAGCCTGGTCCTGGCCTTTTATATCAGCGAATGACATAACTTTCTGATTTTTCCCTGGGTTACCTGAATATGGTCATGGAGTTTAATGATCTTTATTCTTTGGGGTTCCCGACGGGCAAGCGCAAGATACCCTTCCCTTACCCGCTGATGATAAGCCAGGCTGCGGCGCTCAATGCGGTCTTTTTTCCCCTGCCGGTGTTTAAGGCCCTTTTTTACCGGCAGATCAAGCAGAATAGTCAAGTCCGGCTTAATTCCCAGGGTAGCAAATTTACCGATGGCTTTAATGGTTTTAATATCCATGCCCAGGCCGTAACCCTGATAAGCGATGGTAGAATCAAGGAAGCGGTCAGAGATCACGATTTTACCTTTGGCTAAAGCCGGCTTGATAATTTCGCTGACTAACTCCGCCCGTGCTGCCATATACAAGAGGGTTTCCGCCGCAGGAGAAATTTTGTTTTTCGGGTTTAGCAAAAGCTTACGGATTTGCTCGGCCGCCTTGACACCGCCCGGCTCGCGCAGATAAACCACGCGCTTACCCTTACTTTTTAAATACTGCGCCAGGAGCCGCGACTGCGTGCTCTTGCCGCACCCTTCCGAACCTTCGAATGTAATGAATTTACCTTTCATATTAGCAGCCAAAAATTTTCTAATCGCCTCCAGCGAAACGCATAAAATCTTACAACTTCCTCCGCCAGGTTGTTTTGCCGTCTTTGGTATCTTCTAAAATAATTCCTTTGGCTTCCAAATCTTTCCTGATTTTATCGGCTTCCGAGAATTTCTTCTCTTCTTTCAGGCGGATACGCTTGGCGATTAAATCCTGAATCAGTTTCTTATCATCTTGCGCATCTTGCGCTTTAGTAAACTCAAGGCTCAATCCTAAAAGCCCTAATAATTCTTTTAAGGTCTTTTTAGCCTGATAACTGAAATCCGGATTTTCTATATTCTTATTAGTTAGATTTACCAGCTCAAAGACTGCGGCTAATGCCCCGGGCGTATTAAAATCATCATCCATTGCCTTAATAAAATTATTTTTCATCTCTTCGATCTCGGGAATTGTTTTCCCCGGCTTCTCACTGCCTATTTTCCCTAAGAGGATGGAAATCCTTTCCAATGCCTGCCTTGCTTCCTCGATTTTTTCATCGGTATAATCAATCGGATGGGAATAATGCGCGGAAAGAAAAAATACTTTTAAGAGATCGGTATATTTATACTTATTGATAAAATCCTTGATGGTCACGAAATTCCCCGCTGACTTGGCCATCTTCTGGCCGTTAATGGTCAGCAGGCCGTGGTGAATCCAGTACTTGGCAAAAGGCTTGCCAGTCAAAGCTTCTGCCTGGGCAATTTCATTCTCGTGATGCGGAAAGATGAGGTCCCTGCCGCCGGCGTGAATATCCAGCGTTTGGGTCTGGAGGAATTTTTGCGACATCACGGAACATTCAATATGCCAACCGGGCCTGCCCTTTCCCCACGGGCTGTCCCAGCTCGGCTCGCCCGGTTTGGATGCCTTCCATAAGGCAAAATCCAACGGGTCTTTTTTATCTTCTGTCGGCTCTATTCTGGCGCCTGATTCCATCTGCTCAATATTCTGGCCGGATAACTTGCCGTAAGCGGGAAATTGGCGCACATTAAAATAGA
Organism: Candidatus Omnitrophota bacterium; assembly: GCA_041653115.1. Classification (GTDB taxonomy): domain Bacteria; phylum Omnitrophota; class Gorgyraeia; order Gygaellales; family Profunditerraquicolaceae; genus JBAZGA01. The sequence goes on from JBAZGA010000014.1 coordinate 36,632, forward strand.
CGTCGCCGCCGGCTTGATAAGCATACCCTTTTTCAATTAATCCCTGGATATATTTAATCATCTCCGGGATATTTTCCGTTGCCCGCGGTTCGGCATCTGCCTTTTCAATTCCCAGGCTCTTTAAATCTTCGTAATATCTATCGATATATTTTTTCACTAAATCCTGCCAGCTAACCTTCAATTCATTGGCGCGGTTAATGATTTTATCGTCTATATCGGTAATATTTCTGATGAATTTGACTTTAAAGCCGCGGCAGGCAAGATAGCGCCTGATTACGTCAAAAATATAGAGGCTCCTGGCGTGCCCGATGTGGCTTTCGTCATAGACCGTGACGCCGCAGGTATAGATATTTACCCGGGGCGGGTTTTGCGGGATGAATTCCTCTTTTTTGCGGGTAAGGGAATTATAGAGAGAAATAGGCATGCGCTATCTATTTTTTTAGCTCCTCAATCCTCTTTTGTAATTCCTCTATACTTTGCATGATCGGATCGAAGACATGGACATGGTCTAAGCTGGTATCTATTTTCTTGCCGTCCTGCTTGGTAATTCTTCCCGGGACACCTACGACCGTGGAATTCGGCGGAACGTCTTTTACGACAACGGCATTTGCGCCGATGTAAGAATTGTCTCCGACACTGATATTGCCCAACACCTTTGCTCCTGCGCCGATGACTACGTTATTGCCGATAGTCGGGTGGCGCTTGCCTTTTTCCAGGCCCGCCCCCCCCAGAGTCACGCCCTGGTATAAAAGCACATCATCGCCGATAATTGCCGTCTCGCCGATAACTATGCCCATACCGTGGTCAATAAAGAAACCCTTGCCGATTTTGGCTCCCGGATGGATTTCAATCCCGGTCATAAACCTGGCGGCCTGGCTGATTAAACGCGCCGGGAAAAACCAGTGTATTTTATATAAGAAATACGCAATCCGGTGGCTGATTAAAGCGTGCAGCCCCTGGTAAAGCAAAAGCACCTCGAGAAAACTCCTTGCTGCCGGGTCTTTTCTTCGGGCGCTTTTAATCTCGTTACGGAAAAAGAAACTGATCAGGATAATCTTCAAGACGAATAACCCCAAGAGGATGAATAATACCTTTAAAAAAAGCGACATTTTAATCCCCCCTCGTTATGATTACAACGGCATAACCGGCGATTGCTTCCTTTTTGCCTGTTTCGCCTAAACCCTCGTTAGTCTTAGCCTTTACGCTGACTGCGCTGTTTTCCATCTTCAAGATTTGCGCTATTCTTTCCTGTATCTGTTTTTTAAACGGCGAAAGCACCGGCTCCTGGGCAATCACTACCGTGTCGATATTATTGATTGTATAGCCCCTGGCCTTGACTAAAGCGTATACTTTTTTTAACAATTCACTGCTTGCGATACCATGGTATTGGGGCTCGCTGTCGGGAAAGTGCTCGCCGATATCGCCTGCGGATAACGCCCCCAACAAGGCGTCGGATACGGCGTGTAAAAGCACATCCCCGTCCGAATGGCCCAATAAACCCTTAAGATACGGGATTTCCACACCGCCGATGAATAATTTACGGCCTTCTGCCAGGCGGTGGATATCGTAACCTATGCCTATTTTATACGACGGCATCTCTTCTGCCCCAAGAATGCTTCGGCAATCGCCAAGTCTGCGGGCGTAGTTATTTTTATATTCTCATAAGAACCCAAAACAACGCTCACTCCCGCGCCTAATTTTTCTACCAATGCCGCGTCATCGGTAACCGGGCTATCGCCGAATTTCCGATATGCCTCTAAAATCAAATCCTTCCTGAATACCTGCGGCGTCTGTATCTCGCGCAGATTCTCTCTTTTTAATGTCTTTTTCACCCTGGATTTGCCGTGGATCTCTTTAATCGTTGCCTTTACCGGCACTCCCAAAATCGCCGCGCCCCTGCTTTGCGCCTCTTTTATCAGCGCAGAAATTCTTTCTCCGGTAATAAAAGGCCTTGCCGCGTCATGTATCAGCACTAAACCGGCAGAGCAGGCTACGGCTTTGAGGGCGTTGCGCACCGAATCCTGGCGCTCTTTGCCGCCTAAAACTATCCGGCTGACTTTGGTAATTCTATAGCGCTTGATTTTATTGACGATCTTTTTTTGGTTCTGGGCATTGACTGCGACGATAATCTCTTTAACGCGCGGGTGTTTATTCAGTGTCTCCAGAGAATGAATTATCACCGGCCGGGAGCCAATCTTAAGCAGCGGCTTGGGGATCCTGGGATCCAGCCTTAAGCCTTTGCCGGCGGCAAGAACTATGGCGCTCACATGCATCTTATCGCTCTATCTTGGTAAAAATCATCCTCCCTGCCTGGGTCTGTAAAACCGAGGTAACCACGACCCTTAATTCCTGGCCGATAAACCGGCGGGCCTCTTCCACCACCACCATTGTGCCGTCGTCAAGGTAACCCACTGCCTGATTATGCTCCTTGCCTTCTTTAATCAATTTAATCTGCATCTGCTCGCCCGGAAAGACCACGGGTTTCAAGGCGTTCGCCAGCTCGTTTATATTCAGCACTTTTACGCCCTGGAGAGTGGCTACCCGGTTAAGATTGAAATCCACGGTTAATACTTTCGCGTCTAAGAGCTGGGCTAATTTTACCAGCTTTGCGTCTACTTCCGGCGTCTCGGGGAATTCTTCTTCGTGCAGGGCAATATCCTGGCCGGTTTCCTTTTGGATGGCGTGCAGTATCTCTAAGCCCCGGCGGCCTCTTTGCCGCTTAATCGGGTCGGTAGAGTCGGCGATCTGCTGTAATTCTTTTAAGACAAAACGCGGTATCACCATTTTGCCTTCTAAAAATTTGGTCTTGCAGATATCCACTATCCTGCCGTCGATAATTACGCTGGTATCCAGGAGCACTATCCCTTCGGACTGGTCCTGCCGGCGCAGCCGTACATAAGGAATGATAATATTAAACTCGTCTTTGCCGCGCAGGCCGATAACCATGCCTAAATAACAGAAAATCAGGGTCAGGGTAACCCTGATCAGGGAAAGGCTCTCTGGCGAAATAGGGGCTAAGCTGAAGGCGTCCGTAACCAGTTTTGCCATAATCAAGCCTAAGATCAGGCCAAAGACAGTGCTGGAGAGGCCTCTCACCGATACCTTGCGCATACCGGTCTCCAAAATTATGATGCCCAGTGCCGCCAGCCCGCCGATAGCACCGCCCAAAATACTCGACGCCTTCGGCGTAAGCGTCAGGTACCCGACGATGGAGCTACCCAGAACAAAAAGAATGCGTAATAATAATAAATTCATCGCCTACCTCCTTAAGGTAATATCCAATGCCTCTTTCAAGGTAGAAACCGGCACTAATTCCATCGCGCCTTTTTTATAATCTAAATTCTTATAATTGTTTTTGGGCAGGATGCAGTGCTTAAAGCCCAGCTTTTCCGCTTCATTGATGCGCAAGACCGCCTGCGATATGCTGCGCACCTCTCCGGCTAATCCCAGCTCCCCTAAAAATATTGCCTCCGGCATTACTAACTGCTCCCGGTGCGCGGAAACCACCGCTACCGCCACTGCCAAATCTGCTGCCGGATCTTCTATCTTGATGCCGCCGGCCACATTCACGAAGATATCCTCCAATTCCAAATGCAGGCCGATTCTTTTTTCTAAAACCGCGATTAACAGGCTCAGGCGGTTATAATCAAAACCCTGCGCCCGGCGCCGCGCGTATCCGAAGCCGGCCTTACTCACCAGTGCCTGAATTTCTACCAGAAGCGGACGGCTGCCCTCTAAAAGGGAAGTAACCACGGAGCCGGTTACATCTTTCGGCCTTTCCGATAAGAAAATTTCCGAAGGGTTGCTTACTTCCCGCAACCCCGCCGAGCTCATTTCAAAGACGCCGATTTCATTGGTTGAGCCGAACCTGTTTTTAACCGCGCGCAGGATGCGGTAGATGGAGAACCTTTCTCCCTCAAAATAAAGCACCGTATCGACGATATGCTCAAGTACTCTTGGGCCGGCAAGTGTCCCTTCTTTGGTGACATGGCCGATAATAAAAATAGCTGTGCCGGAAGTCTTTGCCAGCTGCGTCAGGATGCCGGCGCATTCCCTTACCTGGCTGACGCTGCCCGGCGAAGAGCTGATCGTCGGCTCGAAGATTACCTGTATAGAATCTATAATCACCGCTCTTGGCTTGAGCTTTTTGATATACTCAATAATCAGAGAAAGGTCTGTCTGATTGACAATGTAAAGAGAGCCGTCTTTGCTGCTGTCGCCGAGGCGCTTTGCCCGTAATTTTGTCTGCGCTACCGACTCTTCGCCGCTGACATAGAGGACGGTCTCTTTGAGCTTTGTCAGCTGAGAAGAAACCTGTAAAGAAATAGTGGACTTGCCGATACCCGGGTCTCCGCCGATTAAGATTACCGACCCCGGCACAATGCCCCCTCCCAATACCCTGTCCAGTTCTAAGATGCCTGTTTTAAGCCGCGACTCTTCCTTAACTTCTATATCTTTTAAAAGCACCGGCTCGTCTTTATATAGCGAGGTCCTCTCCCTGTGTTTTGCGGAAGGGGCGCTATAGTCTTCCTCAACAAAAGAATTCCAGCTGCTGCAGTCCGGGCACCTCCCCAGCCACTTGGGCGACTGGTATCCGCAATTCTGGCAGGCAAAAACAGTTTTGGTTTTCATCTATTCTCTTTCGTCTTCTTTAACAACTTCCAGGGATGTCTTCTGATATCGTCGGTAAATGCCTCTAAATTTTTGTAAACCGTATCCTCATGAAGCAGCCTGCCGATCGTGCCCTGCTTATTGTTTATGCCGGCATTTAAGCCTTCTACCGTGGACCGGACCATCCTGAAAACTTCGTGCATCGGTAGCGGGTCTTCGCCCTTCAGGGACTCGCCCGGCTTAAGATAATGCTGGTAATCTTTTCCCGGCATAATCTCGATATATTTCTCGCCCAAAACCCCCAAGGTATTTATCCAGGCGGTAGAATCAAGGGGGATTTTGATATCCTGCTTAATCCAACACTGCAATACCACCTTCTCCTCTTTTTCTCCTTCGGGCGTAAAAAACTTAATCCGCTTAATCACGCCCACATCTACGCCTGCAAACCTCACCGGCCCGCCTACTTTTACGCCGTTCACAAAATTATAGCTAAAATTAACCCGGTAACCCATAGTCCAAGTCTTGAAGCCTCCGATAGATAAAACAAAGACGGTCAGAATCACCAGGCCCAGAAAAACAAAAATTCCCACCTTCAGCTCCAGCTTGGTTCTGCCGAATATCATTTTGTTACCTCCTCTTAAATAACCTTAGTAATGGTCGCGGTCGCTCTCTAAAGTTTCGGTTATCGGGCCTTTGGAGAGGCCGTTGATAAACTGGTGTACTACCGGATGCCGGGTATTCTGGATTTCTTCGGGTGTGCCTTCGGCGATAATTTTTCCCTGATACATCATCGCGATCTTGTCTCCCACCCGGTAGGCGCTTTTCATATCGTGGGTTACCACCACCGCGGTAACCTTCAATTTATCGTGCAGGCTCCTGATCAGCTCATTGATGCTGGCCGCGGTAATCGGGTCTACGCCGGTGGTCGGCTCGTCGTAAAGGATGATTTCCGGCCTGATGCAGACTGCCCGTGCCAGGGCCACGCGCTTTTTCATCCCGCCGCTTAGTTCGGAAGGCATTAAATTACCGATGCCGCAGAGGTCAACCAGGCACAAGGCCTCCTCTATCCTCTCCAGTAATTCTTTCCGCCCGATCTTGCTGTGCTCAATCAGGCCAAAGCCCACATTCTCTCCCACGGTCAAAGAATCAAAAAGAGCGCCCCCCTGAAAAACCAGGGCGGTCTTAAGACGCAGGGCGTTTAATTCCTGCGGGGTTAACTTCCCGATTTCCCTGCCTTCGATACAGACCTTGCCGCTCTCGGGCCTCAATAGGCCGATAATATGTTTTAAGAGCACGGACTTCCCGCAGCCTGAACGGCCGATCACTACGCAGGTCGAACCGGTTTCTATCTTCAGGCTGAGCTTATCCAGGACCTTATGCACGCCGAAAGACTTGCTTGCCTCGATTATCTCTATCATCGTCTTAAATTATGGAAAAATAAAATAGAATAACGCGGTAAAGAAACAGTCGGCGACAATAATCATAATGAAGGCATTGACTACCGAACGGGTGGTGGCGCGGCCGACGCCTTCCGCGCCCCCTTCCACGTTAAAGCCTTCGTAACAGCTGACAAAAGCGATAATCATTCCGAAAATCATCGCCTTAAACAGTCCGCTGAATAAATCCTTGAATAATAAGGACTCGTAAGTAACCCGCATATACATGTTCGGAGATATGCCTAGCTTCATGACGCAGATCAGGTAACTTCCGAATATGCCGATGATATTGGCGTATAAAGTCAAAAGGGGCAGCATTAAACTCAGGGCCAAAAAGCGCGGCACGACCAGGTATTTAATCGGGTTTGTCCCCAAGGTCTCCAGCGCGTCTATCTGTTCGGTTACCTGCATCGAGCCGATTTCCGCGGTAATCGCCGCTCCCACGCGGCCGGCT
>JBAZGA010000015.1:0-41156 GCA_041653115.1 Candidatus Omnitrophota bacterium
CCGTCGATGAATTTATTGTTAATCACCTTATGCACCACTTCTTCAATTTTGGCCGGAGTCGGGTCTTTCAGGGCGCGCGTCGCCGCTTCCGTGGAATCCGCCAGCAACACTATGGCGGTCTCGCGGGTTTTGGGTTTTGGCCCGGCATAACGGAATCCCTCTTCTTTTATCCCCTGGTCCTCCTCCAGGCTTTCTAAAGCCCGGCGGTAAAAATAATAAACCAGGCTCGTGCCGTGGTGCTGCGTGATGAAATCCGCCAGGCGCGGATTAAGCTTGTATTTCTTGGCTAATTCCGCCCCTTCTTTGATGTGATTCATGATAATCAGCTTGCTCATCGTCGGAGAAAGGGTATCGTGTTTACTCATCTTGATAAACTGGTTTTCGCTGAAATATTCGGGCTTGGTGAGCTTTCCGATATCGTGGTAATAAGCCCCGATCCTGGCTAATAAGGCGTCTGCCCGCACCGCCTGGCAGGCAGCTTCGGAAAGGTTCCCCACTACCAGGCTGTGATGATATGTCCCGGGCGCCTCCTGAATCATCCGGCGCAAAAGCGGATGGTTAAAATCCGCCAGCTCCAGAAGGCTGATATTGGTGATTGTCTTGAAGAGATATTCAAAAACCGGCAATATCCCCAAAACGATAATCCCGGATACAATGCCGTTAAGGATAAGTACGAGGTAGCGTTGCGGCAGGCCCGGCCAGAAATGTTCAATGAAAAGCAGCGCTAAGGCCTGGATGACGCCGACGATTAATCCGGCGCGGATAATCGTAGTGCGTTTGCGCGCGCCCTCTACCAGGATGCTGGCGGATACGCCGCTGATTAAGGAGAGTAACGCCGGCAGCAGCAAAAAGTTTCCGGAAATGCCGCCTAAGGATATAGAAATTGCCAGGGTCATCAGTAACGATACTTCCAGGTTATTGAATAAGAGCGTAGTTAGCATCGGAATCAGCGAAAAGGGGATGTATAATACCGGTTGGCCATGCCTGATAATAAAATAAGCGCCAGCGAAAATAACCAGAAAAAGCAGGGTGATATTCATCAAATTGAGACTTTTCGCCGCCAGCTGCCGGGAATCAAAATATGCCCAGAGGCAGAGTAAGGCCAGGGGAACGACTAAGTTTACCCTGATGATATAACTGATTAAAAAAACTACTGCCACGCCAAAAATCAGCTTTATTCTATTATTCATGCCTTTACCCGGTCATAGGCCTCAATAATCTTTTGCACCAAAAGATGCCTGACTACGTCGGAACCGGTCAGATAAATAAATTTTATGCCGGAGATTTCTTTTAATATTTCCTGCGCCTGAAGCAGGCCGATGGGCTTGCCCTGCGGCAGGTCGCTCTGCGTGATATCCCCGGTAATCACCGCCTTGGAATCAAACCCCAGGCGCGTGAGGAACATCTTCATCTGCTCGGCAGTGCAGTTTTGCGCTTCGTCTAAAACAATAAAGGCGTCGTTTAAAGTCCTGCCGCGCATATATGCGAGGGGCGCAACTTCGATAATTCCGGTCTCCAGATACTTTTCAATCCGCTCGGCGTCCATCATATCGTAAAGCGCATCATAAAGCGGCCTCAGATACGGGGATATCTTCTCAATCATATCCCCGGGGAGGAACCCTAAGGATTCGCCTGCTTCAATTGCCGGCCGGGTGAGGATCAGCCTGCGCACTTCCTGTTTTTTTAAGGCTTCCACTGCGCAGGCCATGGCTAAGTAGGTCTTGCCTGTCCCTGCCGGGCCGATGCCGAAGACGATATCGTGTTTTTTTATCGCCTCTACATACTCTCTCTGCCCTTTGGTCCGCGGGCCGATTGATTTCATTATCTCGCGGGCCTTCATTGGTTTTTCATTTTTGAAATTATTAATCAGATAAACCAAGTCGGTCCTGCCTAATTCTGCCTGCCCCTGGCGCACGCCGGCCAGGATATATTCGATAATGCTTTCCGCCTTTTTAATACTGGCTGCCCTGCCGCTTAACTTCAGGTGCTCTCCCCGGACGGTTATTTTAACCTTAAGCTCATCTTCGATTAAGCGGATATTTTCGTCGCGGGGGCCGAAAACGGCCCGCGCCTCCTGGTGGGCCTTAAGCTTGATTACCTTGTCCATAATCGGCTATTTCAGGTTTTCTTGCGGTTCCCTCAACGCTTCCATAGGTATCCTTATTTCCTGGCCGGGATAAACCTTATCCGGGCTTTTGAGGACATTCTGATTCGCGTCAAAGATTTTTTTCCATTTCCTGCTTGTCCCGTAAAACTTTTGGGAAATTTTTTGCAGGGTATCGCCCTTTTGTACCTTATAATTTTCAAAACTCTGCGCCTGCGGCTCGGCGATTTCCGGGCTGACGCTTTGGGTAATATAGCCGCGGTTTCCCATCATTTCCGAATCCCCGGCCGTTCTTTGCGCTTCTTTTTGAGGCCTGGCCTTGGCTCTTTTTTCAAATTTCAATGGCGAATGTAATTCTATTTCTACGACCCGGGTAGTGCGCGTAGTCTTTCTTTCTTTTGTTTCTTCGGAGAGCGGAGCCTGGCCCTGAAGATACCCGCGGTTACCGCCGGATAAATTCTGGTCCACCCTGTCTTTAGTCACGTTATAGCTCCTGACTACGCAGCCGGATAAGAAAAGCAATACCGATAAACATAATACGTATTTCATTTCTTCCTCCCTTTTTTTACGGTTAAATTAAGCTCTGCCAGCTGTTTTTCATCTACTTCTGAAGGCGCGCCGGTTAACGGGCAAAGTGCCGCACTCGTCTTGGGAAAGGCAATCACCTCTCTGATACTTGGCTCGCCGGCCAGGGTTGCCAAAAGCCGGTCTATCCCAAAAGCAAAGCCTCCGTGCGGAGGAGCGCCGAATTGAAAAGCGGTTAAAAGAAAACCAAAGCGCTTTTGTGCCTGCTCTTTATCGATCCCGATAAGCTTAAAAATCTTTTCCTGCAGCTGTTGGTCGTGGATCCTGATTGAGCCGGAACCCAATTCTACTCCGTTAAGGACTAAATCGTAGGAACGCGCCTTTACCTTGGCCGGCGATTTCTCCAGCATCTCAAGGTCTTCCTGACGGGGCATGGTAAAAGGATGGTGTTCGCTCTCCCAGCGTTTTTCTTCCTCGTTGAATTTAAATAAAGGGAAATCCTTGACCCAGGCAAAGGCGAACTCCGAACCCTGCTCTTTTCTCAAATCCGGCTTATCCGTATTAAATTTAGCCTGCGCCTCTTCATAACTTATCCTGGGAAAAGGAATTTTAATCTCTACTCCCTTCAACTCCTTAAAGACTTTCTGCATTAACCTTTCGTTTAGGGAGAAAATGTCTTCTTCGTCGGGGAAAGACATCTCCAGGTCCAGCTGGGTGAATTCCGGCTGGCGGTCGGCGCGCAGGTCTTCGTCGCGGAAGCACTTGGCAATCTGGTAATATTTATCGATACCGGCGACCATTAATACCTGCTTGAATAATTGTGGCGACTGCGGCAGGGCAAAGAACTGCCCCGGGTTAATCCGCGCGGGGACTAAATAATCGCGCGCGCCTTCGGGAGTAGACTTGGTAAGAATCGGGGTTTCCGCCTCAATAAAACCCTCGGATTCTAAAAAGGCGCGGATGATTTTATAAAGGTTATGCCTTAAGGCAAAGTTGTCAAAAACCCTTTTTCTTCTCAAGTCAAGATAACGGTATTTTAAACGCATCTCCTCGGTGATATCCAGTTCTTCCAATATTTCAAAAGGCGGCGTGAGGCTGCGGTTCAGGATCTCAAGCTCCAAAGCCAAAACCTCTATTTCTCCCGTAGCCAACTTGGGGTTGATGGTCCCTTGCGGCCGCTTATTTACCCTGCCCCTGATCTTCACCACGAATTCGCTTCTTAAGCTTTCTGCCTTTTTATAGGCGAGGGCTGATTCCTTAGGGATGAAAACTACCTGAGTCAGCCCGTATCTGTCGCGGACATCGATAAAGATAAGCTTTCCGTGGTCGCGCCGACACGCCACCCAGCCGCAGAGCGTAACCTCTTTGTCGACATTGGCTGCATTTAACTCTCCGCAGGTATGCGTCCTTAGCATTTTATTTCCTTGATTAAATCTGCGTATTTTACTTCTTTCTGCCCGCCGGAAACCATATCCTTTAACGTTACTGCGTTCTTCTTTAATTCGTCCTCTCCGATAATCACCACATATCCGGCATGCAAATCGTTTGCCCGGCGCATTGCCCCTTTCAGGGACTTGGTTTCATAATCCCTGTCGGAGGCAATACCGTTTTTCCGCAGGTTATCCAATAATCTCATCCCTTCTTTTTCCGCCTCATCACCCAGGGCGATGACGTAAACCAAACCTTTACCCTGAACCGCGGGCTCCGGGCCTTGAGCCAATAACAATCTTTCTATTCCCAAGGCAAAGCCGAGCGCGCCGGTATCCGGACCGCCCAGTTCTTTTACTAAATTGTCATATCTGCCGCCCGCTCCCAGGGCATCTTGCGAGCCTAAGCCGGTGTGCCTGATTTCAAAGACTGTGCGCGTATAGTAATCCAGGCCGCGCACCAAAAGCGGGTTGACCTGATACTCTATTTTTAAATTATCCAGGCCCTCTCTTACTTTCCGGAAATGCGTTTGGCAATCCTGGCAAAGGTAATTATCGTTAATATCCAGCTTGGCAATCGCCTCCTGGCAGGCCTGATTTTTACAATCCAGGATACGCAGGACATTATGTTTAAATCTTACCCGGCAATCAGCGCAAAGGCCGGATAGTTTATCCTTCAGGCGGTTACGCAGGATCTCCGTGAGCTTATTTCTATCTTTTGAACAGCCGAGGTTATTAATCACGATTTGCTGCCCCGAAATACCCAATGCCGCCAGCAGTTTATCTGCCAGGGCAATGATTTCTACGTCTGCCGCAGGACAGGATGAGCCGATTATCTCCGCGCCGATATGGTGGAACTGCCTCAGCCGCCCCTTTTGCGGCCGTTCCAGGCGGAACATCGGCCCGATATAATAAAATTTTACCAGGCCTAAGGTTTTGTCGAGTTGATTTTCCAGATAGGCGCGGACTAAAGAAGCGGTGCCCTCCGGCCTTAAAACATATAAATCCTCTTTATTCCGGATCAGGAACATCTGCTTCTGGACTATATCGCTGGATTCGCCCAGCGAGCGGTTAAAGAGCCCGGCCTCCTCGATTACGGGCGTGCGCGCTTCCCGGTAGTTATAGAGGGAAAAAATGGCGCGGCTGACCTCTTCTACCCTTTGCCAGCGGGAAACCTCTGTCGGAAAAATGTCTTTTGTTCCGGGAACTCTTTTAAACATATTCTGATTTTTAAGAGGTTTACTTCACCGTTTTCTTCATCTCTAAGCCGGGCTTAAAGACGACTACTTTTCTGGGCGGGACAGGGACTGTTTGACCGGTGCGGGGATTTCTGCCGGTGCGGCTCTTTCTCTGTTTAATCTTAAATACGCCGAAATTGCGCAGTTCTATCTTTTCTCCTCTGGCCAGGGCCTCGGTAATGCAATCAAACGTTCTTTGTACGACCTGCTTCACGTCTATTTGCTTAAGGCCGGTCTCATCGGAAACTTTTAAGATGATGTCTTTCTTGGTCATTATTCACCTCCCTATGTTTCTAACTATAATAACAACAAAAAGTTACAGTGTCAAGGGAAAATTGGCCGGCACTTAAATTACCAGGGACAACCTTTCTTCCCCAATCAGATCCTCGATGTCTTCGATCAGCTTCTGCGAGGGGGTAACGAAAAAATTTTCGCCGACTACTAATTGCACCCTGGGCCTGGCAGGGGTATTCAGGTGCAGGTAGATGGGGATGCTGCCGCGATAAGTATTGAATAATTCCTTTAAAGTTTCAAAAAGGTTTTCCTGCAGCCCGGAAAGATTAATATTCATGCTGGTAATCAATTTATAGATTTCGTCGATGGGAAACAAGTCGTTCGCCACGATTTTAGGCGTGTCTTCCCGCAAATTAAGCCTGCCTTCGACCAGGACCACGCTTGAGGGCTGGATATAGCGCGCCACTTTCTGGAAGGCCTGCGGAAAAACCAGGACTTCAACCACGCCTTCCAGGTCTTCTAATTTTAAAATCGCCATTTTCTCCTGTTTCGCCCGGGTGACTGTCTGCTTAATCTTGGCGATCAGTCCGACTATTTTTACCTCCTGGTCGTCTTTGTGAAGGCTAAGATTGGCGATGGAGGTAGAGGCAAAACGCTTTAGCTTCCCGGCGTAACGCGCCAGGGGGTGGCCGCTGATATAAAACCCGAGCATCTCTTTTTCAAAGGCGAGCACCTGCGGCTCAGGCCACTCTCTCACTTCAGGCAGACTATTATTGATATTATCTTTAAAGCCGTTGACAGCTAAGCCCTGGTCAAAAAAGGAGAGCTGCCCTTTGGCGTGCTCTCTTTGCGTCTTAGAGCACAACTCCAGGATTTTTTCCAGGCCGGCGACCATTTGCGCGCGCGGCAGGCCGAAATAATCCAGCGCCCCGCATTTAATCAGGCTTTCCAGGACTTTCTTATTCACTAATCTTAAATCGATACGGCCGCATAAATCCTGCAGGGAATCAAAACGCTTCTCTTTCCTTGCCTCAATGATAGATTCAATCGCTCCCTGGCCGACGTTCTTTACCGCTAACAGCCCGAAGCGGATAGTCTTATCGTCAACCACCTTAAAAAGCGCGTCGCTTTCGTTGATATCCGGAGGCAGGACTTTCAGGCCCATGCGGCCGGCCTCATTGACGTACTCCACGATTTTATCCGTATTGTCGCGTTCCGAAGTCAAAAGCGCGCACATAAACTCAACGGGAAAATTTGCCTTGAGGTACGCGGTGCGGTAAGAAATCAAGGCGTAGGCGGCTGAATGCGATTTATTGAAGCCGTAGCCGGAAAAATATTCCACCAGGTCGAAGATTTTATTTGCCACCGAATCCCTGATATTATTCTTCTGGCAGCCGCTGACAAAGTTCTTGCGCTGCTTCTCCATCACCTCGGGAATTTTCTTGCTCATTGCCCGGCGCAGTAAATCTGCCTGGGCCAGGCTAAAACCGGCAAGGCCGGAGGCAATCTGCATAATCTGCTCCTGATAAACAATGATGCCGTAGGTCTCTTTTAAGTTTGCCTCAAGCTTGGGATGGTCGTACCTGATGGGAACGCGGTTATGTTTACGCTGGATAAAATCCTCCAGCATCCCCGAGCCGATCGGGCCCGGCCTGTATAAGGCTAAAAGCGCGATTAAGTCCTCAAAGCGCTCCGGCTCAAGCTTTTTTAAAAGGTCGCGCATCCCCGAACTTTCTACCTGGAATACCCCGATGGTCTGGGCCGCGCTTAAGAGTTTATATGTGAGCGGATCATCCAGGGGTATCCGTTCGATATCAATGGCTTTATTCCTGGTTTGCTTTATGATTTTTACGGTCTGGTCAACTACAGTCAAAGTCCGCAAGCCCAGGAAGTCTACTTTTAACAGGCCGATTTTTTCTAACCCCCCCATGCTGTAGCCGGTAGTAATCTGCTCGTCCTGACTCTTGAAGAGGGGCATATAATTGTCCAGCGGCGCATCAGCGATAACTACTCCTGCGGCGTGGATAGAAGCGTGGCGGTTAAGGCCTTCCAAATGCAGGGCAGTGTCAACCAAACGGGTAACCTGGCTGTCGTTTTTATAGAGATTATTTAATTCGCTTTCGCTCTCCAGGGCGTCTTTTAAGGTCATATTCGGGTCAGGAGGGATCATCTTGGCAATCCGGTCAACATCGGCATAAGCCATCCCCATCACCCTTCCGACATCCCTGATTACGGCGCGCGCCTGCATCGTTCCAAAAGTAATAATCTGAGCGACATTCTCCCGGCCGTATTTTTTGGTCACGTAATCAATGACTTCCTGCCTTCTTTCGTAACAGAAGTCTATGTCTATATCGGGCAGCCCAAGGCGCTCGGGGTTTAAGAAACGCTCAAAAAGCAGCCCGTATTCCAACGGGTTGATATCGGTAATGCCTAAAAGGTAACTCACCAGGCTTCCGGCAGCGCTTCCCCTTCCCGGCCCCACGGGAATTCCTTTTTCTTTAGCGTAACGGATAAAATCCCAGACAATCAAAAAATAGCTGGTAAATCCGATATCCTTAATGATTTTCAGCTCGTGTCCCAGCCGTTCCTTGATATCCGGCTTTTCGCTTTTGAACCTGTCTTCCAGGCCTTTCGCGCATAGCTCCTTGAGAAATTCCTCCTTGCTTCTGCCTCCCGGCGGCTCGTATTTAGGTAAATGGATATGGGAAAAATCCAATTCCAGGTTGCAGCGGCTGGCGACCTCCAGGGTATTGGCGAGCGCTTCGGGGACATCCTTAAAAAGCGCCTTCATCTCTTCGGGAGACTTAAAATAAAATTCGTCGGTTTGAAAACGCATGCGGTTGGGGTCATCCAGCGTAGTCTGGGTCTGGATGCAAAGCAGGGCTTCGTGGCTTTGGGCGTGCTCTTTTTTTAAATAATGCACGTCATTGGTGGCGATTAAAGGAAGGTTTAACTCTTTGGATATCTTGAGCAGGCCGTCATTGACGATTTTCTGCTCCGCGATATTATTCTCCTGCAGCTCCAGGTAAAAATTGTGGTTTCCGAGGATCTGCGCGTATTCATCCGCAACCTTTAAGGCATCGTGAAAACGCCTCTCTTGCAATAATTGCGGGATCTGACCCTTAAGGCAGGCGGAAAATCCGATCAGGCCGTCATGATAAGAGGCGAGCAGCTCTTTATCAATGCGCGGCCGGTAATAAAACCCTTCCAGGTACCCCAGCGAAACCAATTTCATCAGGTTGCGGTATCCGCTTTCATCCCTGGCCAGGAGTATCAAATGATGCGAGGCTTCGTCAATACCGGAAGCAGTCTTTTCCAGGCGGCTCTTGGGCGCCACGTACACTTCAGAGCCGATAATCGGCTTGATTCCCGCCTTCTGCGCCTCTAAATAAAACTCAATCGCGCCGAACATATTGCCGTGGTCGGTAATCGCCAATGAGTCCATCTTATATAGATTTGCCAGGTTTAATAAGTCGGGTATGCGGCAGGCGCCGTCAAGCAGGCTGTATTGGGTGTGCAGGTGCAGGTGGATGAATTCGGAATGGGGCATCTTCGCTAAATTTCAAGACCCGGCGACCAAAGCTCAAGACCCGGTCCTGATTTATTCCCACTCAATGGTCGCGGGAGGTTTTGACGAGATATCGTAAACTACGCGGTTGACGCCTTTGACTTCGTTAATCACGCGGTTGGCGATTTTTTCCAAAACTTCGTAAGGCAGCCTGACCCAGTCCGCCGTCATGCCGTCGAGGCTGGTGACGCAGCGCAAGGCCGCCACATTTTCGTAAGTGCGCTCATCGCCCATCACTCCCACGCTTTTTACCGGAAGCAATATGGCGAATGACTGCCAGAGTTCCTGGTAAAGATTGGCTTTTCTAATTTCTTCGAGCACGCGCCGGTCAACTTCGCGCAGTATCTGCAGGCGCTCCTGGGTAACTTCGCCGATAATCCTGATTGCCAGGCCGGGCCCGGGAAAAGGCTGGCGGTAAATTATCGCTTCCGGCAGCCCTAATTCCCTGCCAATCTGGCGCACTTCATCCTTGAATAAATCCCTTAAAGGCTCGATCAGTTTCAATTTCATCTTGCTCGGCAGCCCGCCGACATTATGGTGGCTTTTGATGCGGCTGGAAGGAGCGCCGGTCGGAGAAACCGACTCAATCACGTCCGGGTAAAGTGTCCCCTGGGCGAGGTATTTTACACCCTTGACCTTATCCGCCTCTTCTTCAAAAACCTTGACAAACTCATCACCGATGATTTTTCGTTTTTCTTCCGGGTCGGTTATGCCTTTGAGGCGGACCAGGAAGCGTTTGCTTCTATCTACGTAATCCAGGTTAAGATGGTAGATCTTGCGAAATACCTCTTTTATCTGCTGAGGCTCATCTCTCCTTAATAAGCCGTTGTCGATAAAGATGCACCTTAAATTCCTGCGGATTGCTTTATTGACGAGCAGGGCGGCTACCGAAGAATCCACGCCGCCGCTTAAGCCTAAAACTACCTTATCGCGGCCGACGGTCTTCTTGATGCTCTCCACGCTTTCTTTAATAAACGACTGCATTGTCCAGCGCGAAAGACAGCCGCAAATCTTAAACAGGAAATTACTTAAGATTTGATTGCCCTTTTCCGTATGGGTTACTTCGGGATGGAATTGCACTGCGTAAATCTTTTTCTGACGGTTGGAGATTGCGGCGATAGGGGCATTTAAGGTATGGGCGCTCTTATGAAAGCCGGGAGGCAGCTTGGTAAGGTAATCGCCGTGGCTTGCCCAGCAGGTAAAATTTCCCGGAAGATGGCTGAACAAATCCCTGGTTTCGTCAATAAACAATTCGGTCTTGCCGTATTCCCGCTCCGGCGTATGTTTAACCCTCCCGCCTAACATTTCCGCGATTACCTGCATACCGTAACAAACGCCCAAAACAGGAACACCCAGTTTAAATATCCCTTTATCGGGATGAGGGCTCTTTTTGGCGGTTACGGAAGCCGGCCCCCCGGAAAGTATCAGTCCCTTCGGCTGCAGCGCGGCAATCTCTTTTGCCGGGGTATTAAAAGGGATAATTCTGGAAAAGACCTTATTTTCTCTGACGCGCCTGGCGATTAACTGCGTATATTGCGAACCGAAATCCAGGATTAAAACAGTTTGCTTAGTCATTTTAGCTCCTATCCCTCACTACTCGTCCCCGACTACTATTTCCCCATCCCTACTCTCTGGCCCACCTGGAAAATTTTGCCTTCGCTCTGTATCGAGGGGGCAATAATAATTTCTACGTCGTGCATTTGTTTGATATCAAGCACGCCTAATGTCCCCATCGAGGTCTTTAAGGCGCCGATTAAGTTCTGCGAGCCGTCGTCAACCTTGGCCGGGCCGAAGAGGATTTCCTTGAGCGTGCCGGTAGTGCCGACATAAATGCGCGTGCCGCGCGGAAGGTTCTCATGCGACGTAGCCATGCCCCAATGATAACCCCTGCCCGGGGCTTCTTTGGCGCGGGCAAAACTCGAACCGATCATCACCGCGTCCGCTCCGCAGGCGAATGCTTTGCAGATATCGCCGCCGCGGTTCATTCCGCCGTCGGTAATTATCGGTATATACCTGCCCGTCCTCTTGAAATAAAAGTCCCGCGCGCCGGCTGCGTCTACGGTAGCAGTAACCTGAGGCACGCCTATTCCCAAAACGCCGCGGGTGGTGCAGGCGGCTCCCGGCCCGACGCCGATTAAGAGGGCTGCGGGCTTGGTTTCCATCAGGTCCAGGGTAGTTTCATAAGTTACGCAATTACCGATTACCACCGGGAGCTTGGTCTTTTTGCAAAATTTAAATAAGTCCAGGCTCTTATATTCTTTGGCGATGTGTTTTGTGGTAGTTACCGTTGACTGCACGACAAAGATGTCCGCGCCGCAGGATTCGGCAATCTGGGCAAATCTTTCCGCATGCGCCGGGATACAGCTTACTACCGCGGTGCCTTTCTTTTCTTTGATTTCTTTAATCCTTTTGGCGACTAATTTTTCCTTAATCGGCTGGGTATAAATAGATTGGATTAACTCTGTGGCTTTTTGCGGGGTGGCTTTGGCAATCTTTTCCAGGACCGCACCCGGATTATCGTAACGCGTCTGCACGCCATCCAGGTTTAATACCGCGATGCCGCCTAAGCGCGACATCTCTATGGCAAAATTAACGTCTACTACCCCGTCCATTGCGGCGGCAAGTATGGGGACTTTGAATGTTTTACCCGCGATTTCAAAATTAGTTTCTGTCTCTTTGGGATTTACTGTCTGCGCGCCCGGTACCAGGGCAATCTCGTCAAAGCCGTAACATCTCCGCGAGCGCCTGCCTATACCTATCCATTCTGCCATGATCCGCCCTTTCTATATAATAAGTTATTGTTTTTCAATGAGTTATGCTTATTTATCATTTTATTTTGTGAGAATTTTTCTGAAAGGATAGGGAATTTTACTATAAGATTAACCGGTTGTCAATGATTATTTTTTTAAAACGTTTTTAATCCTGAGCTTAAACCTGTTTTACGCTTGATTTCAGAAACGTTTTACCTTTGGATTTAAAAACGTTTTATCTTAAGAAAAAAGGCGAAGGGAAAATCCTTCGCCTTTTTTGGTTACAAATTACGGGTTACGACTTTAGTTTAATACATACCGCCCATACCGCCGCCCATTCCTCCCGGAGGCATTGCCGGCATCTTCTCTTCCTTTTCCGGCTTATCCGTGACGATGGCCTCGGTAGTTAATAGCAAGGCGGCAATGCTGGAGGCATTCTGCAAAGCCGAACGCGTGACCTTGGTCGGGTCAATCACGCCTGCCTCAATCATATCGACATAGTTATCCTGAGTAACGTCATAACCGAAATTGGTCTTTTCCTGTTTCACGCGCTGCACTACCACCGAGCCTTCCAGTCCGGCATTGTTCGCCAGCTGCCTGATCGGCTCCTCCAGGGAACGCCTGACGATATCCGCGCCGATTTTTTCATCGCCTTCCAACCTTAGTTTGTCTAAAGCCGGGATAGAGCGGACTAAACCTACGCCGCCGCCGGGGATAATACCCTCTTCGACCGCCGCGCGCGTAGCGTGCAAGGCATCTTCCACGCGTGCCTTCTTTTCTTTCATCTCTGTTTCTGTAGCGGCTCCGACATTGATTACCGCCACTCCGCCGGCAAGCTTTGCCAGGCGTTCTTGCAGTTTTTCCTTATCGTAATCGGAGTCACTCTCGTCGATTTGTTTCTTAATCTGGGCAATCCTGCCCTTTATGTCATTGCTCTTGCCGGCTCCCTCTACGATGGTCGTATTTTCCTTATCAACCTTGACCCGCTTTGCCCGGCCCAAATCATCTATGCCGACATTCTCCAGCTTTAAGCCGAGGTCCTCGGTAATCGGGTTACCGCCGGTGAGCACCGCGATATCTTCCATCATCGCTTTGCGCCTGTCGCCGTAACCGGGCGCCTTGACCGCGCAGGAGATAAAGGTCCCCTTAATCTTATTCACGACTAAGGTCGCCAGTGCCTCGCCTTCTACTTCTTCCGCGATAATCAAAAGCGGTTTTCCGGTGCGGGCGATCTTCTCTAAAAGCGGCAATAAGTCTTTTAAAGAAGAAATCTTTTTCTCGTGGATCAGGATATAAGGCTCCTCCAGGATAACTTCCATTCTTTCGGCATCGGTAACAAAATAGGGCGATAAATAGCCCTGGTCAAACTGCATGCCTTCTACCACCTCTAAAGTGGTGGCGGTTGATTTTGCCTCTTCCACGGTAATTACGCCGTCTTTACCGACCTTATCCATTGCCTCGGCAATCAAATCGCCGATAGCCTGGTCGCAGTTAGCGGCAATTGAAGCCACCTGGGCTACTTCTTTTTTATCCTTAATCGGCGTGGAAAGCTTCTTTAATTCCTCTATTACTTTCTCTACCGCCTTTTCAATCCCGCGCTTTAAAGCCATCGGGTTTGCGCCGGCAGTAACATTCTTTAATCCTTCGCGGTAAATCGCTTCAGCCAGGACAGTAGCGGTAGTGGTGCCGTCGCCGGCGATATCCGAGGTCTTCTCTGCTACTTCCTTGACCATCTGCGCGCCCATATTCTCAAAAGGATCTTCGAGGTCGATTTCCTTAGCTACGGTAACGCCGTCCTTGGTAATTGTCGGCGAGCCGAATTTCTTATCCAGGACAACATTGCGGCCCTTGGGCCCCAGGGTTACTTTTACCGCCCTGGCCAGCTGTTCGGCGCCGCTTAAGATTTTCCTGCGCGCTTCATCTTGAAATAATAATTGCTTTGCCATAAATACCCCCCTTTTACTTATTTAACTATTGCCAAAATATCTTCCTCTTTCATAATCAGTAATTCGTCGCCGTCTTTAGTGGTAATTTCGTTTCCAGAATATTTTCCGTATAAGACCTTGTCGCCAACTTTGACTTCCGGCGCCTGGACACTGCCGTTCTCCAGGACTCTGCCCTTGCCGACCGCTACTACCTCGCCTTCTTGAGGTTTTTCTTTGGCTGTATCAGGCAAGACTATGCCGCCCTTGGTCTTTGTTTCCGCCTCTAAGGGCTTAACCACTACCCGGTCACCTAATGGCTGAATCTTCATACTTACACCTCCTCAATTTTTCCGTTATTCACGGGTGAGAAAATTGATCCCGAGTCCGTCGCAGACGTTTATTTTCTCGGACGAGGGACAATTTTTATTTAGCACTCTATTCTCAAGAGTGCTAATTATAAAGAAAAAAAATATTTTGTCAAGAGTTTTTTATTCTGTTTCCGCGCAGCCAATGCATGCGGCGGTTGCGCTCTATCCATTCCCTGATGATTGTATGCCCCATAAAACGGAACATTGCATTGCGAAAGCGCAATTTTATCAGCAAAGAAACCGAGCGGGAAAGAGAATAAAATTTAGTATACGCCCTTAATACATTTAATTGCAGCTCTCTGGCCGAGAGCAGGTTGGGCTTAAAAACGATGTGCTGGCCGTCGTAAAGGCTCCAGTCTTTGGAAAAAATCCGTTTTTCCGTTTCCAGCATCTCATAGACTTTTGTCCCGGGGAAAGGAGTAAGAATCGACATCTGGATAGTATCGATCTTCTGCTTGATGGCAAACTTTAAAGTATCCCATACCGTCATCCTGTTGTCGCTGTCGCTGCCCAAGACAAACATCCCGTGAATCTTAATCTTTTTTGCATGAAAAGCCCGGATCGCCCTGATAATCCCTTCCACGGTCTGTTTTTTTTCATAAGCCTTGAGGGTATCGGGATTTATCGATTCAAAACCGACGCAAACAACGCTGCATCCTGCCCGCGCCATCAGATTCAAAAGCTTATTGTCTCTGGTGATATCGCAGCGCACTTGGCATGCCCAGCGCCGGATTCTCTCTTTCAGCATCAGTTCTAATAACCTGTAAGTACGCTGCGGATGCGCTGCGAAATTATCGTCACAAATAAAGAAGGTATTTGTATTGCGGGAGGCGAGCTCTCTCATCACATTTTCTGCGCTGCGGAAACGGTACTCCCGGCCGAATATCTTGGTTACGGAACAAAAACTGCAATCAAACGGGCAGCCCCGGGAAGTGGAAATAGGCGTAAGCAGCGTCGGAAACCTAACCCCCTTGACCAAAGAAAAATCGGGGTAAGGCAGGGTATCCAGGTCCTGAACCGGCTTGCCGTAGACAATGGGTTCCTTTATCCTGCCTTCCACCACATCGGCGATTACTTCTTCGGCTTCTCCGACAACCACCTGCCGGCTGAATTGTATCGCTTCCTCGGGTAAAAGGCTGGCGTGAATCCCCCCGATAATCACTTTTTCCCGGGGGAATTTTTTAGCTATTTCATAGCCGCGCTTGGCGGTAGAAGTCAGGATAGAAACACCGATTACGTCCGCCTGAAGCCTTGAATAATCAGGCGCGTAGACGCCTTCGTTATAAATCTCAACCTCATGCCCCCTGTTTTTCAGGATGGTCCCCAGGTATATCGGGCCCAAAAGAGGCATATGCAACCTGCTATATACATTTGCCTCTGTTGCACGAGGCTCAATCAGCACTATTTTCATAATTAAAAATATGCTTACTGCTGGGTAACGCGCACGTTAATCGCGCGGGGGCCTTTCGGAGATTTCTCCACATCAAACTCTACTGTCTGTTCTTCGTTTAAGGCGTCGAATTTTCCGTCCAAGAGGCTGCTTTGATGAAAAAATACTTCCTGGCCGTCTGTGTCGCTGATAAAACCAAAGCCTCTTTCGCGGATTAACTTTTTTATTTTACCTGTATGCATCTAATCCTCCTTGTTTGCTAAAAAATAAGGCCCGGCTCTTTTGATGATGCCGGGCCGATTTTTTTAGGTTATAACTTGACTACGTTTGTAGCCTGTTCGCCTTTAGGGCCCTTTTCGATTTCAAATTCCACTTCCTGGCCTTCGGCTAAACTCTTATAGCCTTCACCCTGAATGGCGCTATGATGCACAAACACATCACTGCCGTTTTCAGGCGTGATAAATCCGTAACCTTTCTGGTTACTGAACCATTTCACTTTACCTCTTGCCATTACTTACTACCTCCTTTCCTTCATCATTTAAACCATAGTAAATAACGGCAGAACAAAAAAAACCGCCAGGCTAGACAATCTAACCTCGCGGCTATAGACTTCTACTCCCTTATTTACTACCGAAAGCAGTATAGCATACTTTTGCTTTTTGTCAATCAAAATTTCAGCAGCCTTCATAAATAAGATTTATCCCCTTGAGGGTCAAATCATTATCTATTTTGTCGATTTTTCTACAATACCCCGCGATTAAACCGCTATTTCCGCCGGTAGCGATGACCCGGGCATTTTTGCCGATTTCCCGCTTTATCTTTTCGCTTAAAGCATCTACCAGCGCGGAAAAGCCGTAAATAATGCCGCTAAGCATGCTGTTTTTAGTATCCCTGCCGATAAGCTCTCCGGGTAGGGCTAAATTTACTTTTGGCAGTAATGCGGTGCGCGCCTTAAGCGCGTCCAGGGAAATCTGTAATCCCGGCAAAATCACCCCTCCCAGGTATTCCTTATTTTTTGAGACTACATCAAAGGTAACCGCTGTGCCGAAATCAACCACGATTAAAGGCGCGCCGTAGAGCCTTACTCCGGCATAGGCATTGACTAATCTATCCTGCCCCACCTGTTTGGGGCGGCGGTAAAGGTTCTTTATCGGCACCTTGATTTCTTTACCTATAATAGAAGCAGGGCTGCCTAAGTATCTCTTCAGGTCCGTTGCCAAAATCCTGGTAATATCCGGCACTACGCTGCAGATAGCGGCGTTGTCCGCTTTAACCCTAGCCAAACCTTGCTTTAATTTTTTTAGGCGGTAATTTTTTGCGGGGATATCAAATCTCTTGCCGAGCTTACCCCCTTTAAAAATCCCGAAACTTATATTGGTATTACCGACGTCAACGGCTAAGAGCATGCTTTAACTCCTTAATCTTATCGCGAAACAGCGCTGCCTTTTCAAACTGCAGGTTGCGGGCAGCCAGCTCCATTTCATATTCTAATTCCGAAATATATTTATTCAACTCGTAATCGTCCTTATTCTGGCCGGTTAAGTCCACGACTAACTCTTCTGCTTCCTCTAAATCCTCTATGCCCTGCTTAATCGCCTTCTGGATGGAGCGCGGAGTAATCCTGTTTTTCTTATTGAACTCCAGTTGTAAATCGCGCCTGCGCCTGCTCTCGGCAATAGCTTTTTTCATTGAGCCGGTGACGCTATCGGCGTACATAATCACTTTACCGTTAATGTTACGGGCGGCGCGGCCGGAAACCTGGATTAACGAGGTGGCCGAACGCAAGAAACCTTCCTTATCCGCATCAAGAATCGCCACCAGCGATACTTCAGGCAAATCCAGGCCCTCCCTCAACAGGTTTATCCCCACCAGGCAGTCAAACTCTTTCCGCCTTAATTCTCTTAAGATTTTTGCCCGCTCAATAGTCTCTATTTCGGAATGGAGGTATTTTACTCTTAACCCCTTCTCTTGTAAATAATTTGTTAAATCTTCGGACATCCTCTTGGTCAGCGTCGTCACCAATACCCGCTCATTCCTTTTGGCGCACTCTTTTACCTCTTCGATTAAGTCATCAAGCTGGTTCTCTGTGGGCCGCAGGATAATCTCGGGGTCAACCAGTCCTGTAGGCCGGATGATTTGTTCGATTACCCTGGCCTGGCTCTTTTTAACTTCATATTCATCCGGCGTAGCCGAGACAAAAATTTGTCTTTCTGCCAGGTAATTAAATTCGTCGAATTTTAAGGGCCGGTTATCCAGGCACGAGGGCAGCCGGAAGCCGTACTCTACCAGGATTTCTTTCCTGGCGCGGTCGCCTTCATACATACCCCTGATTTGGGGGATAGTGACGTGCGACTCGTCAATAACCGTCAAAAATTCCGCGGGGAAATAGTCAATCAGGCAATACGGCCTTGACCCCGGAGCTCTTGCGGAAAGATGGCGCGCATAGTTCTCGATGCCGTGGCAATAGCCGATTTCTTTCAGCATCTCCATGTCGTATTTAGTACGGGATTCCAGGCGCTGGGCCTCCAAGAGCTTATTTTTGCTTCTTAAAACCTTTAACCTCTCTTCGAGCTCCCGCTCAATAGACCCGAGCGCGGCGTCAATTTTGTCTCCCGAGACAATAAAGTGCTTAGCCGGATATACGGCTGCCTTTTCCAGGGAATTCAGCGCCGCACCCGAAACAGGATTGATTTCGGTAATCTTCTCTATCTTGTCTCCCAGAAATTCTATGCGCAGCGCTTTTTCCTGATAAGAAGGGAATATTTCCACTACGTCTCCCCTCACCCGTAATCTCCCCCGGACAAACTCATAGTCATTGCGCTCGTATTGTATCTGGACGAACTTCTCAAGCAGGCGGTCGCGGGGAGTAGTCTCGCCCTTCTCAATAAAAACCAGTAATTCCCGGTAATCCTGCGGCGAACCGAGATTGTAAATACAGGATACCGAAGCGACAATCAGAACATCGCGGCGCGAAAGAAGAGAACTGGTGGAAGAAAGGCGCAGGCGGTCCAATCTGTCGTTAATCGAGGCATCTTTCTCTATATAGGTATCGGTGGCGGGAATATACGCTTCCGGCTGGTAATAATCGTAGTAGCTGACGAAATACTCCACGGCATTATCGGGAAAAAATTCCCTGAATTCAGAATAGAGCTGCGCCGCCAGGGTCTTGTTATGGGAAATCACCAGGGTCGGTAAATTAACCCGGGCAATGACATTGGCCAGGGTAAAGGTCTTGCCCGAGCCGGTAACCCCCAGTAAAGTCTGGTAGCGCTGGCCGGCCGAAATAGAGGCGGTTAATTCCTCAATCGCTTTTGGCTGGTCGCCGCAAGGCTGGTAATCCGAGACGAGTTTAAATTTTTCCATTGCTTAGAGGATTTCCAGGCTGATATCAGCCGAATCAGGGGAATGGGTCAATGCTCCGACGGAAATCATATCTATGCCGCAGGAAGCGACTTTTTTGACGTTTTTCAGGGTGATGCCGCCGGAGGCTTCCAGGAGAGGCGCTTTGCGCTTGGCGCGCTGTAGCTTGCGTTTTATGCTCACTATCTTTTTAATCTGCCCTAATCCCATATTATCCAGCATAATCATATCGGGCTGCAACTTTAACGCCTGATTAAATTCCTTTAGATTTTTTACCTCGATTTCTGTTTTATATTTGCGGCTGGAGCCCGGCAATTTATTTATCCCTCCCAGCGCCTTGAGATGGTTATCCTTGACGAGTATCATTTCATCAAGGCTTAAACGGTGGTTGAACCCGCCGCCTGTCCTTACCGCGTATTTTTCCAGGAGCCTCAAGCCGGGGGTAGTCTTGCGCGTATCGATGATTTTTACTTTATAGGGCCTGACCCGGGTGACGAATTTTCTTGTCGTGGTGGCGATACCGCTTAAGCGGGTAAGAAAGTTTAAGGCCACGCGCTCGGCGGTTAAAACGCTCCTTGCCCTTCCTTCAATCCGGGCGATGATCCTGCCTCTTTTTACAAAAGCCCCGTCCCTGGCCAGGGCCTTGAATTTAACCGCCCGGTCAAGGCTCTTGAATACGGCCTGCGCTACGTTCAATCCGCAAATAACGCAGGGCTCTTTGGCCAAAAAAACCGCCTTGATGAATTTATCCCCGGGGATAAAAAGCTGGGTGGTGATATCCCGGCTGCCGATATCCTCTCTCAAAGCATTAACGATGAGATTACTTATATTATCTATCATTGCAGAAGCTCATCATACATCTTTTCCAGCCGCTTTAATTCACCGGATATTTTCTCCCGGTCCTCTTTTGCTTTATCGACGACCTCGCGGGGAGCCCTTTTAATAAAATCGGCGTTCTTTAACTTTGCTTCCTTGGAAGCGATGAACCTGGTTAACTCGCCGATTTTATCCCTGATTCTTGCCTGTTCTAAGGCGGCATCCAATATGCCGGTAAAATAGAGGTATAAATCTATATCCCGGATTACTGCGCTGAGCGTGCCGGCAGGCCTCCTGGCGGAATCAAGGATTTCCAGGCTCTCCAGCCTGGCCAAATTCATAATCAAGGATTCGTTATCGCCAAGCAGCTTCTTTATCTCTTTTGTATGGGGGTAAATTGCGGCCTTTAGTTTTTGCTCGGGCTTAAACCCGATGACGCCGCGCAGGTTTCTAATTTCGCTAATCAGGCTAAAAATATGCCCGGCCTCTTTCTCTGTTTTTTTATCAATCAGGTCTTCCTGGAGATGCGGCCGGGGCTGAACCATAATTGACTGCCCCTGATGCGGCAGCCGCTGCCAGATTTCCTCGCTGATAAACGGCATAAAAGGATGGATCGCCCTCAAAAACTTCTCGAGAATTTTATACATTACTACCTGATGATGTTTATTTTTTATTTCCGGCTTAATGATTTCCAGGTACCAATCGCAGAATTCGTGCCAAAAAAACCCGTAGAGGGTGTTTGCCGCTTCATTGAATTTATAGCTCTCCAGGTACTTATATACTTCTTTTAAAACCGAATAAAACCGGCTCAATATCCAGCGGTTAATTATATCTAAATCTTCTTTTTTAAAAAATACGCATAAATCTACCTTGATATCCGCCGGCTCTAAATTCATCAGGATAAACCGGCTGGCATTCCAGATTTTATTGGCGAAATTCCTGCCCTGCTCAAACCTTTCTTTGGACAAAAATACGTCCTGCCCTTGCGCGGTGATGGAGATCAGGCTGAAACGCAGGGCGTCCGCGCCGTATTCATTAATGATATCCAGGGGGTCGATGATATTCCCCAGGGATTTAGACATCTTTTTTCCCTCAATGTCGCGCACCGTGCCGTGGATATAAACATCCTTAAAGGGTATGTCCTGCCTGAATTCCAGGCCTGCCATTACCATCCGGGCAACCCAGAAAAAGATGATTTCCGGCGCAGTGACTAAAACCGATGTCGGATAGAAATATTTCAGGTCCGGGGATTCTTGCGGCCAATAAAAAGTGGCAAAGGGCCAAAGCCAGGAAGAAAACCAGGTATCCAATACGTCTTCGTCCTGTTTGAGGTTCGTAGATTTACAGACCCGGCAGCTCGCGGGCTTTTCTACGCTGGCAAAGGCCTCCTTCCTGCAGTCAAGGCAATACCAGAGCGGGAGACGGTGCCCCCACCAGATTTGCCGCGAAATACACCAGTCCTGGATATTTTCCATCCAGTTCAAATAAACCTTAGTCCAACGCTGGGGATGAAACTTAATCTTGCCCTTTTTAACTGCTTCAATGGCCGGCCTGGCAAGGGGTTTCATCTTCACAAACCATTGCCTGGATAAATAAGGCTCGACAACAGTATGACAACGGTAGCAGTGCCCGGCGGATAACGCGTGAGGCTCTACTTTCTCCAGCAGGCCCTTTTCCTTGAGGTCCTCCAGAATCACCTCTCTGGCCTCAAACCTGTCCATATCTTTATAGTCCCCGGCATTTTCATTCATCCGGCCGTCAGGGTACATCACATTCACAAACTCAAGGCGGTGCTTTTTACCCAAGAGATAATCATTGGGGTCGTGGGCAGGCGTAACTTTTACCGCGCCCGTGCCGAACTTCTTATCCACCATACTGTCGGCAATGATTTTTATCTCCCGGTCAATCAAAGGCAGAATCAGTGTTTTGCCGGTGAATTTTTTATAACGCTTGTCTTTTGGGTTAACCGCTACTGCGGTATCGCCTAACATGGTTTCCGGCCGCGTAGTGGCTACGACGACAAACTCATCGGGATTATCTTTAAAAGGGTATTTCAGATAGTAGAGGTTTCCCTGCAAGTCGCGGTGCGGGGCTTCTTCGTCGGAAAGGGCGGTCTGGCAGCGCGGGCACCAATTTATAATCTTATTATCCTGATAAATTAGGCCCTTTTTCCAAAGCGCGACAAAGGCCTCTTTCACCGCCCGGGAATATTCTTCGTCCATGGTAAAGCGGGTGCGCTGCCAGTCGCAGGAAGCGCCGAGTTTTTTCAGCTGGCGGATAATCGTAGAGCCGTAATCTTCTCTCCACTGCCAGACCCTCTCAATAAATTTTTCCCGGCCTAAATCCTGGCGCTTCAGGCCTTCTTTTGCCAGCGCCTTCTCCACCACGTTCTGCGTGGCAATACCGGCGTGGTCAGTGCCCGGCATCCAGAGCGCTTCTTCGCCTTTCATGCGATGATAGCGGATAAGGATATCCTGAATCGTATTATTCAAGGCGTGCCCCATATGCAGGATTCCCGTAACGTTAGGCGGCGGAATAACTATAGAGAATGGTTTCTTGGCGGGATTAGCTTTGGCGGAAAAAAGGCTGTTTTCTTCCCAGAATTTATACCACTTGTCCTCGGTTTCCCCGGGGTTATAACGGGTCGGGAGATCATTCATTCTTAGCTTGGTCTTTCAATAATTTATACTCTACGCTATCAACAAGCGCCTGCCAGCTGGCTTCGATGATATTTTCGGAAACGCCGATAGTGTTCCAGGCGTCATTCTCGTCCTGGGATTGAATCAGGACGCGCACCTTGGCAGCCGTGCCCGCCTTCTCATCCAGCACGCGCACCTTAAAATCGGAAAGATGCATCCTGGAGAGCGTGGGATAAAAATCCTTTAAGGCCTTGCGCAGCGCGTTGTCCAGCGCGTTCACCGGGCCGTCGCCTTCGGCGGCAGTGTGCTCTTTTGCGCCCTTTACCTTTATTTTAATGATTGCCTCGGAGGTAATCTTCTTATCCGATTCCTTCTCCACCACGACGCGGAAGCCTTCCAATTCAAAAAACTTTTTATATCTCTTCAGCGCCTTCTTCATTAACAACTCAAAAGAGGCCTCGGCCGCCTCAAAATGATACCCCTGATGTTCAAGCTTCTGCACCAGCTTTAAAATCCGCTTGGTCTGGGGGTCCTCTTTGCTTAAATCAAATTCTAAAGCTTTTGCACGCAGCAGGATGCCTGTCTTGCCTCCCAGCTCGGAAACCAGTATCCGGCGGCGGTTACCGACTAAGGCCGGGTCGATATGCTCGTATGTCTTAGGGTTCTTCATCATCGCGTTGATGTGCATGCCGCCTTTGTGGGCGAAACTGGATTCGCCGGTAAACGGCTGGTCGTTACGCACGCGCATATTGCTGACTTCACTGATAAAATGCGATACATGCGTCAATTGTTTTAAATTTCCCGAAGAGATGCAATCAATATTTAATTTTAATTTAAGGTTGGCGATAATCGGGATTAAATCCGCGTTGCCGCAGCGTTCGCCGTAACCGTTAATCGTGCCCTGGACAATATCGCATCCGGCTTCTACGGCGCCGAGCGTATTAGCGACGGCAAGCCCGGAGTCATTATGGCAGTGAATACCCAGCCAGGCATTTATCCGAGGTCTTACTTCTTTAACCACCTTTGAAATTTCAGAAGTAATTGTCCCGCCGTTAGTGTCGCAGAGGACAACTGCCTTTGCGCCTGCCTCCTGGGCGGTAACCAGGCACTTCAGGCTATAATCCTGGTTTGCTTTATAGGCGTCGAAAAAATGCTCCGCGTCATAAAAAACAACCAGCCCCCTGGAAACCAGAAAAGTCACGGTATCCTTAATCATCTTTAAATTTTCCTCGGGGGCGGTCTTCAAGACATCCCCGATATGCAAGTCCCAGGTTTTCCCGACGATAGTGATGACTTTGGCTTGAGACTTAACCAGGGCCTTAAGATTAGCGTCCTCTTCCGCCCGGGTGTGCGGGCGGCGGGTCATACTGAAAGCGGTAAGCTGTGAATTCTTCAGGCGCTTTTTGGACATCTTGAGGAAAAATTCCATATCTTTCGGATTTGACCCGGGCCAGCCGCCTTCGATATAGTGTATCCCCAGCTTATCCAATTCCTGGCAGATGCGTATCTTATCCATTACCGAATAAGAAATCCCTTCTCCCTGTGCGCCGTCGCGTAAGGTGGTATCATAAAGTTTTACTTCCGACATTATTTGCTCCTTAAGCTAACTGGTCTTGGATTTGGCGAGGCCGAATTTCCCATGCAGCGCCCTCACTGCGGCTTCGGCAAATTTCTTTTTTATAATACAAGAAATGCTGATTTCCGAAGTGGAAATCATTTCAATATTAATCTTCTTCTTTGCCAGTATGTCAAACATCTGGGCAGCCACGCCCGGATGAGATTTCATCCCTACGCCGACGATTGAGACGCGGGCGATATCCTCGGCCTGCAAAACCTCTCCTGCCCGGATATCCTCTGCCACCCTCCTGGTAAGCTTTATTGCCTTAAGCAGGGCGGGTTTATTTACGGTAAATGATATATCAGTCTGGCGTAAGTGGCTTACGTTTTGCACGATCATATCTACGTTTATGCCGTTGCCGGCAAGTTCCTTGAATATCTTTGCCGCCACGCCGGGCCGGTCAGGGGCATTGCAAATGGTAATCTTGGCTTCGTTTTTATTCAGAGTTACGCCGCTGACAACTACATCTTCCATCCTCTTAACCTCCTTGATAATCATAGTTCCGCCTGCCTCGCTGAAGCTTGAACGCACATGCACGGGGACGTCGAATTTCTTTGCCACTTCAATAGAGCGCGCCTGCATTACCTGGGCGCCCAATGAAGCCATCTCCAGCATCTCATCATAAGTAATTTCCTTGATTTTCCTTGCCTTGGGCGCTATGCGCGGGTCGGTAGTATAAATACCTTTAACGTCGGTGTAAATCTCGCAGGCAGAGGCGCCTAATTCCTTTGCCAAAGCCACGGCAGTCAGGTCTGAGCCGCCGCGGCCTAAGGTGGTGATATCCTGCGCCAGGGTGACTCCCTGAAACCCGGCGACAATCACGATTTTTCCTTTCTTCAGCTCCTGCAGGATTTTGTCCACGTTGATTTTGATAATCCGCGCGCGGGTGTGGCTGGTATCGGTAATAATCCCCACTTGCGCTCCGGTAAAAGAAATCGCCTCAAAGCCTAATTTATGAATGGCCATTGCCAGCAAGGCCACGGAAATCTGTTCTCCGGTCGATAATAACATATCCATTTCGCGTTCCGGCGGGTCAAGGGTGATTTTATCCGCCAGCTCAATCAGCTCGTCGGTAGTATCCCCCAGGGCCGAAACCACCACCACCAAATCATAACCCCTCTTTTTATAAGCCACCACTCTTCGGGCGACCCTTTGGATACGCTCGACATTGGCAACCGAGGAGCCGCCGAATTTCTGCACAATCAGACCTTTAGGCATGCTTTTCTCTCCTGACAAATATTATCGGCATCACTTCATAAAGCATAAAACCCGCCAGAACAATCAAAGAAACAGTCACGGTTAAAAGCGTGATATCCCTGCCGATAAAATACCTCCTCGCCTGGAATCCCAGGGCGGCAAAAGTAGTAATCAGCATAAAGAACGCCGGCCATAAAGTGAATTTTGCGCTTTTCTTCTTGGATAGAAGCCAGCAGCTGACGACAAATAATGCCAGGGCAGCGACTAATTGATTCGATGCCCCGAATGCCGGCCAGATTTTATTCCATTTTCCGCTCAAGGCAAAGGCCCCGCTTACGATAACAATCAACAAGGTTGATAAATAACGGTTTTTAATCCTGAGCAACTCTTCGCTTAAATAACGCGCTATCCTGGTAGCGGTATCCAGCGTAGTCAAAATAAAAGCGTTCAGGATAGTAACCGCGATAAAAGGCCCGTATTTGCCCAAAATACCGCCGGTAATCACGCCGTACCCTTTTCCAAAGAGATTAATCGGGCTTAGGCTCTTCAGGATTACGCCGAAATCTTCCTGGCGGTTAAACAAAACCGCAACCGAGACTATCGCCAGCGCCGCTACTATCCCTTCGGCGACCATCCCGCCGTAACCGATTCTTTTTGCCTGGCGTTCATTGGGAATTTGCTTTGAGGAGGTGCCGCTGGCAATTAAAGCGTGGAATCCGGAAACCGCGCCGCAGGCAACGGTTACGAAGAGCATCGGCCAAAGATAGCCTTCGCCTGAAGACCAGTGATGGTAATAAGGCATATTTATCTGCGGCCGGGATAATAATAAACCGAGATAACCTGCGCCGACGCCGAAAAACAGCAAGAAGCTCGATAAATAATCGCGCGGCTGCAAGAGTATATTCACCGGTAAAACCGAGGCGAAATAAGCGTAAGCCAGGAGGATAAAAAGCCAGGTTTTTAAACCGGCGTTAATCGGCATTAAATTGCCTAAAAATATTAATCCCGCCAAACAGGTCAGGCCCAAGGCGGTGGCTAAAAGAGAATTTGACTTTAAATTATACAAAAGATAACCCGTCAGCATAGCTACGGGTATCAGGCCCAATGACGGCAGCACAATCTTCGGCTCTTTGACAAAAGTATCGGCGCACAGGTAGACGAATACGGCAACTACCAGAATCAAAGCCAGCCAGACGAACAAAGAAAAAATAATCTTTGCCCGGCGGGATATCGCGTGCTGGGCGATGTCGGCAACCGAAGAACCGCCTTCCCTTACCGAAGTAATCAACGCCCCGAAATCATGCACCCCTCCGATAAAAATCGTCCCCAGGATCACCCAAAACAGCGCCGGAAGCCATCCCCAGAGCATTACCGCGATTACCGGGCCGATAATCGGCCCTGCGCCGGAAATAGAAGCAAAATGATGCCCGAATAAAACCAGCCAGTTCCGCGCCGGGATATAATCTACGCTGTCATATTTAGAAAATGCCGGAGTTGCCCTCTTAGGGTCAATCTGCCAGAGGGATTCCAGCTTCCTGGCGTAAAATCTATATGCCAGAAAGAATAAAACAATTGTTGCCAGCGTAATGATTAAGGCGCTCATCTTTAATCCGCGTTTTTAATAAAATAATCCATCAATTCAAAACCGTTCTCAAAATAGAGGTCGGATTTTTCCGCTTCTTTTTCGCTGTATTTAAGGAAACCCCTGCCGGTAATCCCTTTGCCGAAAATGGCAAAACAGACCGGCTCGGCGGTATGGGTCTTCACCGAAACAGGCGTGGCATGGTCAGGCAAAACTAAAATCCGGAAATTTTTCTTGCGCTCCATTTCCTTTAATATCCTGCCGACGACCAACTGGTCAAACCGCTCAATCGCGGCAATCTTTTCCCTGAGGTCACCGTTGTGGCCGGCCTCATCAGGCGCTTCTACATGCACAAAGACAAAATCTTTTTTCTCGAGGGATTTTATTGCCGCCACGGCCTTGCCTGCATAATCGGTGTCGTAATAGCCGGTTGCGCCCGGGACATTAATCACATCCATCCCCAGGATCTTGCCTAAGCCTTTGATTAAATCGACTGCGGAAATGACGCTGCCGGAAAGTCCGAATTTTTCCGAGAATTTAGGCATACTGGGTTTTCTGCCCTGCCCCCAGAGCCAAATCATATTTGCCGGGTTTTCTTTTAAATCAACGCGCACCAGGTTGATTTCGTGGCTTTCCAGGATATTGCGCGAATCCTGCATCAACTTTATCAAAAATTCAGCGCCCTTTCCTTTAGGCAGGTTCTTTAATATGCCCTGCCCCATAATATCGTGCGGCGGACGGCACTCCAGGGCATCAAGGTGCTCTTCTATGCCTCTTTTCACCAAGAGCAGGTGCCGGTAGCTTACCCCGGGATAGAATTTTATCCGGTTGTCCCCTAAATCCTTGTCAACGGCTTCGATTAAAATCGTCGCCTCTTTGCTGCTGATGTGCCCGGCGCTGTAATCTACGAGCGTATCGGCGGAAACCGTCACCAGGTTACAGCGGAAAACCACATCTTCGTCTTCCAGCTCTATTCCTAAATTTGCCGCTTCCAAAGGGCCCCTGCCCGTATAGAAGCGCTTGGGGTCATAACCCAGGATAGAAAGGTTAGCCACGTCCGAAGCCGGTTTCATTTTTTCCGGTATGGTCTTAATCCCTCCGAGCCTGCCGCCCTTGGCAATCAAGTCCATATTCGGCGTGCGCGATACTTCCAAAGGAGTACGGTTGCCCAATTCCTCTATCGGGTAATCCGCCATCCCATCTCCAACCAAGACGATGTATTTCATTTGAGAACCGTCCCCAGGTACGATGTTAAGTTATCGGATAGTTTGTCTTTACTGTTAAACGGGCCATAAGCCTTCTGCCGGCTAAGAATAAAAGCGCTGTAACGGCCCTGCAAAGCAGTATTCGCCACCACCGCATCCACCCCCGAACCCTGCATCAGGGCCCTTGCCTCTTTGAGCAGGATACCCTTAGGGCATCCCGGCTCAAACTTAAACCCCACCGCAAATAAATGCCGGTCTATCCGTTTTATCAGGTCAATAATCCTGGTTGTAGGCACAAGATTAATCCGCCACTCTTTCCTGCCGGAAGCAACCTTGCTTAAATATGTTTTTTGCGGCCGGTAATCGGAGACTGCCGCCGAATGTATTACAATGTCGTATTTTTTTCTTCTCAGCTCCCTTGCCAGCTTATCCTTTAATTCATCAAAGAAGGAAAATCTTAAGAGCTTTATCTCTTTACTTAAACAGCAGGCTGTTGCCGGTCCTAATAACAAAGTTACTTTTGCGCCCGAGCGCCGTAATTTTTCCGCCAGCAATATGCCGGTTTCTCCGCTGGCGATATTAGCGATTACCCTGACGCTGTCTATGGGAACCCAGGTCGGCCCGGCGGTAATAAGAATTTTTTTATTTCTAATAGCCAATTTCTTTCAATATTGCCTGCAAATCAGGCTTTACGATTTTCGGCGCTTTTACGCTTTTTATTGCCCTGTCCGGATCCTTAAGGCCGTGGCCTGTCAGAATACAGACGATTTTGCTCTTTGGCCTGAAGTATCTTTTTTTATTTAGTTTCAAAAGGCCGGCCACCGAAGCTGCCGATGCCGGCTCAACAAAAATACCTTCCTTTGCCGCCAATAACTTATAGGCCCGGAGTATCTCTCCGTCCGAAACCATATCAATCAGGCCGCCGGATTCATCGCGCGCGGCTTCTGCCTGTTTCCAGCTTGCCGGATTGCCGATACGGATAGCGGTAGCAATAGTTTCAGGCTTTTTTATGGGGCGGCCTTTTACAATCGGCGCTGCTCCTGCCGCCTGAAATCCCAGCATCTTCGGCAAACGATTAATCTTGCCCGCTCTCCTGTATTGCTTATACCCTTTCCAATAGGCGGTAATATTACCGGCGTTGCCTACCGGCATCACCTGGAAGTCCGGCGCCCCGCCTAATACATCGCAAATTTCAAAGCTCGCGGTCTTCTGCCCTTCGATCCGGTAAGGATTCAGGGAATTAACCAGGGTGATGGGATATCTTGCGGTAATCTCCCGGGCTAAATCCAATGCCCTGTCAAAATTGCCGTCTACTGCCAGGACCGTAGCGCCGTGTATCAGGGCCTGGCTCAATTTTCCTAAGGCAATTGCTCCGCGGGGTATCAGCACCAGGCATTTTAAGCCCGCCCTGGCAGCATAGGCAGCTGCCGACGCTGAAGTGTTTCCGGTTGAGGCGCACATTACAGCCCGGGAGCCTTCTTCGCAGGCCTTGGAAATCGCCATAGTCATCCCTCTGTCCTTAAAAGAACCCGTGGGATTCAGGCCTTCGTATTTCAGGTAAACCCCGGAGCCTTTCCCGATTATTTTACTTAAGGACTGCGCGTAAATTAAAGGGGTATTGCCTTCAAGCAGAGCAATTATCGGCGTCTTGCCGGTTACGGGTAAGAACTGCTTATACCTGTCAATTACGCCATTATAATTTTTCATACCTCTTCCATTCTTATGGCTACGGATTTCTCTTTGATTACGTCTAAACGGTCAATGGCTGCCAATGCCAGGCGCAGATTCTTCTCGCGCGCTTCATGGATAATCATCACTATCGGCACGAGTTTAGCCTTAGACCTTTCTTTCTGGGTAACCGAAGCAATGCTGATTCCCGACTTCGCCAAAATCCCGGAGATTTTTGCCAGGACACCCGGCTTATCCACTGCCGTGAAGTGGATATAATACCGGCTTTCGATATCGTCTATCCGGCGCAATTTCTTAATCGATTTGTCCGCGATTATATTTAATGTCGGCCTGAACAACCCCGCCTTGATATCCTGGGTCAAATCTATCAAATCCGAGGCCACGGCAGACGCGGCAGACATCTGGCCGGCGCCCGGCCCGTAAAAGAGCAGGTTCCCCGCCAGGTCGCTGGAAACATATATCGCGTTAAATACCCCGGTTACCGAAGACAAAAGATGCGCCTTCGGGATCAGGGTAGGATGCACCCTTACCTCCAGCTCATCGGCTTCTTTTTTGGCAATCGCCAGCAGCTTTATCTCAAAACCCAGTTCTTTGGCGTAATTAACATCGGCTAAAGATACGCGCGAAATGCCCTCGATGAAGATATCTTCCAAATTTACCAGCCTCCCGAAACAAAGGTAGGTAAGCAGGATTAATTTATGCGCAGAATCTATTCCTTCTATGTCCAGGGCCGGGTCTTTTTCCGCAAAACCCTTTAACCTTGCCTGGCGCAGGGCATCGCTAAAGGTGCGATTGTTATTGGACATTTCAGAAAGTATGTAATTGGATGTCCCGTTGACAATGCCGAAAATACTGCCGAATCTATTGGCTACCAGGCCTTCGCGCAGGGATTTCACGATTGGGATACCGGCGCCCACCGAAGCCTCAAAATAAATATTCTTTCCCCGGTCTCTGGCTAAAGCGAACAATTCCCTGCCATATTCGGCTAAAAGCGCTTTGTTGGCGGTAATAATATGCTTGCCCTTTTTTAAAGCTTCGACGATATACTCCCTTGCCGGGTGTATCCCGCCGATTAATTCTATGACAATATCAATATGGGGGTCGTCGATGATTTCGCTGACATCGCGGCTTAAGAGCCCTTTCTCTACGCTGATATCCCTTTTGGAGAGGATGTCTTTATCGCAAATCTTCTTGATGTTTATCTCTAAGCCGATGCGCTCGCTCAAAAAAGTCCTTCTCTCGCGCAAGAGTTTTACTAAACCGGAACCGACATTGCCCAACCCGATTAATCCGATATTAATTTTTTCCATGCCTACCTCTTCTTCAGGTAATAATCCACTGTTTTATTGATTATTTTTTGATGATGCTCATCTACGCTTAAGAACTGCAGCCTGGTATCGTAGATCAGGTCCCGGATGACTTCGCGCGATTCCAAAACCTTGGCCGTCAGCATAATCGGATGCGGGTCAAAAGGCAGCCTGATTTCCAAAGCCAGGTCTGTGCCGGGAGCAAATTGCCTGTTGGTAGTCAGGAGCATCCCGCCCAAACTTATATTCTTGGTCTGAGAAACATCAAGATTATCCTCTTCCTCTAACACCCGATAAGATACGATAAAACGGCTGGAAACGCGCGGATAGTCTCTCCTTTCATGACCCCCATATGCCATAGAAACCTCCTTCGCTACGATAACTGGTCGGGGAGGTGGGACTCGAACCCACGACCTTTTGAACCCCATTCAAACGCGCTAGCCAAACTGCGCTACTCCCCGAGCTTCAGTCACTATCCCTTTAGAAGCGAGGGATAAAATTTCACTCTTCCTTCTTCTGCCTGGTCATTAAATCTTTAACCGCCCTAAGAGGAGATTTATTTTTATAAAGAACAAAGTAAATTTCCCTGGTTATCGGCATATCAACTTTATATTTTAAGCTTAACTCGTAAGCAGATACGGCCGTAGTTATGCCCTCGGCAACCATCTGCATTTCTTTGCGTATCCGGGTTAAAGGCCTGCCCTTGACGATCTGCTCTCCCACAAACCTATTCCGGCTATACGGGCTGATACAGGTAGTTACCAGGTCGCCCAATCCGCTTAAGCCGCTAAAGGTGCCCGGCTTAGCGCCCATACTTTTACCTAACCTGGAAATCTCCGCTAACCCGCGGGAGAGGAGCGCTGCCTTGGCATTGGTCCCGAACCCCAGGCCGTCTGCGATGCCGCAGGCAATGGCAATAATATTTTTGAGGCTTCCTCCCAGCTCTACGCCAACCACGTCATCATTAGTATAAATCCTGAACCTTTCGGTGGCAAATATATCCTGCAGATGCTTACGCAGCCTGATATCGCGCGAGGCTACTACCGCGGTAGTAGGTATCAAACGCGCCACTTCGTGGGCAATGGTCGGCCCGGAAAGCACTGCTATTTTTGCTACTCCCAGCTCTTCATGAATAACTTCCGACATCCTTTTCAGGCTGCCGTTCTCTATCCCTTTTGCCACGCTTAAATATAGCGCCCCGGCCGGATAATCAAGCTGCTTGATTTTGCCTAAGACGCTGCGCATATATTGCGAAGGCGCGGCCAATACAATCAGCTGTTTACCGGAAAGAGCGCCCCTTAAGTCAGCGGTAATTTCCACGCCTCTTGGTATTTTAATCCCGGGTAAAAATTTAGGATTCAACCGCTTCTTCTTCAGCTGGGCGATATAGCCGGGGAATGCTCCCCAGAGGGAGACTGAAAAACCTTTACGCTGTAATAGGATTGCCAGGGTCGTCCCCCAGCCGCCGTCTCCGAGTATGGCGATATTAAGCTTCTTCATTTTCTTCCTTCAGAAAATAGATTTTCGGATAGATGTGCGACAGGTTCTCTTCCTTCCTGGTAATGAATTGAATCCCGACATTGAAGCCGCGATGGTCTTTTGCCTCTACTCTCACTACTTTACCGATAACTCCGTTTTGATAAATCAGGCTCTGCTGCTCAAGCTCCCGGCACATACTCAAAGTTGCCCGGTCAAAAGAAAGCCATACGATATCGTCTTTACTAACCTTATCTTTCATGCTGCAAAGCAGCCCGCTCTGGCTGATGTCTGAAGTATAGCCCTTTAAGAGCTCGGAGAGGGTTTCCTTCTTGCAAACCTTATAAGCCAGCGGCGTTGCATAATCCATCCTGATGAATTTACGGCGCTCCGGCCCTTGATAACTATCTTTCATTATTCCACCTTAAGGTTATTTTTGTTTGTCCTGAGTTTTGCCAATTCCCAGCTGTAATCGTAAAGATGCAGGCCCTTGCTCACCGCGATAATCTCGCCATTCTCCACCCCGATCTCTTCGGCCATATACTGCTTTACCAGCTCTAACCCTCCGAGGTTGGAGGGAAACCCTCCCCAGAGGTCCCAGGAACGAAAGTATAAAACGAAATGCAGCTTCCCGTAACGCACCCGCGTATCGATAAGGCGCAGGCACGGCGGGTCATTCAGTTTTATATCACCGGGCATTCCGATTTCCATAATCGCCTGGTTCGTACCGAAGCCTTTTTCTTTATAAATCCTGATTACCTCTTCTACCTGGTTTACGTTCAGGGGCATTTCGCGGACCATTTCCCGGCCGTTGACATTCTCCCTTACTTTTACCTTGGGTTCCACCAGCCTTTCTCCGTAAGTATAATCCTCCGACTCTGTCTTTGCCCCGGTCAAAAGATAGCTTAAATAACCCTGGATGTACTCCATATCCGTGGGGGCGGGGATGCTCATCCCTTCGGGGATAATCGGGATAATCTGGTGAGCCGGCTTCTTCACGCGCACTACCACAAAATCAAATTCCAGGCGCTTCTGCCCCTCATAACTGCCGCGCGTGATGGTATAGACATGGCCTTTTTCCAAAATCTCGGATAGACACTGAAACCAGGCATCGTCTAAATCAAAGGCCTCGATAAATACCGGCTTTAAAAACTCTTCGGGCATATTGATTATCCTGTCTTTTTGTCCTTAAGCTGCTGGTTAGCGGCGTTAATGAACATTTTCAGGCTGCTCATTATCTGGGATATCGGCATATTCTTGCCGATGTATCCGGAACAGCCGAATTCCTTTGATTTGGCAATCAATCCTTCGTCATAGCCGAACCCGGTAATCATAATCGCAATCAATCCGGGCTTCTTTTCCTTCATTTTTTTTAATGTCTCGATCCCGCTAATCCCGGGGAGCTTGATGTCCAAAAGCGCGACGTCAAAATCCTCTTTGTCCACTAAAGCTAATGCTTCCTCTCCGTTAGCAACGCATTTAACCGCGCACTTTTCCGCCTTTAATAAATCGGCGAAGAGGTCCCTTACCGGCGCCTCATCGTCAACCACCAACACCCTGTATGACATAACATCCTCCTCTCTTAACAGCTTTTAAGCTAATGGTAATTTTATAATAAAAGTCGTACCTTTGTTTGGGACCGACTCTACCTCTATTTTGCCGTTATGGTTACGGATAATATTATAACAAATCGATAGGCCCAAGCCAGTCCCTTCTTTCTTCGTGGAAAAAAAAGGCATAAACAAATTCTTCAGGCCCTGTTCGGGAATACCGGAGCCCGTATCGCTGATGCGGATTTCCGCAAATTTATCCGGCAGGTTTCTTGTCCTGATAGAAAGCTTCCCGCCTTTAGGCATC
Organism: Candidatus Omnitrophota bacterium; assembly: GCA_041653115.1. Taxonomy (GTDB): domain Bacteria; phylum Omnitrophota; class Gorgyraeia; order Gygaellales; family Profunditerraquicolaceae; genus JBAZGA01. The sequence continues at coordinate 34,276 of JBAZGA010000015.1, forward strand.
GCCTGATAGGCATTCATGAATAAATTCAGGAAAACTTCCTGCAGCTGATTCAGGTCGCCTTTCACGAAGAGCAGGTCTTTAACGAGCTCCTTTTCCACTTCTACTTTCACGTCCACCAATTTCTGATAGGCTAATAGCGGCAGCACGCTTTCGATGACATCATTGATGTCTATCACTTCCAGATTCATCGTGCCCTGACGGGCGAACTTAAGCATCCGGTCTACAAGTTTCCTGATCCTGTCTGACTGCTCGTTAATTATCTTTAAATCCGTGCCGATATTCCAAAAGAGCCCTTTTAAGAGGCGCTTGCGATGCAAGAGCATCTCTAACCTGCCCGAAATTACGAATAAAGGATTGCTGATCTCGTGCGCCATGCCCGCGGCCAGCTGCCCGATAGCGGCTAATTTTTCCGATTGCAATATCTGGTATTCTAATTTTTTCCTTTCCGTAATATCCTTGGCAATAAAGATATAGCCGGTCAACTTGCCCTCGGAATCCAGCAATTTACTTGCCGTCAATATGACGGGAAAGGATTCCCCGTTTTTCCGCACCAGGCTTATCTCGGCTTCCTCGTGCCGGCCGGATTGCTTTGTTTGTTCTAAGATAAAGGGCAGCTTGACCTTCGCGTCCTCCTCCGTATGCAATATGCTCACATGCTTGAAGATAATCTCGTTCTTCTGCCATCCGAACATCATCTCCGAACCCATGGCGTAATAAGTAATATTGCCGTCCAGGTTAACCATATATAAGGCATAGTCTTTGATATTGGAGAATATGTCCTTGATCGTCTCGTCTCTTTTTTGAAACGAGGCCTCCCTTTCCTTTAAGTCCGTGAGGTCGCTGCCGATAAATAAGATACCCTCTAATCTGTCGTCCTGCGATACTATCGGCGTGACATTCCAGGAGATGAACCTCTCCTGCCTATTCTTATCAAGCACCATATCTTCGAAGCTGTTCGGCCTTTTGTAGGTAATAGAGTTATCTATGATCGCCTCAAACATCTGCTGTTTTCTCGCGCCGGTATCGGCGGGGTATAAAATGTCGAGCAAATTATTCCCGATGATTTCTTCCCTTTTCTTCGCGATAATATCCTCAACTTTCCTGTTGCAGATAGATATCTTTTTATGATGGTCCACATAGATAATAAAGGCGTCGGCATTTTCGATGACCTTGCTGACAAATTTTTGCGTGTATTTACTAAAAATATCCATATCTTATTCCATTAAGAGCGGGAGAAGGGAATCGAACCCTCATATATAGCTTGGAAGGCTATTGTTCTACCACTGAACTACTCCCGCAAAAAACTTCCTTGTATGCACTCCGCTTAATTCGCCCGCTATTATTTGTCGGCGAATTACACCGCGAAGCGGTGCTGCATTACGCGAACTTGAGTGCCACTGCAATTTTCCGACAAGGAAAATTGCAGTGGGCAGGAGAGGATTCGAACCTCTGAAGCACAAGTGCAACAGATTTACAGTCTGCCCCCTTTGGCCACTTGGGTACCTGCCCGTATATTTTATCAAAGCCGGCGAGAGGAATCGAACCCCCAGCCTAGGGTTTACAAAACCCTTGCTCTACCATTGAGCCACGCCGGCACTAACTGCGCTTCTTGATCGCCTCGGGTATTTTATCTATTATATCAGACGCAATCAAGGAAATTTGCGTTTTTTCTTTAGCGGCTAAATCGCCGGCTAAGCCATGCAGATAAACCGCGTATTTTGCGGCATTAAAAGCGTTTAAACCCTGCCCTAAAAAAGCCGCGATCATTCCCGTAAGCACATCACCGCTTCCGGCAGCAGCCATCCCGGGATTGCCGGTTTTATTTATATATAAGTTACCCTTATCGTCCGCCACCACTGTCCGGTGCCCTTTTAAGACCAGGATTACTTTATAATCCCTGGCAAATTTTAAGGCCAGCTTTTCTCTCCCGGACTGAAGCTTATCTACCTTGACCCCTAAGAGCCTTGCCATTTCTCCGGGGTGGGGCGTTAAAATCGCCGGCCTGCCTGCACCGCCGGGCGCTGCGCGTAAAAGCTTTAAATGGCCGGATAACGCATTTAAGCCGTCCGCGTCAATAACCCGGGGCTTGTTTATCCCGGATATAACTTTCCTGATCAAAGACTGCGTTGATTTTTGCTGGCTAAGGCCGGGCCCGATTACCAGGATGTCAATATTGCTCGCGAAATCCCTGATTTTTTTATAACCTTGCAGGCTTAGCGTTTCTTCTTTTGTCTGGGGCAACGGCAGCGTCATCGCTTCTTTCGGCTTGAGCTTTATGATTGCCTGATGCAGGCCCTGCGGTATTCCCAGTGTCACTAAGCCCGCCCCCGAACGCAGCGCCGCTTCAGCGCATAATACCGCTGCTCCGGAAAACCTGCCTGACCCGGCTAAAATAAAAATATGGCCGAAATCGCCTTTATGCGCGTCAACCCTTCTCTGTAATAATTGCGCTGGCAACCGCATAATTTTTTACATGAGAAATGGATACGTGCACGCCTACTTTTTTATTCCTGCCGTTTAAGATTTCGCAATGAGGCTTGCCGTCTTTGTCATTCAAGACCTGCACGTCTTTCCAGTTTAACCCTTTATCGCCTAATGCCTTGAATACCGCTTCTTTAGCGGCAAACCTGCCGGCGAGGTGTTGATAAAGGCTGCCCCGGGTTTTCGCGTTTTTTAATTCTTCTGCGGTGAATACGCGGTTTAAAAAATCCTTGCCCCACTTCTCTACCGCTTCCCGCAAGCGCCTCACTTCGGTTATGTCAACGCCCGTGCCGATAATCATCCGATTAACGCCTTCATTTCTTTGACTGCTTTTCCCAGGCCCACCAGCACCGCGCGGCAGACAATCGCATAGCCGATATTCAACTCTTCGATCCCCTTGATGCCGGCAACCCTTGATACGTTATGGTAACTCAAGCCGTGCCCGGCATTCACTGTCAGCCCCCTGCTCCTGGCATAATTAACCGCTGTTTTTAATTGCTTAAAATACTTTTCCTGCTCTTTATCGCTTTTGGCGTCGGCATAACGCCCGGTATGCAGCTCTATCATTTTTATCCCTGATTTTTTTGCGGCGTCGATTTGCCTTTTGTCCGGGTCAATAAACAAGCTCACCGCTATCCCTTCTTCTCCCAGGCGCGAAGAAACCTGTTTAACTTTCTTAAAATTGACTATTACATCCAGCCCGCCCTCGGTAGTCAGTTCCTTTCTCTTTTCAGGCACCAGCGTTGCCTGGTCGGGTTTTACGCGGCAGGCAATCTGGACGATGTCGCCGGCTACGGACATCTCCAAATTCAACCTTGTCTTAACCAGCGGCCTTAAGATATATAAATCCCTCTCCCTGATGTGCCGGCGGTCTTCCCGCAGATGGACAACGATGCTGTCCGCTCCGCAGGCCTCGCAGATAGAAGCTGCAAATACCGGCTCCGGCTCTATCCCGTGCCTTACTTCTCTTAAAGTAGCAACGTGGTCAATATTGACCCCTAATTTCGGCATATCAATAATTACTTTCGCGCGCCTAATGGCTATATATTGCTTATCGCGTCCAGGACCTTTAACGCCTGCTTTACCTGGCGCACTTCGTGAACCCTGACGATCTTGGCGCCGTTTTTTATTGCCAGGAGCGAAGCAGAGAGCGTGCCGGAACCTCTCTCCTGGGCCGCGGCATTTAATATTTTACCGATAAATGATTTCCTGGACGGCCCGACCAATATCGGCCTGCCCAGGGCCTTAAGCGCTTTTAATTGCTTTAATATTTCTAAATTATGCTCGGCGGTCTTGCCAAAGCCGATGCCCGGGTCAAGAATAATCTTTTCCCTGTCTACGCCGAAAGAAACTGCCCGGTTTAGCGCTTTCTCTAAATATGCGATAATTTCATCGATTAAAGATTTATAAACCGGGTTATTCTGCATGGTGCGGGGGGAACCTTTCATATGCATAATCACCGCGGCCGCCCGGTATTTAGCGACGAGCCTTGCCATTTTGGGGTTCCTTAATCCCGAGATATCGTTTACCATTAACGCCCCGTTATCCAGGGCGGACCTGGCCACTTCCGGTTTACGGGTATCTATGGATATCGGCACTTTTATTTTTTTTGCCAATAGCTTAATCACGGGAACCGTCCTGGATAATTCTTCTTTTACGGATACCGGCTTTGCCCCGGGGCGGCTCGATTCTCCGCCTACATCGATGATATCCGCGCCGTCTTCTACCATCTTTTCCACGTGCCTGACGATATCGGCAACGGCCATAAACCGCAGACTATGAGCCCTGGAATATAACCCGTCGCCGCTAAAGGAATCCGGCGTAAGATTTACAATCCCCATCACGCATGCGCGCCTGCCGAGCTTTAATTTATAGCCGCCCAAATCCAAGCTGAAGTCATTTTTTTGATAATTTCCTATGGCGCTGGATAAGGCGGCTGCCAATTTTCCCAGGCCAAAGGGCTGTTTATTCAGTTTCTCGTTCAGGCGGTTTAGCTGGGAGAGGTTCGCCATTAAGAGGCAGTCGGTGCTTCTGGTTTTACCGGTAAGGGCGTTGCGGCTGACAGCGACATCAGCTCCCAAAGAAAGCATTTCTTGTTTCAGGATATTGGCGGCGATATTGGAAAGGCTGTTTATTCTCACGGCATACTTGATTGCCTTAGGCGCCATAATCTTAATGCCGTAGGGGTCTACCTTGATCTCTCGCATTATCTGCTGCGCGTCTTTCAAGCTCTCAATTTCCAATACACGCATCTTTAAGGGGATACCCTATTAAACCACATCGCTCTTTTGGATGCTCAATAAACGCTTTACTTCCTCGCCGTCAAGGACTTCTTTTTCCAGGAGTGCCCCGGATAAAACCTTGAGCTTATCGTGGTTTTCCTGCAGGATTTTCTTTGCCCTTGCGTACGCCCCGTCTACTATCTTCTTTACCTCTTCGTCAATCGTACGGGCGGTCTCTTCGCTGTAATTTTTTTCCTCCACTATATCGCGGCCTAAAAATACCAGGCCTTCCCTCCTGCCCAAAGTTATATTGCCCAGCTTATCGGACATGCCGAACTGCGTCACCATCCGCCGCGCCATTTTGGAAGCCGCTTCTAAATCATTCTGCGCTCCGGTAGTCACCTCGCTTAAGCTTATTTCTTCGCTCGCCCTGCCGCCCAGCATCATCGTAATTTCGGAGATTAATTCCTTTCTTGTCCAGTAATGTCTGTCTTCCAGGGGCGGGGTAAAGGTATAGCCGCCTGCCAGGCCGCGGGGAATTATGGAAACCTTTTTTAAGGGGTTTACCTCCGGTAAAAGCAGGGAGAGCAGCGCATGCCCTGATTCATGCAGGGCGGTGATTTCTTTTTCCTTCTTTGACATAATGTGGCTCTTCTTCTCCGGCCCCATTAATACCCTCTCTACCGACTTTTCAAAATCAATGATTTCTACTGCTTCTTTATTGTTGCGCGCGGCCAGGAGCGCGGCTTCATTACAAAGGTTAGCCAGGTCTGCGCCTGAAAATCCCGGGGTCTGGCTGGCAACCGACCTTAAGTCTACCGAAGGCGAAAGCTTGATTTTGCGCGTATGCACTTTCAGGATTTCCTCCCTGCCTTTGATGTCGGGCAGGTTAACAATGATGTGCCGGTCAAACCTTCCCGGCCTTAAAAGCGCGGGGTCCAGGGTATCCGGCCGGTTAGTGGCGGCAATCAGGATTAAACCCTGCATCGCGTCAAAGCCGTCCATTTCCACCAGCAAGGCATTCAATGTCTGCTCTCTCTCATCGTGCCCGCCGCCGATGCCTGAAAAACGCAAACGTCCTACCGCATCTATCTCGTCAATAAAAATAATCGCGCCCTTGCCCGAAACCTTGCCTGCGCGCCTGCCCTGCTCAAAGAGGTCCCGGACGCGGCTGGCTCCCACGCCCACAAACATCTCCACAAAATCGGAACCGCTGATGGAAAAGAACGGCACGCCGGCCTCCCCGGCAACTGCCCGGGCAATCAAAGTCTTGCCGCACCCCGGAGGGCCAACCAACAAAACGCCTTTGGGGATTTTCCCTCCCAGCCTTTGGAATTTTTTCGGGTCTTTTAAAAACTCGATGACCTCCTGGAGTTCTTCCTTGGCTTCATCGACGCCGGCCACGTCCGCAAAGGTCACTTTTTCCTTGGACTCCCCGCCCAGGCGCGCCTTGATCTTGCCGAACGACCATATCCTGTTACCGACCTCGGCCCCCCGATAGCTGAAATACCATAAAAAGGCGATAAAAAGAACCACGGGCCCCAGAGAAAATAAAAGATTCGTCCACATTGTCCGGCCCGGCTTGACCTGAAAATCAGGCGCGCGGGTACGCAAGAGGGCGAGCAGATCCTTGTCATCCGGGGGAATATTGACAAAAAAGCGGGAACCGCCGACAAACTCTCCATTCAGGATATCTTCCGACATGGTGACAATTTTGAGGCGCGACGGTTCCTCGGTCAACACGCGGTAAAACTCGCTGTACGAAAGCTCTTTGCGGGCCGTCGCATTGTTTTGCAAAACCCCCATGAGATAAAACGTCCCCATGATAAAAAGCACCCAGATAAAAACAGATATATTGTTCCGTTTAAACCCTTGGGGCGCAGACGATTTCGGTAAGTTGGCACGATTCTTTTTCATAGGTGTTACTGAGACATCAATGAATAATGGGTACATTGGAAGCCCGGATTTTGCTCCGGATGCAAGGCGCGACGACGACAGCGTGTCCTCTGCGACACGCCGAGGAGGAGCAACGCCGCAAGACGCGGACAAAAGGCGGGCTTCCCGATCTTTTTTATATGGTTATGGGCTGGACACTTTTGGGCTGCGACGGCGTCGCTCGTCCTTGGCGTACCACAGCGGGTACGCCGGCGTCCTCGCTCCTTGTCTCGCTCCCTGCCT
>JBAZGA010000016.1:0-39303 GCA_041653115.1 Candidatus Omnitrophota bacterium
TAAGGACATCACTACGGTAATTCTCGGCCAGGCCGGACGTTTTGGCTTGATCAGAATCAGCGGTACGCTTGGCGAGCCGATGTTTAAGTTTAAGCCGGCGGTGGCCGATATTATTAAGGGACTGAAAGACATTTTTTTAAAGGAGTAAAATGATTATATTATTCGCGGTAATTTTGGTTATCGGGACGGGAATGGTTATCTATGCCATTTTGGCCATAGCCGGACCGGATGATACCGGCGCAAAGAAAAGAAGCCGCAAAGGATTGCCCGGGCTTTCCGCAGGACAAGAGGAGTTTAACCGGGAGCAGAAGACACTAAGGTTAGAGGGCGATGTCAGTTCCCTGAGGGCTGAGTTAGAAAAGGCAAAAAATGACCTTGCTAACCTGCAGAACGAGCTGGAAGCAGCGAAAAAGAAAGAAGCGGATTTAAAAACAGAGATAGCGCGCAGGGAAGACTGGGTAGGCAAGAATGAAGAAACGGTAAAGAAGCTGCAGGAAGAAAATTTAGACCTGAAGAATAAATTCTCCGCTAAAGAACAAGAAGTGCAAAAGGAATTCGATAAAGGCGTAAATTTAGAGAGGCAGTTACGCGAGGTAAACCTCAAAATTGAATCCCTGGTAAAGGAAAGCAAAGAAAAGTCCGACCAGATCGAGGCAATGAAACATCAGATTGAGCGGCAGCTCAAGGAAATCAAAGAGCGCGATACGGCAATCAAAGAGTTTAAAGATAAAGAGAAGAACAGCGAATGGGTCCCGAAGGCCGAATTTAACCGGTTGAACGAAGAGTACACGGAGCTGGAAAAAGAATTAGAAGAGAAAGATGAGAAATTAAGAAGTTTGCTGGAGAAGCGCGCAGTAACGCCTGCGCAGCCGCCGCCGAAGCCGCAACCTCAACCGCCAAAAGCAGAACCACAGCCGGAAGTAAAGCCACAGCTGGAAGTAAAGCCGGAATCTAAGCCAGAAGCAAAGCCGGAAGTAAAACCTGAGCCGGAAGCAAAATCGGAAGCAAAACCTCAGCCTCCAGTAGAACCAGCGCCGCAGCCACAACCAGAACAACCGCCTCAGCTGCTAGAATCGCAGCCGCCCAAGCCAAAACCAAAGCCTAAATCAAAAGCAAAACCAGAAGCAAGACCTCAAGCAGAGCAACCGCCCCAGCCGCCAATATTAGAACCGGCGCCGGCGCCGACACCGGAACTCCCTGTACCGGTTAAAGAGGCAAAGCCAAAAGCAGAAGCTTCGGCGCAGGAAGAGAAAAAAGAAGCAGCAAAAGAAGAGAAGGAGCCGGTTCCGCTTCCCAGCGTAAGCCTGGATAAAATCAGGAACATCGGGATCATGGCGCACATTGACGCGGGTAAGACTACTCTTACCGAAAGGATTTTATTCTATACCGGCCGCTCGCATAAGCTCGGCGAAGTCCACGACGGCAAAGCGCAGATGGACTGGATGAAGCAGGAGCAGGAAAGGGGGATTACGATTACCGCGGCAGCCACTACCTGCTACTGGAATGATTACCGGATTAATATTATCGATACCCCCGGCCATGTGGATTTTACCGTAGAGGTGGAGCGCAGCCTGCGCGTGCTGGATGGGGCAGTGGCGGTTTTTTGCGCCGTAGGCGGAATTGAGCCTCAGTCAGAAACCGTCTGGCACCAGTCAAATAAATACAATGTACCGAAGCTCGCCTTTGTCAATAAAATGGACCGCACCGGCGCGGATTTCTTCGCGGTTTTAAAAGGCATTGAAAAAGACCTGGGCGGCAATGCTGTTCCCCTGGAAATCCCTCTGGGCAATGAAGATAATTTCCGCGGGGTGATTGACCTGATAGAGATGAAGGCGTATATCTATGAAGAAGAATCTCAGGGCAAGGATTTTAAAATAGAAAATGTGCCCGCAGAATACGAAGCGGATATGCGCAAATACCGGCATATAATGCTGGAAAAAGCCGCTTCATTCGACGATAACCTGACGAAAAAGTTCCTGGAATCTGAAGCATCGATTACGGAAGAAGAATTGAAAAACGTCATCCGCCGCGCTACCCTCGCCAACAAAATGGTCCCGGTGCTTTGCGGGGCGGCTTTTAAAAATAAAGGCGTACAGAAATTATTGGATGCGGTTACGCTATACCTGCCGTCTCCCGTGGATTTACCCGCGATCAGCGCTCACGACCCCGCAGACAAGCAAAAGGCGGTTGAGAGGCATTCAGATTATGCGGAGCCATTGGCGGCTTTGGCTTTTAAGGTGCAGTCAGACCCGCATATGGGAAAACTGGTTTATGTCCGGATTTATTCCGGAGTGATGCAGAGCGGCACTTATGTGTTAAATGCCACAAAAGATAAAAAGGAGCGCATCGGCAGGATTATGCGCATGCACGCCAACCAGCGGGAAAACATAGATAATGCTTTTGCCGGCGAGATTGTAGCGGTAGTCGGCCTTGGTCATACGGTAACCGGCAATACGCTTTGCGACCCGGAGCACCCGGTTTTACTGGAAGCAATAGAATTCCCCGCGCCCGTAGTTTCCTTGAGTATTTCGCCGAAAACCCGCTCGGACCAGGATAAGCTGGGCAAGGCATTAGCGCGCCTGGCAGAAGAGGATCCTACCTTTATGGTTACCTCTGACGAAGAGACCAAGGAAACACTGCTTATCGGGATGGGCGAACTGCATCTGGAAATTATCGTGGACAGGCTAAAAACAGAATTCGGCGTAGAGGCGATTGTCGGCCAGCCCAAAGTCGCTTACCGGGAGACTATCCTGAAATCGGCGAGTGCCGAAGGCAAATACATCAGGCAGACCGGAGGCCGGGGGCAATACGGCCATGTAGTAATGGAGGTTTCTCCGCAGCAGCCAGGCGAAGGATTCAGTTTTATTGACAGTATCAAGGGCGGGGCAATCCCCAAGTCTTTTATCCCGTCGGTAGAAAAAGGCGTGATTGAGGCAATGCAAAAAGGAGTTTATGCCGGTTACCCGGTGGTAGATATAAAGGTAGATCTTACTGACGGCTCGTTTCACGAAGTTGATTCTTCTGAAATGGCTTTTAAAATCGCATCCAGCATCGGTTTTAAGGAAGCGTTCCTGAAGGCAGAGCCGGTGCTGCTTGAGCCGTATATGTCGCTGGAAGTCACGACACCGGAAGAGCACGTAAACAGTATTGTCGGTTATATTTGCTCCCATCGCGGCAAGGTAATGAACATGGACAGCAAGGGCAAACAGAAAATTGTCTCGGCAGAAGTGCCGTTATCCGAGATGTTCGGCTATGCCACTGCCTTTCGTTCCTTGTCCAGCGGCCGGGCGAACGCCTCCATGGAATTCAAGCAATATATGCAGGTGCCCAAGGAAATCGCCGCAGAAATCATCGCGGCAAAAAAGAAAAAAGACGAGGCAGCAAAATGAAAATTAACGTCAAGGTCAAGCCTAACGCAAAACAGGAGAGCGTGGAAAAAACAGGAGAAAAGGATTTTCTGCTGCGGGTTAAGGCGCCGGCAAGAGAAGGCAGGGCAAACCAGGCAGTGGTAGAATTGCTGAGCGAATATTTTAACCTCCCCAAGTCCGGGATTAGCATTGTTAGGGGAGAGAAGAGTAAGAATAAGGTAGTTAATCTATGCGAGTAAAAATTTATTACCACGATACCGACGCGGGAAACGTGGTTTATTATGCCAATTACCTTAAATATATGGAAGAGGCGCGTACTGAATTCTTGGAAGAGAGGGGCATTTTACTTAAGGATTTAGCCCGGCAGGGGATATTGTTCGTGGTGGCGCGCCAGGAGATAGATTATAAAGCGCCTGCTTTTTACGCGGATACTTTAGAGATTTCCGCAAAACTTACCTCTATTTCCACGGTAAAGCTGGAATATGAGCATGAGGTGAAAAATCAGGAGAGCCGGCTTATCTGTACCGGCAAGGCAGTTCTGGTCTGCGTAAGTAAGGATTTTAAACCTCAAGCTATCCCCGAAGAAGTCCGCAAAAAACTGTCGCAAAAACCCAACGCCAAGATATGAAAAATCCGCAGTCTCTTTTTTTCTTCAGCCAAAGCGGATGTCTGTTGCCCATCTTGATAGTCTTGAATTTATTATTTGGCTGGATGTTTTTCAGGCCGCTGGTTTGGTTATTAATTGAGGCAGTGTTAATCTTGATTTTTCTGCTTAATTCTTTTGCCGCCGCCAAAAAGATAATTTCCGGCTCCCCGCTTAAGCGCCGGAGCGCGATAGACGTAGAAGCAGAAGTTGTAGATGAGGATAAGGGCGGCAAGAAAGACAAAAAATCTTGACTATCCGGGATAGTTGTGTTATAGTGCGCATTCAAATTAGAGAATTACTCACAATAAAATAAGGAGATAAGATGGCAGGGGTAGATCTTTTGTGGCTGGCGCCGGTAGGCTCAATTATCGCGCTTTCCTTCGCCGCCTATTTAGGATTATTGATTTTAAGACAGGACGAAGGCAATGAGCGCATGCGCGAGATTGCCCAGGCAGTAAGAATCGGGGCAAAGGCGTATCTCAAGAGGCAATATTTAGGCGTCTCTTTGTTCTTCCTCGTCGTATTTATTATTTTATTAATTTTAGCGCTGAATAGATACCTGGTAATTTTTGTCCCGTTTGCCTTCCTGACCGGCGGATTCTTTTCCGGTTTATCCGGGTTTATCGGCATGACTACCGCCACCAATTCTTCCGCCCGCACCACCAACGCCGCGATAAAGAGCTTGAACGCGGGATTACGCGTGGCTTTTGCCAGCGGTACAGTGATGGGCATGGTGGTCGTAGGCCTGGGGCTTTTGGATTTATCCATCTGGTATTTCTTTTTAAACGCGTATTACGGCAGTTACGTAATTCCGGCCTGGCTTCCGGTGTGGCTGGAGCCTTACTTGCAGTGGTGTTTCCAGGCGCATCCTTTGCCGATAGGAACGGATAAGATTACCGCGATTACTTCTACGATGCTCTGTTTCGGGATGGGCGCCAGCTCCCAGGCGCTCTTTGCCAGGGTCGGCGGAGGCATTTTCACCAAGGCCGCGGATGTAGGCGCGGATTTAGTAGGCAAGGTAGAGGCGGGAATCCCCGAAGACGACCCGCGTAACCCGGCGGTGATTGCCGATAACGTCGGCGATAACGTCGGCGATGTAGCGGGAATGGGGGCTGACCTATATGAGTCTTACGTAGGTTCGATTGTCGCTACGTCGGCTTTAGGCGTGGCTGCCGGCTTGGGCGTAAAAGGAGTAACTGTGCCGATGGTAATGGCAGCGGTAGGAGTTATCGCTTCCATTATCGGCACATTTTTCGTAAGAAGCAGAGAAGAAGCAACCCAGAAAGTTCTGTTAACGGCATTAAGAAGGGGTATTTGGATAAGCTCCGGCCTGGTGGCTTTAATCTCGGCAGGGCTGGTGTATATTACTTTGGGAAAAGAGCATATGGGGGTATATTTCTCCGTGCTTTCCGGCCTGCTTGCCGGTTTATTCATCGGTTATTTTACCGAGCACTATACTTCAAGCAATTATCGGCCGACGCGTTCCATTGCCGACGCATCTTTAACCGGGCCGGCAACCGTGATTATCGCCGGAATCTCCGTAGGGATGATGTCTACGGCGATGCCGGTGATTGCGGTAGGGGCTGCAATATTAGCCAGCTTTTTCTTATCCGGGGGCGCTGCTAATTTTAACGCCGGACTTTACGGCATAGGAATTTCCGCGGTGGGGATGCTTTCTACGTTAGGTATAACTCTGGCTACCGATGCCTATGGGCCGGTTGCCGATAATGCCGGCGGTAATGCCGAGATGGCGCACCTGCCCCCGGAAGTAAGGAAAAGGACTGATGCTTTTGATGCGCTGGGAAATACTACTGCTGCCACAGGCAAAGGCTTTGCCATCGGCTCAGCAGCGTTAACTGCCCTGGCCTTGATCGCGGCTTATCGCGATCAAGTCGGTTTATACGGCAAGGAAATGAATTTAAGCCTGATGAATCCCAATGTCCTGGTGGGATTATTTATCGGCGGAATGCTGCCGTTCTTCTTTTGTTCGCTGACAATGCGCGCCGTAGGCCGCGCCGCAGGCAAGATTGTCGTGGAAGTCCGCCGCCAGTTTAAGGAAATAGTAGGTTTGATGGAAGGTAAAGCCAAGCCGGATTACGCGCGCTGCGTAAATATTGCTACAGCTGCCGCGCAGAAAGAGATGATTATGCCTTCGCTCCTGGCGATAATCGCGCCCCTGGCAGTCGGGCTTCTGGTCGGAGTAGAAGCCCAGGCAGGGCTCCTGACCGGCGCAACCGTAGCCGGTTTTGTTTTAGCGGTAATGATGGCTAATTCAGGCGGCGCCTGGGATAATGCCAAGAAATATATTGAAGAAGGCCATCATGGCGGCAAAGGTTCTTCCGCGCATAAGGCAAGCGTTGTCGGCGATACCGTCGGCGACCCATTCAAAGATACCTCCGGCCCCAGCTTAAATATCCTGATTAAGCTGATGTCTATGGTCTCTATTGTTTTCGCTTCTTTTGTGATTAAAAACTCCCTCTTCAAATAAGCTCAAAACGTTTTTAATTCTAATCTTAAAACTGCTTTCTGTTTATTCCTAGAAACGTTTTACCTTTGACTTTAAAAACGTTTTACCTTTGGGTTTAAAAACGTTTTGATTTTCTGGATTTGGTGATATAATGCTTTTGTTATGGGTGACCTGGAATTTGTCCAGCGCTGCATCAGCGGAGACAAGCTCGCCTTAGACGAATTCGTCGATAAATATTCCCGCCTCATCTATAAATATATCCACAGCGTTCTTAATACCAATTCGAAAAAGCAGTTTAGCCAGGATAATATTAACGATCTCTTCCAGGATTTTTTTCTTTTACTCGCCGAAGACAATTTTAAGAAATTAAGAAGTTTCCAGGGTAAAAACGGCTGCAGTCTTGCCACTTGGCTAAAGCAGGTAGTAGTTAATTACACCATAGATTATCTGCGCAAGTTTAAGCCCGCGGTTTCTCTTGATGAAGAAAATGATGAAGGATTGAGCCTGAAGGATGTGCTTGCCGACGGCTCTACGCCTATCAGCGATACGCTCGCTGCGCAGGATGATCTTGCACATTTAAAAGATTGTATTAAAAGGCTGGATATAGATGACAAGTATTTTCTGGAATTGTACCTTAATCAAGGCTTAACACTGGAAGAATTAAGGAGAGTGTTTAAAATTTCACGCCCGGCAGCAGATATGCGTAAAACACGGCTTATCGAACGCTTAAGAGAATGTTTCAAGCACAGAGGTTTTTTGTTAGATTTTTAGAATTTACGCGTCTATTATAGCAGAAGGAGATTAATCAAATGCAAGATAAGCTGGAAAGATTGATAAAGAAAATTTATAGAATGTGGAAATCCGACTATTCTTCCATAGACGAGGGCCATCCGGATGAAGAAAGTATGGCTTGTTTCCTGGAAGGCAGGCTTTCTCCCGAAGAGAATAACCGGATTAAGGCGCATTTACTCGCCTGTGACGGCTGCGTTGAAGTTTTTGCGGCTGCTGTAAGATTAAAGGAGACGCCGGAAGCCGAGGTGCCTGCGGAATTACTGGCGCGCGTAAAAAACCTGCTTATTCAAAAGGAACAAGCTCCGCTTTTAGAGATTTTCTTAAGGTTTAAAGAGAATATCTTAGAGCTGGTCAATACCACCGGCGATGTTCTGGTCGGACAGGAACTTGTGCCTGCCCCGGTCTTACGCAGCCGCAAAATTAAAGATTTCAAGGATGAAGTAATTATCCTCAAAGACTTTGAGGGTTTAAGGGTGGAGGCAAAAATAGAAAATAAAGGCTCGGGTTTTTTTGACCTTACGGTGATTGCCAGAGAAAAAGCAACCTCCCGCCTAATCAAGGATTTAAGGATTACTTTAACTAAGGGCGACTTAGAGCTTGAATCTTACCAGGCTGATACGGGTAAAGTGACCTTTGAGCATGTAGCCTTTGGCAAATACACAGTGGAACTGTCGGCTGTTGAAAGTAAGCTTGCGGCGATATTATTGGATATAAAAGTTTAGCCGGATATAAATATGCAGGAGCCCGATACGCTGGTTTTAGAAATATTGAGACAAGAAAATCAGCTCTCGATGAGCGTATTTGCGCAAAAAGAGCATATCTCGACTGTAAGGCATTACAGTCAGCGCGTGGTATCATTTAGCGAAGTCGATAAGCTTTGCCGGGAAGTAACTTCTATATTAAACAAGGCCGACAGAAAGATAAGTTCGGATATGGATTTAACCTCCAGTTTAAAAAAGTCCGGCCAGCTGCTTTGGGATAATTTGCTTACGCGTTCCGCTAAAGATAAATTGAATACCGCGGTAAGCAAAGACCTGATTTTATCCTTAGACGAAGAGTTAATCAACATCCCCTGGGAGCTCCTTTACGACGGAAAGGATTTTTTATGCCTTAAGTTTAGCCTGGGGAGGCTGGTAAAGACCAGGGGCGCGATAGATCCAGCGCAATACCGTAGTGCCGGTAGCACGTTGAAGATGCTGGTTCTGGCTAATCCTACCAATGATTTAAGAGCCGCGTATCTGGAAGGTAAATATATTAAAAATCAGCTGGAGCGTAAGACAAACAAGCTCAAGGTCGATTTTAAATCTACTTACATAGATGCGTTATATGTCAAAAAGAATCTACGCGATTATGATGTTGTGCATTTTGCCGGACATAGCGAATGCGACGCCAATAATCCTGAAGAAACCGGATGGATCCTAAGCGACGGAAAGTTGACTGCCGGCGATATCCTTGCTCTGGGCGAAGGAGCGGCTTTACCGAATTTAATATTCTCTAATGCCTGCCGCTCTGCTGTAGCCCGGGAAAATTTAATGAAAGGAGATTACCAGGAGAAGGCCTATAGCCTGGCATCGGCATTTTTGTTTTCGGGAGTAAGGCATTATATCGGGGCGATAAAGAGAATAAATGACGAAGCAAGCATGTTGTTTGCCAGGGAGTTTTATACGCGCCTGGTTAACGGAGATTCCGTTGGCGAATGCCTGCGTTTAGCGCGCCTGAAGTTAATTAAGGAATACGGCAATGCCACTCTTCTCTGGACAAGCTACCTTCTTTACGGAGACCCTAATTTTATGTTTTTTCGGAGAAGGCCGGCTTTACCTTTACAAAAATTTAAAATAAATATTTACTCACGCAGGAAAATGCTGGCATGGGTTTCTTTGGCGGTATTTATTATAGCTATAGGCGTATACCTGTATCTGGCTTTGCCTACAATCAATCCGAATACATATTTTTCTTTTATGAAGGCCAATAGATTGTACTCGAAAGGCAGAAACAAAGAAGTTATCTCGCTTTCTGAAAATATTGCCAAGAGCGACCCCTTATTTTTAGCCAATTATCCGTTGCTCGCCAGCGCCTATGAGAGACAAGGAGACCGCGAGACGGCATTAAAATATTATTTTGAATATGCCCTGAATGCCCAAAAGAGGCGCGATAATAAAAACTTAGCCGCCGCCTATATCAGGATTGCCTGGATTTACCAGCTATCAGGGGAGTATCCCAAGGCATTTGATTTTTACCACAAGGCGATAGATTTAAGCCAACAGACAGGCGATAAATTGAATGAATCGGCTGCTTTTGAGCGGCTGGCGGTTTGGTATATCGATAAAGAGGAATATGATAAGGCGTTGGAATTGCTGACCAAAAGTTCGGAGATTAACCGCGAGAGACAGCACTTATCCGAACACAAATATAACCTGGCCTGCGATTATTTTGATATCGGTCTGGTTTTTATTAATAAGGATGATTTTGCTGCTGCCAGAGAATTCTATCGGAAAAGCGAACAGCTTTTTAGCCAGTTGAAGTTAAAGCATGAATTAAGCGACTGTTATTTTAATCTGGGAGAGATATGTCTATTTGAAAAGCAGTATCAGAAGGCATTGGATTATTATTTTCGCGGCCTTTCCATAGACCAGGAACAGGGCCATAAACCAAATCTCGCTTCTGACTATGATATGATCGGCGAGCTGTATTTGGAGATGGGCAATTTAGAAAAAGCCGGAGAATATTTCGAGCAGGCGCTGTTAATTGGCAAGGAAATAAATGCCCTGCCGGAATTAGCTTCTGTATACCGCAATCTCGGCATTTTATATAAGCAAAAAAAGGACCGCGCTAAGTCAGAAGAATATTTGTTGAAAGCCAAAGAGCTTTACCATTCGATAGATACGCCTGCCTATCAAAAAATCACAGAAGAATTATCGGAACTGACGCGAAGGAGTTGATTTTTTAACCCACCAGCTTTATTTTTGCTGGGAAGTTCTTTCGTTAACGCCAGGGCCGCCGGTCTGACGGAGAGACTGTTTAAGGGAGTGTCTTTCTATGGAAAGGAGGGTATTCTCTTGGAAATACAGGTAATATCCTTCGTGGACAAAGGCTATCGGGATAATAAATACGGTAAATGCCCTCAACCGATTTATCCGGTAAATCCATATTTTGGCAGAGCCCTTCCTGATAATCTTATCCGGCTCGCCCAATAATAATTTAACTTCTTCTTTGCTTAAGCCTTCCGTTACCTTCAATTCCCGTAAATTATTTTTTACCGGTTCGCTTAAATCGGGATGGGCCGCGATGTATTTTTCTACCTCTTGCTTAAGGGCGGGGATATCCTCTTCATACATTTCGCTTTCCCGGAAGTCTTTGATTGACACAACCTTTTTCTTGCTGCCGAAGCCGCCTTCAATCTTTTTCTCTTCTCTGGTGATACTGTAAATCTCGCTGTATCTGGCGGCAGTAGGCAGAGAACACCCGGAGAGAGAAAAAGAAACCAAAAGAAAAATAGGCAATGCTATTCTTTTCATTATAGAGAGATTTTAAAACAGTTTTGAGTTAATTGCAAGGGGTTTCTCTTGCTTATTGGTTTGACAAAAGCCTTTTAATAGTATATACTTAGATTATAAAGAAATAACTAGTTAGTCTTATATCAGAAGGAGCTAAAAATGAAGATATTTAAATTATCTTCCTTGATTATGGCTTTTTTTCTCCTTTCCGGCTTAGCCTTTGCCCAGGAAGACTCCATTACCATTACCACTTATTACCCCTCGCCTTACGGCAGTTACCGCGATTTGGATACGCAAACGATTATGCACCGGCCGCAGACACGTTCCAGTGTTGAAGATAGGTTCCACTGCAGTGACGGAGTTGCTCCGAATGCCGCCTGCGCCGGGATAATGTATTTTGATAAAGGCAGCGACTATGCCGGTGAAACTATTCCTTCCGGAATGTACTTTTTTGACGGTGCTAACTGGAACCTGCTTGGAGAGACCGCAATAGATGAGGATAGTTTTGATATCGGAGGGTATAAGAAAGACAATGTCCATAATTCAAACTATGTTGTAGGCAGCAAAAGTTCAGATGCAAACAAGCGCATTACCGCTTATCTGACAAATGCTACTTTAATTGACCTAAGTGATACTGCTTCTGCGGACGGCAAGTCAGCGAATCAGATTTACGGCAGGCCTGCTTCGGGAAGGGTCGCTCTCTCTAGCGCGAGCGGCCAGACTGATGCCGCGGTCAGGATTAATTTCCGGAATTTCCCTACCGGAAATTATAAATTCTCTTGGGATGCAGATGTTGATTTAGACCAGTACCTTAACATCACAGGCGTCAGGAGAACCTCTCCTGCTCCCCAGGACCTTAATCCAATTACTCACGCAGATGAATACCAGGAAGTTATAGAAACTGCTTTAGAAAAAATTAGGAATACGCCGATTTCCAGCAGGATGTATTTGCAATATAGCGGGACGGGAAAAACCTGGCGTGATCTGGATTACTCGGAATATTTATATGATAGTAATGAGGATAACAATGATTCTCTTGACCAGAGCGCGAACAATTGGTCTATCTCGGATAATTATACAGGTTACCAGATTACAAGAGCGCCAATGGTGGTTTACAGCAGCAAGAAATATACGAAAAAGGATATTTTCCGCTACTATAGGCTTATATTTAAGAAGGGAAGCGGAAAAGTCACCAGCAGCAGCATAAGCATAAAGCTTTCTAGCGGCGATACCGATTATGAAACAGGAGCAATTCTGACGAAAACAAAAAGATACAGGTATCGCGTTTATTATGATATACCTTTAAAAGCCCGAGTAAGAAACGCCAACTTAATTATCAGCCGCGTTAATGAATAAAATTGGATAATCAAGAACCCGCCGTCGCGTATTTCCCGCCTTCTCAGTGTTTTTCCGATGAATAAGGCAAGTTCTAATTATTTATTGTTTATACTGCTAGGGATAGCAGTGGTATCTATTTTTGCCTATTCCTGGGTGCCGGGAGGCCTGGATACGGATTCCTGCAATTATGGGGTAGTGGCAAAGGAGGTTGTGCGCGCTAATAAGTGGCTGCAACTATATGACCCGGTATATCAGGGTGTCTTTTATTATCATTTCCCCTTATGCATCTGGATTACGGCGCTTTTTTTTAAGTTTTTGGGAGTATCCAGCTTTACGGCAAAATTATTTTCCCTGACCAGCGGCGTAGCTTTAGTAGTAACGGTATTTTACTTTGGTAGGCTGCTGAAGAACCGCTGGGCAGGTTTTTTTGCCGGCTTGAGCCTGCTTTTTACCAATCATATTATCCGCCTTGCCCGGCAGAGCCGCATGGATATACCGGTAAGCTTATTTATTGCCCTGGCGCTGCTAAGTTTTATTTTAGCCCGGAAACGTTCGTCCTTATATTACCTTTTATTCGGTTTATTCACCTGTTTAGCCATTTTTACCAAGGATATTACCGGACTGGCGCCCTTAATCATTGTTTTTATTTATTTAGCCCTCCGCTGGCAATGGAAGGAGCTGTTTTCGCCTTTATTTATATCCGGGTTATTGCTTGCCATCGGGCCGGTGATTTTCTGGATTTGGCTGGACCGGAATACGTTATTTAACAGCTGGTTAAACTGGAATTTCCTGCACCTTCTTAAATCACCCGCCTTTACCGTTCCCTGGCATTATTATCTCCGGGCGATTGCCACGAAATATTTTTATTTTCTGCCTTTTGCCCTTTACGGCGGATACCTGGCGTTTAAAGAAGCGCGCCGGAATAAGAATTATGAATTTTATCTTTTGATTATCTGGGCGCTTTTTTTCCCCGCAGCTTTTTCCTTTGGCAGGCAGAAACTACACTATTTTATCATCCCGATGTATCCGGCAGCCGCCTTATTGGTAGGATTGGCAGGCGATAAACTCCTTAAAGAGCCGGTTAAGCTGAAAATAGCTTCTGTCCTGAAATATCTTTTAATTATCGCCGCAATACTTATATTATTTTCCCCTTTCAAGATAAGCAGCAAGCGCTTCAAGGAAGCTGTCGGGATAGCCCCGGCAATAGACCGGGCGCTAAAAGAATTGCCTGAATATGAATTCGCTGTATATAGATACGACGGAGCAGCAGTTTTATTTTATTCTCAGCAACTGACCAGGGCAAAATTCCCCCAGGATATCCCGGCCCTTGAAGATATTTTAATTACGCGGGGCAGTAAGCCCGTGGTTATCTTTATGCCTGAGCAGGATTTTAGCGAACTCAAGCCCGCCCTCAAAGAAAATTGCCGCGTAGTTGAAAAATACAAAGACTGGCTCCTGGTTATTAGCCCGCCGATTTAACCGAAAAAATTCCTGTTAGATTCTGCCGCCGCTTACGTCTATTAAGACAGGAGGTGGCGAAGATGGAAAAATACGCAATAGTTTTGGCGGTAATTTTACTGCTTTTTGTTTCTCCGGCCGGCGTTTCTCTCGCTGATATCGTCTGGAATGATATTGGGAGGGAAAATTTGGATTTAAGAACCGTGTTGATTGACCCGGATAATCCTGAAGTCATTTATTCGGGCTCAAGCAACGCGGTTCTTAAGAGCGAAGATGGCGGCGAGAGCTGGAGGAGTATTTTTACCGGGAGAGGTACGAATAAAGGGGTAAACTTTTTGTTATTTGCTTTGAATGGCAAGAATTCTTTATATGCTGCGACAGGAAGCGGGTTATATTTTAGCCACAATGGGGGAAAGAATTGGAGCAGGATATTCAAAGGCAGGGATTATCTTGAGAACGAATGCACAACAATAGCGCTTTTACCTGCGGCTATTTATCTGGGGACAAAAGCAGGGCTCTTTGTGAGCCGGGATAAAGGCCGCTCTTGGCAGAGGCAGGAAGGCGAAATCGGAAAGGCCCCGATATTGGCTATTACCTCTAATCTTAGCGAGCCAAATTTTATCTATGTCGCCTGCGCAGGCGGCGTATTCAAAACTAAAGACGCAGGCCAATCTTGGGAAAAGATTTTTGTCGCCCATTCTGCAGAAGAGAAAAATGACAATGATACGGAAAACGGGGCCGACGAGCAGGAGGAGGCAACAGTTTCCAGTATAAGATATTTGGCCATTGAACCGGATAATCCAAATCATCTTTATCTCGCCTCCGGGAGAGGAGTTTACTACAGCCAGGATAGAGGATTAAACTGGGAGCCGCTCTCTACTTTCGGGCTACTTAATCGGGACGTGAAATTTTTATTAATTTCTGCCGAATCCCATGTTTATGCTGTGACCAAATCAGGGGTGTTCGCATATAAAGATGAGAGGTGGCAGGAGTTATCTTTGGGGTTAGCCACAGAGGATATCAGATTTTTAGCTCTGGACAAAGAGAATAACTTATATGCGGCTGGCGATAAAGGTTTGTTTAAGGCAAATCTCGTCTATGCGCAGGGCAGCGGGAGGACAGATATGCTATTTTTATATTCTAAGGATGAGCCGGGTATTAACGAAGTCCAGCAGGCAGCTATCAAATATGCCGAGGTTGAGCCGGAAAAGATAAAAATCTGGAGGGAGAAAGCAGCTAAAAGCGCGCTGCTCCCCAAACTCAGCATCGGGATAGACAGGAATACGACTGACCTCTGGCATTGGGAGAGCGGCTCGACTACGAAACCCGACGATGATACATTGGTGCGTGGACGCGACAGCTTAGATTGGGACGTAAGTTTAAGCTGGGATTTAAGCGAGCTTATCTGGAACGAAGACCAGACTGCAATTGATGTGCGTTCCAAGCTCATGGTCCAGTTAAGAGATGATGTGTTAGACGAAGTAACTAAGTTATATTTCGAGAGGATCCGCCTTAAAATGGAGCTGGATGGCTTGAGTATAGAAGACAGAAAGAAGCGTTTCGAAAAAGAGCTGAAACTGCGGGAGCTGACAGCGCACCTAGACGCGCTTACCGGCGGCTATTTCTCACAGCAGATTACCCCCTAAAATCTGTTATTGAAAAACTCTTGCATTTGAAGGCTGTTTGTGATATTTTATAACTTCACCCGCCGCTAATTTATTAACCTTTTAACCAACGAGGAAGATGAGCATGCTACATTTGACCGACGCGAATTTTAAGAAGGAAGTCCTGGAGTCTAATTTACCGGTCCTGGTAGATTTTTGGGCAACCTGGTGCGGCCCCTGCCGGGTGATTGCGCCGATTATCGAGGAGCTGGCCGGAGAATACCGGCAGAAGATTAAAATCGGCAAGCTTGACGTTGACGAGAGCCCGAAGACCGCGAGTTTATACGGGATAATGTCTATACCCACGATTATGTTTTTTAAAAACGGTAAAGTCCTGGAGCAGTTTGTCGGCGCCCTGACCAAGCCGGAGTTGAAACGGAAGATAGAAGAGAATCTTGAATGAAAAAAATCTTTATTGCCGCCACCAAGCAGAATGACGGCAAAACCACGGTTTCCTTAGGGATAATCCGCAACTTTCAGGATAAGTTTAAAAGAGTCGCTTTTATCAAGCCCATCGGCCAGCGTTATCTGGAAGAAGAAGGTCTGAAGATTGACGAAGACTCTTTTCTCATTGAAGAAGTCTGCGGCATAAAATGCGGGCTAAAAGATATGAGCCCAATTGCCGTAGAAAAGGGGTTTACCGAAAAATACATCAGCCGGCCGGAAAAAAAAGCGATTACCGCCCAGATCAGGGAAGCGTTCAAACGGGTCTCGAAGCGGCAGGATTTAGTAATCATCGAAGGCACAGGGCATGCCGGCGTGGGTTCGGTATTCGACCATTCCAATGCCTATGTAGCGAAGCTCCTTGGCTCCAAGGTGGTGATTATTTCTTCGGGCGGCATCGGCAGGCCGATCGATGAGATTATGTTGAACAAGGCGCTCTTTGACCGCGAGGGCGTTAAGGTATTAGGCGTGATTATCAACAAGGTCCTGCCGGGTAAATTCGATAAGATAAACCGCCTGGTAAGGAAGGGCCTGTCAAGGTTCGGGGTAAATGTTTTAGGGGTTATCCCTTATAGCCCGGCGCTCTCTTCCCCGACGATAGAGCAGATTTTGGAAGAGACCGGCTACGAGCTCCTCTGCGGGAAAGATTTTTTAGAGAATTCTATATCGCAGGTTATCGTGGGCGCGATGCGGCCTCACGACGCCCTGGAATATATAGTTGACGATAGCTTATTAATTACGCCCTGGGATAGAAAAGACATGATTATGACGGCGTTAAAATTATCCCGGGAAAATAATAAAGATAAGCTGAAGGTTTCGGGAATAGTTTTATCGGGCGGAATTGTCCCCAGCAGCCAGATGATGGATTTGTTGAATAAGGCGGGGATACCGGTATTATTGGCGAAAGCCGACACCTACAGCGTGGTATCTTCAATACACGATTTGACGGTAAAAATCAGGCCCCGCGATACCGGCAAAATCAATACTGTGGTAAACTTAATTAAAAATAACGTAGACTTGAAAGGCATGCTGAAAGGAATTTAAGATGCAGACAATCGAAAAAATACGACGCAAGGCAGGGCGGCAATTGAAGGCAATCGTGCTTCCTGAGTACGAAGACGCCCGGGTAGAAGAAGCCAGCCGTATCATTGAAAAAGAAGGGATTGCCAGGCCGTTACTTTTGAGCAAAGATAAAATTGAGCCCGCAGAGAAAGAAAGGTATATCGAACAGTTTTACCAGATATACAAGATTAAGATCCCCGATATCAATAGCGTCAGAAAGCTCTTTGAGAATCCTCTTTACTATGCGGCAATGATGACTAAGGAAGGGAAAGCCGATGGTTTTGTCGCCGGGGCAAGCCATACTACGCCCGACGTGGCCAGGGCGGCGATACGCTGCCTGGGTATAGATGAACGTATCAGCATTGCTTCCAGCTGTTTTATCATGGCGGTGCCGGATTGCCCTTACGGCCAGGACGGGACGTTTGTTTTTGCCGACTGCGGCATTATCCCCGAACCGAACCCGCGCCAGCTTGCCTGTATCGCTTTATCCGCGGCGGAATTGAGCGGAAAGGTTTTAGATTTTACCCCGCGCATCGCGTTCTTGAGCTATTCCACAAAAGGTTCGGCCAGAGGCAAATCAATTGAGAAAATAAGCGAGGCATTAAGATTAGCGAAAGAAATGGCCCCGGACTTAGTGATTGACGGAGAAATGCAAGTAGACGCGGCAATTGTCCCGGAAGTGGCGCGCATAAAATACCCTGGCAGCGTATTAGGCGGCCAGGCAAACGTCTTGATTTTTCCCGATTTAGAAGCGGGCAATATCGGCTATAAACTGGTGCAGCGCCTGGCAGGCGCGCGGGCAATCGGCCCCTTGCTTTTGGGTCTCAAGAAGCCGTGCAGCGATTTGTCAAGGGGCTGCCTGGTAGAAGATGTCGTGGATTGCGTGGCGGTAACCGCGATCAGGGCACAGTGATGATGACTATATTAGTTATAAACTGCGGAAGCTCTTCCACAAAATACAAGCTTTTCCGGATGCCCCGGGAAAAATTAATCTCAAAAGGCATCATTGAGCATATCGGCGAGAAGGGGTCCCGGATAAAAGACCACTATACCGGCTTAAAACTAATCTTAAAGCGGGTTAATCACGTCGGGGTAGTGGGTCACCGCGTTGTGCATGGCGGGGAAAAATTCAAAAGGCCGGTATTGGTTAATCAGCCGGTAATCCGGAAAATAAAACAATGCTGCGCTCTCGCGCCGTTGCATAATCCGGCAAACCTGACCGGGATTTTAGCCTGTAAGGCGCTGCTGCCGGGCGTAAAACAGGTCGCGGTTTTTGATACCGCTTTTCACCAGACGCTGCCCGACTACGCTTATATCTACGGCCTGCCTTACGGATATTATAAAAAATTCGGCATCAGGAAATACGGTTTTCACGGGACGAGCCATCAATATGTCGCGCAGGAGGCCGCGCGGCTCCTGAATAAACCGCTGAATAAATTAAAGATTATTACCTGCCACCTGGGCAACGGATGCAGTATTGCCGCCGTAGCTAAAGGTAATTCTATCGATACCAGCATGGGTTTTACGCCCCTGGAAGGTCTGGTGATGGGGACGCGCTGCGGAGACATCGACCCGGCTTTGGTGAGTTACATTATGCGTAAAAAAAAGCTTAACCTTGGGCAAATTGATGATATATTAAATAAGGAGAGCGGGTTAAGAGGCATTTCCGGCATCAGTAATGACATGCGGACATTGCAGGAAAAATCACGCAGAAAGGATAAGCGGGCGAAGTTAGCCATCGATATTTTTATTTACCGGATTAAAAAATATATCGGCGCCTATACGGCGGCGATGGAAGGATGCGATGCCCTGGTTTTTACCGCCGGTATCGGCGAAAATCAAAAGGCAATCAGGAAGATGATTTGCCGCGGGATATTTTCGCAGTTTAAGAAAAAACCCGGGATTTTAGTCATACCCACAGACGAAGAATTGATGATTGCCCGCCAGACCTACGGGCTGATAAAGAGTGAAAGAGGATAGAAGGATGATGAGGACAATCTTGAAATCAAAGATACACCGGGCGCGCGTTACCGAAGCAAACCTTTATTATACAGGCAGCATCACTATCGATGAGAAATTGATGAGGGCGGCAGATATCATCAAGGGCGAGAAGGTAGAGGTATTGAATCTGAATAACGGCCAGCGCCTTGAGACATACGCAATTTGCGGAAAATCAGGCTCGGGCGTAATCTGTTTAAACGGCCCGGCTGCCAGGGGGGCCTGCATAGGCGATGAAGTTATTATCGTTTCCTATGTCCTGGCCGATGATAAAGAAGCCAGGGCAATCAAACCTAAAATCGTAACCGTCAATGCAAGAAACCGGATTAAAGATTAAATTATTCGGCGAAAGAGTATTAAGAGGAAAGGCGAGGTCGGTTAAGGAGATAACCGGTTATCACCAAGGCCTCTTAAGCAGCATGGCCAGGATGATGTATGAGTTAAACGGAGTGGGCCTGGCTGCGCCTCAGGTGGGGGTTAATCAGGCAATCATTGTGGTTGACGCCGGCAGCGGCCTTTATAAGTTATTCAATCCGAAAATTATCAAAAAACAAGGCTCGCAGAGTATGGAAGAGGGTTGTTTAAGCATTCCCGGCGTATCCATAAAAGTCAAGCGGGCAAAGAAGGTCATCGTTAAAGCCCTGGATGAATCCGCTAATCCCTTGACGGTAGAGGCCGAGGGCCTGCTCGCCTGCGTCTTTCAGCACGAGATAGACCACTTGAACGGCAAATTGATAGTGGACTACGCATCCTTATTTGAGAAGTTAAAGATAAAAAAGAAATTGGCAGGATTGAAAAGGAAGGCAGAGAATGAAAAGCTGCCCGAATCAGAAAGGCAATCTGCTAAATTGCAACTGTAGTTATAATCCTTGCGAAAGAAAAGGCGTCTGCTGCGAATGCGTTTTGTATCACCGTAAAAACGGCCAGCTTCCCGCCTGTTTTTTCCCAGGTCCGATAGAGAAGACATACGACCGCTCAATAGCGAATTTTATAAAGAATTACAAATGAAGAACCGGTTACCCGGCTGGTTTAGGCAGGAGATTCCCGACGCCGCAGCCTTAGAGAGGGCGCGTTTACTATCCATTTCCGGCATCCATACGGTTTGCCAGGAAGCAAGATGCCCGAACTGGGGTTATTGTTTTAAGAACCGGAAAGTTACTTTTATGATTTTAGGGGATACCTGCACCAGGAATTGCCGCTTTTGCGCGGTGGCAAAATCCCCTGCTCAAAAAAAGTTATTTTTAGACCCGGATGAGCCTTTACGCGTCGCTGATGCCGTGGATAAGTTCGGGTCTGATTATGTGGTCATTACTTCGGTGACCCGCGATGATTTAGCAGACGGCGGAGCGGAAATCTTTGCTAAAACGATTAAGTTAATTCAGGCGCTGAATAAAGGGATTAAAATAGAAGTACTGATACCGGATTTTGAAGGTAGCGCCTTAAGCTTAAGGCAGGTGTTAAACGCTTCGCCCGATGTGGTAGCCCATAATATAGAAACCGTGAGGCGGCTCTGCGCTGAACTTAGGCCCCTGGCTTTTTATGCGCGCTCTTTGGAATTATTGAGGAGGATAAAGGAATTTAATCCGCGGCAGATTACCAAGTCTTCGCTGATGCTGGGCCTGGGAGAGAGAGAAGAGGAAATTCTGCAGACGATGAAAGACTTAAGAGACAGCCGCTTGGATATCCTGACCCTGGGGCAATATTTGGCGCCGACTTCAGCGCATTATCCGGTGAAGGAATTTATCAGCAGGGAAACATTCCGGAAATATCATGATCTAGGTATTGATTTGGGCTTTAAAGCGGTATTATCCGGACCGCTGGCACGCAGTTCTTACGAGGCAGAAAAGTTATATGCGAGTGTATGATTTAATCATCATCGGGGCCGGCCCGGCAGGCTTGACCGCAGGCCTTTATGCCGGAAGGTTCAGGCTGCAGTCGTTAATCCTGGAAAAGATGAGCGCCGGCGGCCAGATTATCCTTTCTTCAAGCATTGAAAATTTTCCCGGGTTCCCCGGCGGCATCGCGACGCAGGAACTGGTAGATAAATTCCAGCAGCAGGTAATTGAAGCAGGGGTCAAGATAACGCAGGAAGAAGTCTTAGAGATAAGCAGGGGCGCGCAGTCAGACCCTCTATTTTATAATCTCAAGACCAGCGCTAATACGTACGCGGCAAAGACGGTCATCTTCGCTTGCGGGGCGCAGCCTAAGAAACTGGGTATCGGCGGAGAAGATAAGCTTGTCGGCCGGGGCGTCTCTTATTGCGCCACCTGCGACGGGCCCTTATTTAAAGATAAAGAGGTCATAGTTATCGGCGGCGGAGACCGGGCAATTGAAGAGGCGATATTTTTAGCCAGCTATGCCAGGAAGGTTACCCTTATCCATCGTCGCAATGAGTTGCGCGCATCCGGAATCTTGGAAGAAAAGGCAAGAAGCATCGCCAGTATAAACCTTATTTTGGAGAGTGTGGTTGAGGAGATATCCGGGCTTAACCGGGTGGAGTCGGTTAAGATAAAGAATACAAAGAGCGGCTCTCTCAGCACTTTATCCTGCCAGGGCGTATTTATATTTGTAGGCATACAGCCGAATACGGGTTTTTTAAAAAATTTCCTGGAAACCGATGAATCGGGCTTTATTATTACCGACGAAGAGATGCGGACTTCTCAGCCGGGCGTGTTTGCCTGCGGCGATTGCCGTAAAAAAAGCCTCTATCAGGTAGTTACCGCCTGCGCTGAAGCGGCAGTGGCGGCCAGCGGCGCGCATAAATATTTATCAAGACAATGAAAAAGTTCCCCACCTTTAACAAAAAATTGAAAGACTGGGTCAATAAAATGGCCAGGCTCTGCCAGCCCGATAATATCATTTGGATAGACGGCTCTGAGGAGCAAAAGAAGGCTTTGGAAGAGGAGGCGGTAGCTTGCGGCGAACTCATTCCCTTGAATCAGGAAAGGCTTCCCGGCTGCGTCCTGCATCGCACAGCGCTTGATGATGTTGCCCGCACAGAGCACCTTACCTTTATCTGCACTAAGAAAAAACAGGATGCCGGCCCGACTAATAATTGGATGTCTCCGGTCAGCGCTTATCGTAAGGCCCGGAGATTTTTTAAGGGGGCAATGGCCGGCAGAACGATGTATGTCATGCCTTTTTCTATGGGCCCCGTAGGTTCGCCTTTCAGTAAAATCGGCGTGGAGTTAACCGATTCCCGTTACGTAGTCCTGAATATGCTGATTATGACCAGGGTAGGAGAAAAGGTTTTAAAGCAATTGGAAAAAGACGATCATTTTACCAAATGTCTCCATTCCAAGGCGGATTTAGATATCAATAAAAGGCTGATTCTGCATTTTCCCGAAGACAATACCATCTGGAGCGTGGGTTCAGGTTATGGCGGCAATGTGCTTTTAGGCAAGAAATGCCTGTCGCTGCGGATTGCCAGCTTCCTGGCAGAGCGCGAACATTGGTTTGCCGAGCATATGTTGATTATGGGCGTAGAGAGGCCAAATGGGCAGATTCAGTATGTCGCTGCGGCTTTTCCCAGCGCCTGCGGCAAGACAAACCTGGCAATGCTCGTTCCGCCGGAAGGCCTGAAGGTAAAAGGTTACCGCATCTGGACAGTAGGCGACGATATTGCCTGGATGCGCGTTGATTCCGACGGTTCTCTCTGGGCGATAAATCCGGAGATGGGGTTTTTCGGGGTTGCCCCGGGCACTAATTCCCAGACTAACCCCAATATGGTCGAGACGGTTAAAAAAAACACCATCTATACCAATGTCCTGCTTAAGCCCGACGGCACGGTCTGGTGGGAAGGCGCCGACGGTGAAGTGCCCTCAAGCGGCATTGATTGGCAGGGCAGGCCATGGAAGCCGGGAATCGCCGGCAGCGAAGGAAAACCGATTTTAGGCGCGCATCCTAATAGCCGCTTTACCGCTCCGATTACCAATTGTCCTACCGTATCTTTCCGCGTGGAGCAGCATCACGGCGTCCCGATTTCGGCAATTATTTTCGGCGGCCGCAGGGCGCACCTGACGCCTTTGGTTTACGAATCTTTTAATTGGCAACACGGCGTATTTTTAGGCGCGACCATAGGTTCTGAGTTAACTGCGGCGCAGGTAGGAAAAATCGGGCAGGTGCGCCGCGACCCGATGGCAATGCTGCCCTTTTGCGGATACAATATGGCGGATTATTTCCGGCACTGGTTAGGGATGGGGAAAAAAATGTTTAACGCACCGAAAGTTTTTTCCGTAAATTGGTTCAGGACCGATAAAGACGGTAAATTCTTATGGCCCGGCTTTGGAGAAAATCTCAGAGTATTGGAGTGGATATTGGAGCGCTGTACTAATAAAGTGGGGGCGGTGAAGACGCCCATCGGTTATACTCCTTTGCCATCCGATATAGATATGACCGGCCTGGATTTGCCGGCAGGCACGCTGGAGAAACTTCTGGAGATAGACAGTCCTGAGTGGCTCGAGGAATTAAAAGGCATAAAGCACTTCTTTAAGCAATTCAAGAAAAATTTGCCGCAGGAATTATGGGAAGAATACGATAACCTGCGCCTGCGCTTAAAATCCAATGAGTAAAGGCGTTTTATTATCTACCGATTTCAAGGATTTAAAATTTTACAAACGCGGCAAGGTCAGGGATGTTTACGATTTAGGCGATAAATTATTAATCGTCTCCACGGATAGAATCTCCTGCTTTGACGTGGTCTTACCCTGCGGCATACCATACAAGGGAGAGGTTTTAACCGCGCTTTCCTGCTTTTGGTTCGAGTTTATGCGCGGGATTATCCCCAATCACCTGATTGCCTGCGATATAAATAATTATCCCCCGGAGCTCAAAAAATATAAAAAAGATATTTCAGGCCGCTCGATGCTGGTGAAAAAAACCCGGCCTTTTCCGGTTGAATGCGTGGTCAGGGGCTATCTTTCCGGCTCGGGATGGAAGGAGTATAAAGAAAAACAATCGGTTTGCGGGATAAAGCTTCCGGCAGGCCTTTTGGAATCAGACAAGCTCCCCCAAGTCATCTTTACGCCTTCGACTAAAGCCGATACCGGCCACGATATGAATATTGACCAGCAGTCAGCGGAGAAGCTGCTGGGTGCCGGGATAGCGGATAAATTAAAAAAGATAAGCATAGCTATCTACCAAAAGGCAAGCGAGTACGCGTTTTCGCGCGGCATTATCATTGCCGATACAAAATTTGAATTCGGCCTTTACGATAACGAGATAATTTTAATCGATGAAGCGCTGACCCCTGATTCTTCGCG
The DNA here is from genome assembly GCA_041653115.1 of Candidatus Omnitrophota bacterium. Taxonomy (GTDB): domain Bacteria; phylum Omnitrophota; class Gorgyraeia; order Gygaellales; family Profunditerraquicolaceae; genus JBAZGA01. Next base: position 23,993 of record JBAZGA010000016.1, read on the forward strand.
TTTTTGGCCTTGCGACCAGTATCAGCGCGGCAGGGCGCAGCCCAGCTTCGATAAGCAGTTTGTCCGGGATTACCTGGAGACTTTAAATTGGGATAAAACTCCTCCCGCGCCGATGCTGTCCGAAGAGATTATCGCAAAGACGACTTTAAAATACCTGGAGGCGCATAGAAGGATAACCGGCAAAGAGATTCCGCTAATATAAATGGACGCGCTTAAAAGAATATTATCGATACTCTTAAGAATCATCGTCAGCGCTCTTTTGCTGATTTTTTTATTCCGCATGGTAGACAGAAAGGCGATGCTGGATATTATAAAAAATGCGGATATGCCGTTTTTATTTCTGGCATTTTTTGTCTTTTTTCTCATCTATCTGCTCTGCCTTTTTCGCTGGGAGATGTTGCTTAAAGCAGCGAGAATCCAGTTGCCTTTAAAGAGGATAATTATATCATTCTGCGGAGGTATATTTTTTAATCTGTTCCTGCCGTCTACAATCGGCGGAGATATGATGCGCAGTTTGGACCTCGCCGCGCATACAAAAAAGCCGAAAGAAGTCGTGGCAACCGTGCTCTTAGACAGGTTAAGCGGCTATATCGGTTTAGTAATTTTGGCTTTCTTCGCCCTTTTGTTCGGCTGGAAACTTATCCGGGACGGCAGCGTTTTATTTTCCATAGGGATTATCACTCTATTATTAATTGCAATATTGCTTGTTTTATTCAATAAGTTTTTATATGCGAAAATAAATAAATTCCTGGATTCTTCGGGTGCCGGGAAAATCAGGGAATCGATTAAGAACCTGCACCAGGAAATCCATATCTTCCGGCACCAGAAAAAAGTCATCGTGAATAACCTGGTGATGTCTTTATTGATACAGGCGCTTTCGCCGCTCAGTTTTTATTTTGTCGCCCTCTCGTTAGGCGTGAAGATAAATATCGTATATTTTTTTATTTTTCTGCCGATTATCGGCGCGATTATATTATTACCTATATCCATCGGCGGATTGGGCCTGAGGGATGCCAGCACCATATTCTTTTTCGCCAAGGCAGGCGTAAGCAAAGATTTATCCTTTGCCATGTCGCTTTTATCTTTTTCCTTCGTCATAATCTGCGGAGCGCTGGGAGGACTTGTCTATGTCCTTACGATACATCATCGACGGATACAACCTGATAAACCACCCTCTGTTTAGCCAAAGGCATAAGCAGAGCGAAGACCCCCGCCATGCCGTCTTAACATTCATTAAAACAAGAAGACTGACCGGCAGCCCGAAAAACAGCATTAGCGTAGTCTTTGACGGATACCCTCCGTCCGCCTCCGCGGCTGATGCCGATGCGGGGATCGATGTCGTATTTTCCCGCAAGATTAACGCTGACGATAAAATTAAAAATATGGTCGAGGAGTCATCCGGCCGCAAGAATATCATAGTGGTTTCCGATGATAAAGAGATAAAATTTATGGCAGAATCCCTGGGGGCGCACTCTCTGGGGATAGAGGAATTTATCCAAGCAAAAGAAAAGCCCGAAAAGCGCCCCAAAGACGATTTGATTAAACCCGAACTTAATTATAGCCAGATTCACAAGATAAATCAGGAGCTGCGCAGGATATGGTTAAGAAGCTAAAAAAAGATAAGCCGGGGGATTTTATCAAGTTCTTAGGCACTGCCGGCGCCCGCTTTGTGATGATAAAGCAGCTGCGCGCCTCGGGGGGGCTCTGGGTTTCTTGCCGTGGCACAAATGTCTTGATTGACCCCGGCCCGGGAAGTATTGTGCGCTGCTCATCCAGCAGGCCGAAATTAGACCCCTCGCAATTAGACGGCATTATCCTTACCCACCGCCACCTCGACCACTCAGGCGATATTAACGTAATGATTGAGGCGATGACCGAAGGCGGCTTTAAGAAGAGGGGCGCGGTTTTCTGTCCGAAAGATGCGATAGAGGAAGACTCTGTAATCTTAAGGCATACGCTGGGCTTTACGGAGAAAATAGAGATGTTGGAAGAAAACAAGATTTATAAAATAGGCAATTTTGAATTCCAGGCTTCACCGCGGCATATTCACCCTGTCGAGACCTACGGATTAAAATTTAAGCTCGGAAATACCGGCATAGCTTTCCTTACGGATACGAAATATTCCAGGGAATTGATAGATTTTTATCGGGTTGAGATATTGATTATCGCGGTAGTATTTTTCCAGCCCCGGCCGGGTATAGACCATTTAAGCCTGCCTGATGCCGAATCCCTGATTAGCGATATAAAGCCCAAAAAGGCCATCCTGACGCACTTCGGCATGACGATGCTGAAGGCAAAGCCGCATCTATTGGCCCAGGATTTAACGCAGCGGTTAGGCAGGGAAGTATTGGCCGCTTATGACGGAATGACCCTCAGTTTTTAGTAAAATATCCTTGACATAACCCGATGCTCGTGATAAAGTTATAAAAAATAGAGCAGCAAAAACAAAAAGGAGGTACGAGAGATGAGTAATTGGCAGGGCGTGCTATTGGAACCGGCCAGGATAATCCTGGCACAAATAGGGCAGTTCTTAGTCAATACGCTCCTGGTGATTGTAATTCTTATCATTGGTTGGATAATTTCTAAACTCATCAGAACGCTGGTTACCAGGCTGTTGAAGGTAATAAAGCTTGATGAGCTTTCCGAGCGTATCGAGCTGGACAGCCTCTTGACAAAAGGCGGCATAACTTATTCTCTCTCTGAATTAATCGGGGTAATCTGTTATTGGCTGGCGCTTTTAGTTACCTTTGTGATCGCGATTAATGCCATAGGCTTAACCATTGCTGCGGATTTACTCAACAGGATTGTGCTTTATATCCCCAATGTCATTGCCGCGGTATTTATTTTAATCCTCGGCATGTTCATAGCTACCATATTGAAGAACATCGTGCGCACCGCGGCCAATAATACCGGCATCACTCACGCGAACCTCTTCAGCAAGATTGTGGAAGTCGTAATTATGGTATTTGCCATAGCCATCGCCTTGGAACAGCTCAATATCGGCGCCAGGATTATCGAGTTAATTATCAGCATCGTATTGGGCGCCATAGGATTGAGTTTGGCTTTAGCATTCGGTTTGGGCTGTAAAGATATTGCAGGAAAATCTCTAGCGGAGTTTATTGATAAGCTAAAGAAAAAATAATGTGTCTTTGGTGGCTTTAATTTTAACCCCACGCCCGGTTTAATAACGGGTGTGGGGTTATTCTTTGATATCCGGGATCAGTCCCTCCAGGCAAAACCAATGAAAATAAAATATAATATAAGCGCGAAACATCTTTATTTAATCGGCTTAGTTGCAATCTTTTTTGGGTTGGGTGCTTCCTTGGTCTTTACTTTATCCAGGGGTAACCAGCCCTGGTTTGAATCTCTTATTTCCATAGACGGAAGATCTTACCTCAAAGGAATGCTTTCCATAGCCAGGCAGAATGATTTTCTAAATTTGGAAGATATATACCACTCGCCCGGCTATCAAATGTATCTGGGTTTAATATATAAGTTTTACCCAAACGATGATAGAATATTTTTAGTAGTAAAGATTATATCCTGGATAATGAATTTTGTGTGCGTCGGCCTGGTATTTTATCTCGGGAAAAGATATTTCAGCCAATACGCCGGGCTTTGCGCGGCAATCTTATTCGCCTGGTCTAATAAATACCGCGTTTATATAAATCTGCTTCAGCCGGAAGTCCTTCTTGGGTTTCTGGTTTTATGGTACGTGTTTTTTCAGGTAAGGGCGCTGGAGGCTGAATCGCGGGATAAACAGCTCTTTTTAATCTTTATTTCAGGGATACTCTCTTTGGCAATCTGCCTTATCCAGGTTAGATATATTTGCCTCCTGCCATTTGGCTGCCTGAGCATTTATCTCAGGCAGAGAGCCCGCGCCAGGAATGAAAAGCCAGCTCACGACAATGTTTTATCTTCGATACTTGTTTTTATTTTGCCGTTTATTCTGATATTCGGAGCATGGTCTTTATATCACTCATTAGCGAGGCGCACGCTGATCATCGGCCAGGATGGCTCGCCATGGCGGTTTCTGGTCGGTAATAATCCAAACGCAATAGGCTGGTCATTTCCTTATCCCGAGATAGGAAGCCCGGCGGGATTACAGTTTATCGCCTTATATCCCGGGAAGTTTCTCTGGCTTGTCAAACAAAGATTTCTATTCTTATGGGATTTAAAAAAAGACATTTGGTATCTAAAAAATCCCGTCATTGAGTGGCTCAATACGCATTTAGGAAATAATACCTTTGATCTGCCTTTTTACGGTTTATCTTTTCTCGCCTTTTTCGCAGGGTTCCTCGTAAAGATTAAGTCCGATTTAAATAGCTCGTTAATATCGGTAACTTCGCCTTTTTATTTAACTTTCCTTGCCTCGATCATCGCCCCGCTGGTTATTTTTAGCAGTTCCCGTTTTCTTGTCCCGAGCATACCAATAATCGTTCTTTTTCAGGCGTACTTTATAATATGGCTTTTTCAAAGATTAAAAACGGCGTTTCTTTAAAGAAGGCGCGCGAGAAATGAAATTGTCAATCATCATACCGGTATATAACGAAGAAAGATTCGTAAAGACGGTAATAAATAAGATTAAGTCCGTAGAATTACCGAAAGGCATGGACAGGGAGCTTATTATTATCGATGACGGCTCGGAGGATGGAACATTTCAGATGTTGAAAGGATTTATAGATGACCCAATGACGAAAATATTCCACCGGGACGTCAACGAAGGCAAGACTTCGGCGATCAGTCTAGGGCTAAAATTTTCTACGGGAGATATAATCATTATTCAGGACGCCGATTTAGAATATAACCCCGACTATTATGCCAGGCTGATTGAACCGATTTTATTAGACAAGGCATCGGTCGTTTATGGCTCCAGATTTAAAGGGAAAATAGAAGGGATGAATATCATAAATCGAATCAGCAATATTTTTTCTAATATAACCTTGAATTTCTTGTTTCATACCGATATTAGCGATGTCAATACCTGCTATAAGGTATTTAAAAAAGAAGCGCTGGATAATATAAAATTAGAATCTAAAAGGTTTGGATTTGAAACGGAGGTAACGGCGAAATTATTGAAAAGGGGCTATAGCATATATGAGGTCCCCATAGAGTATACTGGCCGCTTGAAAAAAGAAGGGAAAAAAATCAGTCTGCTCACAGGGTTGGAGATGTATTTAGGCATCATAAAATATAAATTTAAAGCTAAAGATTAGAATCGGAAGAAATGGAAAATAAGAAATGAAACGGCCCCTTATCCTTACTCTTTCTCTGGGGTTTTTATTAGGTTATTTCCTGCTCTCTTTTCCCTTCCGGGAGTGGGCGTCATATATACTGGTCGACGATTATCCGGTGGTATTTGTCCAGTCGTTGCGCGGGTGGGAGATATTGAAACAAGGAGGGTATTTCGGCTGGGACCCGGCATTTTTAGGCGGATATTTCACGGTAGCCAATATCGGAACGAACTTAGTGCATTTCTTATTACCGCTGTCAATTTTCGGCTGGGAGTTCGGTTATCATCTGATGTTATTACTCTCGTTTCTTGCTTTCCCTTTGCTTTGTTTCTATTATCTAAAAATATATTGCGGGGTAGACGAGAAAGAAGCCTTAGTTGCCGTGCCTGTCGTGGCTTTATTCGCGCTGAGCTATTTCAACGATATGCTGCGCTGGGGAAGGGTGGCGGCTTTTATTGCCATAGACCTGACAATCCTGGCTTTAATCTTTTATGCCCGCTTAAAAGAAGGCAGGCGTTTTTCATTCTTTTTGCTTACCGCTGCATTGGCTTTATTGTTTTACACCCACCTGGTCACGTTATCCTTCTGCTTACTGATTATTTTTATAGACCTTACGCTTAAGCCCAGCAAAAAGAATTTAAAATATATTCTTTATTGCATAGCGCTGCTTTTTTTTATTTCTCTCCCCGCCTTAATTTACGTAATAAAATACAGAGAATATTTTATATTCACCATCAGAGATTATCTGCCCAGGCAGTTCCCTTCCTGGGGCCTATATTTATATCGGTTACAAAGCCTTATTTTATCGGGTCCTCAGGCGCAGTATAAAATTTTTTCTATCCCTATTTTACTGTATATGGCATTTAAGCCGAAGTGGACAAAACACGTATTTATTCTTTCCTTTTTCCTTTTGCTCCCGATCGTTACGCCGCTAAACTGGAATGAGTGGGCGGGCAGGGGAGAATATTTGAACCGGTTTTTAATTGCGGTAATTTTGTCCGGGTTTTTGATTGTGAACCGCAAAAAGCGTTATTTTAGCCTTCTTTACGCTATTTTATTCTGCAGTTTAATCTTATTTTTTCCCGTCAAGGTCTACGTTTTTCCGCACGGCAAACCCGGCAATTTCTATAATCGGCCGTTGCTTGAGAAGGTAAAAACACTGGAGGGGCGTTATATTGCCGCGGAAAATAATCAGCACTGGAATCATCTGGGCAGAGGAGTTGTGCCGTCTTTTCATTTTTTGCCGTTACTGCAGCTGGAGACAGGCAAATATTTCTTCTCGCACATGCAAGATGCCTATAGTTTCGCGATTTACAGGGCGAATTCCTTCGAGGGAGGACTCTTCAGGGGCAGGCCCGTCAGCGAATGGGCAATTGAGGATATCAATGAGGTATTATCAAAATGGGGTATCCGTTATTTGGTGCTTTGGAACAAGGTCAGCAAAAAATATTTTTCCAGCCACGCAAATTATTATGAAAAGATATGGGAAGACCCCGACTGGGCTATCTTCGAATACCGGGATTCCGATATCAGGGCGGTTGTTGTCAATAATAATGGCAGCGGTATTGTCGCCAGGGAAGACTATTTCGGCAAACAAATAAAATTATACAACACCCATGAGGGTTCAAGGGTAACGGTAAGAAGCAATTATTTCCCCGCCTGGAAAGCATATTATGACAATAAGGAAATCCCCGTGATGAATATTGACGGGCAAATAGGATTTACGGCTCCGGAATCAGGCAGTTACAGTATCGAATTAAAATATCCCCGATACACCATTTTCAATATCCTGGCGATTGTCTCTTTGGCGCTAAGCGGCTTTTTATCCTATAAAAAAGTTTTACCTTAACTGATACCTCCCGTATCTATGCCGGTAAGAAGAAAAAATTTCTGTAAATTCTTGTTTGCCGGAGTTATAATTAAAGTGTGCGATTATGCAGAAGCTTAACCTGCTTTATGTAATAACCAAGCTAGAGTTAGGAGGCGCCCAGAAGCAGTTATTGAGCTTAATCAGCTCCTTAGATAAGGAAAGGTTTAATCTTTTTTTATTTACCGCAAAAGAAGGAATGCTCATTCCCGATGCCTTGAGCGTAAAGGGCCTTAACCTGAAGAGTTCAAGATACTTAGAGCGGCCGATAAACTTTTTAAAAGATTTTTTAGCGTTAATTGAAATTTACCGTTTTATTAAAAAGAACAATATCGCAATTGTCCATACCCATAGTTCCAAGGCCGGGATTTTAGGCCGCATTGCCGCCAGGTTAGCCGGGGTTAAGTCTATTATCCATACTGTCCACGGCTGGCCGTTTAACGATTACCAACAGGCGTTATTCCGGAGGTTATTTATCTTAATGGAGAGGCTTGCGGGAAAGTTCACTTCTCGCCTGATTGTCGTCTCCTGCCATGATCGGCAAAAAGGCCTAAAAGAGCGTATTGGCCGCGAAGATAAATACAGCCTCATCCGCTACGGCATTGATAAGAGAGAATTCAGCGTGACTAATCAGGGCATCAGGGAAAAGTTTGGCATCAGCTCCCAGGATTTAATTGTGACGAATATTTCCTGCTTTAAACCCCAGAAATCGCCGCTTGATTTTATAAAACTCGCTTACCTGGTGAATCAAGCCTTGCCTGGCGTAAAGTTTCTTTTAGTCGGAGACGGCGCTTTGCGAAAAAAAATAGAAAACTTGGTTTTAAGGCTTAATTTGCAAAATAAAGTAATTCTGACCGGCTGGCGCAGGGATATCCCTGAGATATTATCAGTAACAGATGTATTGGCGCTTACTTCTCTCTGGGAAGGGCTGCCTATAGTGGTGCTGGAAGCAATGGCCGCAGGCTGTCCGGCAGTGGTTACTGCTACAGGGGGAGTAGAAGAAGCAGTTATTGACGGTAAAACCGGCTTTATGGTTGCTCCGGGCGATATCCGGGAGATGTCGGAAAAGCTGCTTCTTTTGTTAAAAGATGCGCCTTTAAGGAAAATAACCGGCCAAAATGCCAGGTTTTCCCTGGATTCGGATTTTCGCCTGGAGAAGATGCTGGAAAATAACCGGAATTTGTACGAAAATTTACTCGGGGCGCAAACGGACGATGTTAATTAATTATTTATTTATTCTTTTAATCGGATTCTTAACCGGGAGTTTCTTTGTATTTTTGTTAAGGAAAGCGGCCTTAAAATATAATCTATTAATCTCACAAGGAATGCCCCTTGTCGGCGGAACGGCGATGTGGCTGTCTTTTGTCATTGCTTCTTTAGCCGGATTTTCTTTTTCCGGAAGATTAACCGGGGAGGCAGCGGCTATCATTATTTCTTCGCTGCTGATGCTTATCTTCGGGATAATCGATGACTGGCGGGAATTATCTATCCTGGCCAAGTTCTTAGCCCAGATTATTGCCGCATCGTTTTTAATTTTTTTCGGAGTCAGGACGCGGATTGTTTATATCGGAGACCCTCTGAATATAATTATAACCTTTATCTGGATTATCGGGATTACGAATGCCTTTAATCATCTGGATATCATAGACGGCCTGGCTTCTCTCGCGGCAATAATCATCAGCTCCGGTTTTTTCATCATCGCTTTGTTAAACAAAGATATTAATTCCGCGATTCTATCCTTAGCCTTAATAGCTGCGGGGAGCGGTTTCTTGATCTATAATTTTCCTCCGGCAAAGGCCTATATGGGGAATTCCGGCAGCCATTTCCTGGGTTTTGTCCTGGCAACGGTTGCCCTGCTCATCAGTTATGCGCCCATGGAAAGAAAAATCGCCCTGCTTTCACCCATCCTTATTTTAGGCCTGCCGATATTTGATACCGCTTTCCTTGTCTTGATACGCCTTGGTAAAAAGAGGCTGCCGTTTAAGAAGAGTAACGACCATCTTATTTTGCGGTTTCTAGCTTTAGGTTATTCCAAAAAAAAAGCGCTCTTTGCGATGCTTGGATTATGCCTGTTCTTTTCTCTCTGCGGCATAATGCTTAGCCAGGTTTCCAATCTTTTCGGCGGGTTGATTGTTATCTCTGCAATCTTAGTAAGCTTATGCATAACTTTTTATATGGGCCGGGTCTCGATTAATGAGTAAGAAAAAAACGGTTATTTTAGGGGCAGGTTTATCCGGCTTAAGCGCCGCCTGGCACCTGCAAAAAAAGAGGATAGATTGCCTGGTCTTTGAGAAGGAATCCGAGGCAGGGGGGCTTTGCCGTTCCAAGCGCTTAAAGGGATTTACCTTTGATCATGACGGGCACCTTTTGCATTTCAGGCAGCGTTATACTTTTAACCTGGTAAAAAGGCTGCTCGGGGATAATCTGCTTGAACACAAGAGAAGTTCCTGGGTCTATACCTATGACCGCTATATTCCATACCCTTTTCAGGCCAATCTTTATGGCCTGCCTCCCTTAGTTGCTAAAGAATGCCTGTGTGATTTTATCCGGGCGTTTCATCAGAGTAAGCCGGGAAATAAAAAAAATTTAAATTTCTATGATTGGATTAATCATAATTTCGGCAAGGGGATAGCCAGGCATTTTATGATCCCTTATAATTCTAAATTCTGGACTGTGCCTCTTAAGAAATTAACCTGCGAATGGCTTGACGGTTTTATCCCAGTTCCCTCCTTAAGCAGGGTAATTGAAGGAGCGGGGGCTAAAAACAGAATGCCGTTAGGCTATAATGCGCGGTTCTGGTATCCTAAGCAGGGCGGCATAGCCAGCCTCTCCCGGGCCTTGTCGGGTGAGCTTAAGAATATTCATACCGGCTGCCGGGTTACCGAGATTAATCTTAAAAGAAAAGAGATAAAGACGGCTTCAGGGGATAAAGAGAAATACGATGTTTTAATCTCTACAATCCCTCTGCCCGAAATACCGGGTTTAATCAAGGATATTCCCCGGGAAATCCGCCTTCTCTTTGGAAAATTGAAATGGAATTCTATCTTTAACCTGAATTTAGGGATAGAGAGAAATGATTTAGACGGAAAACACTGGATATATTTTCCCCAAAAAGAGACGTGTTTCTTTCGCGTCGGTTTTTATCATAATTTCTCCGCAGGGCTTACCCCGAGGGGAGCCGGTGCACTGTATGTAGAAATTTCTTATTCCCCGGAAAAGCCGATAGAGAAGAAGAATATTCTCGGGAAGGTCAAGCATCAACTGGAGGGAGTGGGTATCCTGGAGAATACCAACTCTATCAAGGCAGTTGACATGAATGATATAAAATACGGGTATCCTATCTATGATAATAATTATCACTCGGCCAGAAAGAATATTTTGAAGCTCTTGAAACAGAATGGTATTTTATCCTGCGGCCGCTACGGCGGCTGGCGATACATGTCTATGGAAAATGCTATCTTAGAAGGAAAAAAAATGGCAGAGGTTTATATAAAGCAATGATGTCTATTATAGAAGAGATATTTTCCAGGCGTAGCTTAGTTTGGGAGCTTGTGCTTAAAGATTTGAAGCTTCGTTACTCAAGGCCGGCTCTCGGCTTCTTCTGGGCATTTTTATCGCCGCTTCTCCTGGTAGCAATCTTCTATCTCATATTTTCCGTTGTTTTAAGGGTCCAGGTAAAAGAAGCGCCGTTTCCGGTATATCTGATGACTGCTTTATTCTCCTGGCGTTTTTTTCAGGATTCGCTGTTTTCTTCGACTACCAGCCTCGTTGATAATAAAAACTTAATCAAAGAAGCAAGATTCCCGCATTACCTGATACCTTTATCCATTGTCCTGGCAAACGGAATTATCTTTCTGCCTTCTCTGGGCATATTGATAATTACCCTGTTATTCTATTTAAAAGGATTGCCGCTTTTAATTATTTTCCTGCCGGTTATTCTGGGGATTCACCTGATCCTGACGATGGGGGGCTCGTTAATATTCTCTATCCTTTATGTAAAATGGCGCGATATCAAATATATACTAGAGGCGGCTTTAACAATATTATTTTACTTAACGCCGGCTTTTTATTCCCTGCAGCTGGTGAAGGATTCGTTTCCGCGTCTTTTATTCAAAATGTATATTTATAATCCGCTCACCGGAATGTTAAATTTATACAGAGCAACGCTGATTAAAGGGTTTTACGGATTCGTAAAAGAAGACATCGGCCCGATGGCCCTGATGGTGATGCCTGTTCTTTTTGCTTTTCTAATTTTGCTGCTTGGTTTTTATTTATATAATAAAAATAAAGAGAGTATAAATGACTACCTTGCCTATTAAAGCAATAAATTCAGACAGAGATGAAGCGATGGAGCTAAAATCTATCGGTAAGAAATATCCGCACAGCAACTTCTGGGCCTTAAGGGACATATCTCTTAACAGCGAAAAAGGAAAGATACTGGGGATAATCGGCAGAAACGGCGCGGGCAAGACCACGCTTTTAAATATCATTGCCGGAGTATTGTCTTCAACCGAGGGCAAGGTCAATATTAAAGGCAGGGTCCTGGGATTATTTAACTTAGGCGTAGGTTTTCAGGATGAACTAAGCGGCAGGGAAAATATTTTTCTTAACGGCGCCTTACTGGGAGCTGCCAAGCAGGAACTCGAGGCCAAGTTAAGCTCGATAATCGAATTTTCCGAACTGGGTGATTTTATCAATATGCCGTTAGGCACTTATTCCCAGGGCATGCGCCTGCGCCTGGGGTTTAGTATTATTGCCAACCTGGATTTTGATATTCTGGTTATAGATGAAGTTTTAGCCGTGGGTGACGCCCTTTTTCAAAATAAATGTTTCCAGCGGCTAATGGACTTTCGGCATTCAGGCAAGACCCTGATTATTACCAGCCAAAGCATGGAGCTGATGGAAAGACTATGCGATAAAATAGTGCTTTTAGATCACGGCCGTTTATTATTCCAGGGCGAACCAGGCGAGGGTATTAATAAATACCGCGCCTTATTGAATACGGAGAAGTTTTTCGTCGGGGCCAAACAGGCAACTGCCGGATTAGTGGAAAATACCAAGAAATGGGCGGAGGACGTATCCAGCTGGGGTAAAAAGCTAGGTGTTAAGGAAGTAATCATAGATTCGGTTGAAATGCGTAACAGGTTCGGTATCCGCTGTAATAAAATAAAAAGCCGAGAGCCATTGTGCATCAAAGTAAAATTTACCGTAAAAGATGAAGTAAAAGAACCGCATTTTGGCGTGGCGATATTCCGCGACGACGGGGTATATTGCTACGGCCCGAATACTGAATTTGACGGTATAGAAATTCCCAGATTAAAAAAAGGTAAAGGTTGGTTTGAGCTGCGCTTAAGGCAGGTATATCTTGCAGCAGGAGAATACAAAATTTCTATTGCCGTCTGGGACAAAAATGAAACCCTGGCTTATGATTATCATAACGGCTGCTATAAGTTAAGTATCAAAGGAGAAAGCCCGGATAACGCCTTGTTAAATATGCCTTATAAACTAAGCTATCCCAAAAGGGACCTATCCGGGTCCATACGTCTATTCAGTCTTGGAAGGGAAGAAAAAAATACGTTCATTACTAATGAATTTGCGCGCCTGCAGGCTAATTTTTCTGAAATTGAAACCTCGGATATAAAAGACACTTATTTACGCTTAGGGATCTATCGAGATGACGGTGTGCTTTGTCAGAATATTGTCTTACCTCTTAAACAAACTACGGAAGTAATATTCCCCTGTTTCGCATTATTGCCCGGCAGCTATAATATTTCCGCCAACACTCGGGACTGTATTTATCCGTTTAAGATGGCCTTTAACCGTCAAGACCACGGTACAGTCTATTTGGCACACCAATGGAGTTGGTCGTTATGTCCGAAGACTTAATTGGCTCGGAAAAGCAGATTTCCGAAGAATTGGCATATTGTTCAGAAGTGGTTGACATTACACGCGAGATTTTACAAAAAGGATATTTGAAGAAAAGAAAGTCAAGTACGGAAAAACCTCGTGAGTTACATATTGAGTTAACTTATCGTTGTAACCTACGTTGTCTAATGTGTGATTTATGGGATGCCCATACCAGATCAAATAACCAGACCAAGAATCCGGAACTTACGCATGCCGATATCGAGCGGTTATGCTCTGACACAGAGTTACTCGATGACATTGAGACTGTTGTTTTGTCAGGGGGCGAGCCGTTTCTTGTCGATGATTTTGTGGAAACATTAATTTTTTTCAAAAAACGCATGCCGAAGAGTTTTATCTGGGTCCTCAGCAATCTCTATGATAGTAAACTGATATTGTCCAGCTTGGGGCAAATAGCAAAGCGGCATGAAGTTGATTTTGGTATCGGGACTTCCCTTGATGGCGGGGAGTTCGTACACAATAAAATCCGCGGCTCCAGCGACAGCTTCCAGCGCCTTATGGACACGCTTAAAGATATCCGCAGGGAATTCCCAAAAGTAAAATTTTTTATATCATTTACAATTACTCCCCTGAATTTCAAAGAAATATTTGATGTATACCTTCTGGCCAGGCAAATGGATATACCGTTTTCCGCCCAATTCAGCGTTGAACGTCTTGCCGGCAGGGGTAAATTTAGATGGTCCAGCCAAGAACTTGATTGCATCGAAGAACAGGCAGCAAAAATAGTGTATTCTCTTATTTCCCCCTTGCCCAAAAAACATTTTATCGAAAACCTTAAAAAAGGGCATATCCATCCGGATTTATTCGCGCAACTTGTTTATTGGGGCAACCTCGTTAGGCATCAAAGGGAAGGCAGGCGGATGTTCCAGGAGTGCCCCGCCCGCAGTCGTTTCTTTATGCTTTCTGCGGAAAAAGAGGTTTATTTTTGTCCCATCCTCAAATATGAACCGATTGGTAAGACGGATGACCGGACTATTGATGAGATATGGTATTCCGAAGCTGCAGCACGCTTGCGTAGGCGCATCAATGAGGGCAATTGCCATTGTTGGCTTAACTGTATCGTTTATCCCCTGGCAGTTGAAGCCCTCTCTAATTTCAGGCAGAAGCCGGGGGAGGCAGAATAATGAAAATGAAGTTTCCTTTAGTAAGCATCGTTATTGCCAGCCATAACGGCAGAGATTTATTAAAAAATTGCCTTAATTCTATTCAACTAGTGCAATATCCGAAACAGAAACTGGAAATTATTGTTGTGGACAATTGTTCTCAAGATGACTCCGTCGCTTATATCAAGCATAATTATCCGCGCGTAAAAATTATCAAAAATGATGTAAACAACTACTGCCGTGCAAATAATTTAGGCATAAAGAAATCCAAGGGCACATACGTTGCCTTTTTAAACAATGATACAAAAGTAGACAAGAGCTGGTTAGTTGAGCTGTTACGGGTTATCGAAGGAGATAGAAGAATCGGAGCAGCCGGCAGCAAGCTTTTATATCCCGATGGCCGTATCCAGAATGCCGGGCATTATGAATTACCAAATTTTTACTGGGGAGAGCGGGGGGCGCACCAGAAGAAAAGATTCTATAATAAGACTCAGGAAGTTTTTAGTCTTTGCGGTGCTGCGGTGTTATATCGCAGGAGATGCTTTGAAGAAGTTGGTTTGTTTGACGAAGACTTTGTAATGTACAATGAAGACGTGGATATGTGTTTCCGTATTAGTCAGAAAAAATGGAAAGTAATTTTTGTACCGCGCAGTATCGTATACCATAAATTTCACGGATCAGGTAGTCACGAATTATCTCGTTACTATATTGAGCGCAACCGCCTTTTATTCATCGCCAAGCATTTTCCAGAAAAGCTAAGCATGTCTTTACTGGGGAATAAATATTTTACTGCCGAGCATGATATAAAACAGACAGGGATGATATATTCATTTTTGGGAGATATTGCCCTTAAACTTATTACTCAGCATTCTTTGCCGGATGTAAGGGTAGTTTTTAATGATGTTATAAAGGAATTACGCAGGATTTCCAATCTTGATAACGATACGCTGGTAAAAAAAATTTCTTCTATTCACGGCGAATTAGAATTATTGACCGTTCAAATCTCTCAACATAAAGATGTGCTTGAGCAAAAAGAGAGGCAGGTTAGAGATAATAATCTTCAGTTACAGGCCCTAGCTCAGCAGCTCACCACCCGGCAGCAGGAACTTACCACTGCAGCAGGGCAGCTCACTCAGAAAGACCAGGATATCAGTTCTCTCCAGGCCCAGTTACAGGCCCTAG
>JBAZGA010000017.1:0-37272 GCA_041653115.1 Candidatus Omnitrophota bacterium
CCCCGCCGATAAGGCAGGCGGTCTTCATCCCGAATGAACGGGTGATCGGCTGAAAAGCTTCGTCGATCTGGATCGCTAATTCGCGCGTCGGCGCAAGCACCAAACCGACGCCGTTCCTCTGCGCCAGGCGCTGGCACATCGGAATGGCAAAGGCATGCGTCTTGCCGGTACCGGTCTGCGCAATCCCGACAACATCCTTACCCTCAATCGCCAGGGGGATTGCCTTGAACTGAATTGGCGTCGGAGCCTTAAACTTTATGCGCTCTAAAATCTCCAGGATTTTCGGCGCAATGCCCAATCCGTAGAAACTCTTTTCCCTATTTACTACTTCCTGCCTCATGTTGATTTATGAATTTTGCTCTTATGCTCATGCGCGAGCTGGCCGAGATGAATATGGCAATACTCCTCATGATTGTAAATACTCAAGATATGCTTACAGTGCAGAAACCTACATTTTCTGCCCTTGTGCGAAATCTTTACCTTTTGCATAACTCATCCTTTTCAGTAAAACGAGAACAAAAAAGCCGAAAAGGTTAGTAGTCTCATCCCTTTACGGCTTTTTGATTTTCTAATCTTTTTGCCTGCCTCTACCGGTTTATTATACTCCTTTAATCAGATTTGTCAAGATTTTCTATTCTCTCTCTATTTAAGCTGCTCGCGCAACCGATACATCACCCCTGAAGCTATCTCAGGCTGAGGAAGGCCGAATTTGCGCGCGGAAATAGTAACCTGGGTCGATGTTTCCGAAAGCTTCTTTAGCTTCAAAGTTACCCGTGCTCCGCCAACCTCTGCGTTGATAATGCCGCCGGCTTTGTTTTCCTTGTCAACCTTGCCTGCTATTTTAACCGCCTGCAATCCGGCATCATAGGCCTTCTCCATTGCGATATTCAAGGTTTCCTGAGTGTAATCTTTGCCGGCAAAGGTAAATGCCGCCGCAACCGGCAAAGCCGCCACACCGGCAAGCGCGGAAACCCCGTACACCTTAAGCCCCTGGATACCCGCTGCCTTTAAAGGCTCCGATATAATCAAAGCGGCAAGCTGCTGGGCGCTGGCGATATTCTTATAGGTCTTCTTCAAATTAATGTCATACACCTTAATCAGGGTCGGGCCTTCCGCGCTGTAATCTTTACTTACTACCCTGCCCATGCCTAAGGTTACAGCGTCTATGCGCATCGCCATTTGCTTGGCGGCTTTCTTCTTTTCTTTTTCCCCGGGTTTTTCTTCGGCTATTTTCAGGGAATCAACATTAAGCTTGCCTTCTTTATTCTTCACCATGCCTATCTCTTTAATTTCTAACTCCAGCTGTTTAAGATGAAGCTTGCCGGTGATGAGCGCCCCTAAATCACAGGCCACTCCCATCTTGGGAATATCCACGAGGATGTCCTTGGGAAACCCCTTAGGGTTATACATCTTAAAGTCGGATATCTTGACCGATTGCCTGATTATACTCAACGAAAGGCTGCCAATGCTGGTAGGAGCGCCGGTAACGCTAGTGGCTACGCTGCCGATTAAGGATTTGATAAAAAAATCTCTCGCCAAAATAAAGACAAAGAGCAAAACAACTACCAGGATGATAATCCCGATTTTCTTCTGCATTTACTCCCTCCTTATTTGTTTATTCCGCCGCTCTCTGAAATATCTTCCGTAATTCAATTTTGGATTGCTGCAGAATTTTCTTCTGGCCCTGATTTAAATTCTTACCCGCCCGATTTATATAAAAATTTAACATCGACATCGCGGAGGCATAGGCACACGTTCTCATTAATACAACACTTTATGCGCCAGGCCCGACCATTCCCTTAAAAGCCCCCTGCATTCTTTTAGCGATACGCCGCTGGTAAGCTTAATCCCGCTCTTACCCAAAGAGGCAAGCCTGACGTTGGAAATACTTAACTCATTAAAACCTATTTTCTTCGCGTCGCTGATTTTCGTCCCGTAAATTATCCTTTTTATCCTCGCCCAGTGTATCGCCGCAAAGCACATCGGGCAGGGCTCGGTAGTAGAATAGATGACACACCCGGAAAGGTCATAGGTCCCTGATTTTTTGGAAGCGGCCCTGATGGCGTTAATCTCCGCGTGGCAGGTCGCGTCATTTTTCAACACCGTATTTCTTGCGAGAGCAATGACGCGGCCCTTTTTTACTATACACGCGCCAAACGGCCCGCCTGACATCGTCCTGATGTTTTTCCGAGCTTCCTTGACGGCAAGCTTCATGAATTTTTCATTGTCCATTATTTACAGCAGCCGCTGCCTTTGGCTATTCTTTTAAAAAAATACCCTTTAAATCTTCCTTTGTCCCTTCTATAATCCCGCCGACAGCCCGTTGCGCCTCCTCTTTTATCTGGGTGCTTAAATCCTTAATCTTAAAATTTTCCAACCCCCCTATGCCTATGCGGTTAAGAATCCTCTTTAAAATATCTCCTGCGACCTTGGAAGGATTGGTGACGTCATGAAAGGTTTCATCTATGTCGATATTAAATTCCCCGGACTTTACTCCCAGCGCAGGAAGATAGCCTTTATATACCACCTTCGCTATCTTTAGCCGCAGCTCATCTATCTTTACCTCGGGAGGCTTTCCCCCTCCCGGCTTAGGCAAAAACAGCGCCAAAGAATTTACATTGAGCTTTCCGCTTTCATTCAAGACAACGTTAAACTCATCGATATAAATCTTTAGCCGGCGCAGATGCGCCTGATTTCTAAAAAATCCCAACAGGTCAAAATCAACATAGAGCTCGGGAATATCGGCCAAAAGCCTGTCCTTAAAACCCTCCGGATTATAAATCTTTAATCCGGATACTGAAATGCCTGAACGCGCCAATCCGATACTAATACTTCTGATATCAACCGCCATTCCCGTAACCGCCTTGATTCCTCTTACAATAACCGTTCTCGCTATTATATTTCTGGCGATAACAAGGCCTCCCAATATAATCACAATTACTACTATAATGGCGATTAGAAATTTTTTCATTTTACCTGCCTCCCCAAAAAACAAAAAAAACAGCGGCCTTTTTAAAAAAGCGCGCTGTCCACGTCAGCCGTTAACCACTTTTTTGTGGTACATAGACTATAATATTACTACTCCATAATATCAGAGTCAAGACTTTATTATATAAAAAGCGGGAAGGAAATTAAAACAGTCTTCGTTAATGATGCAGATCGGCCAAAAGAGCCGGGCGCCGTTCTGCCTGTATTATAGCCAGCCTTGCTAAAAGGTATGAGGTAATAGACTCAGCCCCCTGATTGAGATTAATGTTTCTCTCTCCTACGCCGTCATAACATCCCCCGGTAATCCTGTCGTAAACAACCTGTTTCAGGCTGTTATCGCCTAAAAACCAGTTAAAAGCCTCATGCATAAGTTTTTTATAAGCATCCTTTCCGGTTATTGCATACGCCGTAGCCAGCGCGCAAACCATCGCCGATACATCCTCCGGCTGTTGATCAAAATAGCGGCGCTCTCCAACCTTATGATGCCAGCCGTCCTGGCCTATCGGCATATATATCCCGCTGAGGAAAGTCTTCCTGATCAAAAAATCCAGCGTCTTCATGCCTATATCCAGGTATTCCTTATTACCGGTATGCTCATACCCTAAGATAAGGACCTCCGGCAAAACCGCGTTGGAGTAAGTCAGGTAATTTTCAAACCACTGCCATTCCTCGGAAGATACAGCCCGATAAAGCGATACCAGCCTGTAGCAGTGAGTGAATAACAGCCCCTTCAAGTCCTTACCCTCAATCTCCGGCATCTTCTTTAAAAGCAGGTAAATCCCTTTTGCGTAAAAAGCGGTTGCCCGCGGCGATTCAAACATCTTATATATCTCTATCCTTTTCTTTAATAAGGAAAATGCTTTATTCCTTGCGCTCTCCGGCAGGTAATCGGAAACACTAACAACCGCCAATGCCCAAAGAGCCCGGCCGTTAGCGTCATCAAGATTTTCCCTTTTGTTAAGCTCGGTATCTATCGACCTGTCGGATCTTACATAATTACAAAACAGGCAATCCTCGCTTAAAACAAACTCGATGAAGCGCAAATATATCTCTATGCGCTTGAGCAATTCGCTTTTCTGCTTATCGGGATAAGCCGCCTTAAGCACTCCTGTCAATTCGCCGTAACATAAACAGGCGACTATCAGGGCGCGCGCGTTATCATCGAGGGTATAACCCGATGAGATATCCGGCAAAGAGAGCCTGGCGAACTGTATGATCCCAAAGTCATCTGTCAGGCGAAACATGTGATTAAGGTTAACGCGGGGAATTTTCTTATGCTCGCTGATTTCGGCGATATCGCCGGAATATTTTGAGAATAACTTTGAATACTCAAGGGAAACATTTTCCCAGGTCATATTGCGGGTCCTGAAATAGGCGTTCTTTCCCAGCTGCTCTCTTAAGGAAGGGTCTTTCAAAAGCCTGATGATGGCTTGGGCATAAGAAGCGGGGTCCCTGAAATTGACCAATATCCCTGACTCCTCGGTAATCAGTTCTCTGGCCTGCGCAAAAGGAGTGGAAATTACCGGCCTTCCCGAACCCAGGGCATAAGAGAGTGTCCCTGAGACGGCCTGATTCGGGTCAAGAGAGGTTGAGATATAAATATCCGCGGCCCTTAAAAAATGCAGGAGTTTGTCCACGGAAACATACTCATTATAAAAGTTCACGTGGGAAGAAAGCCTGAGGTCATGGACCTTTTTGATGAGGAATTTACGGTAACTCTCCCCTTCTTTTTTCAGGACGTTCGGATGGGTAACCCCCAGGACTATATACAAAATATCCGGGTAGGCATTAATAACTTCGGGCAGCGCCTCTATTACATATTCAATCCCCTTGCCCCTGCTGAGCAATCCGAAGGTCAAAAGGATTACCTTCTTGGGAAGGCCTAAAGCCGGCTTGGGTTTTGCGCTGGAGGTGTAAGGCATGGAATGGATGCCGTGAGGAATCATGAAAATTTTTTCTTCGGCTATTTCATATTCGCGGATGAGGATATTCTTCGAGAGATTAGTCATCGCCACTAACCCGCTTGCTTTTTCGGCTATCGAACGGACTATTGCTTTAAGCTTGTCCTCAGGCGCAGCCAGGACGCTGTGAAAAGTCACCACCGAAGGCTTCTTGAGCGCCTCCAGGAAAGAAACGATGTACGAGCCGTATTTACCCGCGAAGATGCCGAATTCATGCTGAATATTGACCAGCTTGACCTTGTCTCTTGCGTTGATATCTTTAGCCGTCTTAATATATTCCTTTTCGGAATACTGGTTTATTTGAAAAATGACTTTTTTTGAATAGTGGTAACGCGAGATATCGTCGATATTGACCGCGGCCACCCTTGACTCGATGGCGGGTTCAAGCAAATTATCCATCGCGGCCGTAAGGTCTGCGGTAAAGGTAGCTATGCCGCACTCCCGGGGAGGGAATGTCGAGACATAGACGACCTTGATTGCTTCTTTCATTCCTGCACCTTGTTTCTCTTAAACTCCTCCAGTAATCCTTCCATCTCTACGGATTTCGCCGCGATGCGTTTGTCTGCCGCGCCGTAATAAATATAAAGCCTGCCGTCTTTTATCACGCTGCCCGTGGGAAAGACTACGTTGTTGACATCGCCCTTTTTTTCCCAGCGCTGGCTGGGAGAAAACAACGGCCTCTTCAGGCGCGCGATTACTTTTGTAGGGTCGTCAAGGTCAAAGAGCGCGGCTGCGCCGTGGTAAATCCTGCCCAGGCGGGAATCCTCGACTGCGTGATAAATTAAAAGCCAGCCGTCCTTTGTCTCGATGGGCGGGCATCCGCCGCCGATATTGCGGCTCTCGAATCTGTATTCGGACTCAAGCATCACATATCGGCCTAAATCCTTAAGATACGCCCTCCAGTAGTCGTCGGTTAGCTCTTTAAAATCATCGAAATAAATCACCTGTATCCCGGGCAGCACGCGGTGGACCAGGGCGAATTTGTTATTTATTTTTTTCGGGAAAATAAAGGCGTCCTTTTCCCAGAGCAGGATATCGCCTCCCTGGCGGTCTTTTATATACGACTCAAAGAAAAAATACTTCTCTCTCATTTGTACGGGCGAGCTGCCAAAGAGCTTTCCTGCTTCGGCATAAGTGAAACGCGGCGAGATAATGCCGTGTTTTTTAAAATTGACCAGGTCAGTGCTTGTAGCGTAAGCGAAAACGGCGTTCTTGCCGTCATAAGCAGTATAAAAAAGGTAGTAGATGCCATCAAGAAAGACTATGCGCGGATCCTCCACTCCCTGCCTCTCATAATCGTATTCGGGAAAGAGTACCGGCTTCTCCGAGCGCATCACGACTTTGTTTTCGACCAGTTGGCAGTAGCCGATTGAAGAACGCATATCTTTTTTTCTCACCGCCCGGTAGAACATATGCGTGACGCCGTCTTTTTCAATGGTGGCGGGATTTAAGACCGCCTGATTCTCAAATTCATTCTCTGAAGTTTCCAGGATTAAACCTTCGCTGCGGACTTCTAACATATGGCCCCTTTCTTTGTTGAGCGAAATAATGCCTATTAAGGTTTATAAGACGGTTTCTTCCGATACGGCGGGGTGCATAAGAAAAATTAAGGGGATCGCTCGAACTCTACGCCGCTTATGTAAAAATTGGGCTGTGTCTCTTTTGTCCAGATGACGACGCCTGTCTTATGTATAGGCTGCTCTTTATCGTAAAGCATTATGGATAACGCGATTTTATCGCCGGCCTTAAATGGCTCGTTAGACTCCATACAGACGCCGTCCTGCGCTATATTAATACACCAGGCCTCTGTCTTTTGGGCTGCGCCCGTCCGCTTTACTTCTATATTTCCGAACGAGCTCTCTCGCTGGTATTTTCTTTTCTCAGCCTCGCCCTCAATTAAGAGGGCATCCATAGCATCCCTGACCAAAGTATAATGCCTTAACTCATCTTGAGCGATATTCTCCAAAACTGCCTTGATTGAATCGTCATTCAGCCGCGAGAGGATGTCATGTGCCCCGTATATCATCATCCTTTCCGCCCTGGCGAGCTGGTCAAAGTATTTTTTGTAATCTTCTTTAGTAAACATCCTGTTTTGATTCTATTATCTTCTTTATAAGATTAATGAATAAATCTTTATGCTTTTCGGACTGCTCCTTAAGAAGCTTCAATAAGTCTCTTATTTTATCCCGGTGCTCTTTGTCCAACTGCGCTAAAAATAAAACATTATTAAAATGGCGGGTATATATGACTATCGCCTTCTCTTCTGTATCCAGGCACCCTTTAAGCCGCGATATTAATTCGTCTTTTTTAATCAATAAGCACCGTTTTGCAAAAAATAGGGGTCCTGCAGGGCTTTTTTAAGCTCCCTGCCCGATTCTTTATCTGCCGGAAAAGACCAATCTGCCTCTTTATCCAGATTGAAGAGGAGAAAACCCCGCACCTTTTTCATTTTCTTTATATCACGCATCGCCTCTTTTATCCAGAGTTTTTTGTCTCCGCCGGAAGAGGCAGAGCTGAATTCGCTGATGAATACCGGTTTCCCGAGAGGCAATACCTCGCTGTATCTTTTCGCAAAAATCTCCCTGAATGACATCCATCTGCTCCAGCTACGGGTATTTCCCCAATTATAACCGTCTATACCGACG
Source organism: Candidatus Omnitrophota bacterium (assembly GCA_041653115.1). Taxonomy (GTDB): domain Bacteria; phylum Omnitrophota; class Gorgyraeia; order Gygaellales; family Profunditerraquicolaceae; genus JBAZGA01. The sequence continues at coordinate 7,595 of JBAZGA010000017.1, forward strand.
TAATCCGCGTAATCCGGCCCGGGATAATAACGCAGAAAATAATTATTCTCTTCCGGCACGTCCTCCCAGTTCACGCAAAATACCCATTTCACGTTAGTGCAGTTATTTTTATTAAAAATGTCCTTAACGCGCCTGTACATTCCCACAAATTTATCTGCGCCTATTTTTTGGCCTGACCAGGGATACCAGTTGCCGTTAGGCTCATGTCCGAAACGCAGGAAAACCGTTTTGCCGATAGCGGCCATCCTCCCGGCAAATTCCGTAATATAAGCATCGTATTTCCCCGAAAGCAATCCATCGTAATCAATGGCCTTCTTTGTAACGGCGTCCCACGGCTCCCAGGTTAAAAACAAAACAGAGCCCCGTTCATAAATCGCGGCGATAGCTTCCTGGCCGGGAAAGTTTTTCCAATCCACAAAAACCATCACTAAGTAAGGCTTCTTTGCGTATCTTCTCTCAAAGTTCATGATTGCTTCTTTATCCGGCTTATCCGCCAAAAAGGCGCCTGTAAAACAGCCCTCCCCAGGGCCCCTCGCGCACGCGCCGGCAGATATCAGCAAAAAAACAACAAAAGCCAGAATTATTAATCTCATTCCTGTTTCCGGTTAAAATAAAATACGCTGGAGAGCACCGTGAAATGATAAAAAGCCCAGAAGCTGTTTGCTATGATTGCCGGCTCCCTCTCGTAGACAAACCTGTTCATTCCCCAGACAAAGGCGGCAAGTTAAGCGCCATAAAACTTAACTGCGGCCAGAGCCTTAGATAAGGCAGGCTCTTAGCTTTACCCTTTTCCGTAATGCCAAAGACAGCTTTTACGCCGAATAATACCGAAAGCGCGGCGCGTATATAAACAGAAAATGTCACTGCCGCCAGGAACTGGCCTGTTACCAAATCCTTCAATCTATAATTTCTTCCTTTCAACACTAAATAAAAAATGCCCGTTGTCAGTATGATGTAAGGCAAAAATGAGGCAAGGTAGATTTGCGGCAGCGCGAAGAACGAAGGTATATTGAAAAATAAATAAATCACGGGGCAAAACATCAGAAAGAAAAACGCCAGACCAACCAGGTAGTAAGAGCTGGAAAGCAGGTATTCCCACCAGAGCGTGAATTTAAGGGAAAACGGCCGGGTGAATAAACGTAAAAGCAGCCGCTGGAAGACCGCGATCGTCCCGGCTGCCCATCTGTACTGCTGCCTGAAATAACTGCTTAAACTCTCCGGGCCCATGCCAAACGCGTAGACGCGGTTAAAATAAAGCGATTTCCAGCCCAGGCTGTGCAATTTTAGCGAAGTAGCGAAGTCTTCGGTAACCGAGGATTCATCAAGCCCCCCGCTCTCCTTAAGCGCCTGGGTCCTGAAGATTACGTTTGTGCCGCAGCAGAACATTGAGCCGTTGCTGCTTTTACCTTCGCAGATATATTCATAAAAAATCGCCTGCTGAAAAGCGGCGGCGCGGGCGATCCTGTTTTCTTCGATATTGGAATAAAACTGCGGCGTCTGGATAAAAGCCATTTTCTTATCCGCCTCCATCATGGGAATTAAACTACGCATGAATTCAGGCAAAGGGTTCTGGTCCGCGTCAAAAATAACCAGATATTTCTGCTCCAGCGTCTTCAGGCAGTCGTTAATAATGCCTGCCTTGGCGCCGTGCCTCTGCTCTCTCCTGAAAAGCCTCAGGCTATAATCGCGGCTTAACTCCTCCGCCTCTTTTTTGTATTTCTCCTCTGAACTGTCATCAAGAAAATAGATAATTTTATTTTTGTAATTGAGGTTATTCAAAGTAACAAACGTCTCCTCCAATACCTCCCTGGGTTCGTGCCTGGCTGCTACCAATATCGCTACCGCGGGCTCTTCTTTAATTGAAACCCGCTCTTCCGGCTCGTTCTTTTTACCCCCAAAAACTCTGATGACGTTCAGCGCGTAACCAAAACCGTGCAAAAGCACAAATAACTCCGCCAAAATAAGCAAAACGGCAAAAAAAAGTTCCAACTCGCTATATCTTGCATGTAACAAAAGCAACGCCCTGACCAGGAAGTACTGGAATATCAGAATAAAGGCCAGTATCGCCAACGATATAAATAAGTCTTTTTTTTGCAAACGCATAATTTTAGAAATAATATTTCAGGCTCGCGACTACGCTTCTATCGCGATAGACGCTGGCGCTGGAATTAGCCAGAGAACTTTTAATGTTGAAATTTATCCTCTTGTTGATATCCCAGTTTAATTCCGCGCTGAATTTATGGCCGACGATATTTTTGGAATCCACCGTAACCTCATAACCCAAATCGTAATAGAGCTCATCCTGGCCGAAAAACAACTCTTCCCGGCGCAAAGAATGCCTCCAGCTTAAGGCTAAGGAATTCGTGGAAAAGCCCTTGGGCGAGAAATAATCGCTTACCTTCTTACGGAAGTTACGGTAGAAATACCTGTATTTTAAAAAAAGCCGGCGCGGCTCAAATGAAAAATAATATAAGGCGTCAAGGCCGGGCTCATGCTTATAGTTACTATCCGAAAAATAGGCATAAAGATAATCCGCCCCCAATTTAAAACGCTTATTGATATCCCAGTCAAAGCGCTCCTTGTAATTGTCGCTGTAAAGATGTTTGCGGATTACGGTGCTGTTATTCTCCAGGCGCTCCCTGGCATAGCTAAAAGATACTATACCCGCATCCCGGGCGCGCGCAGCCAACTCAGCGCCAAAGGCGTGCATCGTGCGTATACCCTTGTTGTAAAGGATAAAATCGTAAAATCCGCTCACCCGCCAATCAGGCGCTGAAAGGTAAGACAACTTCAATCTCCCTTCATTTTCACCGACATCGCCAAAATCAGCGAAACTGCGGCTGGTAAATCTATAATCCGCCTCCAGATTGAGTTGATTATTAAGCTGATGACCATAGTGGTTAAAAAATGAGTGCCGCTTAATATCCGAATCGCGCGCTGCGCTGTCGGCTTCAAAGAATTCGTATCCGGATTTTAAATAAGGATGCCCTTCCAGCAATTCCGCTTTTTCCCGGCCGGCTTTAGCCTGAAAATAATCAGGCGCGATTTCCAGAATCCGGTTGTATTGCCGGATTGCCTCCTGCCACATCGATTGAGAAGCATAAACCTGGGAGAGGTCAGACCTGGCTTCTAAATCTCGCGGGTCCTCTTTGATTAAAAGCCTATAATCCCTTATCGCCGCTTTCACGCGGTTATCCCAATAGGCCTGCTTGGCCTGCATCTCAAGCTGCAGAAGCGGCTCAGAAGAAATACTCAGGGCCATGCGGTACTCTTTCAATGCCTCGGAATAGCGCTTCATCCAGCCCAGTACACGCGCTTTCTGGCGCCTGAGGCGCCAATCTTCTTTTTCCTTAAGCAGTTCATCGTATATCTTGAGCGCCCGCGCGTATTGCTTATCCCAGCTCAACACCAGCGCGAGTTTCTCCTTTACCTCGCGGTTATATCCGGATTTAAGGATTTCTTCGTAAAGAGAAATCGCCTCGGCATAATTACCCTGCCAGGAAAGCGTATCTGCCAGAGCCAGTTTTATTTTATAATCACCCGGATTTTTGGCGGTGATGTCCTTAAAAAGCTTTGTCGCCTCTTTATGCTTTTTGGTCCACTGGTAGGAATAGGCCAAGTTCTCGATGGCCTCTCTCCTGAAAGGGTCACTCTGGAGGGACTTTTGGTAAAAGGGTATGGCTTTCTCGAATTCGCCTTCTTTAAAAAGCCGCTGGGCGCGGTAAAAATTTATATCCGCCTGCTGCGTGCGGTGATAGACTACCGTAGTGGCAAGAGCGGAAAAAATCAGGAAAATAACCAAAATTATTTTGGCCATTTCAGCTTAATATATCTGAAATTTTTTCCTGCGTCAATAACAGGAAATCCTGCTTAAGCTATCTCAGGCTCAAAGTTACCCGGGCCCGCTTAGCGTTATTCTTTTGGAAAGAACTGCCGCAATTTTAAGGAAAGAAGAAGCGAATCTCTTTTCGCGTATATTCTACCATCTCCGGCCTGCGGCTGCAAGCATCGCTGATTTCTGCTTTGACTGAAGTAAATAAAAAACGCCTTTCCGTCTTACTGCTCAGGCTGCACCTGAAAATGATAAATAATAATAGAAATATTATACAGCAGCTCTCAATTTGATTCAAACAAATAAGTGTTTAAATATTACAGAGGGCCTCTTGATAGCTGAAGGAGGGGCAGGCCTGATAAAGGGATTCTTCTAGTCCGGCAAGAGCAACTACAACAGACAAAAAGGGCCTGTCCCCTTCTTTAGAAACAGGCCCCCCTTGTCCCAGACGCCTATAAAGTGCTTACCCGATCGCCTGCGAGCCCTCTTCTCTGGTGCGGATACGGATACACTGCGGTAAATCTAGCACAAAGATTTTTCCGTCTCCGATATTGCCGGTTTGCGCCCCTTCGATAATGGCATCGATGGTGGGCTTGACAAAATTTTCGTTTACCGCTATCTCCAGGCGTACCTTTTTCAGAAGGTTTACCTCCTGGACAACGCCGCGGTATGTCTCGCTGTAACCTCCCTGCTGGCCGCAGCCGAGCACATTGGTTACGGTCATCTTGCGGACACCGGCCTCAAAGAGCGCTATCTTGACATCAGGCAGCTTATGCGGCTGTATCATCGCTATAATTAACTTCATCTTCTATCTCCTTTTATTGCGTAGTGAATATCTGGAAACCCGAGTAAGCTTCCATTCCATGCTCACCGATATCAAGCCCGCGGAGCTCCTCTTCTTTGCCTACCCTTAGACCCACGAATTTCTTGATTAGCCAAAAAAGCGTGAACCCCGTTACCATACACCAGGCCATTACGGAAATAACTCCGATAAACTGGGCAAACAGGAGCTTGGTCCCTCCGCCGAATAAAAGGCCGTTCCCGGTGGTGCCGGGCGAAAAGACATCCTGCGCGAAAAGGCCTAGCGAAAGCGTACCCCAGATACCGCAGGCCCCGTGCACCGAAAATGCGCCCACCGGATCGTCTATGTGCAGGACCTTGTCGACAAAAACAACCGACAAGACCACGAGTATGCCGGCAACCAGCCCGATCCAAAACGCGCTGCTTATGGAGACGAACGCGCAGGGAGCGGTAATTGCCACCAATCCGGCCAATGCGCCGTTAAGCGTCATGCTGATATCCGCTTTTCCGAACATCAGCCAGGAGGTAAACATAGCGGCTATCGCGGCCACTGCCGCTGCCATATTGGTGGTAACGGCAATATGCGCTATGCTGGGCGTCGCGGCCATGGTGCTGCCCGGGTTAAAACCAAACCAGCCCAGCCAAAGGATAAAAACACCCAGCGTTGCCAAAGGCAGATTGTGGCCCATAATCGCATTTGAAGTTCCGTCGCGGTTATATTTACCTAACCGCGGCCCCAGCATTATCGCGCCGATTAAAGCCAGCCACCCGCCTACGGAATGCACTACCGTAGAGCCGGCAAAATCCCACATCCCGAGGTTAGCCAGCCACCCGCCTCCCCAGATCCAGTGTCCGGATACGGGATAAATAATCGCGCTGATTACTACGCTGTAGATTATGTAAGAAACGAATTTCGTGCGTTCGGCCATTGCCCCGGAAACGATAGTCGCGGCAGTGGCGGCAAACACCAGTTGGAAAAAGTATTTGCATCCTATCGATACCGTTGACCAGTCAAGAGAGGCAAAAGTACCTCCGGCATCCTTGAGAAAGAACCCGCTCGTGCCGAAGAAGGCATTCCCCGCTCCGAACATGATCCCGAAGCCCAGTATCCAGTAGGCTACGGTCCCGAAGCTGAAGTCCATCAGGTTTTTCATCAGGATATTGCAGGCATTTTTGGCGCGGGTAAACCCCGTCTCTACCATTGCGAAACCGGCCTGCATGAAAAATACCAATATCGCGGCCAGGAGCGTCCACATCGTATCAAGCACCACCTGGTGGTCGCTTATCGCCTGGGCATTAGCCTCTACCGTAGGGACAACCGCTTCATCCGCGAATGCCGGGCCGGCAAAACCCGAAGCCATTGCCGCTATCGCCAGGCATACGCTGAATAATAACCATTTTCTTTTCATCTTTTTCTTTCCTCCTCCCTAGAACGTTACCGCTGTCTTGATGCCGCCGAAAAATTTGGCGTCCTGATTACCGATGCTGCTCTTATGTAAATCTCCGAAAGGAACGTTATAACCGATGGTCGGGGTAACGGTCAGGCTCTTGGTGATCGGAATGCTGATGCCGACGGTAGGGGTAATATGCGTACCTTCACCAGACAGCCATTGTCCGTCCACATAACCTATCGTAGCCCCCAAATCCAGGGTGATGCCGTAGGCCTTGTTTAAGGCAAGACTGTGGCTTAAACCTAATGAAAAATAATTACCGTCCTTATCGGTATTCAAGTCCTTGCCGTCTTCATAGTCGTGGTAAAAAGTAAATACCGGTGCCAGGAAGGTATCCATTGCCACTGCAAAGGAAAATTCCTTGGAAGAGGTATTGCCTTCGGGAAAATCATACCAGGTGTGCCCTGCGGTGAAACTGAAAGGGGCGATATCATAGGTGTAGGAAATATAATAATCGCTCTCATCGGAAGCCAGGGCATCCTGATTTTCCATATCAAAACTCCCCCAGTAACCGACCGTGAAGCCTTTCGTGCTTAGGCTGAAACCCGGCTGAAGCACGTTATCGCGGTCAAGATATTGCCCGCGCCAGACGTATTTATCCCAGAAATCCATTGTCCCGTTTATCTCAACGTCAATCCCCTTAGCCTTAAGCAAGTCGGAGATCGTGGAAGGCTCTCCTTCATCGGCAAAAAGGCCGGGAAGAGAAAAAGCCCCGAAAAGAAACGTAAAACTTGTACAGAGCACTAAAAGCGTCCTCAACTTCATTTTTCTCTCCTTTCATTTCTTTTAAAGTTTTATTTACAGGTATGCAGGCTTTTTGTCAATTCGGCAATCCTCCTTTCCGCCTGCTTTAAAATAAAAAAACCCTTACAGGCTGTCCTTTCAGCCTATAAGGGCCACTATACCCTTAAACCGCTAATCTCTATTGATTTTAAGCTACCACAAAAAAAGAGGACTCCTCATCCTGAGAGGCCGTCCTCAAATCCTTGCTCCTTCGCAATATTTCTACTACTACAAGTAAAAAAGCCCGTAATTTGGTAACCCCTAATTTTGAGAGTACCCGGCCTAAAGATTAATTTCTTACCATCTCCATCCGGCGCCTGCAAGTATCGCCGACTCTCCCTTTGCTTTCAGCAGGCGCAGAAATGCCTGTCCGTCTCCCTTAAAAATATCATGCGATAACTCTAATTCCGCGCCCAGCCCTTTATTTAAACTATTCCTCAGCTTAAAGGCCGCGGTATCTTTGGCTGTCAGCCTTGCTTCCGCTCCAAAAACAATCGCCTGAATTCTGCCGTTTCCCTGCTCAGCCTCAAAAACTAAACCCGCGCCCTTCCTGATCCTCCATTTGCCAAAGAAGATAATCGCGCGTTTTACGGCGCGCTTCTTATGCGCCAGGCCGATTCCCAGCTCATACTTGATATAATTATTCTTGAATACACCTGCGCTGGTTTTAAATTCGAAGCCCGAGCCGGAGTCGGCATCTATGACATAAGACAATCTGGTTTTGTCTTTAACCTCCCAGTGCCCCTTAAAAGTTAAGGTATGGATTTTCTTCCTTCTTCTTGTGAGCTGCTCTTTTTCCAGCTTATAGATAATCTGATAATTCTTATCTATATCCCATGCGCCTTCAAATACCAGGGAATCAAACTTACCCTGCCCTTTATCTACCTTAAAATTCAGCCGGTTGCGCTCATCTGCCTGCCAGGCCCCTGCCAGCTTAAGTATGTATCTGGACGGCATCCCCTGTCTTGTCCTGCTCTTTACCGCAAAAAGAAGCATATTCTTTTGCGCATCGATGATTTCGCCTTGCAGCGTCACCTCATCGCCAAACCTCTGTCTGTACCACTTATCCAGAGTCAGGCGCAGCTGGCGCTCTTTTGTCAAGGACCAGTTGCCTTTTAATTTTACCTGGGACGGCGCTTTGATGCCTTCGGGAAGGGGGGCTTTTACGTGGTAGGCTAAACTATTACGGCCGGCTATCTTGAATTGTCCGTCTAAGACCCTTCTGATTCCCCGCAGGGCCCTGCTGGTTGCGGTCAGCCTGTTATGCGGGTCAAGCTCATATTTCAATTTCTCCATTACGCTGCGGTATCCTTTTGCAAAACGGCTGTACCTGTTACATTATATTTATACATATCCAGAAAGATTATTTTAAACCCGCCGGCGGCAAATTCCGCCTTGAGCTCTTCTTCCGAGGCAAAATTATGCAGAAATTGGTACCACAGCGTATCGCCATTTTCATATTCCCGGTTGCCCAGCGTCAAGAAAGCAACGGTTTTTCTTATCAGCTCTGCTGCTTTGGGAAAAGAGCCGCTTTTATAACACTGAAACCCGCAGGCGAAATAACCTCCCGGCTTAAGAGCCCTTTTTATCCTCTTTAACATTTCTATCCGCCTGTTTCTGGTAGGAATGCCGGAATACATCGCCGCCGATAACCAGACTATATCATAAGATTCCGCCGGCACAGCAAGCTTTGATATTTCCTGGACTAAGCCATCAATTACCAGGCCCTGCTTTGCCGCATTCTCTTTAGCCTTTTCCACCATCTGTGGGATGAAGTCTATACCGGTTACCTCGTAACCCTGCCGCGCTAAATATATCGCTTCCCTTCCTCCGCCTACACCCATAACAAGCACTCGTCCTTCCTTGAGGGAAATTTTCTCAAGAAGCTTTTTTTCATCGGGTGTCAAACCATAGCCCACCACGCGCTCATTTCCCCAGCGCTCTACTTTATCGCTGCCCGCGTATGCCTGCCTGCTATATTCCGCCAGGTCATCCGGCCTCATCACCGTAATCGCCAGGGAGTGAATAAAATTACTTAGTCCTATCAAAAACCGCCCACAGGCTATCCGTAGCCGCATGATTTTAAAGGCTCTTTTACTTTGCCAGTTTGTTATAAAGCCAGGCTATAATAATACCCCTTATGTTTATTTCGCCCAAAAATGGCCGAAAGAAAATTGGGGTCCCACTACGATTTGCCGACATGAGACCTCTTGCTATTCACATGTGTTATTATAACCAAAATATTGGCAGAAACAAGCAGAATTGCGGCTTTAGAGAGGCTAATTCCTCGGAAATCTGTCCAATTTGTCCGGTTTTAAGAGGGGTAAAAAATCGCAAATATCTGGAGGGTAAAATATTAGGTCCTGTCCAGGGGCGCGAACTGGACATCTACAAATTAACTTTCATTTAAGGACTGATCTCAGTAAAACTCTGTAATTTATCATTAAAGAAGGTGTAATAAGTACCGGTTCTCTCCCATATTTCATAGCAGCCCGAAGTATTGCATGTTCTTGACTGTTGGACTACCCAATCATACTTATCCGTCAAAACACCCCAACAAGCTCTTACTTCTTCTTTAGTCATGCCTATCCTGACGGTTCCTTCTCTAATATCGGATTTAGTTTGTTCGCTAGTTTTAGGATGTGTAGAAATATACTCTTCTCTTCCTTTGCTATAATCAACGGTTGCGCAACCAGATAAAACTAATCCCAATAACAACAAGCTAACTGGTTTCAAACGCATCAGACTTAACCTCCTTTCCGCATTAAAAAGTAAAGCGCAAAACCCAGAATGATCAAAGAAATACCAATAATAAGAAGATTATCCGATAACCACTTCATTTTTTCCGAAAAGGTCATCTTATAAAAGTCTTTTTCTGCCATATTATCGGCCCTCCATTGTAATCAAATCTTAGACCCAATATTACACCTTACTGCGGTTAGGTGTCAAGGGATATAACACCGTGCGATAATACGGTGCTATGGAGATAACTATCAGACTTAAATTTGGCAAAAGGCTACGGGAGCTACGTAATAAGCGCAAACTTACCCAAGAGAAACTTTCCGAGCTCGCGGTGATAGACTACAAATACCTACAGAAAATCGAAGGCAAAAACCCTCCCAACATAAAGCTTGAGACTATTGAGAAATTAGCTAAAACCCTCAAGGTTAAGCCTTCCGAATTACTCGAGCCTTAGGTATTTATCCTAATATAATAAATTTCGGCCCATCTCCCGGGGGCACAAATCTGTCTTTTTGCTCCCTATAGACGCGCGGTACAACGATATAACGCAAATCTTCCTGCCCCTTAAGTACATCACTCGTATTGTTATAGCCCGGGAAAGCTTGCGGGTAACCCCCTGACAGGAATGGCGCATTCAGGCAGGCTTCGACAGCCATCTGAAGTGCATCTAACCCATCTTTAAACCTACCCTTTGGAAAGTACTTCATTTCTTCTAAGAGACGATAAAGTGTCTTTGAAAATAGAATATCCCCATTCTTTATCATCGGCTGAAGTGTTTGGATTCGCGTAATCTTATGCTGAAGCAAGGGCCGCGTTTCATATATATTTAGCGGTATGCCTTCGTCAATTGCAAGTTGACTTAGCGCCATTGCCATTGCCTCTTGTGCACCAACTACTTCAAAAGCAAAATAACTGTAACCTCGCTGTCTGTGACGCATCAATATATCCCTGTATAATTTATCAGGCTGTCTTATATCTATATCGGCATCAAGAACATATATCTTACTATCCCCCAAAACTTTGACGATAGTAATGATAGCTGATCGGTCTCCGCGCATGTGTTCCTTGCCCATACTTGGATCGCAGCCGCCAAAAAATTCGACGATATTTCCTGTGGCACTTAACGCCTGTAACAGCTCTTCTTCTGAACCATACATATTGTCCCAGAAATGCAAATCTTCCGGAGAAAACATACAGTCCCGTCTGTTTATTGGCTCATTCTGCATTTCGCTGTCAAAGCTGAAAGAACCTTCCACTTCGCGCTGAATCATAAGATCGTGATAGCTTTTACGCTCAGGCCACAAGACTTTTACCCCTTTAAGCATTATGTCCTTGTAGTCTTCGAAGAAAAGAGTTGCGCCTTCCTTACTATCTTTACCTTTGTACTGTTCTTTACGGTTAAAGATACGCCTCCATTGATCCCACAGATCCATACGCTCCGGATCGGATATAACTGATCTATATATCCGCTTTATCCACCCCGGGTATGCATCATTACCCGTAAACTTTGCGAGAAGTGAACCATAATGATGTACCGTACCGGTGTAAATAATATTGGCCTTGGCGACACCTGCCTTTAATACAGACTTAGTGAGCCAATCTTCTAACTTGTTGGCATTTTCTGGATTTTGAATGGGCTCAGTCGTTTCAATATCATCCAGTATTATAAGCGAGGGCCTATCCTTTTTATTGCGCCTACCACGAATCTCCTGATCAGTGCCAAGAGCGGTTATTTTTACTCCGTTAGGCGTAATAATCTCTCCCTCTTTCCAAGGAGCCGGCTTGGGCTTAACTTGCCTGTCGCAGGCCTCCGGAAAATCCTGCATGAGTAACTTATTGCTATCAAGCTCATGCTTTATATCGCGCAAAAACCCTATAGCCTGTTCTCTACTGTTTGATATAATCACTATGTAATTTTCAATCTTGTGACAAACACAGTAGATAACATATTCAAGGCTTATAATCGTGCTCTTGGCGCTATCCCTAGGAGCAGCGATAGCCACTTTCGCGTTCCTATCCCGCGTTATATCCATAAGCAACGTACTCAACTCTTTATGGAAATCTGCATCGGGAGACTCGTGATACTCTTTGAAATAGTACTTCCTAAATTTCAGGAAGTCTTTAAATAACCGTCTGCGTATTTCTATTAGCTTTTTATTGGAAAGCTCTACCCCTGCCTTTTTAATATCAGCGATCTTCATTTGTTTTCTCCTTTTGGTTAATGTTTTTATCCGAAGGCTTTATCTTTTCCACAACAGCCTTCATCTTGCTAATATCTTCCTTAATGTCATCTGCGATTTTCCCGTCTCCATCTGTAATCTCTTCAATCTCGATGATTTGTCTGGTTAGCTCATCAAAATCTGGAATCTCCCCATCTACATGATGAAAAATGTCGCCGACAATAGCCTGTGGCTTCAAAGGCAAGTATCCGAGAGACTGAAGCTTAGTCACAAGCTCTGAAAAAACCTTAAAAGCGCAATATTCTGACTGCGCCTTCTCGGCAACTGATACTTCTTTGGAACGAGCGAGCTTCATCAGATGATCCCGGTTAATGCGCGCATACATAAGGAGCTCTCCGACTATTTTCTTAGCTAAATTGATATCGGGAGCGATAGCGTTACGCTCCCGGATATCCTCAATATCTCTTTTAATAGTCTTCTCGCTCCTTTTTAAAACCTGCGCCATCAATGTCACTGACGACCCCTCACCCAACAAAACTTCAACGCATCCTTGGCGCAACTCTTTTGTAAAGGTACTTGCGTCGGCTGTACCATCTTTTATTTGTTGAAGCAGAGCGAATATCGGTTGGTCATCATTTTCACCAAGCTTATTATTTTCCGGCATTGTTCACCTCCGGAAGATATTTCTGCAACAGCTCCTTGGATACATTTTCTTTACCGATATAGTTAATGTATCTTCGGACAATCCCGTCGCAGAATATGGGATCTATTTCTACACAGAAACATCTCCTGCCAAGGCTCTCAGCGGCAATAAGCGTAGAGCCAGACCCGCCAAATAATTCAAGAACTATATCCCCTCGCAGCGAACTATTGCGAATGGCCCTAGCCGGGATGGCAACGGGTTTTTGCGTTAAATGCTGATAATCCTTAGTCGGATCACGTTTGATTTCCCACAATGTAGTTTCATTTGTAGGTCCATACCACTTATGGGCGCCGTTATCCTCTTTCCATCCATAAGCGCAAAATTCAACTTGAGGATTATAATCGCCGTAGGAAATGGAAAAATTTGGCTTTGCCCATACAATAACCGTGCCTATGTGATACTTAAGTTTCCTGAGTATCCCATACATGCCAAAAAACTGTTTATGGGCATTGAAAATGTAGATTGGTGCTCCAAGAGCAAGGAAATTGTCCATATTCGTAAAAACCTGCTCAACCCATTTCTGGTATTCTTCCTCCGATAATCCGTCTTGATAAATCGTTTCCCATTTACGGCATTTTTTCGGCCTGAAACTCATATTGGGACGATTGCCTTGATAATACGAGATTCCATACGGCGGGTCTGTGAAAAGCATTGCCGCTTTTTCACTGCCCATCAAGAGTCGAAGGTCGTCTGAAACTGCCGAGTCTCCACAGAGGAGACGATTGTCCCCAAGTTCTATCAAATCACCTTTTTGGGTTACCGGTTCATTAATAGACTCAACCACTGCGCCGAAATCAAAATCATCGCCGTCTTTTTGGTCAGAATACATATCGTTTAGTTGACTAAATTCCGGAAAGTCGAACCCTGTTAATTCCAAATCAAAATCAGGTAGATGATTTAACTCATCCAGAATCTTATAAAGCTTTTCCTCATCCCAGTCTCCCCTGATTTTATTCAAGGCAATGTTGAGCGCTTTCTCTTGGGTAGGAGAAAGATCGACAACAATAACCTGAACATCGGTTATGCCGAGTTCCTTCAGGATTTTTAGTCTTTGGTGCCCTGAAATAAGATTTTTGGTTCGCTTGTTCCAAACACCCAACTCAACGTAACCAAAAGTCGTGATACTTCTTTTAAGCTTTTGGTATTCAGGATCGCTTGGCTTGAGGTCTTTACGGGGATTGTACGGTGCGGGGTTTATCTCGGTGATTGAAACTAACTCTATATCTGCCTTCATTTTGTCCTCCCTTGGCTAATTGATTAATGAGCTTTTCCATCCCAATCATCAATAGCCGCAAGAGGGCAAAAAAATAGCCCAGCGGACGTCAATATTTCATCTACAATCCTGCTAGGCTCAATCTAAAATATTCAATCGGCAAATTGCTTTGCTTGCCAGTTATTAATATATCATGGAATTTCAAAAAGTCAAGTTATTTAGCTGCATCATCTATTATTTGTGATAGTTTTTTATGATCCCATGACTCATTAGTCAGAATTAAATATATTCTTTCGATGAAAAGCTAAATGCTCGGGAAGTGGATGATAACGCTTAGGCAGTCTAAGCTTATTTTTCTCGCAAAGCCATGTACTTAGAAATGAACAGTGACTTTTCTTAAGTTCATTCGATACAAGCACTAACAAATCAGGGCTAACTGAAATCAATCCAAGATCAAATAGCTTGTGGTGAAGCACACATAAACACAGCATGTTTGCAGGTTGATTTTTGTCTTTTTCGGCTATTCGGTATGGCTTTATATGGCCAGCTTCTAATAGCGCAGGATGATCCATGTCACAAAGAGCACATTTCCATCCATAATCATCAAGCACTATATCTCTTAATTTTGACTGATACCTTCTTCTTTTAGCTAAAGATACTGGATCTTCTTTATTTCCCAACTCAAAAGTCTTTCCCTCTCTAAGAACTTCTTCTGCCTCAATCGCCCAAGAGTGCCTAAGCCAAGCTTCTCGTACTGCATTTTGTTGCTCTAAAGAAAACAAGGATAGCCGTGAATTAATTAAATCCTCTAATTTCTCTTTAGATGTGGCACTCTTTAAAAACCCGCGAGTATCTTCTCCTCCAAATCCGAAACAATGCAAAATATACATTGCCTCAAACCCGCCGCCATGTTTTGGTGCGGGAATCCTAAGCACCTTACTCTGTAATTCTCTGTGAGTCCATCCATCTAATAAAAAATGCTCAAGAACTTCATAGCGCATTTCAATAGAATGTCGCTCTGCCCCTCTTTGCTGGCTGGCATCTGCATTCTTTGGCTTTATATTCATTGACTCAACCGTTGCCATTCTAAGCTCTTCTCCTATTACTCTTTATTCTCTCCGTAATTTTTTGTGCAATACCCTCTGAATTTCTCAAAATAGATGATTCCCAAATTCTTATTACAGTCCATCCTTGTTTTCTTAATATCTGATTATTGATCCTGTCTCGCGAGCGATTATATTCAATTTTCTTTACCCAATAATCAGAATTGAACCCAACTTTTAATTTTTTTCTTTGTTCATGCCAATTCTTTCCATGCCAGAAATCGCCATCACAAAAAACGATTAAGCGACTCTTCCAAAATACTATATCTGGATTACCCGGCAAGGATCTTTTTGAGGAATGAACTCTAATACCTAGCTTTCTAAACGAATTAATAAGTAGCTTTTCGGGCTTAGTGCCTGACCGCTTATTCCCTTTCCCTGTAAGTGAGGCTTGACGAGATGCTGGATGGCAATGGCAATATTGCGGCACGCGAGAAGCCATAAGGATTTATACAGCGGATTGCGTTGTTACAGCAATCTTTGTTATAGCAGCAAACAGACCGTCTAATACTTCTAAGCTTGTGGGATCGAGAGGCTTCGTCCGAGAAAGATTAGCTTTGAATTTTACCTCGCTTATCTCAAGAGGAACGGGACAACTTACAGATGGAACACTGCCTACATCATAAATGCGGAGAGATTTCTTAGCCAAGTGCTGGTCAAATTTCAAAGAGTCTGCCTGCCTCCAGTCAGAAGCTAATATAAGAGTTACATTTCGATGTAAATGAGCTAGCAAGCTAACATCACCTCTTATTTCTGCCTGAATTCTATCCATTAGGTCAATCACAGTTAATCCATTCAAAGATCGCTCTACGAATAATGAAACTATAATGGCCGAAGTGCCCGATGGAGGGTTGAGTTGTTCTAGTGAAAAATGATGGATTCGCGCTGCTCCTGATGTGCTTTTTATCTCAATATATTTCTGCTCAAAGGCAAAGTCATAGCGGTCATCCGGTGAAAAATGCCAGGAGCGTAAAAGAAGATGTGGATCGGATGATTCAGCAATAACCAACAACTCGGCCCATAATCCTTGAATTGATTGTTTACTCACCTGAGTTAAAGCGCGGAAAAGTTCAATAAGTTTTCCCACCATATCAATAACTTGCTTATATGATGGTGCTACACCCAAAGAAGAGATATGGACTTCCATGGTTCGCAGGAAATATTCTACAAGATCATTATCATGGCTCTCACATCTAATTACAATGAATCGACCCTGCCTTGATACCTCACCAACTTTACTTATTTCACATAACACGTTATATCTAACTGAAATATGCTCTAAAGCTACAGGACACGGACTTTCAATGCCTCTCTTTTTCTCATCGCCAGTAGCAATCAGTATTGCAGGCCGCCCTTCAGTGTCCTTTCCAATTTGATGCGGCGATCGTTCAATCGCTTGCGCTGAAAATGACTCCCCGCCTTTAGTTGTTTTTGGTATTGGCAATATAGCAAATATCGAGAGCAAACTCGATTTAGTTCTCATAATTAATTTCCCATGCCTTGAGGTTGGATAAGAATAGGCCGTGCTAGGCTAGCCGGAATCCAAATGGCTATAGCTGGAACGTTCTCAGCAATACTCCCTATGTGCTCACCAATTTTTTTCGTAATTCTTAAAATATGAATCTGTACTGTAACCCCTGTAGCAGCTCGTATCCTGTCATCCCCGGGATATATTGATCCTTCCTGGATACCCTTAGCAGGATCTGCTTTTGGGTTAGCTCCTTGGAAAAGGATCTTTAAACGTTCATCGCTATCAACGGCTCTCTCGCGATTTATCCTTCCGCTCATCAAATAGACTGTAGCTGCAGCATTTGCATCATGTTCCACGATTCGCTGGAGTAAAGATAAGGTCGCGATTAATTGTTGTGAATCTTCAATGCTACGAAATTGAAGCCTCATAAGTAATTCAGTTAACACTGTCTGTAGTCTGAGTTCTGTTGCAACGAGATGTTTTTGGTATTCTGTCCGTTCAGGATGACCGGTATCTTCTTGAAATGATTGCCCACTACAAAATTCATTAATCGCATTAATATTAATGGCTACCGAATCCGCAGTTACATGAGGGCTTCTCGTGTAAGTCCAATTATCTCCAACAATACCTCGCAAATAAGGAATGTCTATAAGACTATCGCGTGTCGGCCGCAAGCTTGGGTCAAGGATAAATCTCCGGGGCCATTCAGAAACAGGCCTACCACTATTTTCTAGCGCACGTAATTGATCTCGAATATCGCTCTCGTGCTCAACATAGTTTCGAAATGCCACTGCGACATCTCCAGGTAGAAATACTCGGCAAAATCCAAAGTAACGTTCACGATAACCAAAAAATCTACCTCGTTGCTGTAGTGTATCTGCTGTTCCTGTACCTAGTGATCGTGGCATATAAGTAATCGTAAGGCCTTTAACCGTAAATCCGCGATCCAAAGCATTGCCACCAATTAAAATCAGTCCATAATCTGCGCCCCAGTCAACTGGCGGAGTATGCCCTCCTCTAGCATTCAATACATAGACTGGAGTACTTCTTATGGCAAATTTAAGACATACACCTAATAACTCTTCATCGGGTGGAAGACTTGGTTCAGTTGAACGCAAATCAGCAGCCGACTGGCGGAACTCTTCTAAAAGATCTTCTTTATCAGGATTGCCATTGGGTAGACTTAAGAGTCGAGCCCATCCTTCTTTAGTTTGTTCAACCCAGTTGCTAAATAATACATGGGAATTGGTTAATTGGGAAGGATGTATCATCATTGAACGATTATTTCCTGTTGTGTTGCCACAACAATGGCCTGCAGAAACTCCTAAGAAAAATAAGCGTAGAGCTTCAATAAAAGTGTCGGGCGGTTCAGTAAGAGGTTGCTGAGGAGTTGGTAGTTCTGATGCAGGAATTTCGCGAATAACACGTTGAACAGCATTGTTAAAAAAATGCTCCCCTCCTCTATATCCTTGCCCTGCATCCAATACATGAATAAACCTTGGGGAAAGAATATCCATAATGTTAATCAACAGTGGCCCCTGCGGTGTTGCTGTATATTGCAGAAAAGCATGTCGCGGGATAGCGTCTCTTAACTCTAAAATCCTCGTATATGTGGTGCTTTGCTCAGCACTCAATACTTTTGTGTTTAGACTTGCCTGGTCTGCTTCATCATCAATAATTAGAGTAGGAACATCTCTGAGATCGATCTGCCTTAAAGCTTCTGTCAATCGAAGTAAATTTCGATGTTGTTTGAGCACTGTTATAAGCAACGTCTTACGTACTCGTGGAGGCACCTCTGGATCGGTCCAATCAATAAGAGCATCTCTGATTCTTTGAATATCTGGCGCGCTTGCATGCTGAATCGGAATATGCCTCCATCCCCGATTTCCGCTCTGAATTCCAAGATGTTGACATAGACGTTCTCGTGATTGTCTCAACAAAGCAATACTAATACCTGTTATCACAATGACTACACGATAGCCATTATCTCTTGCTAGCGCTGTCACTGTAGTAAATGACATAGTTTTACCGCTCTGAATTTGACCGAGCACTAATCCAGTAGTGTTACCTGTCTGATTAGGGGACGCGCATTTCCCAAGCGTAGAAACTGCAGATTCTCGAATTCTCCTCCAGGCTTCATCATCTAACTCTGCACGCAAACGCTCCATAAGGGCAGTCGTTTCTTCTCCAACCGACGGCTGCCATAATAATCCAGGCGAAAGAGCTTCGGGAATAACTTCAATGCGTTGCACCGATTCAGGTCTTTCTGTCATTTATAAACTCCTTAAACGTCTTTTTCGTTAGTTGGCTTGGATAAGCATTCGCGCAA
Organism: Candidatus Omnitrophota bacterium; assembly: GCA_041653115.1. Taxonomy (GTDB): domain Bacteria; phylum Omnitrophota; class Gorgyraeia; order Gygaellales; family Profunditerraquicolaceae; genus JBAZGA01. Next base: position 26,203 of record JBAZGA010000017.1, read on the forward strand.
GAGTTCATTTACGCTATTTCGAATCACGCCAGCTTTTTTAACTCCGCTTGCTCTAGCACCCACCTCACTTAATGCAATAGCCACCGCAACTCGCAGAAGAGGTTCAATTGACTCTCCGTTTACTCCTGCAAATCGTTCCATAAAAGGGTGCGCAAGTGAAAGGCGAATTCCAATTTTACCCTCTGCCTCAGAAGCAAGATCTCCAGTTAACGTTAACCATTCTCCTATGCTAGGATCGTCGGTAAGATCAATAGTTATGCTCCAGACTTTCGATCTCCATCTTACTTGTCTTACTACCTGTTTAGCTAAAAGAGAGACTGTTCGCTGTTTACGATCCAGACGCTTCTCGCCTGATGTAGCTTCGCCAGAAGCTAATTCCAAAGATTCTGATGCCGTAGTTTGAACAGTCTCCGCGGTCTCACGAATCGCCTCTAAAGCTGCATGTTTAATTTCGCTGCGTTTTGGCCTAACACGATAACCTTCAGCCTGTGATAGCAAAGGTAATGGCTCGCCATCAAGGTGCTCTTTTAATAGTGAAAGAAAAATATCCTCGTGCTCTTCCCAACGAAAACCATCTTTCGTATGGCTAACATCAAAACCTTCCAGGTGTAATTCGCCAAATAAGCGTTGATAACGATAGCTATTAGAGTGCCCAAAAATTGCTTCTGGCCTATAGCCATCATCAGCACTTCCCTGAATCAATCGATTCCTCCGGAATAAAGCGAATCCTGCAAGATTCGTTGAAGCAGTTGCTCTTAGCGCTGCGAATCCCCAGGCTTGCTGCCCTTGCCCAAAGTCAAAATTAATCTCTTTCCGCCAAAGCACAGGCTCATCATTTGGCTTCTTAAAATATGGCGCTTTTAGGATAGCTGGCTCTGTGTACCTTAATGACTCTCCATCGAAATCAAGCTTCAATATGCCTTCCCTAATAAATACTCTATAAATGCTTGCTAAATGTTCTTTAATCTTCCCCAGAGTACGAGGCTGTAAAGGCCTATGTAAACCAAGCAGCGCAATCTCAGTAAAATGAACGTTATTCCGTTTAGACCTAGATTCTATCGTGAGTTCTTCTATTTTATCTCTAACAATTTTTGAAATATCAAAAGTAACCGTTCTTTCTACTGCTTCTCCAAGCGCAGAAGTTCTGACTGTCCAGTTACGCGCAAACCAACACGCTGCACTCTTCATGCCCATTCCGAACTCTGCTAAACCAGATCGATCTGGAGGAATTTCTGCTGCTCTAAAGGCTCTAGCGTATTCGGACTCATAAATTCCAGCCGCGTTATCCCGAATAGATATCTTTCCTCCGTCTCTAGGATCATACTCAATGGAAACTTTAAGGCAATATTTCTCTCCTTCAACTCCCTGTAACTCCTCCTTGTGCTTCATGAAGCTTTCTAGCGCATTATCAACAAACTCTGCTATTGCAAACCAAGGCCTATAATTAAGATGCCTCAATACTGAAAGTATGCTTACACCGGGCCTAATATCAACAGTGCAAAGCTTTCCTGTAGGCTTAGCCATCTTGGTTTTACTTTTCTTACCCATCTATATCTCCATCAACGCTACTTCAGGAATATGCTTTCCTGATGAACCAACCATGGCTCCATTATCAACGCATGAATTAGGCTTAATCTTTAGTTGAATAGCAGAACTGGGGATAAGCTTCTGTGCAACTAACTTTACTACTTCAGTATTTACTGCATTTCCAAGAGCCTTGAAAGCTTTAGTATCGCATTCTGGAAGATGCGGTAATTCTTCTAGGCTCTGTAGGCGAGCGCATTCTCTTGGCGTCATATATCGCTTTTCCCAAGCAATAATAGGGACTTGCGTCGCCGTCATTGCAATCAGAGAAGGAGAATAAGCAGGCCTCTTTACTCGAACGCCTGAAGCACGAAATTGAATCACGTGACTCCACACATCCCTTTCTCCCCCTTTGCAATTCCATTCAAGCTTTTGCAAGCTTGGAGGAAATTTTAAAATCTTATGCTTCCATTTTCTTATCCATGACTTGTGTTTTTTGTAAAAATCACGATTTTTTTGAATAAACTCGACCTTCCATAAAGGAAACTTACGCCGCTTCACTCGAGCATAAGAAGGTAAAGCCTTCGTCCTATCTTTAGGAGTCACATATTTAAGGGTTTTCCCGTGGCTTCCTCGGTACTTACGCAAACCATATTTACCAATAGCGTGTGGTGTCTTATCTCTATAGGGATATGTTGCACCAAACTCCATCGACCACACAGGAAAAGATGGTAATTCATCTTTCTTAGGAAACAGAGATATGAAATCTTGCCAAGCATTTAAGCATTCAATAACCTGTTTAGAGAGTGGCTTAGCATCCGCGGGATTTTTCTCAAGCGCTGACATAATTGATGTATTAGTATTCTTTACAATCTCAGGCCACGAGAATCCATTTAGCCCAGATTTACATCCAACAATATAGATCCGTTCACGAATCTGTGGAATACCAAAGTGATGCGGTGACAGCCTATGATTAACTACATCGTAACCTGCTCGCTTAAGTCGCCGTTTCATCTTGACCCACGTTTCGCCTTTATCATGGCTCGCAAGATTAGGCACATTTTCAAGAATAAAATATTTAGGCTGATGATAGCGAAGAATCTTTAAAACATACCCAAAGAGATCTCCCCATTTTGGACAATCGAGTCCTCGCTGTTCTCCAGCCTTAGAAAATGGCTGACAAGGAAAGCCTGCGCAAAGAATTTCGTGGCTCGGGATATCTTCTATACAAATCTGGCGAATATCTCCTTCAGGCATAAGGCCAAAATTCTTGTCATAAAGCATTCGCAAACCTTCGTCTATCTCACAGGCAAACACGCAATTATGCCCTAAGCTTTGCAGAGCCATATGAAAACCACCGAGACCAGAAAAAAGATCGATAAATTTCATCGTATCTCCGATAAAAAACCTTCGCCAAAAAAAGCGAAGGTCCGATTATTTTAACCTAAAAATCCCTCTCGCATAAACCTATACAGATCGTAATTTCTTCATATATTAAAAGATAGGCATAATTATTTTTTTTTATTATAGCCTCCTTTATCGTAACTCGCTGCCTGAACTCAAATTATACATCTTTTAAATTAATTACACAATCAAAAAAACACCTCTCTTATATCTCTTGACTTGTCGCGAGACCTATGCCCTTATATGTACCGGCGAGAGGATGCGCATATGAAAGAGCATATATCGGAAGAGATACAGGCGTTAAAAGATGCGTCTTTAGCGAAAACCCAAAGCCGCTATAAAGAGCTATACGCGGCAGAAGCTCCCTGCGTTAATAAGCCGTATCTCATAAAAAAGATAGCCTACAAGCTGCAGGAAATGGCTGAAGGCGGGTTCTCGGATGAAGCTAAAATGCGGATCATAGAGCTTATTGAAAAATACGATCCTATCAACAATAAAGCTCTCAGGCCACAGGTAGTCTCTGCCGGAAAAAATGTCGTTTCTATCCCATTTATGCGGGATAAGCGGCTGCCTATTCCCGGCAGCGTTATTCATAAAAAATACAAGGACCAGGATATTCACGTGAAAGTGTTGGATAAGGGATTCGAATATAGGGATAAGTATTACAAAAGCCTGAGCGCAATTGCGTTTGAGCTTACCGGCGCTCACTGGAACGGATTCTCATTCTTTAATCTATAAGACGATGGAGAAAAAACCGGATAAAGAAAAACCTGTAGTTAAGTGCGCCATTTATACCCGCGTTTCTACCTCGGAAGGCTTGGAGCAGGAATTTACTTCCCTTGATAATCAGCGTGAATCTGCAGAAAGCTACATTCAGAGCCAAAAATCAGAAGGCTGGATCATTTTGCCTGAACGCTTCGATGACGGAGGCTACACGGGCGCTAATACCGATAGACCTGCTTTACAGAAACTCATCGAAGATATCAAAGCACACAAGCTAAATTGCGTTGTAGTCTATAAAGTAGACCGATTATCGCGATCACTCCTGGATTTTAGCCAACTTCTAGAATTTTTTGATCAGAATAACGTCGCCTTCGTTTCTGTAACGCAGCACTTTAACACCAATACCTCAATGGGCCGCCTTACTTTGAATATCCTCCTCTCATTCGCGCAATTCGAGCGGGAGATAATTTCAGAGCGCACACGAGACAAAATGGGCGCTGCCAGAAAGAAAGGCAAGTGGATCGGCGGATGCGTACCTTTGGGCTATGATCTGGATAAGGAAAACCACAGGCTAATTGTAAACGCGGGAGAAGCAAAGATCGTACGTGAGATCTTTGAGCTATACTTAAAAGAAAACTCTACTTTAGGGGTTACTAAAATCGTTAATGCAAAAGGCTACAGGACTAAAATCCGCAAACTATCGGAAGGTAAGCAAGGTGGCGGCGTCAAATTTTCAAATACATCTATAGATAAAATACTCAAGAACCCCTATTATGCGGGCAAAGTCAAATACCAGAATACTCTTTATCCAGGAGAGCATAAGCCTATACTCGACGCTGAAATCTTTCAAAAGGTACAGGATGCCTTGCATACAAATCCAGATAAGCCCAAGATTCGCGCACCCATAACTAAACAAATAAGCTTATTAGGCGGGCTATTGCGCTGCAGGGCCTGTAATTCGTCGATGTATCTTACTCATAACGTCAAATATGGCAACGTGCGCTATTTTCATTATGTCTGCCTGAACGCGCAGAAACGCGGCTATCATGAGTGTCCTACACGGCTTGTAAATGCAGGCCTCATGGAATCAAAAATAATGGAATGCCTACGAAAAGTATGTGATGATTAAAGGATTGACCCGGAGACATGGAAAAGCTACACCCTAAGTCAGAAAATAGATGTTCTTAAAGATATCGTAAAAGAAATAAAATACGATGGCGATACGGCAATCCTTGAGCTCATCCTTAATAAGACGCAGAAATCGCACAAATTTAACGTAACAAAGGCAGAACTGAAATATCAGCGCATATCGCCTAAAGATCGATTAATACAATCAGAGCCGCAACTACTTCAGAATTTAATCCTCTCTCATCAGATAGACGGCCTTATAGCTAAAGGTAAGGCCAAAGACCTAAAAGAAGTGGCAGGCTGGCTCAACCTGAGCCATGTGAGGATATGCCAGATCATGGGAATGTTGTTATTGGCTCCGGATATTCAAGAGCAGATACTGCTTTCCAGAGACGGGAAGATATTCGAGATACCTGAATACAAAGTGAACGAAATTGCCAAAGAATTAGACTGGTCAAAGCAAAAAGAAACCTGGCAACGCCTGATCAATAACCCCATCAAAGAGAGATAACCCCCCCCTCGCTAATACCGCCATAATTCCTATTTAATGCTTGCAAAAGCACTCTGATTGCTGCGAAATATTGCAGATATTGGCATTAAATAGCCGCCATTAAATACGAGATGTTTTGGCCTTATTCGGAGATTATTTCGGCAGATTTTCGGATGCTCGAGGGCCTAAAACCGCAGATGTTAACTTTACGATTTTACCCGACGGGGACAATGCCCTAAGTCTTTAACCCCCTAGGACATAAAAATAGCGCTGATCCTGTTTAAGAATCAGCGCCATTATCTCGCTGCCTCTCCCGTCGAGAGGGATATTAATGGGGTGGGTGACGGGGATCGAACCCGCAAACCTCTAGAGCCACAGTCTAGCGCTCTGACCAATTGAGCTACACCCACCATACAATTACTTCTTCTCTTCTTCCTTACTTTCCTTCTTAAAACTGTCCTCAACTGACTTCTTTACCTCATTACCTATGGCAAAAGTGCCGTCAATCACTGCCTTGGAAACGTCGGTGGCGCCCTTGATTGTGCTCTCCATAAGTTTAACTGGTATCAGCAGCATATTCTTCACGTCAAGCTTACCGCCTTTAACGCCTTTGGTGAGCTTATCTTCAAAAGCCATCTTGATGTTGCCGAAGCCGAATTCCGGCCGGTCCATCTTGGTGCGGATGGTAAAATCCAGGACGATCTTTCCCTGATTCATCGCCTTGAATATCTCCAGTACCGTATCGGTAATCTTGGCGGCCTTGGTTTGCTCCTCTTCCGCAGAAAGCGGCCTTCTCACGATATCGGTGAGTTCCAGGTGACATTCGGCAGTAAGGTTATTATCCACTCCGTTAATAATACTGGTAAAATTCAGTTTTGCCTTTTCAATGCGCGCCTTTTCCAAATCCACCCAGTTGGAATAGTATGGATAGAGATAAACTCCGTTAATATCATTAATCTTTACGCTTGCCGCCATATCCTTTTTAAATAAGTTCAGCCAGCCATCTGCCTCAATGCTTCCCTCCTCCGCGCCTTCCTGCCAGGGAATCTTTGCCTGCAAATCGAAATTAGTCGCTACCGAATGCGCGGGTAGATACAGGTCGGTTAAGTTAAAATTTATATCCTTAACCGTAATCCTGATTCCCTCCGGGCCGATTGTCCGGTCAATAAAATTTATCCTGCCTTCCCTGACGCTGATGCGCTTAAATATTAAACGCGGCGCCGGCTGCTTGGCCGGGGTTGGCGCCGGAGTTCCGGCGCTAAGGCTCTTTGCAGCTAAAGGAACTTCTGCTGCCGGGGATAAGCCCTTCTCAAAGCTAAATTCCGGCCGGGTAATCCTTAGCTCATTAAAAGCCAGGTAACCGGTAAAGAGACGCGAGATGCTCGGCGAGACAAATATGTAATCTATCTTTGCCAGGCCTTCAATATCCAGCTTTTTTATTTCTAAATTCAGGGGAAAGAGCAGACGAAAGCTTCCGATAGCGGCTTTTTTACCGGTAAAACTCTCCAGCTGCTTCACGATAATCGAGCGGCCCTTAAAAATCAGGAAGAGCTGCGCGCTGGTAAAGAAAAACACCAGCACTGCGAAGACGATGAATATTATTTTTGTGCGCAGTTTCATCGGGTTAGATTAAAAAAATTTTGGCGTCCCTGGCCTGATTCGAACAGGCGACCCACTGCTTAGAAGGCAGTTGCTCTATCCAACTGAGCTACAGGGACGTGGTTATTTATTTTCCTGCCTCTAAAGCTTCTTCTATCACAAAATCCTTCGGCTTGACTTCGTCTAAATTTATATTCAGGACACCCAGCCAGTATTTAATCGATTCCAGCTCGCTTCTGCCTTGTTCGTAAATAAAACCCAGATTTAACTGCGCCGGCCTGTAATCGGGATCCATTTCCAGGACTTCATATAAAGCTGCTTCTGCCTTTTCCAAATCTCCCTGCTGGGCATAAATCACCGCCCGGTTATTGAGGATAAGCTTCTGCCAGTTGCGATTATACGGATCCACAAAAAGGGCCTTTTGATAGCTGCTCTCTGCCATGGTAAAATTCCCCGCTCTTTGCGCCTTTACCCCTTCGTTATAATAATTTACCGCTTCCTGCGCAGTTAATTCTCCGGCGTAAGCAAGGTTAAAAAAGAGCAACAAGAAAATAACCAAAAGAAAACTCCGTCTCAAGCCCATTGCCCCTCCTCTGTAATTTATAAATAAATTTTGCTATGCGGTTGGTAATATTATACTTCTGGCAGAGATTTATGCAAGATTTATTAGGTATGATAAATTAGAGGTATACTATGTCTTCGTTACTGTACAGTGAAAGGAATAAAAGCATGTAATCCCTCAGGTGCCTGGTAAGTAAAAAGTTGCTCCTGATGTGCTCCCTGCCGTTTTCGCCCAGCCTCCTGGCGTATTCGGGGCTGCCGATCAGCTGCTTAATCGCGAAAGTTGCGCCTTCGATGGAATGACAGAGCAGCCCGGAATATTTATGTTTTACCTGCAAAGGGATACCGCCGACATTGGAAGCGACTACCGGCTTTGCCTTCCAGAGCGCCTCGGCAACCGTTAAGCCAAAACCTTCCCGGATTGACTTCTGCACAATCACTGTGGAAGCCCGCTGCAAGGCATTTACCTCTATATCATTTTGCGGCAGCAATAAAATGTGCATATCAGGGTCGTCTCCCGCCTTCTCTCTGGCCTCTTCAAAGACCTTTATTCCTTCCGGGTCATCCGCGGCTGTGCCGCCTGCCAAAACCAGCTGGCAGTCGATGTATTTCCTGGCCTGCTCAAAGGCCTCAATCACTCCCAGGGGGTCTTTTAAGCGGTCAAAGCGCGAGATTTGCGTCACTATCGGCTTATCCTGGGGAATATTGTATTTTCTCAATACGGCGTCTATTGTTTCCTGGGGCAATTCTTTATTCTTGTCGCTTAAGGGGTCGATGGAAGGAGAAATTAAAAACTGCCTGATCGGCAGTGTTTGCGAAAAGGCCGGAGCGGAAAACACCGCCGAGTCATATTGCGCGATAAAACCCATCAGGAATGCCCAGACTTTTTTATCGGGGCTAGAGACGTCGATATGGCAGCGCCAGAGCCATTTGTTGGCGGCTTTCTTTTTGATTAAGGCGACCGGCTGCGGGTCGTGAATAAACATGATATCCCCGTAAGTATTGACGTTTTCGATGTTTTCCCGGCTGGTCTCCATGAATATCTCGAAATCCTTCTCGCTTATCTCCTGGGGCCTGCCGTGCAGGGCGTTGTGGAATTTTTTCGTCACTTCGAAAAACTGTTCGCCGCCCTTTACCAGGTCCCAGCGGGCATCTACGCCTAATTCCTTTAAGAGAGGGACCATGCGGTTCAATATCTCGGCCACCCCTCCCCCTACCGAGGTGGAATTAATGTGCTGGATAATTTTTCCCTTCAGCCTCTCGGCGATGAGCCGGAGGTCGTCGATAACCGATTGGCCGACAATAGGGATATAATCTTCAAGCATGGCTATTTAAGCTTCTTTTCGATGATTTTGATAATCGCTTTCCTTAAGTCCTCCAGGGTCCTGGTGTAAGGGTCAAGCCGGGAGATCTCCTCTGCCAGTTTCTTGTCGCCGATGGAGGTCTCTATCCAGTTGGAAAAATCGTTGCTCTTCTTTTCCAGCCTCAGGCGCGCTTCAAAGATGTGAAAGTATACGGAATCCATGGTTACCTTGCGCAGGGCATCGGTGAATTCCTTTAAATCCTGGACGATATAATTGGTCGGCAGGATAAAACTCATCGATTTGATAAAATGGAATTCTTCGTTTGTCCGGGCAAATTTCAGTTTGCCCAGGGGGTTATCCCGGAGATAGTCTTCGATGGTCTGGGCAATTTTTTCCCGCAGGCTGCGGATAGTCGGGTATTGGATGGTATCGATACTGGCTAATTTTTCTCCCAGCTCGTCTTCTCCGAGGACGTCGGTTACCCAATAAGCAAAATCATTGGGCGGCTCGGGAGAAAGGTATTGATGCTGCTGCAGGAACCTGTGGGTGTGGTGGTAAATGCAGGAGCCGGGCACTTCTTTAATCAGGTTCAACAGTTGAGCTAAGGTAGTCGCCCTTAGCCCGGTCAGCTCAGAGAGGTGCAAGCGCGTAAAAAACTTAAATGGCTCTTTTGCCTTGATTAGCTGCGGCATATCTCAAGAATATAGTTTAAAAATATACCCGCCTCTTTGGGGTCTTTCAGGTAATAAGCTGCAGAGAGGATTTTAGACCTTCCCACGAATATAGTCAAGCCTTTACTCTTCAGGGCCTTAAACGCGTCTTCGTCAGTAAGATCGTCTCCGACATAAACCGGCATTACCGCGCGGCCTTTGAGCGCGAATTTAGAGCGCGCCAGGAGCCATAAAGCAACTTTTCCCTTATCCCAGCCTACGGGCGGCCTTACCTCAAGCACTCTTTTGCCCAGCCTGATATTGACCTTATTCTTGACGCGCGGCAGGATGGTTGCCTCACGAAAAGCCGTCTTTACTTTTGCGATTTCTTTTTCAGCGACCAGCCGATAATGCAGGCTTAAAGAGAGACCTTTATCTTCCAGGAGAGCCCCTTTTATTTTAGAGACCCTCTTCAGCAAATCATTTTTTATCAAGATAAGGGCAGCTTTGTATCCGGAGGGGAGCGCGGGGCTGAATTTAATTTTCGGGCCCTCTATTTCCAGGCCGTGGTTTCCGGAATAGACGATACCCTTCAATCCGACCATTTTTTTTATATCTTTCAATGACCTGCCGCTGACGATCGCTACTTTACAGTTCCGGGACTTCGACAGGCTCCCGAGCAAATCCCTGGTCTTTTCCGGTAGAGTTGCCTTATGCGGCATCTCGGCAATCGGCACCAGCGTCCCGTCATAATCTAAAAGGAGCAGGATATACCGCCCCTCTAATTCTTTTTTTACATCCTGCCATTGCCCAAAAAGATATTTCATCTCTAAAATGTCCCTCCGATTTCGCCTGCTTTATGCAGGGCGTATTTCGTGCAAATCGGACCGATTAATTCATAAACCACCGTGGTGGCGACGATTGTCGTAAAAATCATTTTCCCGACTACGGGAAAATCGTTCTGGGCGATTAACGCGCACCCCAGGGCAACCCCTGCCTGAGGAATAAGCCCCCAGCCTAAATATCTCCTCACGCTTGCCGGAGCGCGGGAAATCTTTGCGCCCAAGCTCGCGCCTGTCATCTTACCCATCACCCGGCAGGTAAGGTAAACCAGGCCGATGATGCCTAATTTCGGCAGAATATCCATCTCTAAGTTTGCTCCTGCCAGGACAAAAAAAAGTAAAAATAACGGAGAATCTATCGACTTCAGGCTGTCGAAAAACTTAAACGAGTAGCGGTTAAGGTTAGTCAATATCGCCCCTAAGAACATGCAGGCCAGAAGCACCGATAAATGCAGCCAGATGGCCAGGCCGATGTTTAAGAAAATGAATCCCAGCGTAAAAATCAGCAGTTCCGTCTGGGTGCGGATAAAACGGTAAAAGAGGGCCAGGGGTATCGCCAAAATAGTCCCCAGGATAAAAGCGCCGAAGAGGCTTAAGAGCGATTGTAAAAATACCTTGATTAAAAAAGAAGTGGCTACCATGTGCGTATAGATTGCCTGCGAGATGGCCAGCGATACGGCAAAGATAATCAGGCACCAGGCGTCGTCAATTGCCACCACCCCCAGCAGGGTATCGGTAAATTTGCCTTTTGCCCGGTATTCCCTCATTACCATCACGGTAGCGGCGGGCGCGGTTGCCGAGGCGATTGCCCCGAATATAAGCGCTATATAGAGCGGCTGCTTTAA
>JBAZGA010000018.1:0-35254 GCA_041653115.1 Candidatus Omnitrophota bacterium
CTGATTTTTCAGGCTGGAAGATGATTTAATCAAAACCTTAATATAATTATTCGTATATCCCTCCCAGAAATCCGGATTATCTTTGACCCGGCATTCCGGTAAAACCTCCTTATCTTTGCCTAAAAACTTACTTTTATATTCTAAAGCGCAATCCCTGGCCACGGCCTTAAGGCGGACAACTCTTTGTTTAACCGCTGCAGGGTCTGATTGCTGGCAAAACCGGGCAGCAGGCGTACCGGCCCGGCGGGAATAAGGAAAAATATGCGCTTTTAACGGCTGGATTGCCTTGATTAAATTTAAAGTATTCTGGAAATTCTCCTCCTGCTCGCCGGGAAAACCGACCAGAATATCCGTAGTAATGGCTATTCCGGGAACCTTGTCCTTCAGTTTCTTTATCAGGGTTAGGTAATCGGCGCTGCGATAACGGCGCTGCATTTTCTTTAAGATTTCGTCGTCTCCGCTCTGAATAGGAATATGCAGGTGCGGGCACAATTTTTTAGAACCGGCCAGCTTCGCGATTAAAGCGCTGGAAATATCTCCCGCCTCTATTGAGCTGAGCCTGATGCGCAAAAGCCCGTCTATCCTTTCCATCCCTTCAATAACCTCCAACAGGCTAAGGCGCGGCTTTAAATCATTACCATAGGCGCCTAAACAAATACCGCAAAGCACTATTTCTTTAAAACCGTTCTTTGCCAGCCTCTCTGCTTCCCTGATAACTTCGCTTAGCGGCCGGCTGCGCGAAGGGCCTCTTACCAGGGGCACCTTACAATAGGAGCAGGCGTTATTACAGCCGTCCTGGACCTTTAAAAAGGCGCGGGTATGTCCTTTGAAAGAAGAAATTCCCCTTGCATTGCGCGGCGTATATTGCGCATTGCCTTTAGCCAGGCGCTTTAATATTTTGTCCTTGTCTCTGTTCTTAACGATTAATAAATCTATACCCTGGACGGCCTCAATCTTTTGCCTGTCCAATTCCGTTAAGCAGCCGGTAACAATAATTCTGGCGCGAGGATTTTCTCTTTTTGCCCGGCGGATCAGGCGAAGCGAATCCAAGTCTGCGCGGTGCGTAACCGTGCAGGTATTGACCAGATAAATATCCGCCTTGCCGCCGTTATCTATCTCCTTGAAACCTGCGCTTTCTAAAGACTCACGGATAGCCTGGGTATCGTATTGATTAACCTTACAGCCTAAAGTATAAAATTTAACCCTCTCCATCTCCCTCCCAAACCGTTTCTAATCTCAAAGCTAAAACTGTTTTGATTTTGTGCTCAAAACTGTTTTATGAACAAATTTAAAAACGTTTTAAATCTAAGAAGAAAACGTTAGGTAAGCGGCAATGGCAATGGCTGCCGTATCCACCCGTAAGACTAAATTTCCTAAAGAAACGGGAACACAGCCTGTTTTGACTGCCGCCTTAACCTCTTCCGGCGTAAAGTCCCCTTCCGGACCGATAAGAACTAATATCTTGGCTGGTTTTGAAATGGGTAAAACATCTTTTAGCGGTTTGCGTTCGCCAAGCAGCGTAGGGATTAACTTTAAATCAAACCCCCCTGCCCCTGACAACACCTCTTCTATATCGCTTATCGGGTCAATAACCGGCATTCTTACCCGCTGGCTCTGTTCGCTGGCGCTTTTTGCAATCTTCTTCCAACGCTCAGTTCGCGCCGTCTTTTTTTGCTTGTCCAGCTTTACGACTACGCGTTCGGTCAAAATCGGGATTATCCGCTCAACGCCTAACTGCGTAAGTTTATCGATAATCTCGTCCATCTTTGCCTTTTTCGGGATGGCGCAGGCGATTGTAAATTTAACCCGATTATCTCCCGAGAATAAAGATTTATTTTCTATCTTCAGGACGACTTTATCCTCTGATAATTTTCCGACTAAACAATCATACTCATTGCCCCGGCCGTCAAAAACGTTTATTTTGCCTCCCGGCCTAAGGCGCAAAACATCCCTGATGTAATGGACGGACTTTTTATCCGGAATAACGATTGTATCAGCCGCGATATTTTCGGGAAGGGAAAAAATCCTCTGCATTAGAAACCCCTCCTCATCAGTTGCAGCCCTAAAAATACGATTATCAGCCCGCAGATAAAAATAAATATCTTATCATAGTTGTCTTTCTTATTTTGCAAAAAACGGGGGATTAGCCCGGTAAACCCCGCCAATAACAATAACGGCGACAAAAGCGTGCCTAAGCCGAAAGAAAAGCTGTATAATAAACTCTGCCACCAAGCGCGCGAGATTAAACCAAGGTATGAAAATATAGCTAAAAGCGGCGCGCAAGGCAATAACCCGATAATCAGCCCGAGGAGCGGCAAATTATTCCAGGCCCTTACCTCTATTCTCCTGCCCGACATCATCAGCGCGCCTATCGCCGCAATAAAACCTCCCCCCAGGATAAATATATATCTGGAATACTCGCCTAATAACCGGCTGGCAGCAAGCCTGCCGAGGAAAAAAACCAAAAGCCCCAAAATAAGATACGCGGAAATCCTTGATAAAGAAAACAAGAGATAGCCGGTAATGCTTTTACGGACATTCTTTTTTGTCCCGGCCAGATATGCGATCAGAATCGGCCCGCAGCTGGCAAGACAGGGGCCAAAGCCAAATGACAGCCCAAGAAGAAATAAAGTTATTATCGTTTTAATCATTAATAATCCTGCTCTGAAAATACCTCTGCCGTAAAAATGTAAATCTCGGTTGTTTTATCCTTCCAGGCATCCGGAGAAAGCCCGGCCTTGTCAGCGCAAAGGCTGGAGAGAAACTTCTCTTTTGGCCAGCCGGTATCAACAGCGACCTGCGGCAGGTATACGCCGCTGTTAAAACCCTTCCTGACCAAAACCCCGTGTCTGCCCATTTGGATCTGATCCGGATTATCGATCCTCTCTAAAGGAGAAAGCACGGAGATTTCTATTTCAACATCTTTGAGTTCGGATAAACCGAGGGGAGAAAAGCGCGGGTCGCCTACTGCAGCCTCAACTGCCATATCCCGCACCGTAAGATATAACGGCTCTCGCCCGATGAGGCTGCCGATACAGCCACGCAACCGGCCGCGCTCATTCAGGGTAACAAAAGCGCCCATTTCCTTTGCCAGCGCGGGGTCGTCGTTATTTACTTCCAATTTCTTACCGCTTTCCAAATATGCCTCAATGGATTTGCGGGCTATCTCAAGCAATCTTTTTTTCTGATTTTGGTTGAACATCGCCTTGGCTCCCTCCTTCTGGCCGATTACGCAGCTTGCATATCCTACGGTCCAGGTTCCTTTTATCCTCTTGCCGGTTACTTCCGCGGAATTCGTATATTTTAAAACCTCCAGCTGCGGATACCCCGATTCCTTGGCTAAAATAATCGCCGTAACTACGGGGAAGATTCCGCACATTTCCAGTTTAGCCTCGCGAAAGCCGTAATAGAGTCCTTGATCATCCATTTCTTCCAAACAAGCTAAGGTCAGTTTGTCAAGCGCTTCTACTTCTCTGTAGTCATAGCGGTGCGCCATATCGCTGGAAGCGATGATTAATACGTCTTTACGCTCTCCGATTGCCGCCTTAAGCATCCCGGCAAATTTCCGGCAGGTAGAGAACGTGCAGTCCCCCATCACTATCGGGACGATCTTAAAAGCGGATAAGGTTTTTTGCAAAAATGGTAATTGCACCTCTATGGAATGCTCTTTTTCAAAGGCGCTCAGCGCAAAAAATACTTCTGCGCTTTGATTGAGTAGTTTTTGCGTAAATTCTTCATCGATTCCCAGGTCTCCTAACGGGGTACGGAATTTACCTTTCGGATAAACGGAGACGCCGCTAAAACCGTATTGGTGGCTGGGGCCGATTACCACCACTGTTTTATAGGGCTTATTCCTGATTAACTTATAACCAAAGGCGGCGGCCTGGCCCGAATAGCCTAATCCGGCATGCGGTGAAATCAAGGCAAAAATATCGCCGGTTATCGGTTCGGGGCCGGCCGCATCCAGAAAGGCATCTATCATCCCTGATAATTCCCGGGGATTATCAGGGTAAAATACGCCAGCCGCATTCGGCTGCTTGAGGTCTTCGGCAAACGCAGGCAGGCTGATAAAAAACAGCGAAACGATAAATATAGCTTTAATTCCAAACGCCCTCAATCTTCTCTCCGCAGAATTTGCATTTTCCGTTTTTAAGATTATTTTCCGAAATAAAATATCCCTTGCGCTCAATCAATACTTTTTTACACCTCGGGCAATAAGTGCTTTCTGCAAAATGCCCTGCCACGTTACCTATATATACGTATTTCAAGCCCGCTGCCAGGGCAATCTCTCTGGCTTTATCCAGAGTCTCTAAAGGCGTGGGGTTAAGCGCGACCAGCTTATACATCGGCCAGAAACGGGAAAAATGCAGCGGCGTATCTGCCCCCAAATTTTCCTTTATCCAGAGGCACATCCTACGGATAGTCTGGCTATCGTCGTTATATCCGGGCAAAACCAGGTTAGTTATCTCAAGGTGCACGCCCTCTTCTTTGAGAATCTTTAAACTCTGCAGCACCGGCCCTAAGGAACCCTCGGACATTTGCGCGTAATAATCGTCGCTAAACCCCTTTAAGTCGATATTCGCCGCATCCAGATATTTGGCTAACTGCCTTAAAGGCTCCTCGTTTATATAGCCCGCGGAATGCATTACGTTTTTTATGCCTGCGGCTTTGGCCAGCTTTGCACACTCCAGCATATACTCATAAAATATGGTAGGCTCGGTATAGGTATAAGCGATAATCCGCCGGCCCGAGGCTTTTACTTCCCGGATTAACTGCTCCGGCTCAAGGTAAAGATAATTTACCTCTTCCGGCCGCCTTTGGGAAATATCCCAGTTCTGGCAGAATTTACATTTTAAGTTACAGCCGGCAGTGGCAATGGAAAAAGTCCTGCTCCCGGGTAAGAAATGAAAGAGCGGTTTCTTCTCAACCGGGTCAAGGTCATTACGGGAAACAAGCTTGGCAAAGGATAAAGTATATAAAATACCGTCGCGGTTTTCTCTGACTCCGCAGAAACCCCGCTTAGCTTTGGCGATGTAGCAATAGCGGGGGCAGAGTTGGCATTGCACCGCCTGATTATCTAATTTTTTATAAAAAAGGGCTTCTTTGAGTTTATCCTGGGTAAACGATTTAGGCGGGCAAAGAGAAAGGAAAATCAGAGCAAAAAGAAACCCCGCGGCAAGAATTAATCGGAAAAAATTTTTCATCTTTCGGTGGAGGCCGAATTACATAATTTGCTGGCAAAATTTCTTTATCGGAAACCGGTTAGGCACTCCGCTCGCTACGGCCCTTGCCGGGCCGCTTAACGCTCGCTTGAGTGCCACCAAATTTTTCCGATAAGGAAAAATTTGGTGGAGCAGATGGGATTCGAACCCACGGCCTTCGCGATGCGAACGCGACGCTCTCCCAACTGAGCTACTGCCCCAAGAAATTTTAATGTAAAATTTCCTTATACCGTTATATATTATATCATTAATTTTAATCCGGACAAATAAAAAGGGTGGGCTGATTTACTAATTGATAGATACGGAAGGCATATTAACACGGCTGCGCATAATCACTTCGGGATTATCCACAGAGGCTTCCTTACCTGCCGCCCAACGCCCTGTGAGCATAACTTCTACGTAATTATTTGAGAGGCAGACCGGGCAATCCGCAAGCGCATCCTGGGGCTTCGTAACCGCGAACTCGGCGATTTTCCTGCTTAAGGTCTGCCAACCGGCATTACAGCTGCTGCAAGACCTGTCATTGCACCGCGCGCAATATTGAAAATCCTTTGCCGCAGTAAGCCGATAGGCAACCCAGCGATCGGCCGTATCTCTTATGCCGTTACCCGGGCCGCCGCCGGCATCTGAATCCATATAGATACTTATTGCGTCAGTACCCGGGTTAACTACCGAACCTGCGCCGTCAGCCCTCTCGTTACCGATTGCGCGGCTGAGCTGTTTAGCCAGATGCTCCAAAGAATAGGATACTTCATTTTGTATTTTTGTCCGCTTGTCGGAACTGATTATATGGTGGTAGCTGAAAGAATGGATACTGGTAAAACCCAGGGCAATTAGAGAGAATAATACGATGACAATTAATAACTCAAGTAGCGTTATAGCGGAAACAGGTCTCTGCATCGGATTAATTAAGAAGGCTCTTGCCACTTGACTTTAAGTATAACCCGGCGCAAGTTACCCACGGAATCTATTTTATATTCGGGGGTATAAGTTATCTTATTGGAAGGGTCTGTCCAGGAACCCGTATCGCAACCGGCGGAATTAATTCCGTCTCTACTTAAGCAATTATTACTCCATTCATCCTGCCTTACTTCTTTCTGCAGGGGGTCTAAAAAAACTTTCCCCAGCTCGCTCCCGGTCATGCGGAAGCGGCTATGGCTAATCCATCTTTTACCCGTGACAAAAAGATTAGCCATTCCGGCTATTACCAAGGCAAAGATAAGCACGGAAAGCAGGATTTCCAGTAAAGTAAAACTTTTTTTATTCATTAGGTTTTGGTTAAAGGCTATGGGCAATTTGCCGGTGAAAGCGGGTCATCATCGGAGCTAACCGTTAAAGAAAACGTCCGGCCGTCTGTTTGGTTACGGGCTGCCTTAGCACAGCCATTAGCGTTAGTTTCATAATTCCAGTTACGGTTATTTCCTTGAGGCAGGGATAATTTCAGGGACGTATTGAGATTTTTAATATGGTCCAAGGCCGAGGCACCGGTTGAATCATAATAAGCGCCTATCTCCATATAATAAATCTTCTCTGCGGCCTGGATAGTCCTTAGGCTGCTGGCGGCTTCTTTATCCAAGGCGCGCTCCTGGGTATTTCTATATGCGGGTATCGCTAAGGTAACCAGGATGCCCAGGATGACTATTACGATGATTAATTCAACCAGAGTAAAGCCCTGCTTAATCAGCATTGCGCCTTAAGGCTTAAAATTTCCGGTCCATTCGCCTTTATCGTTAAGTATAATTGTCTCGTTCTGATTGGCGCCTCCGGCTACTCTGGTGGCGGTTATCGTAAAAGCAGGGGGAGTATTCACGGTAGTGACTCGATAGTCCCAGTCAGGGTCTTTACTTACACTGTCTAATTCCACGTAATCGCTTAAACCATCCGCGGCTGTGAGCGCGGTCTTTGAAGCTACTGCCAAATAAACCCCGGTTGCGTTGTCTGCGCGGTAGAGTTTCTCTGCCTGGGAAATCAAACCTAAGGCATTTTTTGCTTTGCCGGCTTTTGTCCTTTCCACTGCTTTCAGGTATTGCGGAACAGCAAAAGCTGCCAGGATACCTATGATGAGGATTACAATAATTAATTCAATTAAAGTAAAGCTTTTTTTCATCTTTATATCCTTTTGTTATTTTTTTCTATCAGGGGCTGTGCGGCTCGGGTTCAGTTATGGCTAAACTCCAGGTTCTTCCGTCAGCGCCATTGCGCGTAGCTACCGCGCCTCCCAAAGTATCAGTTACATAGTTCCAATTACGGTTATTGTCTGCGGGTAAGCTAAGTCTTAAGTTGGGGTTTAGACCATATATCGGATCAGAGATGGAGCCGCTGTCCCAATACTTCTTATATTCCAGCTTGTAAATCTTTTCTGCTACCTGGATAAGCTTGAGGTTGACAACCGCTTCCTTATCCAGGAATCTTTCCCTTGCCGGGCCAAAATAATTCCAGGCTAAGCTTATCAGGATCGCCACGATGGCAACTACAACCAGCAGCTCCAATAAAGTAACGCTTCTCTCTGACATATTTTTTTAGAGATAGCCGATGATTAAGGCTCGGCAATTACTCCGCCGGTAGTCAAAGTTATAGTATATGCTGTTGCCCCGTCAGATTTTCCTCCGGAAGTACACCGGGTAGCAGTACAGGTACCAGTAGTGCCGGAACAACTGTATTGAAAATGGTAAGCCGTATCACATGAAGCAGTAGGCACGCCGGTATTTATCTGATTGGTTCCTGTGCCAAGAGTCGCGTAGGTGCTACCGCCTTTTTCCTGGCTATAGGCGATTTCCAACATACGTAACATCCCTAAAACGCTCTTTGCTTCTACTCTCTTACCTTTTTCCACCACCTGTGTATACTGCACTAAACCTAAGGTTGCGAGGACTCCGATGATAACAATGACTACTACCAATTCCAACAACGTAAAACCTTTTTTCATCTTCCTCTCCTTTTTAATCGATTAATTAATCCGCTGACTTGCTTTTATCGCTCCTGCCATCACCTCCCCTGTTTTTTACTTTATTATAAGTTTTTTTACCGGCTTGTCAATATAATTTTATATTATCCGCCTATCCTGGCAATCTGGAATATCGGCATGAATAAGCCGATTACCATCACCCCGATAATCACGCCCATACAAACCAGCATAATCGGCTCAAACATCGAGGTAAAACGGGCAAGGAATGTTTCCACGTACTCCTGATAAAAGGCGTTTATCTTTTTAAACATCCCCGACAATTCCCCGATTTCTTCTCCGATAGCCACCATCTGCACCACCATCGGCTCAAAAAAACCGCTTTTCTGCATCGGCTGGCTTAAGGATTTGCCCACGCGCACCTCGTCTTTAACCCGGGAGATAATCCCGGCCATCACGGAATTGCCGACCGAGTGTTCGGCGATTTCCAGGGAATAAAGAATAGGCACACCGCTCTCCACCAGCGTAAACATCTCAGAGGAAAATCTTTCTACCACTATGGCGCGGAACATTTCGCCGAATACGGGCAAGCTGAATTTAAAGTCTTCGTATCGCCTGCGGCCCTCTTTGGTGCGGATATATTTTCTAAACAGATAAAAAATAATTATGCTAATGCCGAATATCACCAACAGATATTTTCTGATAAATCCGCTGGTGGCGATAAGTATCCTGGTTAAAAGCGGCATCGTAATATTAAATCCGGTGAACAGCTCGGCAAAGGTCGGGATAATTTTAATGGTCAGGAAAAGCAGCGCTGCTAAGCCGGCAAAAACCAGGATAACCGGATAAATGATCGCTGAAATCAATTTCCTTTTAAATGCGGCGTTCCTTTCCAGATAGCTGGCCAGGCGGCTTAAGACCATGGCTAAATTTCCGCTTGACTCTCCGCTCTCCACAAGGTTTACCCAAAGCTCGGAAAATACAGCCGGATGCTTAGCCATTGCCTCATGCAGGCTTAAGCCGGCTTCCATATTTTTTTGCAAATTTTTGATGACACTGTAAAGCCGGAAACTGCCAACCTGCAAAGAAATTATATCCAGGCTCTTCAGGATAGTCACTCCCGCGCCCAGGAGCGTAGCCAGTTGCCGGCAAAAAAGCACTAAATCGTCGCTGGAGATGCGGTAATGGCGGAATTTTACTTTATCTCTGCCTGCAACGTCTCCTTTTAAGTCCTTTATCTCGCCGTAGCCGGCAGCGACACTAATGACGATTAAATCTTTTGCCTGCAGCCGGCTCACCACTTCCTCCTGAGAAGAAGCTTCCTCGACGCCGCTTACTTTTTTGCCTGTATCATCCCTGGCGATATAAAAAAATTTTGCCATTACTCCGCTCCCAGAGTCGTAGACATCGCTTCCTCTAATGAAACAGTGCCGTTTTCCACCTTCTTTATCGCGGATTCATAAAGGGTCTGCATCCCTGCGGCGCGTGCCGCCTCTCTAAGTTTCTGAAAAGAAGCCCGCTGGTTAATCAAATCCTGGAGCTCTTCATTCACTACCATTATCTCAGCGATACAAGTCCTTCCTTTATACCCGAGCATATTACACTTCGGGCAGCCTTTAGGCCGGTAAATCAAATCTGTCTTTAACTTAATGCTCTGTGATTGTTCCGGGCTGGGTTCATATGCTTCTTTGCAATCGGGGCATAAATTCCTGATCAGGCGCTGTGCTACCACCAAGAGTAATGAAGGCGCAAGCATATAAGGCTCTATGCCGATATCGATGAGGCGGCTGACCGCGGAAGGCGCGTCATTGGTGTGCAGGGTACTCAACACCAGATGGCCGGTCAATGCTGAACGCAGGCAGATCTGCGCGGTTTCTAAGTCTCTGACCTCTCCGACCAGCATGGTGTCCGGGTCCTGCCTGAGGAAACTCCGCAGCGCAGAAGCAAAGGTCAGGCCGATTTCCGGTTTTACCTGCACCTGATTGATGCCGTCTAGTTTATATTCTACGGGATCTTCGATAGTCACGATATTTTTTGTCGGGCTCTTGATTTCATTTAAAATGGCGTACAATGTCGTAGTCTTTCCGCAGCCGGTTGGCCCGGTTAAAAAAACAAGTCCGTAAGGTAGGCTTATGGCGTGGCGCATTTGCTCAAGCTGGCGGGAATCAAACCCCAGCACATCCAAATCTAAAACGATGCGGCTCCTGTCCAGGATTCTTAAAACTGCTTTTTCCCCGTGTATCGTCGGGACAGTAGATATCCTTAAATCGACGATGCGGTTTTCCAGCTTTACCAGGAATGCGCCGTCCTGGGGCAGACGCTTTTCCGCAATATCCAGCTTACTCAATATCTTTATTCTGGAGACAATCGGCAGGTGCAGGTGCTTTGCCGGAGGGGGAATCTCGTAAAGCTTTCCGTCAATGCGGTACCTTAAGGATATCCTGTCCTTAAAGGGTTCGATGTGTATATCCGAGGCGCGCTCGTCAATAGCCTGGCGGATAATCAAATCTACGATTTTTACTACAGGCGCTTCTTCTGCCCGGGCAACGAGCTTGTCTAAACTTAATTCTTCATCCTTGAATTCTACCGCTTCCGCCGCCAGCTCCAGAGAACCCTTATCGTAAGAAGCCTCTACTGCCCGGCTCAGCATTGATGACTGGCTGTAGAATTGCTCTATTGCCTTATTAATGTCGGATTTGGTCGCTACTACCGGGTTAATGTCGCAGCCGGTGATTTTTTTTAGATTATCAATCAAGATCAGGTCCAGCGGGTCAGCCATTGCCACGGTAAGCGACCTGAGTGTGCGGGAAAGCGGCAGGACGGAATTCTTAAAGGCAAAATCAGAAGGAATCAGTTGCTCCAGGCCCTGGTCAACTGCGGGCTTCAACATGCCCGTGCCAAAAGAAAAATAGGGAACGCCCAACTGCTTACCTAATACTATGACCAGTTGCTCCTCTTTAATCAGCCCCAGCTTAATGATTACCTCGCCCAGCCTGCCGCCTTCTTTTCTCTGGGCGGCAATGGCTTTTTCCAATTGGGACTGATTGATTAGGCCCTCCTTAACCAGGAGTTCGCCTAACCTGAGGTATTTTTCTTTCGGCATACCTGATTATTACTTTTCAAAAGTATTGAGACTGCTCTTAATGACTGCCTGGCGGTCTATCGCTGAAAACGCCCCCTGCTCCCTTTTAGGGAAACTAAGCGGGTTTACCGGCTTTGCTGCCTGGGCAAGCTCTATTCCTCTATCCTTGATAATCCGCGGCGTAATAAAAACCAATAATTCGCGGGTTCTGTCCTTAGGGCTATCGCTTGCTCCGCCTCCGCGGTGCCTGAATAAGCCGCCGATAAGGGGAAGGTCACCAAAAAAAGGAACCTTGGTTCTAATGTTCGTCACTTCATTGCGCAACAACCCGCCAATGACTACGGTTTCTCCGTCTTTTATCCGCACCACGGATTTAGTACTGCGCTCTTCCGGGTCCCTGAATTGAAAGGAGGCGCCGCTGCTGGTAAAAGTAGTGCCTAAAACCGCTTCGGCAACTTTCGGATAAAGAAACATCGTGATTTCTCCGGTTTCCAGATTAATCTGCGGAGTAACCCTGAGGACTACGCCGGTCTCCGAACGTTCAGGAGTAGCCGACGTCGTGCCGGTAGTAGCCTCGGTAGTAGTAGTAACGCCGATTGACTCCTGGGTAGCGATCTTTATCTCGGCGGTCTCATTATTGGAGGTAAGGATTTTCGGCCGCGCCAAATATTTCGTATCCGTTTGAGTCCTTAAAAAATCTAACTGCGCAGTATAAGCGGTTGTATTTATGCCCAGCGTACCGCGGTTTTCTTCGGTAAAAAAACTTTTTGCCCAGCTCTCAAAGGGAAAGCCGATACTCCCCGAAGCGCCGGTGATGCTCACCTTAAAAGGCGACTGGCTGAATAAAACCCCCATTTTATCCACGGTATTTTTGCTGACATCAAGCATCTCCACTTCCAGCATCACCTGCGGCGCAGGCACGTCTAAAGAGAGAATCGCCTGCGTAATCATCGGTATACGGCTGGCAATATCCTGAACAATCAGGCTGTTTATGCGGTTGTCCTCAATTACCGAACCGTTTTTAGAAAGCAGCTTCTTTACTGCGGTAGTGATGCTGACTTCGCTCGTTTCTTCGTCCTCTTCGTCATCTATCTCCATTTGATCGGATACTTCTTTCATTAATTTAGATGAACTAACACTGGCATACTTCAGCTTAAATACCTTTGTGACCAGTTCAATTTCCGGAGCGCCCAGGTCCTTGACGATAAAAATATTCGCTTCGGGGTCTAATTCATAGATCAGGTTATTCGCCTTGAATATTTTATCCATCGCGTCTTTTATCGGCACCTTGTCGAAGTAAAGGGTAAAGATCCTGTCCTTCACCTGCTCGGAGGCAATGAAGTTCAGGCCTGACTGGATCGAGAATATCTTCAAGATATCCTTGAGGTTTGCGTCCTGAAAATCCATGGAAATAAGCAGGTTCGGATTTTCAAAGGGCAGCTCTTCTTTGGCATTTAGCCCCGGGGAAGACAAGCATAAAGAAAAAATAGAAATAAATACGAACAACCGGAAAGCAAAATTATTTTTCATCTTTACCTCCTGGTAATTTTCGGCTGACTGCTGCCGGCGCCTCTATGTTATATTGCCGGCCTCCGAAAAAAATGGTTACGCCGTCTTTATTGATATCGATAATACGCGCTTCTTCTATCGTATCTCCCACCTTAAATACCTTGTTGTTAATAATCGCCTGCGGAAAAGCGCCCCCCCAGACCAACCCCTGGACGGTTAAGGCAGGCGGCGGGGTTGCCGGTCCTGTGGCTTCCTGTACTTTTTCTTCTCTTTCTATCTTCACCCCCTGAAAAGGGTCTCTTAATTTTGCTCCGGTATATTTTGTAAGCGGCCTTAGGGTAGGCAATTGCTTCTTTTCCTCCTCCGCCTCTATTTCCTCAATCACCTTATACCCCGCAGGAACGGCAAATGAGCGGGCGATGAACAGGTTAGAGATAAATACGCCTATAAAAAAAACCGCTAACTTATTTTTCATCCTTAGTTTTTTAATAAAATGGTGCTGATCCTTAAATCCACAGCCAGCGTAATACCTCCGCTCTCCCTCTGCTGGCGGGCTTCCGGCATAATCCTGGCGGATTCCACATTATAAATATTGGCGTGGCTTTCCAGGGTGCTGATGAACCTTCCCAGAACATGATAATTATTCGCTTCCACCTTTAAATCAAACGGGTACTTGGTATAGAGCGGGTAACCCTGTTCCGGCAACGGTTTAATCGAGATAATCTTCACCGATGAGGTTGCGGCGATATCGGTCAGGGCAGGTATGCTCAAAGAGATATCCTTATTATTGGCAAAAGACTTATATACCTTGAGCGTTTCCTGCAATTGAGCGATATTCGCCAGCACCTGGTTATTTTTTGTCTCGATCGTCTTCTTTTCCGTCAACATAGCCGTAGCCGCTGCCTGCTTTTTATAAAAAACAACCGCGAAACGCACCGCGATTAAAAGCACGATCAGGTTGAGGACTACGTTTTTATATTTATTGATCAGGGTTTTCGCGTCCATATTCGGCTCTTTCTATTTAGAATTACGGCACAAGACCGTAAAACTGGTTACCATTATTTTCTCAAACGGCTGCTGCTCCAGCGAACTAATCTCTATTTCTTTAAAGTAATTTATAAAGTCGGGCGACTCTTTTAATTTCAAAAGGAATGTATTGACCAAACGCAGTTCTTTTTCACTGTCGGATAAATAGGCAAAGCCTTTTAAGGTAAGCTCTGCCTTATTCTCGTCCTTTTGGAAAGAGATACTGGTCAGCCAGAGATCTCCCTGGATGCTGCGCACAATCACATTCATCACCTCGGTAAAATATACCTGTTTTTGGATCAGGCCTTCCAGGGTGTTCAGCTGGCTCTTATATTCCGAATCTATTTTTTCCAGTTCTTCGTAAGTGGCGGCAGGCGCTATGCTGGCAACTTTAGGGCGCGCGTTGATAATTTCATTCAATTCGCCGCGCACCGGCAGCGTGCGATAAAAGCCGTAGCCTGCGCTGGCAGCCCAAATCAATAAACCCAGTATGACTACCCTGAAATCTATTTTTATCTGCTGCCTTAATTCCGAAAATAGAAAGAATGTCTCCGCCTGAAGACTGAGTTTCTTTCCGGCTTCGGGCTTGGCTTTCTGAGCCAAAAGGTTTATCTTGAGGCTGGTTTTTATTGTTTTGAATAAGCTGGCGCCATAACCCTTGATAAAACTCAAACTGGAAGATCCGGCACCGCGTAAATATACGGCGATGTCCAGATAGCGGACAGAGAGCCCGAGGTCTTTGATAAAAGC
This sequence comes from Candidatus Omnitrophota bacterium, assembly GCA_041653115.1. Taxonomy (GTDB): domain Bacteria; phylum Omnitrophota; class Gorgyraeia; order Gygaellales; family Profunditerraquicolaceae; genus JBAZGA01. The sequence continues at coordinate 14,492 of JBAZGA010000018.1, forward strand.
CTCTAAATCCAGATGAGAAGCCTTGTCCGAAATGAGGAATATATTTTCGATTTTTTTGCCGGAGAATTTGCGATTGTAATAATCCAGTGAGACGCGGATTTCCGTCTTTAATTTCTCCATATCCATGCCCGCGCCCGGCGTCTCTTGAGGCTGTTCAAATCTTTGCGGCTGAGCAGAGCTTAAGCTGATATCCCGGCTGAATACGGGAAAGCCGTTATCCAAAACAGTAAAATTCACCTCTGATTCTTCTTCCAGGTCAGCACTGACCAGGCCCACAACACCCTTATTGCCAAGGCCGGTTAACCGCAAAAACCTTAACAGGCTGAAAGCGGAATAGTCTACATTGTTTACCTTAATATTTAACTGCCGCAGGATATTCAGGTGCTTATCCAGGGCCTCTTTCTTTATGCCTACAAACAGGACAAGGTTCCTGCGGGTCTTTTTATCAAAGAGTATCTGAAAATCAGAAACTAATTCCTCAACTTTGAAGGGGATGTATTTCTTGGCTTCAAAATTTACCGCGGCCGGCAGCTCATTGGCCGGCAGGATAGGCAATTCAAAGGTACGGACAATCAAATCGCGGCCGGAAAGGCTGATGGTCGCATCTTTGGCCTCAATCTTGTTTTTTCTTAATTCATCATTAAAAACAGCGGCAATGGTTACCTCTTCAGGCACCTTCTGCTCTAATTCGCTTTCAGAAATTATAGAGCGGCGCACGGATAGATGATGTAAGATTTTTTTGGCTTTAGTCTCTACGATGGCAATTATCTTGGGCCCAAAATATACCCCTAGCGAGCTAGGCATTATTTGTCTCCGCTTTTAGATAAACGCTTCTTGCTTTTCAGCCAGGCGTCAATTTCCCGGCGCTCAAAGCGCCAAACCCCGCCTACTTTTATCCCGGAAATCTTGCCCTGGTGCAGCCAGTTATAAATGGTTTGTTTCTGAAGCTTTAAGTAATCAGCCAATTCATCAATGTCGATAAGCCTTGGCATATAAATTTACCTTCTTTCATAATAAATCACAGTGGGTTTAATTAGAACATAAAATACTAGTTTTGTCAAGTGTTTTTTTATATATATTTACTCAAACTTACTCAGAGTAAAATCCTATCTTAAATTAGAACATATAAATTTATAATAGACTTACTTAGACTATAATATATTTTTAGGTGATTTTAAGAGGCAGGAGGACGAATATAGGTGGTTTTTGCCCGCAGCGTATAGGCGCTAGGGCTTCCGCTTATCGTAACCGCTACAAAACCAACCGAGCAGGGTAAATTCGGCTCATTCGCCGTACACCCGCCGCTAGGGGTGAGCGTATTACAGGAGGGGTTGCTATTGCATATATTGTAAGTACCCGCCGTAGTCCAGGGCGCATTATTCAATCTCAACATCTCCAGGGCGTAATTTAAGCCCGCCATAGACGCGTATTGGGCCTGAATACGGCTGACTTGGTGCTGGGTAAGCCGGCTGTGGCTTAACATTATGACTAAGATAATATTTGCTAAAACTATGATCAATAAAAGCGTGCCCAGGACTATAAATAAAGCAATGCCTTTTTTATTCAGCCGGGGAATAAGCATATTTTGCCTATTTTCTTAAGGATACTTCGTAATCACTCCCTGTCTGATGCAGGATAACATGACCTTCGCGCGCCAGCCACCCCAGACTCATTAAGACATTATCAGAGGGCCGATCTATGGCTTTTACCAATTCGGAAAACCTGGCTTCTCCGTGCTGGTCCAAAAAATGCCAGATCTCGCCCGCCACTATGCCTATTTCTGTAATCATTTTATCATTAGCTCCTTTTTTCCTTATTTTAAGTATAAGAACCGGTTATGTCAATTAGTTTTTTTATTGTAACTTCCGCAGCGTGGACATACGGAAATCAAGCTTTCGGCCGTATTAATATAGGTATAAGCGCAGATGGAACAAAACCAGATAAAACGTCCATCAAGAGGCAGATCCCTGTCTTTCTCTTTTTTAGCCGTTAACCAGGCTGCCAGGATGACGCTGATGAAAAGAAAAATATATAACCCTATAGCTAAAGAAAAATCAATACTAATCATGCCCCCTGGGAGAAAATTCTATTTTTACCGTCTGCCACTTATCCGGGATAAACCTGGCCTGTTGGAGAAAAAGGTAATGGCTGATGTAACGCATGCTCAAAAGGTCGACTTCCAGGTTTCCGGAAGCAATCTTTCTCCTCACGATGATGGAATTAGCCCTCCTTGCGCCTGAAGCGATGTTGAACATCAATTCGATATGCGCCTTTTGCCGGTCTTTAAAATAAAGGGTAAAATGATACGGTAGTACCGGATGGAACATTACTACCGGTTCTCTGACTTGCCTGCGTAAAGGCGCCTGCGCTATCTTTGCCGTAAAAATTATTTTATCCCGGCTAAATGCCAATTTTAGCGCCGGTTTAAAAGAGTAACCGGCCTCCAGGGAGCGCTCGGGATTTGTCTTGTCCTGAATCAGCCCCGCCTCTTTTATTTTTAATTTATTGTGCGCTTCTTGAGCAATAAAATCATAATGCCTTAAAATTCCGCCCCAAAAATAGACATCTGTATAATTGACCGGCGCGAGGCGGTTGCCAAAGGAAAGGCTAAAAATGCTAAATACGGTCAAATGCCCTAACAGCGAAATAAATACCGCTCTTTTAAAATAACCCGAGGAAATCATCGCTAATCCCCCGTTATTCTTGATTGGTAGCGATATTGATCTGGGTAATGCCCAAATCACGGCACATATCCCAGATTTCTACCACCCTGCCTAAGGCGGCGCGCCTGTCTGCCTTGATTAAAATCGGCTGGTTCCTTTTGGCAACCTGCTTCAATAAATTTCTTAACTCCTGGTTAGTGATGACCTTGCCGTTTAAATAAGTGACGTTTTCTCCGGAAACAATTATTTCTATATTTTCCGGCTTGACCGCTTCGCTGGTTACGGCCTTCGGCAGGTTTACTTTTATTCCGGGCTGCATCACAAAGCTGGAAGTAAGCATAAAAAATATCAGCAGCTGAAATATCACGTCAATCAAAGGCGCGATATCTATTTGCTTGAGCCCATGCTCTAATTCCATGCGACCTTTAAGACGCATATTTTACCCCCTCTTCGGTTATTCAGTGAGAAAATTTACCAGCTCCGTAGACGCCTTTTCCATTTCTAAAATAAAGTGGTTTATCCGCGCCACCAAATAATTATAAGCGACAAAAGTAGGGATGGCTACAATCAGGCCGGCCACGGTCGTAAGCAGCGCCTCCCAGATACCGCCGGCTAAATCGCCCGGCGAAACGGGGTGCAGGCTTGAGGCCTTGGCTTGAATAGTCTGAAAACACCTGACCATGCCTGTTACCGTCCCCAGAAGACCCAAAAGCGGGGAGATATGCGCAATCGTAGCGAGTATGGAGAGGTTCTTTTCCAGTCTCGGTATCTCGTATAAAGAAGCGTCTTCAATCGCCTCTTTAATCTGGGGCCGCGGCCGGTCATATTTTAAAATCCCCGCCTTTAAAATATGGCAGACCGGGCTCTTGGTACGGTCGCAGATTTCCAGGGCCTCCTTTACTTCGTGGCGCCGCATCTTATCCAGGATACTCTTTAAAAACTGCTGGGTGTCTATTTTTATTTTTTGCAGGTGCCAGAATCTCTCCAGGATTATTGCCAGCGCAAAAATAGAGCACAAAAGTATCGGCCACATTACCGGCCCCCCCGCCAAAAATACCTCCCAGAGATTCATTTTGTACAGGTCCATTTACTTCCTCCCTTCACTTAACGTGCGTTTTTATCCAGTCAATACGCTCCCGGGCGTATTTGGCCTCTTCTACGTCCATGCCGGCAATCCTTTTATAGATTTTGCCTGCCTCCTGAAAATCCTCCCTGCCTTCGTAAATCGACGCTGCCCTTAAAAGAGCCTTTACCGCCAGCGCATTATTCTCCGCATAAAGATAAGTAACCTTGAGGTACTCTTCAATTGCCTCATCCAATTTACCCTCGGCTTCTATTGTTTCGGCTATTTTAAACTGGATATTGCTCATCTCTCGCACCGGGACGATATCCAGGCTCTTACGATAAAAATCCAGGGCCTCGGCAAAATTTCCGATACTGCGGTAAGCCTCGGCAATCTTAGGGTAGATTAAACCGGCCAGGTTCGCGTACTCACCAACCGTTTCTTTATATATCTTAAGGGCTAAATCAATCTTATCCTGTTTTAGATAGATATCTGCGATAGCGATAGCGGCCTGAGCGGCGAGGTCGGTCCTGCCTAACTCCATCACCTTTTTAAAATTAGCAATCGCCTCTTCATATTTAGATTCTTCCTGATAACTTGAGCCTAAGGCGTAATAAGCGTTGGGGATTAAGCTGCTCCGGGGAAAATCTTTAATCAGAGAAAGAAAATACCTGCGGCTTAAATTCAAATCATTGTGCCGGTAATAATATTCTCCCAGCCACCAGATAATTTCCGGGGTCAAGGAAGAGGCGGGGTATTTCGAGCGCAGCATCTTAAACTTCGCCATCGCCTCTTTTTCGTTGCCCATCTGATAATAGCAGTCGGCTATTTCGTATTCGGCCTTTTGCGCGAGTTCCGTATCATCTCCATACATCCTGATCACATTCTTATAGACCTCTATGGCTTCGCTGAATTTGCCTAAATTATACAGGCTCGTCCCCCAGAGATACATTACCTGCGGCCGCAAGCTGCTCTCCCTGAATTCCTCGGGGAATTTTTTGAAAACCTCCTCTGCCGCGGCATAATTTTCCTGTTGAAAATAACTCAAGCCCAATGCGTAAGAGGCGTCATCTAAAAGCTTCGAATCAGGGAAACGGTTTTTCATACTCTGGAACGCCATAATCGCGCCTTCATAATTGGAATTCTTCAGCAGGCAGGCGCCTAACTGGTACTGGACATAATCCGCGTAGAAACTGTCCGGATAATTTTTTAAGATGCTGTCGTATGTTTCCTGGGCCTTGGCGTAATCGCCCGAATCCTGGTAAGCGTCGCCGATCTGGCAAAGGGCGGAGACCTTAAGGATTTTATCTTCGCTGTGCTTGGCGATTTTTTGAAACTCATCTATCGCTTCTTTAAACTGCCCCTCTTTTAAATACGCCCAGGCCAGGCCATAATGCAGCTCATCGCTTAAATCGCGCGGGGGAGCTGATCCTGAGATCTTTCCCAGGGCCTCATTATATACGGCGATGGCCTGCTTATATTCTCCGTAATTATAAAGCGCGTCTGCCTTGCCTAAATAAGCCTGAACCATGACTAAGGGGTCGCCGGTAGTATTCAATAAACTGCTATATAGGTCTTGCGCCTCGCTATATCTTTTATACTCAAGCATCAGTTTAGCCTTGCCCAATAATAACGCATCGCCTCCGGACTTTCCCAGGCTATCCGGCTTTATCTCCTGTAAGACGGTCTCCGCCAAGCTAAAACGTTTTAACTTAAGATAAGACCAGCCTAACCCGAGCCTGGCTAAGCCACGCGTCTCTTCATTTTGCGCGCCGGCTAAGGCCTTGGAATACCCTTTGATCGCCTCCTCAAAATTATTTAAATAATAATCCGCTTCGCCTAAATAAAAATACAGATAAGGAACCCTGGCGGTATCTTTGGGGTAATTTTTAAGATATTCTTTAGCCTTTTCTTTTAAGGCGGCGTAATCTTTCAGGTTATAAAGGCATTCGATTATCTTAAAAGACGCGTCCTGGACAAATGATTCTTTGGGAAACCTTTCTTCCGCAGTCTTAAAATACTCCCAGGCCTGCGGGAAGTCATTCTCCTGGAATAGACACCAGCCTATTGAATAGTAGGCAATCGGCGCGTAAGAAGATTTGGGGAAATCGTCGATTATTTTCTTATAATACGAAGCGGCCTTGGTAAAATTATTTCCCTTAAAATGCACCTCGGCAATCCAGTAAAGGACGGCGTCCTGCAGGGAACGGGCAGAAGGCTGATTAAGGAGCCCCTCAAATTTTGCCAGGGCATCGAGGAATTTATTCTGGTGGAAATAACACTGCCCCATCAAAAGGGTGGCTTCGGCTGTCTTTTTCGAATCAGGGTAGTTCTTTAAGAAACGCTCCAAAAGCCCCAGACTTACTTCGTAAAAACCGTCTTCAAAGGCCTTTTGCGCGACAAAAAGGGCCTCTTCTTCCTTAGACGGCTCCTGGGCATATACAGCGCAGGTTACCGGCCGCAGGATACAGGATGCAGTAAATAACAAGCAAAAGATAACGGGAAATTTCAACTTTTTTTTCATCATCACAGATAGGAATATATCACTTCTTTATTTATTCTTCAATACCTTTCTTAAAAATTCTCCCGTATATGATTTTCCCGCCTTAATCAATTCTTCCGGCGTGCCGCTGGCGACTATTTCTCCGCCTCTGTCTCCGCCCTCCGGGCCCAAATCAATGATATGGTCCGAGCATTTGATTACTTCCAGGTTATGCTCAATGACGATAACGGTATTGCCTTTATCTACCAATCTCTGCAGGACAGAAATAAGTTTTTCCACGTCGGCAAAATGCAGGCCGGTGGTCGGTTCATCCAAAATATAGAGGGTCTTGCCGGTCGAGCGCTTACTGAGTTCTGAAGAAAGTTTTATGCGCTGCGCTTCGCCTCCGGATAAAGTAGTAGCCGGCTGTCCCAGCTGGATATAGCCTAAACCTACGTCGTAGAGCGTGCCCAGGATATTTTTTACCTTGGGGATATTGGCAAATAATTCCCCGGCTTCCTCTACCGTCATATCCAGGCAATCGGCAATGGATTTACCTTTATACTTTACTTCTAAAGTCGCTTCATTAAAACGCCTGCCCTTGCAGACATCGCATTTTACATAGATATCGGGAAGAAAATGCATTTCAATCTTCTTGATACCATCCCCCATGCACGCTTCGCAACGGCCGCCCTTGACATTAAAAGAGAACCTGCCGGGTTTATATCCGCTGCGGCGCGCTTCAGGCAGCCGGCTGAAGATATCCCTGATATGCTGAAAAACCCCGGTATAAGTAGCCGGGTTTGAGCGCGGGGTCCTGCCGATGGGAGACTGATCGACTACGATTACCTGGTCAATGAATTCGCCGCCGATAAGCTTCTCATACAGGCCGGGTTTTTCCCGGGAACGGTATAATTGCTGCGCCAGGGCGCGGTACAAAATTTCGTCAACCAGGGTAGATTTGCCCGAGCCGGATACGCCGGTAATGCAGATAAATACACCCAGGGGAAATTTGACATTGATATTTTTCAGGTTATGCTCTTTGGCGCCCTTTATTTCTAAAAATTTTTTCTCTTGAACGGGCCTTCTCCCGGGAGGCACATCTATTTTCAGCTCCCTTCTTAAATATTTTGCCGTAAGTGAGCGGGGATGCCCCAATAAAGCTTCTTTTGTCCCGGAGAAAACCACCTCTCCCCCGTGCCTGCCGGCTCCCGGCCCCAAATCTACCACGTAATCCGCCGCACGGATAGTGTACTCATCGTGCTCCACGATAATCAGCGTATTGCCGATATCTCTTAAGGCCTTCAGGGTAGAGATTAATTTGGCATTGTCCCTCTGATGCAGGCCGATACTGGGCTCATCAAGGATATAAAGTACTCCCACCAGCCCTGAACCTACCTGGGTAGCTAAACGGATCCTCTGCGCTTCTCCGCCGGAAAGCGTCGAGCTCCTCCGGTCTAAAGTCAAATACTCAAGACCTACATCAATACAGAACTGCAGCCTGCGGATTATTTCTTTTAAAACCGCCTGGGCAATGATTTTCTCTCTTTCATTTAATTTCAAGCCGGCAAAAAAATGCCGCGCTTCTTTGATAGACATTTGGGCTACCTGCCAGATATTTTTCCCATCAATAGTAATGCTTAAGCTTTCTTTCTTGAGCCTCGCGCCGCGGCATACAGGACAAGCCAGGCTTGACATAAATTTAGAGATTTCTTCCTTCAAGTAATCACTGTCCGTTTGGCGAAAAAGGCGCTCTAAATGCGGGATTACGCCCTCAAAAGGCTTGCCGGCGACCTCTTCTTCGGTCCCGTAAAGTATCGCTTCCTGCGTATCTTTATTTAATTTCTTAAACGGCGTATCCAAATCAAAATTCAACCGATGAGAAAGCTCCCGGATCAGCCAGCGGTAATAAAGGATATACCCCCTCCCGCCTCTTTTCCAGGGCGCGATTGCTCCTTGATTGATAGACTTATTTTTATCGGGAACGATTAAGTCGGGGTCAAACTCCAGCTTAGTACCCAGACCATTACAGGCCGGGCATGCCCCAAAAGGCGAATTAAAAGAGAATATCCGCGGCTCAACTTCCGCATAACTGATTCCGCATTTTGCGCAGGCGTATTGCTCGCTGAAAACCAGGTCCTTTTTCCCGGCGGCAACGATAATCATCCCCTTGCCTGCTTTCAGCGCCGTCTCAATGGAATCGGTAAGCCTGTTTTTTATTTCCGGTTTTATCGTCAGCCTGTCTACCACTACTTCGATATCGTGAACCTTATATTTTGCCAGTTTTATCTTTACCGGCAGCTCATAAATCCTGCCGTCTATACGCGCCCTGACAAATCCCGCTTTCTGGATAGAGCTAAAAATATCCCTATACTCGCCCTTCCTTCCCCGCACCAGCGGCGCCAAAACCTGGATTTCCGAAGCCTGCGGCAGGCTCATAACTTTGTCAACTATCTCCTGGGAACTCTGCCTTTCAATGGGCTGGCCGCACTGGAAACATTTGACTTTGCCGATACGCGCAAAAAGTAGCCTTAAGTAATCATAGATTTCGGTCTGCGTGGCAACCGTGGAACGGGGATTCCCGCCTGCGGTGCGCTGCTCAATGGCAATCGCCGGAGATAAACCTGCGACATATTCCACGTCGGGCTTCTGCAACTGCTCTAAGAACTGGCGGGCATAAGCGGATAAACTCTCTACGTAGCGGCGCTGCCCTTCGGCATAAATCGTATCAAAGGCAAGGCTGGATTTGCCCGAGCCGGATAAGCCGGTAACTACAATCAGCTGGTTGCGCGGCAATTCCAAGTTTATATTTTTCAGGTTATGCTCTTTGGCGCCGCGGATAATTATAGATTCATTTTGCATTTTTTATTTTATCCTGGACTATTTTATTGCCCGGCTCAATCTCCAGGGCTGCCCGATAATACCTTTCTGCCTGGTTAAACTCTTTTTTTTGGCTATACAAATCGCCAAGCTGCACTAAAGCAGCCAGGTAATGAGGCTTCATCTTAACGGCTTCTGTCGCAAAATATACCGCCTTGTCCAATTGCCCCAATTTCTCATAGCAGAGACTTAAATCATAATAAGCGTAGAGATTTTTATTTTTTCTTAAAGCCTTGCCGTAATTTTCGATTGCCGCGTTGATCCGGCCTGTTTCATAATAATAATTGCCCTGAAAGATATAAAGGTCTTCGCTTCCCGGAAAATCAAGAGAAAATTTTTTTATTTCTGCGAGGGCGTCTTCATATAGGCCTCTATTCAAATATTCCTTTATCAGGTTTTTGCGCAAAGGGTTTCCTTTTGAAGTATATTCCAGTATATTTCTGTAAAATACCAGGCCGTTCTTCCAGAGGCTGTTGTTTACTGTTGTCAAAAAGCCATAAAATATAGCTGCGGATATAATCAGAGCCTTCCCCAGGTTCTTAAATGCCTTCCGGATAAATACAAACCCGGCAAAAAACCCTGCGGAAGATAAATATAGCCAATTTTCCGCCATCATTGCCTGCCCGAGGATACTATACCCGTCCAAATAAAAGAAAACCGGTATCAGCCAAAACAAAAACCAGAGCATACTAAAGAATAACAAGCGGTTATTCCGGAATTTAATAATTAAAAAAAGATATAAGAAAATAAAACCCGCCGACAAACCGCTCTTTAAACCGATAATCTGGCCTATAAACGGCGTAACTCTAAATAAGTGCAAGTCCAAGGGCAATAAGAGGAGCAATAAATAGCGAGGGACTATATTAAAGAAATTAAGAAACCTGAGAGGCAGAGGCATAAAACTGGGATGCAGGACCATGCCCTGGCCGCCGAAGAGGATAACTCTTAAACAGATATAAGACACATTCAAAATAATAAACGGGATGACAAAAAAGAACTCCTTTGGCCTGGCTTTCAGGAAAAATAAAAATAAGAAGATAAAACCGCTTAGAAGCAAGGCGTTTTCGCGGGAGAGAAGCGCGAATGCCGCGCTTACAAAACTAAGCAGATAATATATTTTTTTCTTAGACTGAATAAACCGGAAAAATAAAATTATGCTGAAGAGCATAAAAAAAGATGCCAATAAGTCGGCCCTGCCGGCTATATATACTACGACCGAAGTATTAAGCGGGTGAACGGCGAAGAAGAGGCTGATTATCTTTGCGATATTAACATTGAAAATCAGGGAAAATAGATAATAAATTAAAATACTATTGATTAAATGAAGAAGGATATTAGTCAAACGGAAACCCGAAGGATTCAGGCCCCAGATTTTATAATCGATGCTATAGCTTAACAATTGCAGCGGCCGGTACATCTTATCGTAAGATATATCCCTGTCCATTACCGCAGCGTCATAGGGGCTGATTTTAAAAATCTGCCCCAGGGATTTTGCAGATTTTATAAGCGGGTTATTCACTACCAGGGCATAGTCATCCAAGATAAAATCGTTGTTTAAGCTGTTGAAGTAAATCGCGAAGCAAAGCAAAGATAACCCAAATATGAATAATTTATTCATCGAAAAATCCAATGATAGCGAAATGTCTCTTCTCTTTCATACAAACTTAATCTTCCTGGCGGAAAAGAATATCATGCGTAAAAGCAACAGGCCGTGCCGCCATCTCTGGATATTGGTCCTGCCATATTTACGCTCGTGGTAACGCACCGGCATATCCACTATTTTAAGATTTAACTTTGCCGCGCCGAAAATAAGGTCATAATCTCCGAACGGGTCAAAATCCCCGAAATATTTACGGTTCTCGGAAATCCTGGAATAGTCTTTGCGCCATAATGCCTTTGTCCCGCAAAGCGTATCTTTAACGTGCTGTCCGATGAGCCAGGAAAAAACAATACCGAAAAATTTGTTCGCCAGCAGATTTAAAAAACGCATGGCTTTCTTTTGTCTGGGATAGACAAGGCGAACGCCGTTGACAAAATCGGCTTTACCGTTGCAGAGACATTCATAGAACCTTCCCAGGTCTTCCGCGGCGACGGTAAGGTCGGCATCCAAAATCATCAAGATCTCTCCGCTCGCGTTACGAAAACCGAGGCGCACGGCATCGCCTTTGCCTGAACCGGTTTGTTTCAGTAATTTACATCTCCAGCCGGGATAATCGGCGATGCACTTGCGTATAACTTCAAAGCTGTTGTCTGTTGAATGGCCTTCTACGAAAATAAGCTCCGTGTTTTTGCCTATTTTGGGCATCCGTTCAAATATGCGCGGGATATTGCCGGCCTCATTTCTCACAGGAATAATAACCGAAACCGCCGGTTCTTCAACGGCAATTTTGCCTTGCGGTCTTGGGCGCGCGACCATAAAGTTAGTCAAGGCCATAAGATTAAACGGCCAAAACTTTACCAGAAAACGGTTGGCAAGGGTCTTAACTATGGGGATCGGCAAAGGACATAAAATCTCACTCCAGCAGCGTATAACCTCAAACTCCGTAAGATAGAATAAGTTCAACACGTCTTCTCTGGTCAGCCAGTTTTGCGGGAGTAACGGCTGTGCAACCTTCAACTTCTGGGCAAGCCATAGGGGATTCATCCAGACATTGCTGTAAAAATTACAAATAATCCGCGCGCCGGGAGCCGAGACTAATCTTAATTTTTCAAAAACATTCTGGACATCCCAGAGATCATTCACGAGGTCGGAAAGGATTATAACGTCAAACTTTCCATCAATATCAAATTCATGCGCATCCGCTTGTATGAAACGGAGTTCCGGATGGCGGCGCCTTGCCCGGACAATCATTTCTTCGGAAAAATCTATCCCCACGCCGACGCTTGGCTTCAAGGCGCTTAATAAATCGCCGCGGCCGCAGCCAACCTCTAAAACACGCTGATTAGGCGCAACGATAAATCTGTATATGTCACTCAATCGGCGATGATAATAGCCGCTTAGGCTTTTGCGTCTATCCAGATTACGGCCCAGCATATCCCAGCGGGCGATACGCTCCTGCTTAAAATCAGCGTATAGAAAATCATCCGGCGATGAATCAAGGGAATTGACTTTCAGCTGCTCTTCCATCGCTCTCCCGATTGCAGGCAGATAAAAAATAAAATTATTGTCACCAGCTGTAACGGCAATCTATCCACGGAGTTTAAAATTTGCAATTCTAAATCTACCAGGGTTATCGGCCAAATAATGTAGATAATAAAATAAAACGCCGATTGGAAGAAGGTAATCAATAAAAAAATCCAGGCCAGTTTTTCCCGGGGCCTGATGAAAAACCATATTAGCGCGATGATAAAACCAACCCAGAGAATATTCCACTTCCCGGCATCCAAAAGGCTCCTTGCCCAGATATTCAGGATCATGGGCAGCCGTTCTTTTATCAAGTCGAATACCCCCCAAAGCGGACCCTGAAAATATGTTACCCCCAGCCTGAAATAATACTTAAATACCAGCCAGGGGAAATAGATTAAAAACGGTATAAATGAAATTACAAAGAGGAATCTTTTTTTCTCTATATTCAACTTTAAAAAGAAGCAAATCATCAGGGCGGCTAAAACTAAGGCTAACCAGAAACTGAACCCCTCATTCTTAACCCACATCCCTAACCCTGTAAATAAGCTGCCCAAGATAAGAAAGAGATTATTTTTCTCTTTAAGGTATCGCCAGATATACAGGATGCCGCCGGTTATATAGAAGGCGATCGGCACATCCATATAGGCGGTAGAAGCTAGATTGGCTAAGTTAGGAATAGTAGCCAAAACCAGGCAGCCTGCCAAGGCAAATTCCGGCTTGAATTGTCTTTTCAGCTGGTAATAAAACAAGACAATCATCCCTGCATAGAAAAAAGAGCAAAAAAGCTTTATCAGCGGCTCGTGTATTTGTCCCAGGAAAAGATAAATATACGTTTCCGCGAAAGGAATCAGTACGGGATAATCGGGGTGGGCAAACCCCGGAAACCCGGTACAATAACGTACGGGAAAAGCCTTTTCCTGGAAAAATATTTTGGCCTTAAATCCCCAGCTGGCCCAGGCATCCCAGGCGTTAAAGGGAATACTGGCTGACTCTAAAAATACATAAAATATTTCCCAGATGATTAAGATAAGTAAAAATATCGCGAAAGGAGAATAGAAGAGTTTTTGCTTCCACCAGGATTTATCACAACAGAAAAAATCTTTTTTTAGCCTTAGGGCCGCGGCGATAATCAGCGCGGTTGAAAATAATAAAATATAGCCTAAGCTAAGCGGGCGCTTAAAAAGCGCTAATAAAAAAGTTTCCAGACCCACGAACGCCGTGCCTATACCGAAAGAGAGGATCGAGACTTCTCCTAACGGCAGTTCTTTTTTAGAGCGGGAAAATAATCTCAGTATGGCGTATCCGGAGATAATGATGTTCAAAATAGATAATGCAAATTTAAGAAAAATCATCTTTATGCCTACCGGTAGTCGAGTCTTAAGCTTTGAGAATCGATATCGAAGACTATGGCATGCCTGGCCTCTCCGGCTGCGTCTTGTCCCCGCAATATCTTCCTGGGATAGAGAAGATAACTAAGCCTGCCGACTAAATATTCTTTCGTAAACCATTCGGGAGACCTAAAGGCCGGCTCCTGGGGAACAACCTTAAATACCATACTCGCCCTCTCTTGAACTCTTGCTTCGCAGAACTTGGCAAAGTTATAAAAACCGCCGTCTATAAGCTCATATTTCTCTTCCAAATTAAAAGAATAAGCGGGAAGCACGAAATCTAATGTCCGGCGCACCTGAGAAATTACCAGCCTAAATGCCAGAATGCACCAAATGACAAAAATTACAGTCACCAGGTTCTTCTCCAAAGCCGTAATTTCTCTTTTACCCCATTTCATAATTTAACCTGATATTTTATATAACCCAGGGCCATAAAGGCAAGATTTCATTTGTTTAACGAACCGGAGAAACTTCTGATTAAGACGAGTTAAAAGTGAGGTATTTATAAGCGCGTATCTTATCTCCAGGGAATAACATGCCTGGCTTGCAGGAGCTGATAACTAACAGGGTCATATATACCCTGCTGGATAAATAAATTAAGAAAGCTTAAAAAGTCAAAAAAGACGATTAATACGACGCAAATGATAAGCGCTATCTCCGAGCTGTCCCTGAATATCCGTTTCGTCAATTCATTGAGCATTAAAACTGCGAATAAGCGCAGCGGCAAATCTAAAATAGAAAGGTAGCGGACATTTTTGGTGAAGAAATCGAGTAAGAAAATCAGGCTGATAGACAATATTATTAAATAAACTACTTCTTCTCTCCATTCTTTTTTAATGAAATAAGCCGTAGCAAAGGCGATTGCCAAAATGCATACCCAGGGGGAAAGCAGCATAAAGTCGATTAGGTATCTATACCACGGCCCGGAACCAAAGATAAGGGCATAATGATTGGGCTCCCGGGAAAGCAGGATTATCCTCGCCGTCTCTATGACGTTAGAAAAACCGCCGGCAATTAATGTGTACAGGCTGCCTACTATCAGGGAGGGAAAAATCGTGATGATTAAAAAATCCGTTAATTTTACCGGCCTCTTAAATACCTTCCCGTGGATTAAGATATAAAGCATAAAAAATACGGATAATAATACAGAATCCTCTCTGATTAAAATCGTCAAGGAATATACCGCGATAAATAAGACAGTTTTGTAATTCTTTCTTTCTCTCAAGCGCTCGAAAAAAAGCCAGATCGAGCAGAGCGTAAACGGATTGACCGCGGCGTTCATTAATGCCCGGCGGGCCATCGCCATGTTCAGGGGCGAAAATGTCAAAAGGATTACCGCTAATACGGCATTTTTTTCACCGAAGTATTTTTTCACGAAATAAAAAGAAAAGCATAAAAAAACAGAATAGGAAAAGAGCGACAGGTATGCCAGATTCAAAAACGAATACCCGAATATTTTCAGCCAGAGAGAAGACAAAAGGATAAACCCGACCCGCAACGGATTAGGCGGCCAATGCTCTTGAGCCTGCAGATAATCTTTAAATAAGGCGGGGAACCCGCGCAGGCCGTTCTTCCCTATGTAGGTAGCGTACTTTAAATAGTATCCTTCATCGGCTCCCGCCATAAAAATGATATTTTTAAAAGAAAAAGAAAGCAGGATAAAAGAAACGGAGACCACCAGCAAGAGAAGAAGAATCGAAGTTTTAGAAGTAAGCTTAAGATATGATTTTTTTTCCATTAGTTTAGATATTAGAAAACAAGGTATTATACCAAGAAAGAAAGCCCCTGTAAATTAAAGATAAAGACATTTTACAGGGGCTTTTCTTTCGGCATTTATCTTTTTCTTTTCTTGCCGCCTCTTTTCATTTTTGCGCAGGAAATATCGCCTTTTTTATCAATGAAATAGAGGTATCCCTTCTTGCGTTTAATTCCGCATTTGGCTACCTTTTTCGGGCTGCCTCCTTTTTTCTTGCCGCGCGCCATTTTTGCGCAGGAGACATCTCCTTTTTTGTCAACATAATAGAGGTAACCTTTCTGCCTCTTGATTCCCACTTTCATTAATTTCTCTGCCATCTTCCAGCTCACCCCCTTTCTTTTTTCTATTTTTAATCAAGTCCCGATTCTAACCGGCTCTAAAATCTGTTTCAAAGCTGCTACTGCCGATAAAACCGCCAAATAACTCGTCTTGGGATTATCGGGATGAATAACGTTCTCGGTGCGGGTGATGATCCTGCCTGCCTCCGATTCTATTTCTACCTCGTGGACATTCCTGGTTATGTTTGGGCTGGCGACAATACGCACCAGCGTGTTTTCGGCCCCAATTCCGGCCAGACTTAAGGTAATCGCTACATTGATATTCTGCGGGAAGTTACTGATTGCGCTCAAGGCATTACCCTCAAAAACTACCGTATCTTCGGTTAAGTTATCCAGGCGTATTTTTTTCTTTGATATATAGGGAATGCCTGAGAACGCCCGGGGAGGCTTTTTGCTGGTCAGGGTAACCTTATTTATTTTGCCTAAGCGCGCTGCTTTTAAACCGTCTATGCCGCAGATTGCACCCGACGGTATAAATATATGCGCGCCCTTTTCCCGCGCCAGCGTTTCTAATTCTTTATAATGCCCGGCGACGCCCCCGACGCTCATAATCATAATATCGCAGGATGCAGAAAGGGCTTTTTTGGCAATCTCGAAAACCGCTTCCGGCCTGGTCGCCTCGATAATTAAATCCGACTTATTGATTAAATCATCTAAATTAAGCCGGGCCGCTGCCGCAAGATTAATCTTATCGGATAATTTCTGCGCCTTCTCTATATCGCTGTCGTATAGACCGGTTAATTCGGTCTTTTCGGAAAAATCAGCAGCAATGCTTTTCGCCAAAGAAGAGCCGATAGCGCCGCAACCCACGATTCCGATCTTTAACTTAGTCATCGCCTAATGATTATATTATCGATAAGCCTGGTTCTGCCTATCCATGCCGCCAAAGCAACCAGGCACCTGCCGGTTACTCTTCGCAGCGGTTTCAGGTTTTCTAAATCGACGACGGAAATATAGTCGATTTTAGCCGATTTTTTTTCCCCTATAATTGCTTTCATCGCCCGGATAATCTTATCGGTACTGCTTATCCCCGACCCGATTAATCCTTCGGCTAAATTTAAAGACTGAAATAAAACCGGCGCTTCCTTTCTTTCTTCTTTGCTCAGATAAAGGTTCCTTGAACTCATTGCCAAACCGTCTTTTTCGCGCCAGGTAGGCATAATTTTAATTTTAACCGGCAGATTTAAATCCAGCGCCATCTTCCCGATGATAACCGCCTGCTGGGCATCCTTTTGTCCGAAATAAGCTGTATCGGGTTGAACGATATTAAAAAGCTTCGCCACCACCGTAGCCACGCCTTTAAAATGCCCCGGCCTGAACTTTCCGCACAATACATCGCTTAAATCCGAAACTAAAATATACGTCTTATAATTATCAGGGTACATTTCCTTGGCGTCGGGATAAAATACGGCATCTACGCCTGCTTTCCTGCATAGCCTTACATCCCGGGGAAAAACCCTGGGGTATTTTTTAAAATCTTCTTTCGGGCCAAACTGCGCGGGATTTACGAATATACTCACCACTACTTTATCGCATTCCCGGCGCGCTTTCTGAATGAGGCTCAGGTGCCCCTGATGCAGCGCTCCCATTGTCGGAACAAAGCCGATAGAACAACCTCTATGCCTGAGCTCCCTGGAAAAAGCAGCCATTTTCTTTATCTTTTTAATGATGATCATATCACTTCCGATAGAGGCCCCAGCACAAAATCGCGCTCAAAAATTTTAGGGTGCGGCACCTTCAAGTCATTGCGGTTAATAATCTTGTCCCCGTAAAATAAGATATCCAAATCAATAACTCTTGGACCGTAACGCACTGTCTTGACCCGGCCTAAATCTTTTTCTATGTTTTTAAGTTTCTTAAGGAGGCTTACTGCGGGAAGGCTCGTCTTTATTTTGAGGGCGGCATTAAGGTATTTCTCCTGGCCGCGCGGGCCGCCTTGCGGCTCAGTCTCGATAATTTTAGAAAGCTTTATAATTTCCGTGCCGCTTAAGGAGTTTATTTTTTTCACTGCCAGTCTTATGTTTTTACGCCTCTCACCCAGATTAGAACCGATGCCTAAATAGCAGGTCACCATTAAAATATCTTTTTTAAGCGCTGGATTGCCTCGTTTATTCTTTCCCTGGACACAGTCAGGGCCATGCGGATGTAACCCTCGCCGTATTTACCGAAACCTGCTCCGGGGGTAACGACGATGTCTGCCTGCTCTAATAATAATTTAGAAAACTGCAGGGAATTCATTTTTTTAGGAATTTTCAGCCAGAGATAAAAAGTAGCCCTGGGCATCCGGACTTTCCAGCCCAGAGAATTTAACCCCTGGGCTAAAACATCGCGCCTGTTTTGATAAAGCTGCTGCATCTGTTTAATCTGCTGCTGCGGCCCTTCTAAGGCTGCGATGCCGGCTAACTGGATAGCGGAGAATATTCCCGAATCAATGTTTGATTTAACTTTTGCCAGGGCCGAGATTAATTTAGCGTTACCCAGAGCCCAGCCGATACGCCAGCCGGTCATATTATAGGTTTTGGATAAAGAATGAAATTCAATCGCCACGTCTTTTGCGCCTTCAATTTCCAAAAAGCTCGCCGGGCGATAGCCGTTATAGGCAACCTCGGAATAAGCTAAGTCGGAAATCACGATAATTTCATTCTTTACGGCAAACTTAACTAGCGCGTGGTAAAAATCCTTTTCTGCGGTGGCAGCCGTGGGATTATTCGGGTAATTAACGTAGATTAATCTGGCTTTTTTGCGGATAGTATACGGTATTTTTTTTAAGTCAGGCAGGAAATCGTTTGTTTCTCTAAGCGGCATAAGATAAGGCTTACCGCCGGCTAAAATCGTCCCGCCTTTATAGGGAGGATAACAAGGGTCGGGCACTAAGGAATAGTCTCCTTCGTTTAAGAAGGCCAGGGGCAAATGGGCAATACCTTCTTTTGAGCCAAGCAAAGGCAGAACTTCGTTTTCCGGAGTAAGGTCTACCTCAAAGCGTTGTTTATACCAGTCGGCGATTGCCTGGCGCAAGATCGACATCCCCTGATCCAGTGCATAGCGATGAGTTGCCGGGTCTTGCGCCGCCTGATAGAGCTTTTCAATAATGTGCCGGGGCGTAGGCTGGTCCGGATCGCCTATCCCTAAATCGATAATATCCCTTCCCTCGGCCCGGGCTTTTCTTTTAGCTTTATCAATCTCTACAAAAAGATAAGGCGGGAGTGCCATTATTTTTTTTGATAGATTCACTTTCATCCCCTCCCCCAAGATTAAAACGTTTCTAATTTTGTGCTCAAAACGTTTCTTCTTTTAAGATCAAAACTGTTTTACGGTTAAATCAAAAACGGTTTACGATTGATTTTAAAAACGTTTTACTTGTTTAGGACATCCTGCATGGAATATAATCCTGCGGGTTTGCCCATTACCCATTTGGCTGCCTTTAATGCGCCCACGGCAAATAAATCGCGCGAGTGCGCCTGGTGCTTGATTTCAATGCGTTCGGAATTACCGCAAAAGATAACCGTATGGTCTCCGACGATATCGCCTAATCTGACGGCGTGAATAGGAATTTCTTTTTTAGTCGTCTCTGCTAAAATTTCTCCCATTTTTTTTGCCGTGCCTGAGGGCGCGTCTTTTTTGGCTTTATGGTGCGCTTCCACTATTTCAATGCTGTAATCCGGGCCTAATTTTTTAGCCAGCTCCGGCAGCAGCGTAAAAAGGGCATTTACGCCTACGGACATATTGGGAGAAAATACTATCGGGAGAACCCGGGAAACCTCCTCGATTTTCTTCAGTTGAGCGTCGTTAAAACCGGTTGTGCCCAAGACGAGCGCCTTCTTATATCTGGCCGCGTAATCCAGGTTGGCCTCACTGGCTTCGGGTACGGTAAAATCAATAAACACGTCTACGAGAAATAAACCGTCGGGGCTGGAAGATATTTTCAGCCTGCCTAATTCTCTTCCGATGACGGACGTGCCTTTTTTCTCTAAAGCCAAAGTCAACTCAAAATCTTTGTCATGGGAAGCCAATTCAAATATCCGCCTGCCCATTTTGCCGCAGGCGCCGGCGATGCCGAGTTTAATCATTTAAATCTCCTTTTATTTTAATAAACCGTAATCTTTTAAGGCTTTTTTTACTTTCTCTAGATTATCCGGCGACATCGCGCACATCGGCAGCCTTAAATCCGGCTCGCACATACCCAGGAGCCCCATCGCCGTCTTAAGCGGTATCGGGTTAGTCTCAATGAACATCGCTTTTACCAAGGGTAATAATTTATAGTGCAATTCACGGGCTTTTGCTATATTCCCTTGCGCGAATTCAGCCACTAAATCCGCGACCTCGCGCGGCACGATATTCGCTACTACCGAGATAATCCCGGTCCCCCCGATAGCCAATATAGGTAAAGTCAGGCTATCATCTCCGGAAAGCAAATCAAAGTTTTCCCCGCAGAGCTGTTTAATCCGCGACATCTGGTCAAGATTCCCCGATGCCTCTTTAACTCCGACAATATTTTTACAGTCTCCCGCTAACCCGGCGATAGTCTCCGGCTCAATATTGACTCCCGTGCGCGAAGCAATGTTATAAAGTATAATCGGTATATCCGTAGAATCGGCAACCGCCTTAAAATGCTCATACAGCCCTCTTTGCGTCGGACGGTTGTAATAAGGAGAAACCTGTAACGACGCGTCTGCGCCGGCCTCGGCGGCATGCCTGGTAAGCATAATCGCTTCTTCGGTAGAATTAGAGCCCGTGCCCGCAATCACCGGTACTCTTTTTTTTGCCTGTTCAATAGCAATTTCGATTACGCGGTCGTGTTCTTCAAAAGACAGGGTCGCCGATTCGCCGGTAGTGCCGCAAGGCACAATTCCGGAAGCGCTGTTTTTAATCTGGAATTCAATTAAATCCCTGAATTTTTTCTCGTCGATTTTCCCGTTTCTAAACGGCGTAATTATGGCTACTATGGAGCCCTTAAACATATTTTGCCCTCCGTTTTATCCGATATAAGCCATTTCTTTTAGTGCCTCTATGCGTTTACTTATCGGCGGGTGCGTGGCAAATAAATCCGCCGCCCCGCCTTCTTTTTA
>JBAZGA010000019.1:0-35239 GCA_041653115.1 Candidatus Omnitrophota bacterium
TATCCAGGCCCTGGAGCAGAAGCTTTTAAGCGAAGAAACCCCCCGTACCAACGGCAGCCAGCCGAAACAAGGCCAATTCGATATTGATGCTGACACTTTACTCTATTGTTTTGATTTTGAAGGTCTTTTGGCTCCGCCGCATAGCGATGTAAGCCAGGAAATCGCCGAAGAGATAAGCTTTCGGATAAAACCACGGAAACGAACGGCTATAATCACAGGCGTAAATGCGTATTCTATAGATAAACATTTAGGCCGCTTTATTCCAGTTGGAATACGCAAGCAGCATCCTCGCAATATTATCTTAATGGGGGAGTTTGGCGCTCAGGTAGGCCGTTACGATAGAAAAGGCGAATTTTATATAGATAAAAATAATAGCCTGCCTCTTAGGAAGGATAAGAAACAGGAAATAGAAAATATAATCTACCAGACCCTGCAAAATAAAGGTCTCCTGGAAAAATTTGATCTAAAGAGAATTGATTATACCGGCATAGAAAAAGAGGCTTACCCGAAAGGGCCAGACATAATTATAGAGCATAAATATGGCACAATGGCAGTAGTCTTCTGGAATGAGCAGGCGCGTTATTATTTAGACGAGGTGAAAGAAGAGCTGAGCAAACAACTCGGCCAGATGGGCCTTAAAATTGCCCGCTCGACTTTAGCCATTGATATCTCGCCCTTTGATAAAAAAGACGCATTATACAAGTTACTCCGCATTATTAAAGAAGAATCAGGAGAAGACATTCCCCGGGAAAAGATAGCCGTAGCAGGGGATAGCCCTAATGATTATGCGATGCTGGCGATTAAAGGAGTAAAAGCGGTTTATCTGGGGACAAAGCCGCGTAGCGAATTACCCGAAGAAGTGGCAGAAAATGTTTATATTCCTGCCGTAAAAGGTCCTGAAGGCATGTTTAAGCTTTTGAGGGCAGGAGAGGTTAATAAGAACGCGGATAAAGATAAGCTTGCCATATTTAATGCTTTACAAAAATATCTTTCCACAAAGCGATACCTTTATCATGGTGGAAGAGTAAAAGAACTTATCTCGGAGGTTAAATGGCATCGGCTGTCACATGTTAGATTAACTGCTGAGGGACAATTAATCTTTGCCGGGCGCGGCCACCAAACTACGCTTGCCCGGCCGTCTTCAAGCAGCAGCGTTGTATTCGCTGCAGCCGGAACAACAATTGACGGCCCCAATTGGGACTGGGAAAGAGGGGGGACAAAATGGGTTAACCGCAGATTCCCGGGGAAGAACCATCTGCTTGGCGTTGCAATTGACCAGAAAGCGGTGAAGGGCCGCGTCTATGCTATTGTAAGTAATGATTTTTACAAGGCCCTAAGAACCGGCGAACACGCTAAGAAGCCGCTCCTTTCAGAACTGCCGATTAGATTCGTATCTGAAGAGAATAAGCAAAAAATTTCCGAGCTTAAAATTTTATTAGACATCCGCATCCCCCAGATAAGAGGTAAAATTCAGCCTTTTAACCGCAATTGCCTGGATCGGGAACTTTATAGAAGAAGAAAAGGGCGGTTAGCGGACAAGCTTATCAACTCAGATATTGCCACAGAGGTTTTTGTCCTTGAAGACGGCAGTAAAGTGCGGGCTTACTTTATACCGGAAGTGAATCAGCTATTAAATGAAGAAGAGACCGGGCCGATTTACCTGGTAAAGAAAAAAGCAAGAAAGGAAGACGGGACAGCAACAGAAATCTATGATGTAGTAAATTACAAAACTCCTTACGTGCTTTCCCAGATTAGCGAGGCTGACCCGTATCCTTGGGTAGGGGCCTCTTCCGGGAACGGAATTAAGGCAGTTATTTTTGATATGGACGGGACAGTTATTGACATCGGGCCCACCCGCGACTGTTTTATCGACAAAATATACTTTGAAATACTGGGTTTGGAGAGGACAGAGAAAAACCTGAAAGCGGGCAAGGAATATTATGATACGCAAGTCTGCGGATTATCAGAGTTAATAAGCATAAGAGACCTGCTAAAGCAGGCAAATTCATCCCGATCGGAGACGGAGCTTTTTACTAACTATGCAGAAGAAAGAAAGCGGCGATTACAGGAGATTTTAGAAAATAATCCCCAGAGTCTAGCTATGCCCGGGGCTGAAAAATTGATTCTCACTTTAAAAGAAAAAGGAATTAAGGTGCTTCTATCTACTTTCAATACGCCAGAGAGGGCAAAATCTATTTGGGATAAAGTTCATCTCTTTGATTTATTTGATGAGAAAGTCCTGGGTAATAGTGCCGAAGGAAAGATCTCCGCAATTAAGGAGATGCTCGACAGACACAATATTCCCCTAAAGCAGAGTATTTTTGTTGATGATAGCGCGGCAATGGCTGAATTAGCGCGGAAGATACTGGGAAACGATATCCATATCGTTGGGCTTACTGAGCGTCAGGACTTGGTTGAACGTTTTGAGAAAGCCGGGGCTAACGCCGTAACGATGAATTTAGCTTCTCTGAGCCTGCGGGTTATGTTCCCGTATTATGAATACAGCTGGCCTTATATAGCATTATATGAAATATTGAGCCAGGGTAACCCAGTAACCGGCAGACTGGATCCGGGCGAATGGGAGAGCCGTCCGCCGGACGTACATATTTTCCTGGTTGACCTGCGCACGGGTGAAGTTGTGCCGGGTTTTGAAAGGATAGATTCTCATCATAAATTTGAACTTACGCCCAATGCTCTTATACTTTACGATAGAAATTATAAGCCCGCCGCTTCATTAAATATAGAGTTAAAAAGGACTTTATCTCAGGAGATAAACGAGCTTAACAACAGCTATGACAAAAAGCTAAAATATATTAAGCATTGGAACAGCATTATCAGTTCTACATTAAGGGATTTAGCGCAGAGCAAGGATAAAGAAAAGATAGATACCTACTTGAGCATAGACTTACTGCGCAAAGCCGCTATTTATTCTGCCTGTCTCTATAAAGAATTAATCAGGCAGGGAGAATTTAAAATTGCAAGGCTCTTGCTTAATAAAATAAAACCGGAAGATGTTGAGATATTCGCTGAACTTGATGCCCCGACACTCGATATCTTCAAAGTCTGTGAAGTTATCGGCCAGGCTGCAGCGGAAAAGATTTACCTCGCCGCGCCTAAGAGGGTAAAGGGAAAAAATATTTACCATATCAGCGAAATACCGACCGAGTTTACTCTTTGGAATGTACGCGAAAAACCCGATGCGCGGGTGGGGGCAAAAAATGTAAGGCAGCAAAAATCTTTTGGGGTGATACGCCTGTTCTATGTATTTTTCCTCGCTATAATTCTGGGTATTTCCAGATGGCTTATCCCGCCTGCTTCTTGCGCCCAAGCCGAGCCCGTAAATCAAACTGCTGTTACCACTGTTGAAAATCAACAGCAAGGCCTGGCTATGCAATTCTTCATGCCCGACGGAAATACAGCCAACGGAGCGCAAATATTATACAATTCCAATCCAAAGGGTCCTTTCTACGGCGTGTTTGAGACAGACGGGAATGGCAGGTTTATTTTACCGAG
This sequence comes from Candidatus Omnitrophota bacterium, assembly GCA_041653115.1. Classification (GTDB taxonomy): domain Bacteria; phylum Omnitrophota; class Gorgyraeia; order Gygaellales; family Profunditerraquicolaceae; genus JBAZGA01. Next base: position 3,514 of record JBAZGA010000019.1, read on the forward strand.
AGAATATTTTGCAGAGGCAAACGAGGTTTTAATCGATATCTGGAACGCTAATCACACATTAGGCGGGTTTTTTGAAGTGCCTGCGCAAGGCCCGAACAATATGCAATTTACACTCCAGCCGCTATGCCGACTCAGCGGCCGAATTACTCCCGGACGGGGCAGGCCTCTGGGAGGGAATATTGGCACGCTGATAACCAGGAATGGAAAATACACGCCGCACTTTATTCATACGGGAAGAAACGGCAGTTATCAAATATCATTACCGCCCGGTAATTATCAAATAACAATCTTTAGCGGCAGCGGTTGTTGTGGTACTTCGTGCAGCGCTAATAATGCTTCTAAGGCTTATAATTTTGAAATTAAACCCGGCCAAAAAGAATTGAAGCTGGATTTTGAGCTACCCGCAGATTCAAACCGCCCAAAATCCGATAACATGCCCTCGGACTTCTTGAGTGTATTTCTCTTCCTGCTTCCGTTTATGCTATTAGCTAGAAATAGGAAATATAACCTGCGCCACCGCCTCTTTCTTGGAGCGGAATCGGAAAAGAAAATTAAATTATTAGTTGTCGATGATGACCAAAATATGTTTTTAAATCTCGTAAAAGATGTTGAAGCAGCTTATTTTGGCGATGAGTGGGAGATAACTTATGCCGTAAGCCCTGCTGAGGCCTTAGGATTTTTTGAGCAGGGTAAAAGGTTTGACATTGTTGTAACCGATATGGAGATGCCCGGCATGAATGGCTTAGACCTGGCTATAGAAATCAAAGCCAGGTGCCTGAAAACCGTGATTATTCTTGAGAGCGGCAAGCCGGATAATCAGTTTAAATTTGCTGATGCAAAAAGGCAGGGAATTATCGATGATTTTATCTCCAAGGATCTGCTCGATGTTAGTAAGCGCGGACAATGGGCAAATGAGATTAAAGCCGCGGCATATTATCTTAATTGCGTGCTTATTGCGATTGCCGAAAGGGAGGGCAAAACTCCCCTTCAGGCCGCATGGAAACTCCAGGAACTGGCAAAGGATTGCCGAGAAGCAAAAATCAAGATTCATGGAAAGGAATTTGAGGCGCAGGATATCCTGGGCTTTATGGAAGAAAGGAATATTTCCAAAGAGTATTTATATTATAAAGAGAATTCAGCCGGCCATTTCCACATCAAGTATTTCGCAGAAGAGGCGCTTATACCCTCTGAATACAAGCCCCTTGAGCAATTTGGCAGGCAGCGCCGCGGCCGCTTTGGCGCCGAGAGTGATTCTCCCGCCGAAGAGGAAATAATCTTGGATTATGCTTTTTCGCCGGCGACGGAGCAGACAGAAATATCCAGGGAGGCGGGAAAGTTCTTAGAGAAAATAAAAGTTATGATCCCTGATTTTGATTTTCTCGCTGACGAAAGCATATTCCTTCCGCTTAAGGAATTGGCTTGGAATACAATCGGGCCTGGTAAGGGAGGAAGGATAGTCTTGTCTGTCATTAGAAAGGAAGACAAAATTGTTCAGCTTAAGGTTATCTGTCAAGATAACGGCCTGGGCATAGAAGGTCCGGATTTGCTTCTGGAGCGAAGTAAAGAAGCTCATCAGTTAGAAGGGGAAAACGGCAACGGCTTGATGAACATATGCGCGTATTCTGACGAAGTAAGAATACGCAGTATAAGAATACGCAGTAAAGGTATTCTCTGGGAAAAAATAGAGGCCGGAGAGTTTGGCGAGCCGAATCCATACTTGGTTCAAGCCGGAAAAGGCGAATCTTTATCCGGCACGCGCTTCGAAATAGGCTGGGTTATTAATTCGGGAGACGAACCTTTCCCGATATATGCGGATACCGCCCCTAAAACAACAGTACAGTTTATCTTAGATTACCACCATCTTCCAAAACTGCTAAGACGTCCGTTTGAGCAGGCGGTTAAAGAGGCAGATATCCTTTGGCTGGAATGTAAGCCGGCGGTGTTAAAGATTTATCAGGCAGTTACCCAGGGCAGAAAAACTCCCGAGGCCGCACTTAAAGAATTAAAAGCAGGCAGGATTGATTTCCCCGCGCGCTGCCGCCAGGATTTGGAATTGCTTTATAACAGCCATATCCGCCTGGAAGGCGAACCGGCCTGGCCAACTGCCATAAAAAGGCTTTCAGACAAAAGTAAATCGGATTTAGCCTTGGCGAACGCCTCAATTTTAGAGGATAACGATATTGAATCCGGCTTAAGGCATTTTGACTCTCACTTGAACTTACTGGGTACGGTATCTATATTGCGGGAACAATTTATCTACGAGCAATGGAAGAGCCTGATACAAGATAATCCGGGCAGCAAAATCTGTGTTGTTATCGGCGATATGCATCTGCGGCCTGTTTATCAAATTGACGCAGAACTGAAACAGGCTGCTCCGCGGATAGCTGTAACCATAAACAGACTGTTGGAAGGTCCGGAGCTGCCGCTGGCGGCGTTATCGCGCCTGGCGATGCGGCAGATGCCGGAGCCCGGCACGCAAACTAAGCAAGAATTATTAGCCAGGGCGTGGATTGAGCAAATTCTGGCTGCTTCTTTTAATGCCGAAGATTATCCGGAACAGTTTTTATCAGTTACAGAAAAGATTCTTTCCCGCTTGATAACAGATGAGATAACTGCGTTGGCCGCCGCATTGCACAATGCCTATATTTCATCTAATCTTGAAGATCCGAATCTCTGGCTTGGCGGAGAAGGCCTGGAGCACGCCTTTAATTGGCTTATTTCACAGGATAAAGTTGCTCCGGAAGAATTGAAATATTTTAATCATAATCTAACAGGGGCTTGCTTATCTACCGGATATTCCTCTATGCTTTTTGAAAATGATGGGTTAGTGTGCGCAGGGAGGGCAGGCGGAATAGGCGAGGCGATCAAGAAAGTTTCCGCTTTCTTTGAGCTGCATAAAGTATCTTTGGTGTTTATCACTGCCGGCTTGAATGCTTTGGGTTGCGTGTTAATGCGCTCAATTAGCGATTTTGTGCATCCTCTACAAATTACCTTCTGGATTTATTTTACCGACTTAGCTTTTGTTCTCCTGTTATTCATGCCGCTATTGGCAACTTATAAGACGCAGCCAGGCAAAAGCGTCTATAAAGAGGCATACGCAGCCTGGGAGGAATTAAGCACATTACACAAAATATATATCTCAATTGTTGTTATTATCGCTGTAACAGCTTCATTGGGGACTTATCTTGTTTTACCACATATCTCTGCGGCAATGTTTCTGGTGCTTGGACAAATGTGTTTACTGCCCAATCAATTGCTTTCCTATTTCTTTTTGGGGGAAAAGACCGGCTGGAAGAGAAAATTAACCGGAATAGCTGCTATTGTCGCCTCAATTGTCTTCATGGTTTTTACAGAATGGAGAGTAAACCCTGATTTCTTAAGTAATTTAACCTGGATTCGCTGGGGAGCCCTTGTTGGCATAGGATGGGGCGTTGGTGGTTTCTTTATCCGCAAGATGTTGGATGATATACAAAAAGGCAATAATCATCAGAAAAATAAGGAGCAAGTATTATCATATCTGCCAATGGTTATTGTTGTATCTAATTATATTATCGGCACACCGGCGTTGTTTTTAATAAATAGGTTAAATAGTGCCCCTTTATTTAACTTTAATGGTTTATCAATATTTAACCCGTCCGTATTCCTGCCATTAACCGCGGCTGCCTTCTGTTTCGTTTCAATGTTTCTCTTGAGCTGGAAATTATCCAGGATGGTAAAATATGACCTTTCTAAGATCGGGCCGGGCCTTGCTTCTGCGCCAATGTTAGCTGCGCTTATTGGATTGGGCTTGAATAAAATTTTAGGCATGGGCAACCTGCCATTTGCCTCCTGGCTCTCCTGGATTACGCCCTTAGGAGTTATTGCCGGCGCTTATATCTGCGCCTCAGGAACGCAGGAAGATCCGGAGACACCCGAAAAGACTTTTGTCCCTGCCGCCTATACTTATAACGAAAAGGTTATCAGGATTTTAGCTGCTTTGGCCAGCGGCAAGCACCCCGCCTGCCAGTTGACTTATTTCAGGAATTATTTAGACCAGTTCGCTTTTGCCGGCGAGCTCGAAGAAGCGGTTAAAGCCGAAAACGGCCTATCTAAATATCATAATGCGGTAGAAAAATTAAACAAAGAATTAAATTTTGTCAGCACAAGCTTAACAAACCTTATTGATGACGCGTTTTACCGGATAGAAAACATACCTCAAGGAAGCGAAGAAGAAAAGTTAAGGTATTTCTCGGGAATAAACGATAAGGTCTTATCCTGGGAAAAGGTTATCAAGGCGGACTTTTCTTCATTTATGAAATGCAGGGAAAACTTTTACGCCTTAAAGCAGAAATTATCCGCAAGTTCATCCGATAGGGTACAGAGCAATATAAGGCGGCTGGAACTTTCGTTAAGCAGGTTTAAAGATGTGTTCAGCGATAGATTACTCATTATAGATGGTAAAATATCCCCCGATGTTTTTTCCTTCCAGGCAGTATTCGATATGTTTTTTAAGCGCCTGCAGCGGACTTCCGCAGGCAGCTATCGAAAATCGCTGGAGTTAATACTGCCGCAGGCCGATGTCAAAATAAGGGGCAATAAAATTTCCCTGCTTTCGCTATTTTGTAATTTAACCGATAATGCCCTGCGTTTTGCCGAGCAACTTATGGGGGATAAGGCAAGGGTGATAATCGAAGCAAAAGTGAAAAAATTCTGGATAGTGGTTACTATATCCGGGAACGGCGGAGTAATTCCGGTTGACAGGTTAGACAGGATTTGGACCCCATTTTTTACTACCGGTGGGACGGGAGTCGGCCTTACTGAATCGCATTTAGTTGTAGATGACCATGGCGGTAAGATTAAAATCAAGGTTAAAGCTACTCCGGAAGGAGGGAATACTACCTTTATCGTTTTTATACCGCTTTTGAGGTTTGTAAGATTAGCCGTCTTTTTAAACGGGTTGCGGCAGCTTGTCGGTCGGATTACCTCTTCCGTGGCTGGTCGGGGTCTGACTCTTGCCGCAACCCTGAAAAACTTATATCCTCTTCCAGCAATCGGACATAAAGAAGGGCCCCCAAATCAAGAAAAGGAGTTCAGCAACGAAACAATAAAGATAAATTACCGGCTCTTAGAGATAATCAGTGATTGCATCAGGAAAGGAGAGCCGCTTCCCGAAGACAGCAGAGATAAGATAAGATGGCTGGCCGGGGTGATTGAGCGTGATGACAAAATTGTAAATGATTGCCTAAGTTCTAACTACCCTGCGTTAATATTATTGTCGCAGTGCCAGCCAGATAAAACGGCGTTTCTTAATTGCTGCCTTCAGGCCATGGCCTTTACGCCTACCGGGCAAGCCAGATTAACGAATAGCGTGTTTACGGCACGATTATTAGCAAAGGGGTTTATGAACAAGGTAAATCCGCAATGGGTGGAAGTTCAAAATAACGGCAAATGGTTCCTCGCAGATATTCAGCCGGCTTTAGCCTTTATCAGAGGCTGTGAGATTCCTCTCGCTGAGACCGCCGCGAGGTTAAACGCAGACCTTTCTACGCCTGCGCAAAGAGTCTTCCATCTGGTGCCGGCGTGGCTGGTGCAGGGCGAAGGGGATAAATTGCTGGACGGTTATCAATTGCTTTCGGATATGGAAAGCAGCTTCCAGCCCACAGATAAATTCGGGGCAGAGGCAAGGGAAAAAGAGGCTGGCGCGTTTGAGAAAAGCTTAAGGGAGTTTTTAACTAAAGAGAATGAAAGAATACAAGCGGCGCTCTTTTTGGAATTACAACAGGAGGATATTTTTGGCAAACATTGCACAGATTATCCCTTTGCCTGTAATTATGCGGCTGCCTTTGCTAAGCGGCTGATTTTACGTCACTTCCAAAAGCAGATAGCTCAAGTCGAAATTAACCACGCTCCGCTCTATTACCGTTTCACAAAAATTGCCAATGCGCACGCCTGGCTTGAGATTGAAACTATTGAAGGAGAAAGATTCTATTTGAGCTTTGTGGACGGCCAGTTTGACAAAGGATACGCAGGGGAAAGAAGCAAAGAAGCCGCCCAGTTTGTTCCTTCGTTATTCAAATTGAGCCGGGATGTAGATATTCCCACTATTGGATTCTTAAAATGGTATTTCCGCGACGCATATCACCGCAGGTTTGCATTATTCAAAATAGAAAACAAGCGCGCTTACAATAAGTATTTGGATAATTTAGGCATTAAAGTTAACGAGATAGAAGGCTGGATATATAGCGGAGAAACAGAAGCAATCGCCAAAAATATCCTTAAGCGTTTTGACGGCCTGGAGGGCAGAGATATTTCATTCCCGGAGTTATTAGAGGGCTATATCAGGGCTGTCAGAGAAATCCCCGCAGGGGAGCCTGTTTTAGATATACCCGAAAGCTCCGTAAGCCCGCAGCAAGAAACCTGGCTGAGAAAAACGCTTACCATTTTCGCTGTGACCGCGCTGGCACTTATCACCTTTTTTGTAGTTTTTATAATGTTACGTCTATTTTACTCAGATAAAACCGTTTCAGAGATGCCGGAAAGGGTTAATGTTACTAATCAATTAAGTTCGGTTCCGTCTCGGGATTTAAACCCGGCAAAAATAAAGGTAAATTTCTTTAATGGAAAAGCAGAAATAGAAGTTTTAGAAAGAGGGAATTTAACGCAAAGGCAGGAGTGGATATTACAAGAGAAGCTTCAGGAGATGCTCACGCATCATCCGCAGGCACCGCCAGAGCTGATTTTCTTAGCCCATCCCTATTTCTCCCAGAACTGCCTTGACTTACGCTTACGCATTGAAGGTAAAGAAAGAACGGCAGACCAGCTTATTCAGTCTTTACTGCCGCAGGATATCATGATATTCCCGGAGATCGGCAGTTCTCCTACCTATAATTCCTTAGCCATCCACAATAAATTAAAGTCCGCAGATATCCGGGGGATGATGCTTGAAGAGCCCAAAGAGGTAATAATCAATGGCCAAAAGCATTTGATTTATCACATAAGTTATAAAGGGACAATCCCGCTCTCCAGGGTCAAAGCAGCCAATGCCTGGGTCGGTTTATATAACAAAGAAGTCCTTCAACGGGTAAAAACCAAATTTGAGGGAGTGGACCTATATTCTATTCTATTCCAAGTCTGTATTATCACGGCTTTCCATGAAGCTACGGGCAGGGAAATAGACGAATTGCCTTTCTTACTCACTAACTTTAAACAAAGATTCCGCTTTTACTATAGTAGTGATAATGAGCGGATATACCTGTCTTTACGGGAGATACTCGACCTGATCAGCAATCGCGAATATTTCCCGGACTTCGAATATAAAATGTACATCAACGCCAAGAAAGATGCCATAATTATCCGCTGCGAATTAATGGATGTTCTGATTATCCGAGAAGAGAACAGGGAAGACCAGGTTTTATGGGATGCAAAGGCAGTACCCTTCCAGAAGCTCTCTGGATTTTCCAGATTAAACCCTCAAACAATCGACCTAAATCAGTGGGTAGGTGCGCAACAGGGAGAGCCTGTTTTTACAATCACAGAACCACTTTTAGCAGCCTATAAGGCACCTCAGAAGAATTTCGCTTCTGTCGCTGCCTGGCGGAAACTGGTTGCAGCAACCAAAGTAACCGGCGACATTAAGTTCTTAAGGGAATTATTTCAAGCAGAGGGCAATAAGCTGAACGGAACAGATAAAGCGGAAATAGATAGATTAGTTAATATGAATTATACTTCAGCATGTCAGCATTATGATGCGCAAGTTAAAGCCGGAAACCTTAAAGTTGTAACAGTAAACCTGTCGGGAGAAATACTGGCATCAGCACAAAAAACTCAAATAGAGAAAGCTGCTGTCGAAGCCGCGGACAATAAATCAGCGCCGCATATATATCAGCAATGCGCCGATGCCTTTCTTAAGATTAAACAAACTGACGCGACCTTTAAGGATTGGCAGCATTTCTTTGATACGATACATCTTAGCGCCGAGATAGAACTTTTTAAGGCTGCTCTTGAAAAATACGGCGCCGGCTTGGAAGCTAGCCAGAGAAAGAGCCTCTTGGAGCGTCTGCGCTATGCTTCCAATACAACGCAGTTTTACGATGGCCAGCTTGAGAAGAGGCCGGCTACTATATCCCTTGTTATCACCGGAACCGATATTATTATCGGCGAGAAAGCCGGCGCAGCCGTTGTTGCTACGCCTGAACCTGCGGCAGCAGAGACCGAGGGCGCGGCGGTTACTGATGCTGATGTCAAGATGGAAAAAGAAGAAACCGCCGATAGTACAACCAAAGAGGTAGCCGAAGAGAGCAAAATTAACCCCGATATCAGAATTGCTTTATCTAATGCAGCAAGCCTTACAGATAAGGAGTGGGAAGACCTTATTTTCAAGACAAAGACTAATGATGAACTTCAATTTGTGACTGCGGCATTAGAGAAACAGCTGGAGGTATTGTCCGGTGAGGCAAAAACCAACCTTAAAAAGATTACAGACGAAGCGATAAAGGTGCAAATTCCTTTAATCAAAGCCGCAAGCGTGATTAATGCCGCAGGACAGATAGCCAATAAACTTATTTCAAATGTTCTTCAAACAGAAGAGAAAAGAACAACCCCTCTGGAAGCTCCGGTTAGTCCGGAAGCGGCTAAGATTGAGAAGTGGCGGCAGCAGTCCGAGGACACTTTAAAAAAGAATAAGCTTACTTCCGAAGGGTGGAAAAATCTTATTGCTTCAGTCCCTACGCTTGACGATTGGGAGTATTTGAAGCAGAAGTTTGACAGCGAGTGCCATTTTCTGGATAATGCTAAGGCTCCACTTGAGCAGTTAATGAAGGAGAAAAAAGAGGAGCTCGCGAAGGAAGGGACGACTGTAAAGGGCGAAATTAGCTTAGCAGATACCGCTTTGGAAAAGCCCGCCCCGGAAGAGCCTGAAGAGGCCGCGAGAGAAGCAAGCATTGGGATTTTACCTGATAGCGCAGAAGGAGAGGCGATCCTGACGCCGGTAGAAGAAAAAGCCGATCTTGACTTTGAAGATGAAGAAAAAGAGGCTGTTACGCTTGACTCGCTTCTGAAGAAAGCGCCTGCGGATTTTAAAGAAGTAAAGACGGAGCAAAAAGTAGATGAAACTGCGGAAAAATACCAAAGCGCCGTCAAGGACATTAAGCCCCAGCCTGCCGAAGAAAAACTAAAAGCATATACCCAAAAGATAGGTGCGATGGCTGATAACAGGAAAGACGAGATAATGATATTGGCTGATTTATCCGCGCGCCTTAATAACCTGATAAAGGACATATTATCTTTTAAGAAACCGCAAGGAATGAAGGCAAAGCAATGGGTCCAGTCGCTCTATGACAGCTTTAAGAAGAGAATGAAGAATATCCGTAAAGACGCCGTAGCCAGCGTATCTCTTCCGGAAGATAAAGAATTTTTAGCGGAGATAAACGAAGTATGCAAAGAGAAGAAAACCATATTGGCAAAATGGCTGAGAGAGATAGATAGAATAAGGATAACGGATTCTTTAGCCGGTTTAAAAGCTATTGAAAATAAATTTAACGCAGCCGCAGCCAAAGAGTCTCCGGATTCGCCCTTTCATAAAATACAGGAAATCGCAGCAGGGCAGCTCGAGAAGAGGCGAGAGGCATTAAGCGCAAAGCAGACCCAAAAATTAAAGGAATTCCAAATAGAAGCTATCGTAGAGATGCTCCTAAAGGAATACCATGAATTAATCCGTCTATACGAAGCCTTTAATGGTGCCTTCAAGAACCTTGAAGAGGCGGCGAAGACGGATAAGTTAAAGGATTTGGAGAATGCGGCTAAGACTGAGACCAGGCAACGCATCAATGCCTTGGGCGCTTATAACCATATCGAGACATATACTTATGACATCATGGATTATGGCCAGCGCTGGTATCAACCGAATCCTTTAAGGGTATTGAAGAAGCCATTAAAGGAGATTCTCGCGGCAAGAAACAAATTAATTGCGCAATTAATCAGCTATCAGACCGCCAGGCAAGCGGTTTTAAAGCTCATCTTGAGTAAGTACAGCATCCAGGAGCTGTCTTTTTCAAAGGTAGAAGATTTGGAATTACAGATTGATTTGTTAATCTTAAGGCAATTGCCGACAAAAGATAACGAGTTGAAATTACTCAAGCCCATTGAGATAGGGCAGAGTATATATGATCAGGACAACAGCTACCTCTTCCCCTTATATAGGAAGATGCGCCGGATTTTACTTCCAAAATTCAGCCTGCTCTATTTTGCCTTTGGCATTTGGGGAGCCAGGATTTGGCTGATCGGCGTTAAGGGATTCATGCCGCTGCATAAAGATTTCCTCAGTATAGCAGAAGCAGAAAAAGATAAATATATAAAGAAGACTGCCGTATTAAAAGGAATATCCGATAAGATAGCTAAGGAAAAAGCTGAGGTAGCAACAGCGGAAAAAGCCGAAAGAAAGCGGCTGGAGAAAGCCCAGAAAGAAAAACAGATAAAAGAAAAAGAAGAACAAAAAAGGGCTAAAAAGGCAGCCCAGAGCCTGCAGGCTGAAAAATCTCTGGAAAGAGTTTCCCGGAAAAAAGAGCAGGCGCCGCCGTCGAAAAAACAGTCAGCCCGCGTCATTACCCAGTTTTTAGGCTGCTTGCTTTTTGGCCTGCCGTTCAGGAATGTCCGCGAAGGCTACCAGGCGCAGTTGAGTTATCTGCAATCCGTAATGATTAAAGCCCCTCCAGGCCTGATTTATCTTTTTGCCTTAACCAGGCCTCTCTGTTATGCGGAAAATGGAAAGATATTCTGGAATTTCCCTGAATCTAAGCCGCCTGCCGAACTTTCGCCGGCTACAATAAAATCCCTGGAAAAACACGAACAAGCCCATTTAAAAGGCAGAGGAGAATTCTTTAGCCTTGCTGAGCAGATAGAGGATGCAAAAGGGTTTTTGGGAGGAGTTATTAAGTACTTTATAAATGTATTTAGCAATTCAAGCCAACCCCTAGGACTAACACAGGAACAATCCACTAATACCAAATCTTTAGATAAGTTGAAGATAAGGGAACTTCCAGATAATGAGCTTTCAATTAAAGAAAAAGAGGCATTGGCCGAACACCTTAAATCCGGTTTTAAATTACGCCTGGAAGACGGCAAAACAGAAAAAGCACGGCTTATCGATATAGGAGGCGGGAAAGGAGAAATTGCTTTTGCTTTAGCTCCTTTATTTTCTGAAGTTACAGTAGTGGAGCAAAATCCCGTCCGCGTAGAAATGATCCGGCTTATTAACGCCGCTTTTTCTCATCTAAAAGCAATAGAGGCAGATTTTTTAAAATACCAGCCGGCAGATAAATTTTCTTTCGGGGTGCTTTCCCATATTCTCTTTTTAATGCCGCGCCAGCAACGCGATGAGTTTTTACGCAAGGCACTCAGCGTAATTGAACCGGGAGGGTGGCTCGCGGTTACCTTAAATTCTATTACGCCGCTGCCGGGCAACCACGTCCATTTCAGGGATTTTATGTCTACGCGCAAAAATTTAATCCGCGGGACACAAGACACCGTGGAGGCAAAATTAAAAGGCTGGGGTTATCAGGTTGAGATTGAAAAAGTAAGGATTACGCACCATCGACAAACAAAAAAAGAAATGGCGAAGCTTGTCTCTCTGGTGCTCCGGACCGAAGACCGCAAGCGCCGGAAAGAAATCTTCGATTATATAGCCAGGTTTTTACGTTCACCCACAAAAGAGGGTTATGAATTTCATTCCGATCAGGAAATCTTATGGGTCAAAATTCCTTATCTTTCGGCGCAGGTTGATCTTGAGCCCGGCGGATCCATCTCGGATCAAGGCTTAGAGAATACTTATCCTATTGCTATCTCTGCAAAGGCCCAAGAGGAAGCTGAGAGGGCATTTGGCAAAGACTGGGAATCCGGAGTGTTAAGGGCCAAAGATGTTAAGCGCGGCATTCTGCCGCAAGATTTTCAGAAAGAAGATGCTGAAACCTTTCATGAAATCGTGGATGAATTTTTTGCCTCTGTCAGCCCGACAGGTCCCCCGGGATTAAAGAAAAAACTGAAATCCGCGCAATTCATCTGGACCACTAAAAAAGAAATTTTACAAAATGCACAAGGTAAAATAAGTATTATTAAAGTCGACATAAAGCGAAATCTTTTCTTTATCCATCCCTGGTATCGCCGGTTAGCCAAAAATCCCGAGTTAAAGCCTCTTAGAAAAGATATCTGGAATATTCACGAGCCGGTAGAATTAGCTACTGGTTCGCACGAAGACGCCTGCAAGGCAGGTCTGCAGTATTATGCCGACGCCGCCCATCGCCCAGAGCTCTTGGCGCTTTTAAGTATATTCCAAAAGGAAAATTTAGAGATTGAGACGAATTATCTTCAAGGATTAATTGAGACAGCCGAGAAAACTACCCCTCGCCTGGAAAAAGCGCTTAAGGCATTTAAAGAGAGACTAGCTTCTCTAATCTATGCGTTTAAGCAGAAACTAACCGGAGTCAAAGTTAAATACGGGAAGTTAATTGCGCGTTTCCATAAAGCTAAGAGAGAAATCCCCTCTCAGGCGAAGGTTAAAGAAAGAAAGCCCCCGCTAATCACTCCTGCCATCAGGGCTCATATGGATGCCTCAACTGCCCGGAGTGATATAGAGGGGCATTTAAATGCACTCGCTCGCCACATTAATTCTGATAAACTCAGGGCAGCAAAGGAATCAGCTGTCGTCGCCAGGTTATATTATGCTTCCGGAAACCTCCTCAAGGCCGCGGAATACCATGCCATAACCGCCCGGCTGAATGAGGAATTGGGAAATAATGATTTTGCGCTTAACTACTGGAATTTAGCTTTGCGTAATTATCATTGTTTGGGCGAACGTGAAGAAAAATTACGATGTTTATTAAGGATTACAATATTAGAGAAAAGCGTTCTTGGTCCGGAAATAACGGCCAAAAAACTGTCTTTATTGAGCAGGGATTGCCATGAATACGGCTTGATGGCTGAATCAGCCGAGTGCGCCGAAGAAGCTGCGCAGCTTGATGAGGCAAGCGGGCATTGGGAGCATGCGGCAAAGAACTGGGGGCTCGCTGCGCAAGACCGGCTTTATGCCAAACAGTTCGCACCCGCGCTTAAAGACGCTCAAAAAGCTTTGGAGCTGGATAGTGCCCCCAGCCGCGAAAAATACATTGTTATTGACCTGGGCATTGCGGCCGAGGCTTGTTTCCATCTAAACAGGCTGGAAGACTGCGTTGATTATTTACGGCAAGCCATAGCATTGAATTACGCCTTCTTAGAAAAGGCCAAATCGTCCCAAGACCGGGGGTGGATATTAAACAGGCAGTCACATCTAAAGAGAGACTGCAGACTGGCTGCTGAAGCGTGTTTTAGATTAAGAAGGCTCGAAGAAAGCAGGGAATATATCCGGCAAGCCGTAGAATTGGAGCGGGTTCTCTTACGGGAAGCTGAATCAGGAGATGATGCCAAGTTAGCTTTAGACCGGAAGCTATACCTGGCCCAAAATCTGAAATTCGCAGCCGAGATTTATTTAATCTCGGAAGATTTCGCTGCGGCTCTTGAATGCGTCCACGAATCTATAGAGTTGCAGAGAATGCTTATAGCTGAACACGAGAAAACCAATATTCCGGACGAAGGAATAAAAGGGCTAAGGATACGCCTGGAAGAAAGCTTAATCCTTGAAGGGGAAATATGCCTTAAATTAACGGCTTCTGATGCGGGGAAAGCCAAGATTATCGCTAGCGACGGTAATGACAAGAGGGTGATTGATAAAGAAATCAGCCTGGCCGCGCTGCTTGAGTTAAAAGAAAAGAAAATGGAATTATTTGATATCGGCCTCAGGCGCGGGAGGAAAACCGTGGTTTGGGAGCCTTTGGTTTTTATAGGTGTCACGCGCCAAGGCCTATTGGATATTCTCGGAGTCGATGACTTTCACGGGCACGGCGTGCTGGTTGCCGTTTCCGATATCAATAAACACGAAAAAAATACCGTTTATTTTGCTTTAGTGGAGAAAGACAGGAAAGAAGTATTTGAGCACGAAGCTGCTGAGTTTTTAGGCAGGAGGATTTCAAGAGGTGAATCTATTGAAGCTTACCACCAGAATGCCAATAGATGGACTAAGGCAGGGAGAATAGAAATCAGCTATTGTTACGAAATGGATGCCGACGTCTATTTAAAAGGGCTGATAAAAAAGAGAGGAAGAGCGCGGATAGCTGCCACTGCCCGCGAAGAGGCCCGAGGTAAAACCTCGCCCCTCAAATTCTTTAGAGTGGCGGGATGGAAATTAACAGCGGTGATGGTTATTACTTTGGGTGTTTTATTTTTACTGCTCCAGGGCGCTATCCCCGAAGGTTACTGGAGGGGGGCATTGAGTTTTATGATTTTTATCCCTCTGGGAGAAATTTTTGGTCAGCTGATTATTTTGAAAAAGAAAAATGTATCCGAGGGGCTCTGGGGCCGGGTAAATTGGGTTGAAGTAATTACGGTGGCTTTTGTGGCGGTAATTATTGGGCTGATATTGCCTTACTCCTATCCGTTCTGGTTAAGCCGGCTTCCTAATTACGCCCTGTTGGGGCTTGTTGACCAAAAGTCAACCGCCTTACTTGTTGTGTCAATACTATTCTTCAGCCGCGGCTTTGTGGCAAAATTAGTCCAGAGGCAAGTCGGCCGTAGTATGTTTAGCGAAATATTTCGGGAAAAGTTGCCGGCAATGAGGCAGGTATTGGCGATCTCTTTCCCGGTTTTTACCGTCTTTATGGGAATATTATTTTGTTCTTCTCTCAGCAAAAGCACGCAAGTGGTATTAGTAGGCCTTACTCAGCCCGTATTTGGCGTAGTGACGGGGTATATCGCCAATGATAAGCCGGAACCAATAGAGTTTAAGCCCTGGGCAAAGGCGGCTTTGATTTTAGCGCTCATTATTAATTTTCCATTATCAATCTTCTGGATGAGCGCGCTTACCATTGCCATAGGAACGGCACTTTATCTGCCTGTCCTCTACGGAGGTTTTAGAAATAGCGGCGAAGTAGAAGTTCCCCGCGACCCTCACCGCAATAAACCCGGCTTTAATCCGACAGAGAGAGAAATTAACGCTGAAATAGCCAGGGCTTCCAAGGAGCCGATCGCCAAGAGCGCTTTATTAATCAAGGCCATCAACCGGGCCATCAATCTCGCAGGAAAAAGAGAGGATATCAGGAAGGCCTTAGAGCAAATCAAGTATTCTATTGATATCCATACAGGCAATTTTGTGAAGATGTGGGCAACTTACCGCAAAGGGGCCCTCTATCTCGATAACTCGCTACTTACTAACCCTAAGAATTACCGGGAACTCCTGATTACCCTCCTGCATGAAGCATGCGTAGTGGCTAATCCTAACAGCGAACACGACGCTAACGAAGCCTTTGCCCAGAAGTGCTTAGAAAATAATAGAATTTTCGACATCCTGGAACAGCTAAAAAAGCCAAATGAGCGCATCGGATATTTATGCGACTTAATGGTATCCAGGCGTTATTCTTTATGGAAAATCGGTAAGGGGTTGGGAACTCGGCATTTAGCCGCAGTTATCAGAGGTGAGCGTAAATTTGGCCGTAAACTCCAGAGGAAATTTATTAAATTTGCTAACCGGGCCCTGAAATTGAAGTTAGATGTCAGCCATATCCAGTCAGGCAAATCATTGGCAGAGGCCCTGGAAGAAACATCTAAAACGACATTGGAGGATAGCTTAAAGGTAATTTGTGAGAGGGTCAAGCTTATTGTTGAGGAGTCAGGGTGGGAGGGTAGCTTACGAGATTTATCCCAGGCTGCGGGTAGAGGTAAGCAGGCGCTGGATAGGCTTACCGGAGATTACGACCGGGAATTTCATCCCGCAACACTTAAGGGTATATCCGGTTATTTGAGAGATAGTTGTAAGATTGATTTTGAGCTATGCCAAGTTTTAACAGGGCAGAAGTTTTGGCCCAGCCTAAGAAATATCTGTCAGAATTCCGGCGAACGCATGAAGTTGCTACGGCTCTGCTGTGGGATTAGCCCCCGACAGGTAGAAGCCGCTTTTGGAATATCAGACTGGATTATACTCGCCTATGAAAATAATGAACAGAAGTTATTTGCTCCTCACAAATTAAAACAATTAATTGATATATATAACCGGTTACTGGGTACTCAGTTGGGGGTTTGCGATATTTTACTCAACAGGCCGCTTGATAAAGCTTTGTCAGCAACATCGAAATCCACACTAAGGGATAATTTAAAACGCACAGCCCGAAGGATAGAAATTATTCTCTTGGAAGCCGGCAGATGCATGAAGAAAAGCATGGATTATTATATTCCTAGCGTCGTAAAGAAAATCGTAAAATCTTTGGATAAGAAAAAAGGAGTTAAGTTCGAAATATGCCAGATCTGGACAGGCAAGAGATTGTTCGCCAGCTTAAGAAATATCTGCCGGACTCCGGGAGAATGCTTAATACTCTTGCGGCTTTGCTGCGGATGGTCTCGCGAAAATGCGGCAGAAGCTTATGGAATCAGCGCTACCGCCTTACGCCATCTGGAAAACGACGAGTTAAAAAATAAAAAAGAAAGAAATAAAAAGATAGAAGGCTTATTAGATTTTTATTCGCGACAATTGAAAAAGAAAATCCCGGTTTCCCTTGTAACTACTAAAAACCATGTTTCAGAAGAAGATGATATATATCACCGGCCGAACGGAGAGCAAGTTAACAGAAACGGCGCAAGATATGACTTAGTGGTTAATATAGATTATGCACGTACGCTGATGAGGCAAGGGAAGCTAATAGAAGCTATCGACTTACTGAGCGAGTTATATGAGAAGGCTCACAATTGTGGCTTAAGTGATGATTTGAGAGAAATACAAAGGATCCAGAATGAATGTTATCTTGAACTGGATGGAAAGGCTGGTTTGAATGATTTTTCCGCCGACGGAAGGCCGAGGGAAAAGGTAAAAGAGCTGGTGCAGGAATTAATTAATGATAAGGCGATTGAGCCTTTAACCATTGCCATAGGATTGGATATCATAAAAGAACTGCGTAGCCGGTTAGAGGAGGCTATTGAAAAAATGACCAATGGTTTAATAAAACAGGGGATCGCTCCTGAAGTCCCGATTTATATTACTGATAGCGAGAAATTCGACTGCGGCGCCTGCGTGATAACAGGCAAGATGCTTCAAGAAATAGGCGCGCCGATGCCGCTTTGCCTGCAGGGTTTATTTAACTATGCTCAAGGGAGAGCGATAATTATACATAAAGGGCTGATAATCAGCCTGATCCGGGAAAGAATAAAAAATAAAAGTATATTTCCCGCAGAAGCACAAATTTCTTCTGCTTTATTAAGCATGTATAACATTTTTACAGAAAATTGGTTACGGCAACAGGGGTTTGATTTATCCTGCGCGGTATTCAGGCGCTCCGCGCAATTACGAAAAGAGAAGCTAAGCGATGAAGAGATTATTAAGCATGAACTTATTGCAGCTACCGGCGGCCTGACGCATAGAGAAGTGAATGAACTTTTAGGCGCGCTCGGGTCGCATTATTACAGCGTTCACGTAAGGGGCCTAATTTCAAGATTAGGAGGCGAATTGTTGGATTACGCTGCGGGAGCAGCAATGAAACAACTTATTAAAGATGCTCATCTCCGAATACTTCAGCAAAAAGTTACCGGAAACGCCTCGTTTCCGGAAGATGGCGACGGAGAGATAAATTGGAAAGCCCTGAATCAATGGTTGAAAAGGCTGCCGTATTACAAAAGGTTAGAAAATACCGGTGTATTTTTACCGGTTTTATCGAACGATGACCGCTTATTTTCCTGGGCAGACCACTTGAAGCGAGTAAATATAGTTGCGCGTCTTTTGGCCCAACAATGGAAGGTAAGTTGGCGCGAAAACCGCGAGACGCGTAATATAACTATTGATACTAGGAAAATGAAATTCTTTAATATTGTTAATGGTCTTGGAGCCGTTCCGTTGTTAGGTTACGGCCGCCAGGTTTTCAGGGAAAACATTGCCGAGATGGATGAGCAGGAAAACGGAAATGCGCATCGTATCCTACTTAATGCATTAGAAGAATGGTCGAGGAATGGCACTGTGCCACATCTTTTATGGGGATATCTACAGGAAATTATGTCTTTGGGGCAGGAAACAATGCATAGCCTTACAATAGAAGCAAGATTTGTCAAGACAGCAGATTTACTGGTCAGCGTGATTGAAGGAGCAATCTTCCCGCTAGCGTCGGGAATATTAAAAATGAGAAATTCCGATATTTTATTCGATGGATTTACGAACTTATTTGGTAAAAATGCATTGATAGATATAGAACTATTATCTGCGCGGCAGTTAGAGATGCGTTTAATTTTCTTAGCTAAAATGCTTATTCAAGAATCGTGCGTAAAGACAAACGCCGAAAGCGAAAGTTTTCTTTTAGACTATGACGTGCTTAATCAGCTAAATGCCTATTTGGGCATAATTTTACGCGAGCTGCCTTTAAGGTTAGAAAAGTTTTATCATACTTCCTGGTTTACAGAAGCAGCGCGTATGGTGATAAAAGATTTAAAATCAGGCTCAAGAGATGGGGATTTATTTTTAGCAGCATTAAGGTTCAGCGATACCGCAATTCTTGAACGTGCGTATGTCCTTGGGCAAGGCGGGAATGGAAGTTGGAAGCACCATATATTTAAAGCACCAACGAGAACATTATTCCCTGATAATCAGCAGCTATTAGAAGCTGTGGCAAAGAAGCAGCACGCAGGTTTAAGCGAATGCGCCATAAGCAGAACTCTGGGTATTAGCCGGCAGAGGCTCTGGCTGATATTGCAACGGCAACAGGTAAAGTCCTTACTGAAACGCCTTACCAATACAAAAAAGCGTCCGAAAATTAAATATCTATTAAAAACTACCAGAAGCTGTTACGCAGGTTTATCGAAACTTTTATTTTTGCTCGATACACCATTCTTAAGAGTAAAATTCGATCTAAAAGAAGCGGATTTTTCCGGCTTGCCGGTAAATATTAAGCATTTCAATAGGGCGGGCTTAGAAAAAATATTGAAAAATATAGACCGAACATTATCTCTACTTGAGGATTCATATGCTAACCCGGATATGTCTTTTGAACGCCTATTCTGCGTGACTAAAGACGGAAAACTTAGCATAGCCGGAGATTTGGAGGCAATATTCAGGTATAACCTCGTATTCACTCGCCATCGGGGTACCCGTAATAGAGGTCATATTTCTAGAAAAGAATATTATTATATTACGCAACATGAGCTAAATAAAAAATTCAGAAGAGCGGCAAACTTTATTAAAGCCATTGAAACTGCAGACCACCATAATGCCTATCCTACGCCGGATGCACTATATTCGATTATAGAAGCGCTTGCTTCAGATGCCTTTATTCTTGATGAAGTTAAAACAAAGGGCAAGAAGAGAATATCTGAATTAAGAGATTTGCTTTTAGGTACAGAGATTTTAGAGCAGGCACGGGATATTCTCATGGCGGCGCAGGAGATAAACCATGAATCGCAAAAATTAAGGGTTACTAAGGATACGTCTTACCGGGAGTTAGTGAGATTATTTATCTCTGAAAAAGCCGAAGCAAAATTTGCCAGGGCAAATGTGAGAAGGTGGCAATTAAGCGATGATGCCCTGGCGGTTTTCAGGTATAACCTGAGATTAATCCGGAAAAGAGGCACGCCACAAAAGCACATTAGGCAGCAGAGGCCGAATAATACAAAAGAGGTAAGGTCATTATTTATTATTCCGTCGGATATCGGTTTTCTTCTGCGTAGGAATGAGACCTTTACCGGTAGATTAGAGAGGGGTTGTGCCGATAAAACCATGGCCACGATGATTACTATACAAGCAGTAATCCGTATTTTCTCCCAGGCAGAAAATTTCCTACTGGACGATATACCAGCCGATACAGAAGACAGGCCTCTCGCGCTAAAAAATCTGCTTTTTGACACTGGCAAAGTAGAGCAGGCGCGCCAAATCATTATGCGCGCCCAAAGCCTAAATAAACGCACGCAATCAAGAAGAATAACGCAGAAACATTCTTACAGCCGCTTAGTTTCTTTATTAATCCCCAATGAGGGTGAGGAATGGCGGTTAAGAGGCGAGGCTTTTGCCGCGTTTGGCTATAATCTCAGATTAATGCGCTTACGGGCAGCAGTGCGGCAGCCCGTAAAAGAAAGGAGAGCCAGAAACAATTACAGAGAAATCGCTCCTCAGACTATCATTGAGGAAGATTTGGGTTTACTTTTGCACCGTGACAGCACAAGCATAGGGAAACTGGAGAGGCGTAATACCGCAATAATCAATCCGGCGATTACCACTATCCATTCCCTCATGCTTGTTTTGGCATCAGCGGATGATTTTAAGTTTGATGATGTACGGGCAAATAAAGGAAGATTTACTGCGGTAAATTACTGGCTTTTTCATCCGGGGAGGATCAGGCAGTTAAGATATTTATTGCGGCGTATCCAGCGGATAGAGAGAAAGCCGTTTAGAAAATCCGGTAGAGCGATGTGCCTGAACAGCAAAAATCCTTTTACAGCAGCAGTAAACATTACCATACCTCAACGCGGAGAGCTAGGGATGATGGAAACAGGCGCATTAAGCAGGGAAGTATTCAGGGAGAATTTAAAGCGTTTAACTAAAGGTTATGGGCATGCCCGCAACCAAAAACTGGCCCGAGTTTTACATGTCACGGTACATGCCTTAGTCGCCATAAAGTTTAATCCTGTGCCTCTTCCGATTATCAAGGCACATAACATTATTCTGGCGCTTGCCCAATTGCACGGTTCTTCATTTAGGACAGTAGTTGATGAGATATTGCCCGCGCCTTTTAAGAAAAGGCCGCAAAGAGAAAAAAACGATGGGTTAAATATAGACACAAGAGAAATTCAAGGGGATGATGTTTCCGCCGACGGACGGCCGAGGGAAAAGGTAAAAGAGCTGCTGCAGGAATTAATCAATGACGGGGCTGTTCAGCCTCTAATCCCGGGTTTGGATAAAGTAAACAGCCTGCGCTTTCAACTGGAAGAGTCTATTGATAAAGTCACAAATGGTAGAGCCAGAAAGCAAATTGCCCAAGGAATTCCAATATATTCTACCGCAAGCGAAAAGTTCGATTGCGGGGCTTGTGTGATAACAGGTGAGATGCTTCAGGAAATGCGCGGCGAAATACCCTCTTGCCTAAAAGGTTTAGCTGAGCATCCTGAAGGCAGAGCAATAATCCTGCATATAGGCCTGCTATTCCCTGTACCGAGCTCGGTATTCAGGCTTTCCGCGCCTCTGGCAGGGATAAGTAATGAAGAAATTATTAAGCATGAGCTTCTCGCGGCTAGCGGCGGCCTGATACATGATGAGGTGAATGAGCTTTTGAGCGCCCTGGCAGCAGGCCATGACAGTGATCTAATTTCAAAATTAGGCGGCGAGCTATTAGACTACGCAGCGGGAGAAAAAGAAGAAAGAGAGGCCGATGAAGAAGCATTACAGGTTTTTAAAAAGAAGCTCGCGCAGGTGGGGATTAGACTTAATGATAGCGATATACGTAAAATATATCTCGCGCAAGACGAGAAAGCGCTTCAAAAAATCTTAAGGCGTATCCAGCTAAGAAAAGGACAGGCTGGACAAGTTGCAAAAATTATAAATAAACCCATTTCTTCAGCTACCAAGTGGACAGAAGTCTGTATACTTCCCGCCCTGAGTCAGTTAGCTTCATCTAGCGGAAAGAATTTTACGCTCCTGCGCAAAGCAGCAGACAGATTGGATAAAGAAGAAGGCTTGAAGTGGAATAAAATAATAGACGGAATGGAGCAATTGGCGAAAGAGCAAAGCGCGAAAGGCGTTCCTTTATTCGAGACCCTTTTTATTATTATTAACGAGCTGAATGAGCGATGGTTTGTCCCTCGTCAATTATTGATTACCCAGGAAAAAGAACAATTAACAGAGGAAAATGCACTAGCATTGGCTAGGTCGTTAATCGTCAATCAAATTGTTGAACGGCGCATTTTTAATTTTGCGGGACGCCAGATCCGGGTTTATTTAAAACGCACTTTCTTAAAACAATATCGCGATCTTAAGTCCGAGGGGCTACCCATTAGGTTTGATCCTTTAGGTATTATTGTAGATTTAGATGTTATTTCTATGATAACGCCGATATATGCTCGGCGGCTTAGCAGGAATGCCCAAGATATGCAGCAGGTATTAATTGAGGATAGCATCATTGAAGAGTTACGGCACGCCATAGATCATTTTCGTTTGGAAGACAGCCTGGGCCGACAGGTGATTATCCGGCGTTACGATTATATTAATCAGTGGTCAAAGACCCTAATTCGCTCCGGAAGCGTTTATTATCCGGTATTAAAAACTATGTCTGAAAGTTACGAATGGGCAGAAGATGTTGAAATGCCCAAAGAAGAGTTTATTAACCTGGTTGAGACTCTGGTCGTTAAAGCATTCATTGAGCTCTCTGGACAAATGACGCGCGCTGCAGTAGGGCCGGACCCGGAGATTATGCTACATGACTGGTCTTTGCTCGTTGAGATGAGTTCGCCCGGTCGTTCCGGATTTACACCGCCGGAGTATTTTTTGACAAGCAAATTAGCAATACAGCTTCTTGCAATAGAGCTGGGAATTTTAAAAGAATCATTTGATCCGGAGAAATTCTTATTAACTGAGAGCAAGAAGTTTAACGCTATGGCAGCAGAAATTGTAAAACGGCCCGAAAAAGAAATTCGTTTGGCTCTAAAGAAAGTATATGAACGCGAGTTTATTTATCCTATTGACGAGTCCCCATTTCTTAAAATCAACGAAGCAGGCGGGATTGGTGAGCTTCTTCAAGGTGCTACTCTTACCGCCCAAATCTATTTTACTGCAGCCAAGAGCGAGCTTTTCAGAGGTAACCCGATTACGGCTTTGCTTTTCTTTCTTGCCGCCATAGATATTATTTTGGCTTTCCGGCGCCATGCCAAAGCAAATGGGTTAAGGACGCCGCCTTTACGGGAAATCCTTACGACGGCCATCGCCTACCCTTATAAAAAGTCACACCCTGCCTTTGATTACCTGAAGCCCTTTACTCAAAAATTAGGCCAAGAGCACGAATGGCTGCATCGCCAAATCCCTTCTGCCAGCGAAGAAGAAATCTGCGCTCTGCAGGCAGATGACTTTTGGAATTGGAATTTAGTCCCTGTAGCTGAGACCGCTACTGGCGGCACAATGAGGGTTAAGTTTACCACGTGGAACCCACCACTTTTATTCGCAAGTAAAGGCGATGAGAGAAAAAAGAAAAGAAGGGAAGAGAAAAAGAAAGCATACCGCCGGCAGCAGCAGGGTAAACCTAAGCAGACAGAAGGTCAGACAAAAGACGGAATTCCCGTACTTTATACGCGCTCAAAGAAACGCAGGGAACCGGCGATACCAGATGCAGTTAAGGAAATAGATCAAGGAGTGTTGCGGGATATTAAGCAAGGAACAGGGCGGGAGGTAACCAAAAAGGCAATAGAAAAATTGTTACGATACATATTAGAAGAATGCAATATTAGCGCTACAGAGACCGGCATAAAGGTGATTCATACTGATAATCAATGGTGGCCAGATAAGCTCAAAGAATGGTTCCCTCAGGCATTGGTAAGTCCGATAGATTTACAATATGCTGCCAGGCGATTGAATCCCGGCCAGCAATTTATTTTTTCGGCAGATACTATTTCCGAACTAAAAGATATGCGGTCACTTCTAAATTCAATTTACGCGTCTCTTGCGCCCGGCGGCTCAGCAGTTTTTATCCAATCTATCCACCCGCATCCGAACGCCTTGAGAGAACTCGCTGCCGAGAAGGGGTTCCTCTTTGTGCGTGAAATCGATTGTTGGTGCAGAAGCGAAGCAGACGCAGAAAGATTGAAAGGGCTCCATAGAAATACAGTTACAGGCATGGGCAAGAGCCTGGAGCAAAATGATGCTTACTTGAGGTACATTAAGGTGCGAGGAGAGTTAGAAGTAGATATCTTTTGTGAATTTACAGGGTTACTTTCTGACCAGTTGTTCAGCTGCGGTTTTACGCTTGAACGGGCCAGCAGGCTTAGAAGAATATATGTAGGTAAAAAAGAAATAAGGCATAAATTTGCCTATGGCGATGACGGTTTTGTAGAAATTCCCGAACAGGCAAATTGGTTTACTTTAGGCAACGGCAAGTGCGAGATGCATATGCAACCTGTTCCTCCGGGCTTTGTAGGCGAGGATACGGATATCTGGGTGATAGTAGCAAAAAAACCCGCTCCGGCTAGGCAAGAATATTTACAGGCCGGAGTAGCATTTAATGAAAGGGTAAAGGAAGATAAAGAAGCCGAATTTTACATCGATGAAAAAATCAAGACAAAGCTTCCTACGGATATTCTTAAACAAATTAGAGAAGCCATATGCCGTAATTTCAGCAGGCAAAATTTAATACAACGGAACCTTGTAACAGGCCGTTCGATTATCATCGATTTAGGTATGCCGATTACCGTCGATGGGCAGATAATAAAAGCCATTAACATAAAAGGCATTTGTTTTGACCAGGAGGAAGAATTGGTACCTTTTGTTATCCCTTCCGTCCCCCGGCATATCTTGTTTGATAAAAATGGCGGATATGTAGAAGACCAGTTTAACTACCAGCCGTATAAGGGCATGTTTTATCAGAAAGCATACAACCAGTGGCAGATAACCAGAAAGATTCTTAATCACGGGCTTAATGTTGATTATCCGATCGGGTTCGGTCGTTATATAAACAAGGCATTTCACGGTCAAGAGTTAGGCTTTACCATTGACGGCTTGGCAGATCCTTCCAACGAAAGATTGCTTGAGGCTTTTGGAAATTTAATCGGTGAATTCAAGATTGGTTCGGATGGCGGCCCGGAAATAATCCTGGATAGAGAAAAAGCCGGGAACAATAAAGAAGAACTTCTGCGGATGGCTAAAGATTGCGGTTTACAGTTACGTACACTTCATGACCTGTGTGGGGTAATGCACCGTTTTATTTATACGCGAAATATAAAGTATCATAACGGAATGGTTTCTTATTGCGATTTTGAGCATAGCCTTGACACAAATACTCTTAGCCTTAAACAACAAATTGGATACCGGCTTTACGATTTGCAGCTACTTTTACTTATGCATCCTTTAATGACGCTTAAAGAGGATGTCTGCAGGGAACTTGAAGAAATAGGTATTCCTTTTAATCTGTTTATGATAAAGGCTTATTTTGGTAGTAATAAAGAATGGATGGATATTGAATTCAATCCAGAGGGCATTCAGGCAGCGATAGCCGTACTTGAAAATGACGAATTGGCAAAAAATAATAAGTTGATTCTGCTTATAAGGGAAATGATAGAAGACAAGGTAAAAGGAGGGTTGGAGGTAAAAATATATTACGGCCCTAAGAGAAAGGAATATAGCGGAGACGATGATATGGAGTTTGCATCGGCATCTCCTTCATTAACCTTGGCTAAAGACCACGGATTTAGAGTTGCCTACCATGTTATTGTGGAGCTATTAAGAGACAGGACCTTAGAAAAAGTATCAACGATACTCAGCGAATTGAATGATATGGAACCGGCGGCGTTGGGGCGGTATTTATCAACTTTTGAAACAAAAGAAATGCAGGCAGCAGTCCTTTATATTAAGGCAAAAATTGAAGACTTCAGGTGCATAGGAAATCGCGCTACCTTACGGGCAATGCAGCAGCATCTTAAAGGCGAAGAAGGGGATTATCGTCCTCTCTTGGGATACCTGAATCATATTATTGAAAACAAGGGAAAGAATCCACGGTTACTATCTTATGATAAGTTATCTGTAATTAACAGCATAGAGGATATTGAACGATTAGAATTATGGAACGTGAAGACGGGAATGATTACAAATGTTACACAGGTCACCGTAGTTTTAAAGAACGCTACGCAAGTCAGGTTTGTAATTAATACTGCTCAGGATTTAAGTGATGCCAGTGCAGAATTAATTCACGCATATACAGCTTTACAGGAAGATTATCAATGGAACCCCGATTACGTTATGGAGCCTTTTGCTCTAGGAGTAGGAAAGGTAAAGACCTGGCGGGGGGAAGAATATATTCCTGTTATGATTGGAGAGTGGCTGGAGGATTATCATGAATTACATCCGCAAGTAGAAAATGGTACTTTCTGTCTTTGGCGGGATCAAGGCAAGTCGATAGATATTTTAACTTCTGACGATTCGGATATAGTGCGTCAGGAGATAACCCGGATACGCGCCCTATATTCACGAATAACGCCGCAAGGGGCGGTTGTGCCTCAATTCCACATGCACGCAGGAGATATAGTCGTCTCTAAAAAAACGGGCGATGATTTAAAGGTTATGTTTATCTGGTCACGCAGAAACCCCACAGTTATGCATACTGATGAAGATATTATTTTGAATGCATTATTGCAGGGAGAATTTGATTTTATAAATCCTGGCTATTTGGCGACGGTAATGTGGTGGGAGCGTTTTGACTTAGCTATTGAAGCCTTTATTAAAGGTTACATAGAAAAAGATGGGGCGATAGAATTACTTCGGAAGGCCTACCAGGGCAAATTACGCGATTTCATCAGAAAGAGTAATCCTCTTTCCTGCCCGGCGCTTGATAATTTAGAAGCTGAGCAAAGGACGCAATTGATAAACCTGATGAGGAAAGCTTACCTTGCTTTACAAAAGTTCTTAGATACGGAAAATAACCATACCCAGCCTTCCCATCTGCTCCAATATTTAGAAAACGGGCAGCCGGATTGGGCATTGCGTTTATTGCTTAGCCCATGGGTTGTACTGCATGAGTTATTCAACTTATTCCAGGCTGCGCTTACAGGAAGATGGAGGGATTTAGAAGACCCCGGCTGGCAGAATTTATTTTTCGGCTGGAATTACAGAAATAAAGCTCCGCCTTGCGTATTAGGAGCTTTAGCTAATCTTATTTTTGGACTATTCCTTATCCTTTCTTTCCCCGCAAATCCGCTTTTATTTGCTTTTGGCATCTCCCACCTTATCTTTGCCGCTATTGAGATTGTATTTATAATCAGTCAGCGGATAGTACCATTCCTGCGCGGTCTTGGGGTTTCAACTCTTAAGGTAGAAAGGCCCGAAGAGATAAACGGTATGAAAACCAAGTGGCGCCGGGTTTATTGGTTTTTTACGCTTTTCGGCAGAGAAAAATTTTTAGTGACAAAAATAGTGCCTTATGTCGAGGAGTTCTTCAAGCAGCTTAATCGGCAGGAACTGGTTAAGAAATATGGAGAAAAATCAGGCAGCCAGCAGGCGACCGTAAATTTTGTCTGCGATCATAAAAAAGGCATATTTGATGCAAAAGAGAAAAAATGGTATACCCCGTCAGGGGAAGAATGGCCTGCGATTCGCGATATGCTTTGGAGTCTATCTGATGGAGCCAGCAGGGCTTTTGATATCTCCAGGGAAAAGGCTGAACAGGAGGGTTTAATTTTCCCTTGGCTGAGGGGTTGGTTAGCCGCAGCTAGGATCCACGCAGAAAATAATGAAGAAGGCTGGCAGCGTAAAGAAGGTGTTATAGCGATGGCAGGGGGTGAACAAGCGAATGCGCCCGGGAATGGAGAATCCAAGTTAAAGCACCGGCTATGCTTTCTTACTACTGCTGAAGCTATCCAGTCTTACTATTGGCTGCGTTTTGTTCTCAACGATATCGTGAAGCAACCGCTCAATTTGTTGCTTGTAGATAAGGGGCGTGATTTTATGATAAGTAAAGCTGATGTTGAGAAGCGGGTGGTTAATAATGGAAACTGGCTTTACTGGGCAATGGCTGACGGATTGGTAGATAAGGTTTGGTGGTTTTCTCCTTATCAGAACTTACCTCATCAGCTGGTAATGGCCAGGGATGAAAAAGGCTACAAGTTGGTAATTAAATCAACCGGAAAATTCCCTGCGGCTGAGGAACTGGGCAATTTTATATTATTCATTAATTATGCTTCTTTTGCCGATATACAGGAATCTTTACAATCCCAAAGGATAGCTGCCCTCGCTGATAGTTTTGGTTTTATGGCGCGCTCTTCTCCTCTGCTATTGGTTAATTTCTGCCGTTCTATTTCTGACGATAGAGTGATTGGGATATTAGAGCCGAAATTACGTTCTAATGTAACCGCTAAGCTGCGAGATTTATTTGAGGAAACAGAGGAAATAATTGATATAGAGTCCGAAGAAGAGGGATGGCGTAAACAAGCCGGATTGCTGAGTCAGGCCGAGCCAGAAAAGGTAAGCGAAGTGGTCGCTAAAAGAGATACGCTGGAAAAACAAACAAAAGCTTTCTTTGAGAAATTTTTGTTTACGACAAAAGAAAAGAAAAATTTCTTTAAGCTAGCCGGGTTGTTTGAGCCGGAACCGGGGCGTTTGGATTACAAATATTTGCTAAATCATCCGGAAGATACGGACTGGGAACTAAAAATCGGAGAATTAAAGCGGCTAAAAGGTTGTTACGTAGGAGAGACGAATGAGTTGGGGCGAATCCGCTTATCTCTACAGCCTAAATATAGATATACCTGGGCTGCTTTAGGTAAGCGCGAGAGCGGCTGGAAAGGGATAATCGAGGATATTGGCGTAAGAGCCGGACAGGTCTGGTTTGAGGTAGGGTGGAGCCAAGAAGGAAGAAGGTCTTTTGTGAAAAAATATGTCTTGGCGTGGGGCAGGAGAGGGGCGGCTTGGGAAATCAGAAATGAAATTGAGAATATCCACTGGTTGCTGAACCATCCGGAAGATACGGACTGGGAACTAAAAATCGGAGAATTAAAGCGCCTGAAAGGCTATCATATAGGAGAGGTAGATAAGATAGGGCGAATTCACTTCATCCCGCAGGCAAACTTTTTATATACCTGGTGGCCGGCCTTAGGCAAGCGCGAGAGCGGCTGGAAGGGGATAATCAAGGAGATTGGCGTAAAGGGTAAGCAAGTTTGGTTTAAAGCAGAGTGGAGCAAAGAAGGAGGAGAGTCTTTTCTGAGAAAATATGTATTAGTCTGGGGTAGGAAGATAGCCGGTATTAAAAATGATTATGGCAAGGAAAAAATGATTTGGGAAATAAGAGATGAAACTGATAATGTCCGCTGGTTGCTAAATCATCCGGAAGATACGGACTGGGAGAAAATCGCAGAGGAATTAACGCGGCTAAAAGGTTGCTGTTTAGGGAATGAAACAAACGAGCGAGGACAGCTTTATTTATTCCCACGAGCTTATTATACATATCCCTGGTCGGGTTTGGGCAAGCAACAGAGCGGCTGGAAGGGGATAATCAAGGAGATTGGCGTAAAGGGTAAGCAAGTTTGGTTTAAAGCAGAGTGGAGCAAAGAGAAAGAGAAAATTCTCAGAGGATATGTTTTAACCTGGGGTAAAAGAATTGCAGGTACTGAGAAAGAATTGGGTAGGACAATTAAGATTTGGGGTATCATTCCCTATGCTGACGCCGCCCGCACCCGGCCTAAGCACGACACGCCTTCCAGAAAAAGGATACTTTCAGATATCAGTAAATTGGGTGATTTGTCAAAACAAAAGGATATTTTCGGCGTTCCCCTGATAGAGCGCCATATTACGCAGTTAAGTAAATCGGCAGATAAAGAGACGCAGGCAGTAGCGCGCAAGCTAAAGGAAATCTATGAAGGACACCGCATCAGGGAGGTCCCCAAGGAAGGGGTATTCAACGACATCTTCAGCACTTTTTATATTGATGAAGCAACCAGGGAAGAGTGGATACTCATTGCTGAAGATATCTCCAGCGCAACCCACCCTGATTTTATCCTCTCCATCCTCCATGAGTGCCATCTCCTGGCATACCCTCAGGCGAGAGACGAAGAGAATGAACAGTTTGCCCGGCGCGCAAGAGAACAAGCGCCGCCAGAAATTATAAATAAGAAGCCTGCCTATTTTAACTTTCAGGGCAAAACAGTAGAAACAAGAGTAAGGATAGTAAAACACGAAACCATGCCGGGATTTTATTATTGCGCGTCTTTTTATATCGGCGAAGAGTATAAAGGATGTGTAAACCTGAGGGTATCTGATAATGAGATAGAGTTATTTTCTTACGGAAATTTTGAAGTAGCAGACAGGAATATGCGAAGGCAGGGATTTGGCACACAGATATTCCTGAGAACATTCCTTGCTGCAGCAAGAGCAGCAGAGGCGCAGGATTTGGCTGTTCCGAGATGGGTATCCGTTACCTATAGGATCGAGCCGGAAGAAGAAGCTTATTGGCGGGATATAACTAAACTGGAATCATTCTTGCCGTTCTTGGATTCTCTGGGTTTTAGGGACCGGACTAAACTCGAGAAAGAAATAGCAGAAGACCCGGATTTAAAGAGATTAGCGGAAAAGCACTCATCAAAGGATGACTTAGAGAAATTATTGCGGCGGGGAGGAGATAAAGAATCCGGAGGATTGGCCTTCCGTCTCCTGAAGGCTTCATTAATGAGCTTCCTTGAATATTCCACAGTTGGCCAGAATGAGATTATTCAGGAAATATTGGACAGGGCTTCTTATACTATTAAGTTAGTATCGCAGGATACAGATAGATTTCCAAAAGGTTTTATCGTCAGTATTACCCGTCCCGGTCTTTTAAACGGCGCGCAGTCAGCGCCTTACCATAGTTATCCTGCCGCCATACCCATAGACCAGGAAGAGGTGCGGATAATGCGCTTAGAAAGAAACTTCCTGTTGAGTGCAACCCTTGAGCAGCTGAGGATGAAGGCGCTTATTGACAACAAAATAGATGAATTCGTGGCGCAAAACTATCCCGAAGATATGCAAACCAGCCAGGCGCTGGCGATGAGGGAAGATGAAGATAGCTTAGACCCGCAAATAAGGATCAAGGGCGTTAATTCTCATTCGCTATATATACTTTACGAGCCCCTTACAGGGGCATTGCTTAGGAGAGATGCCCAGGGTCAATACCGGCTTTTGAACGCAGATGAAATCTATGATTTAGTGCTGCGTAAGGCAAATGAGATAGGAAGCGCAATTTCTGCTGAAGAGCGTAAAAATATATTCCGTCGGGATGCAATAAAAATTTTACAGGCCATAGAGCTGGGCTGCCTTTCCAGTGGATGCTTCACGAATAACGATAATAAGGGTTTGAGCCTGGAGAATGTCCGGCAGACGGTCCGGGCAGCGTATCTTTACAATAAGTCAGCCTGGGAGATGTTTCCGGATGCCGAGCGTTATGTTTATATTACCGCCGGTATGGGCTGTGTATATGAAGCCGCGTATGATTTACGTTATCTTTTAGGAGGAGAAAAGAATTTCCATCAGAGGTTCAACGTCTTTACCATGTCGCGCCAGGTGAACGTGCCGGCCGAAATACGCGATGAGCTCCGGAGTAACTCTGAGGCTTTTGAAAGACGTTCCGCTTCATACAACGAGTATCAACGGCTGATGCTGAATTATTACGGGATAAATTACAAAGAGAGCGCTTCTTTCCGCCTTTGGGCGGAATTCATGTTCCGGCAGGTTGAGCGCTCGGGGATTCTTGACACGGCAAGCCGTATTGTATTGCTGGAAGACACTACTTATTATTTCCCGCTTTTCCTAAAATTTATCATTGAGAAAAAATGTCCCGAAAAAGATATAAAAATATTTTCCGGCTCTCTTGCCGGAGGAGGCGGCCTGGAATTCGCTGACGCTCCAATGGCGGATTCTCAATTTGTAATGGAGCGGGCAAATAAGGGGTTCGGCCGGATGCCTAATCCGATGAAGTTCTCCCATACCCGCGAAGAC
>JBAZGA010000020.1:0-11650 GCA_041653115.1 Candidatus Omnitrophota bacterium
GTCGGGACAGATGAACGTAACTGCGCATAGCTTACCGCCACGCCTTCAACCTGTGTGTTCCAGTTCTTATCCGCGTAAACGAGTTGCGCCCTCGCTCTTACCGAAGGGCTGGTATCCTTTACATAATCGCTTAATTTCTTGATTTCTTCCACATCTTGAAGGGTAAAACGCGTTGTTGTTCCCGCCTCCATGGATATTCCCATTGACCTGGCAGCGCCGGGCCTGACAATAAGAAGATTGGAGCCCAGCGACGCCAATTGCTGTTCAATGGATTCTTTTGCGCCTTGGCCGATTGCCAGCATAGCAATAACCGCGGCCACACCGATAAGTATCCCCAGGATTGAGAGGAACGCGCGCATCTTATGCGAGACCATCGCGGAAACCGCCTGCCTAAGGTAATCCAGGAATTCTATCCCCCCTTTTACTGCCCTACCCGTTTTGGACAAAATTTCTTTGACTGAATTTCCAGATACAGCAAAGGCAACCTCGGTAGTCTTGGTTACGCCGGAGATTATCTTATCCGCAATAATCTGGCCGTCGCGCATGGTAATAATTCTTCTGGCCTGAGCGGAGATTTCGCTTTCGTGGGTCACAATAACGATGGTCTTTCCTTTCTCGTTAAGTTTTTTTAATATAGCGATTATCTCTTCCTTGCTTTTTGAGTCGAGGTTCCCGGTAGGCTCATCGGCAAAGATTATCGGCGGATCATTAACCAGACTCCTGGCAATCGCCACTCTCTGCTGCTGGCCACCGGACATCTCGTTTGGCCTATGGGAAATCCTGTCTTTTAGCCCCACCTCTTCGATTTCTTTTGCCGCCCTATCTTTTAAATTCCTTTTACCGGCGTAAATCAGCGGCAACTCCGCATTTTCCAACGCCGTCATCCTCGGCAGCAGATGGAACTGCTGGAAAACAAAACCGACCAACTGGTTCCTGACCAAAGCCAGCTCCTTATCGCTAAGCCTGGTTACGTCTTCCCCTCCCAGGAAATATTCCCCTGAATCCGGACGATCCAAAAGCCCCAGCACATGCATCAGCGTAGACTTGCCTGAACCGGAAGCGCCCATAATCGCGACAAATTCTCCCGCAGAAATCTTTAACGAGACGCCGCGCAAGGCCTCTACCTTGACATTACCCATTTGATAAGTTTTGTATAAGTTTTTGGCTTCAATCATTTTCTACTGGACATCTTGGGCATAAATGGGTTAGTCCCTGTATTACTACTACCGTCAGGAAAAACGTATTTCTTTGTCGTAATAATTATAGTATCTCCGGAGGTTAAACCCGAAAGGACTTCGTAATTTTTATCATCGGTAAGGCCTAACTTAACAGTCCGCTTCACCGGATTTTTCCCGCCGGCCTCCTTTAATAACACATAGCTTTCATTCCCCTCTTTACGCACTGCCTCCACCGGCAGCAGCAAGGCTTTTTCTCTGCCTTCAACTATAACATCCACAGTAGCATTCATCCCTGAACGGAAAAAATCCGGGGTTTCTACAGGGATAAGATCGACTTTGTATATCGTTACATTATTTACCGTCTCTGATTCATAATATATATGCTCTACTTTTGCTTCTATTTTAGTGTCAGGGTAGGCATCAAGAATAATCGATGCTTTTTGATTAAGCTTAATTTTACCGATATCGGTCTCATCTACCTGGGCGCGGGCAATAAGCTGGTCCGATAATACTACTACCGCGTCAGAAGTAGTAACGGTCTGCCCCGGCTGCGTTGTAGCAACAATAACCTCTCCGTCAATCGGAGCCAATAAAGGTATCGGCTTATAAGTCTCCTGCCAGTATTTTAATTTCTCTTCGCCTTGCCCGCGCGCAGCATCAAGCAGGGCTGCCCTCTCGGTTGAACTCAGCCAGGCCAGGGTCTGCCCAACTTTTACGCTTTCACCCTCTTTAACCAAAATGCTCTCCACCCGGCCGCTAACCGGCGGTTTTATTTCCAGGCGGTTCTTTGGATAAACCGTGCCGGTAGTAGAAATAACGCTCTCGATGCTTCCCAGCGTCGGCGCTACCTCCCTCATCACCTCTCCATTGGATTTAGGGCGTTTGTAGATTATTTGCCATACAGATATTCCGGTTAGCAAAATCAAAGCCGCAAAAATGATTTTTAATTTTTTATTGCGCATATTCTAATGTCTCTCCTTTCGCCTGAATCCAGTTTGCCTCGGCCAATAAAGCATTTGCCTGGGCACTAAGAAAAGCTTTTTTGGCGCTGACCAGGTCGTTTTCAATAATAATCCAGTTATCGAAAGTGATAAAACCGACGGAATATTGCGCCTCGGCTATCTTTGAGCGTTCCTCAGCGGCATTCAGCACTTTACGCTGCACGCCCGTTGTTTCAATGGCATCCTGCAAGGCTACCCATGATTTTTCCAGGCCTACTACAAGGCTATCTCCGGTACTCCTGGCATCTGCCTCTAATTGATTGTAGGCAGCCCTTGCCTTGGATACCTGCGCCATCCGCAAGCCCCCTTCAAATATCGGCAGCGTCACGCTTAAGCCTAAATTCCAGTTATCGTCCTGCGGCGGCCAGTGGCTGCTCTTTTTGTTCGCGCCGGCATCTCCGGAAAGCGCGGGCGCAAATTCGGCATAAGCAGAGTTAATCTCAAATGCGGCGGCATTCATCTTGGCCAAAGCCTGCAATAAAGAAGGATGATTTTTAGCCAACATTTCCAGGTCCGGCTTCTCCAGAGATTCCTCGCGCACGCTAAAATCACCGTTTACCGAGACCGGCTGAAATTCCTTGCGGCCCATTTCCTTGGCCAATTGCCGCTGGCTCAAACCGACGTCCCGCTTTGCCTGCGCCAATTCAAAAAGCGCTTCGGCAAGATTGGCTTCCGCGGTCAATAATGCGCCTCTGTGTTCCAGGCCGGATTCATAACGCAGAGTAATCAATTCAAGACTCCCTTTTCTAATCCTGGCGATTTCTTCCGCCACTTTGATTAATTCCTGCGCCTTTAATAGATTAACGAATGCCGTGCGTAAATTCAGCCTGACACTGCTGGAGGTAAAACGGTAATTTTCCTGCGCGGCCTTGATATTTTCCGCTGCGCTTTTTACCTGATTCAGCGTCTTAAAACCATCGAAAATAAGCTGCGTTCCGGAAACGCCGTAGGTATAAGTATCTGTGGTCGCCTTTGTAGTCACGTCCGTAGTAGTATTGGTCGTATTGGTGCCGGCAGTAGAGGCGCCCAAATTAGTGTCGATTTGCGGAAAGAGGCCGCTTGAGGTAATGGCCTTGCTGGCTTTCTGCTGCTTAACGCTTTCTACCGCGGAAATCAGGTCAGGGTGGTTCTGCCTTGCCTCGGCAAGGCAGTCTTCCCAGCTCAGGATTTCCTCCGCCATTGCCCCTCTGCAGAGAAAGCCTAACAAGAATAAAATTATCGGTAAAACTACATACTTCTTCATCATTGGTTATGCGCTATATAGTTTTACTTTTTGAATTTTTCCAATATCTCGGCTGCCTCATTCAGGAAGCGATTGAATTCTTCCGCCGGGATCAGGCCGATCATATCGTGCTTGACAAAAACCATCAGTTTGTCTCCGGTTTTAATCCTGAACGACTTCCTGACTCCCGCCGGAATCACTATCTGCCCTCTCTCGCCGACAGTAACCGCTCCGTGAATCTTACCTTTTAGACGCGCTACCATCTCCCGCTCCTTTTTCTTTTATGCAATTTGTATGATATATGTGATTTGTATGATTTATATGAAAAGTATAAACTAGAATATCGGGATTGTCAAGTAATATTGCTGGTATGCGGAGTTAAAAGTAAAGCTGGAAGATTATTTTAAGGCTTCTCTAGTCAGCCTACCGTTTCCTGCGGGCATAAAGGGGCTTCCTCTTTGCCAGCGTCAGGCAATATTTTAAAAACAGGGAAAATTTATTATCTTTAGCGGTCAATTCTTTCAAAAAGTTATTATAATCGTCTAAAGCCGCATCCGCCGCGTCAGCTCCCAGGGCATGCTTACTATATTTGGCTTCTTCAAATTTTTCGGTAAATTTGAAAAATAAACGGCTTTTTAGAGAATGCTTTTCTTCGATAAATTCGGCGAAAGCCAGGGGAGGCATAATCTCTTTGCATTTCGCGCCGAAAATTACTAAAATACCCCTTAAATTCTCATATAGGCAGATGATGAATTCCCGGGGATTCTGATAGAGAGAGAGTAGTTTGCGCGTTTTATACTTAGTTACAAAATAAAGGATGGAAAACAGCGTAATTGCGCTTAAAATGAATAGAAAAATAACGAGAAAAATATTCTCGATTAACCAGTTGACCGTAAAAATGACTTCGATAGTGGCGGGAAGCGACTTAATGCCTGAATATTCCGCAAAGACACGGGTTTCTCCGAATTTCAACGGCTGAACCGCGCCTTTTTCTATCTTAATAATTGCCGGGCCGGCGAGCATCCAGGCGACGGAAGAAGTAATCTCTTTCTTTGAGGAGTCCGAAAAATATCCCTCGGCTTTTAAATTCAACCTCTCTTTCATGGATATCCGCGACTTCCCGGGAGAAAGGATGATGGATACTAATTTAGGCTCTTCTACTCTTACCAAGGCGGGATTACTTTTTACGCCTTGGTACTTTACGGAAACTTCGGTTTCGCCCTGAGAAAAGCTGGAAACCTTGCCTTTATCTACGGTAGCGATTTTGTCGTCTGAACTCGTCCATTCCCCCAGGAGCGTCAGGTCTTCTTCGGAATTATCGCTATACACGCCGTTAGCCAAAAGCTGCCTCTCTTCGCCCAGAGGAATACTTAGAAAATCGGGGATTATCCTGATAAAGCTTAACTTCTTTCTGGTATCAATAAGAGTTTTTCTTATCTTTTCTATATCATCTTTAATCTCTTTGGCCGGGTCCCTGCGCTTTATCCTTGAGGCTTCCTGGGTTAAATCCTCAAGCTGGGTTTCCAGGCGCTCCCCGAGCTCTTCTACTTCAGCAAGGGTATCTGCCTCGTCTAACTGCTCAGCTAAATTTTTTAGCATTTGCTTGGTCTCTTTTCTAAGGTTAGACTCTTCCAGGAGTTTCACAAATCTCCTGTGAGCAAAGGATTTTTGCGGCGGCTTCTTTTTCTTCAGCTCCTCCTTTTTTTGCTCTACTTGAACGGTTAAGAGATTTTTTAATTGTTCAATCTGTTGGTTGGTTTCACCTGCGCCGCCTGTGCCTGCTCCGCCTGCGCCTCCTGCTCCGCCTGCGCCTACGCCTCCTGCGCCGCCTGTACCGCCTATACCTGTTCCACCTGCGCCGCCTGTACCTGTTGTGCCTGTACCGCCTGTACCGCCTGTACCGCCTGCGCCGCCTGTACCGCCTGCGCCGCCTGCGCCTGATGTGCCTGTTGCCATCTCAAGCTGGGTTTCCAGGCGCTGCCCGAGATATTCTAACTCGGAAAGAGTACCTGCTTTGGCTACTTGCTCGGCTAAATTCTTTAGCGTTTGCTTGGCGCCCTTTGTGAGATTAGTCTCTTCCACAAGCGTCACGAATCTCTGGGTAGAAGATTTTCTTAAAAGCTGTTTTTCCTTGAGTTCCTTTTGCCTGGTATATATCTGAACGCCTAAGAGGTATTTTAACTGGTCGGCCTGCTCTTTTTGCAAAATGCCTTGTGCCCGGCTTTTTTCTTTATGTCCGCCAAGCCCCAACAAAGCGCCTTTTTCCAAGATTGCCCCCGTTTCTAAAACGACTACTTTTGCGACGGTGCTTTCCAGACCGTCTAATTCCGCAACCACTTCGGTAATCCCTTCTGACTTTGCTAAAAATTTTCCGTTTTCCAGCGCTTCCAAGATTTCCGTATCCTTTACTTTCCAGCTGGCTGCCGAGGCGATTTCTTCAAGTTTATTATTAACATATGTGCCGAACGCCGTCAGATGTATGGTAGCGCCGCTTTCCACCATCATAAATTCCGGTAAAACCGTAATCTGCTTTAATCTTTCCGGTAAGGGAGAAGACATGTTCCTGACTTCTACTTCCTGCGGATAGCTTTCCAAATCATTATATTTAGAAAATACCTTCAATTGGCCCGAAGAAGGAAAATATATCTCGCCGCTCTTCTCATTAACGATGCTCCCGTTCTGCTCGGTAAACCAGGCTGCGTTTTTAGTGATGTCTCTGAGGCTGTAAGTATTCCTCTCGGATGAAAAAAATGTCCCTAAAGCAATAAAGTCCAGCCGGCTCATCAGAGGCACCTGCGGCTTATAAGGCAGAATGTTTATGGCTAATAATTGTTCTTTCTGGAAACCGATGTTTTCTTGCGCCTCTCTCACCGTAAGATAGCTGGAATTGCTGAAAATATTATTGTATTTTGCCAAAACCTGGTATTCGCCTTTTTTTCTGGGGATAATCACCCCGGGCTTTTCCAAAATAAAATTCTCCGGCTGATTAACCGATAACTGGACCAGGGCGGTAATGTCTTCTATTTCAAAATTAGAGAGATAGGCAAATGCCTTGAATTCTGCGGGGAAACCGGCTGAGACCTCGCAATATTCGGGATAGAGTTGAATCGATAATATAGTCTTGGGAGTAAAATAGACGAAAAACGGCTCGGGAGCAACATAATACCAGAAATCATCTGCGGCGGAGCTGGGGTAGCCGAACTTTTCTATCGCCTCTTCTTTATCCGGGCCGATGACAACCTTGCCCTGGGGAGTAAGCACTTCCTGGTATTCTGAATTTGAATCGGCAAAATTATGGCGGGGGCAGAGGCTGAAAATTAATAAAAGGCAAAAAATAAAGAATTTCCTTTTCATCCGGCTTTTGAACCTATCTCTTTAAGTCCCTTTTGATTGCTTCGCCTATTCCTTTTGGTATTTGGTCGACGACTATAACTTCCGCTCCTTCAACGACTTTTCCTCTGTATAGAGCGCTTATCTTTGCCTTGCCCTTAAATAAAGCGTAAACCAGTCCTTTTTCATTCACCCAAACCGCGTTGGGATTGGAGGAAGACCATTCTAATTCCGCTCCCAATTCCTTAATAAACATATTCTCATATACGCCGATGGCCTTTAAAAGGACGGAGGAACCCACCGGCACCACCAGCTGCGAAGGCATGATATATATTTTCCAAAGCGAGATTAGTTCTTTCTCCTGGGACTTTTCTTCTTTTTTTAATTCTTTGGAGTCCAGATAATTCTTCAGGGCCTCTAATCTTCTTTTGAATTCTTCTTCCGTAGAGCTGTTCCTGATCGTTTTTAAATATTCCTTGAGTATTTCTTTTTCCCGATAGTCCAGCTCCTCCAATTTATCTATGCTTCTCTTTAAGCTGAAAAGGGACTTGTCTATCACATACATCCTTTGCATCTGGACCACCGGGCTGAATGCCTCTTTTAACTTTTCTGCTTCTTTTTCCAGGCCCGGCTCCTGCGCTAAGGATTCGATTTCTTTTTCGATCGCCTGCCTGACGCTTTCCAGCTTACTGAAGGTATCCGCCCTGCTGAATTCTTCGCTTAACCTCTTAAGCAGCTGCTTGGCTTCTTCGCTTAAAGGCGATTTTTCAATCATTTCTTCCCATCTTTTCTGGGCGCTAAACAACTCTTCTTCCCTGCTCATCTCTTTTTCTTTTATTGTCAGCTGGAACAGTAAGAGGTCCTTAAACTCTTCCGTTTCTTTTGCCAGGTTCTCTTTGCTTCCCTGGTTAATGAACCCCTGTTCCAGAAATTTATCGATAGCGGCGCGGGATTTTTCAATACCCGAGATAACCTTTTCCGCGTCCTGGGCTGATTCTAATTTTTCCAGGCCCTTTAAGAAATCTTCTCTTTGCGCATCCGGCAGGATGCCTTCCTTTAGCGTCTGCGCAATTTTCTCTTTTTCTTCCTTGACCAAACGGTAAGTTTTAATCTCCAATAGGCCCGCTATCTCCTTTTTAGGGGTGTCGATATCTTCCGCGGTAATTCTTACTTGAAGTTCGGAGGAGTTTTTTGAAAGGTCCTGATAACCCTCGGCGTCTTCAATATCGTCTACGAGTTCTTTCAATTCCGTTATCTTATCTCCGGATAAATTGGGGATCTCTAATTTACTCTTCAGGCTTCTGGCTTTTTCCGAAACGGACATTTCTAATTTGAGGTTAAAAATTTCATTTACCGGCTCTTTAAGCTGGGCGGGCAGCCTTTCTTTTAAGCCCTCCAATTTATTACCCGTCTTCCTGAAGTCCGCCGCCTCCCCCAGCTGCCCGATCTCCTGCGGCAAACCCGCCAGTTCCTTCTTTAATTCTCCCCCCGCAGAGCCGGCAGCCTGATTCAGGGCGTTCATCTTTTCGCGGTAGAGCTCAAACACCTTCCATTCCTTAAGCTGCCTGACCAGCCCGCCCATTTCTCTTTTAATGGAGCCGGATGCAAAAGCATTATTAATATTTTTCTTCAGCTCCTTGCTGGATTTATCGAGCTTTTCGTAAGAATCGCCGTACTGGATTTTATTGACGCGGCTTAAAATAGAGATCCGGTTCTTTATGTCAAAAAGGTATTTTTTTAAAACATCTATCATACCGTCTTTATTCCTCTTTAAGTTAATGAGGATTTTTTTATCCACATAATTCTTTATCATAAAAGTCATTTCCGGCGTATCCCTTTTTTCTAATCCCGGGCCGGGATGTGCCAGCTGAGTAATCAGGCCCGACTCCGCCTTCTCAACCTCCACGGTATAGGGCGATTCTTTCAAGAGAGAGCTGAGCAATTCCAGGACCTCGTATCGGTCTTCCGTAGAATTAAGCTCCGGGATGATCCGCGTTATCTTATCCTGAACCCTGGACTGCAATGCGTAATATTCTTTCTCAAGGCCGGTCTCCTCTTCGGGAACGCCCTCCAGCGGAAAAAATCCCCCGGCTTTTATCTCCCGCAAAGGAAAATTGGAAAAAAGCGTCCAGGAGGAAACTAAGATAATGATAAAAAATATCAGCGCCAGATACAGGGGGTGATAACGCTGAGGCTTCTTTTCTTTTGCGGGCTTAAAAAATCCGTAAAATTTGACTTTAAAAATAATAAACCAGCCGATAAAATACCCTGAAATTGAGATCAGGGAAACCGCGTTGTAATCTTTGATAAATAACGGCGAGCACATAAACAGGGGGATACTCAAAGCCTGAAGGTAGGTTAAGGAGCGGGAATTATAAGCGTTAAAGCTGAAAACCACCGCGAAAAAAAGCGCGCCCTTGCTGAAGATACGCATGACTTCCCGGTAGAGAAGCGAGGAATTCAGCAAAGAGTATATAATCCAAACAAAAATCCCTACGGCTACGAGGTTCATCAAAACCCGCGCCCAGGGATTCGGCTTCTCCCGGATAAACCAGCTGAAGCAGAAGCCTGAGATTAAACCGAAGATTATATATAAGCCGTAAATAGAGAGCGCGTCCCGCAGCAAAAAAATTATCAGGTAAAAAAGAGAAAAGGTTAAGGCTAATTCCGCGAGAAAGGATTTGTCTTTCACTTTAATATTTTTGGAAGAATTCCTCTAAATTATCCCCCTGGGCGAAAAATATGGGATTTAAATTGGCATCGGGGGATATTTTTATTCTAATGTCCTTTTTAATCTTCTCTTTGTCAAAGGGGTTTAAAAAAGTAGAAGTTACCAGAACCATGGGCATGATATTGATATTCCTCTTTTTTAACGACAACATCGCTGACAGGTATTCCCAGTCCGTATCCGGGATGATCACAATCAGGTTGGAATCTCCGGGAATATAGAGAGAAAATTCCTCAAAAATCTCGCCCAGGCTGACCCTGCTTTCTGCCTGGGCGGTAGCGAGAAATTTAAATATATCCTCCAGGTATTCCGGGCCCTTGTTAAACGGTATATAGACTATTTCTCCGGCGTGAGCAATAATCTCCGTGGAAATCCCTTTTTCTATCAGGTACTTGGCAAGCGAAGCGGCTATCCTGATGGTATATTCGGCGACCCTTTCTTTACCGGCCCCGAAATTCTTCTCCTTCTCCAGGTTGAATATAATAGTCGCGCGGAAAAAACTCTGGCGCTGGAATTGCTTGACGATCAGCGCCCTTTTCCTGGCGGTAGAAATCCAATGGATTTTTTTTATCGGGTCTCCCTCCTTATATTCCCGGATGCCGAAAAACTCGTCTTCATCTCCGGAAACCTGGGTGGTTTGTATCCCAAACCAGGGAAGAAAACCTCTGGTCAGGACGGGGAACTTTTTAATCTCAAAAGTCCGCGGATATACATAGAGCTGCGTATAGATATAATAAGTCTTTTTCAGGAAAAAGATGCCGAAAGGGTCGAAAAAATAAACGGTAAAGGGGCCGATTTTATAATTTCCTCTTAACGGGCAAAGGCAGCTGTATTTTAACTCCAGGGCGGACCCGGCTCCCAGATAGTCCACTAAAAGCAGCTCTTTTTCCCCCGGAGAACAGGAAAGATCGTCTTCCAGGACCAGATTAAAAGCCGGAAAGAAGCTGTTATTCTTAATCAGGGTTTCTATTTCTAAGGTGTCGTCCTCCTCTACCTTGCCCGTAAACCTTCTCGAGAGATTCAGCCTGATCGTGAAATACTCTAATCCTATCCAGGCGAGGTTTATCGCTGCCACTGACACTAAAAACCAGAAGAAGAAATGGAAAAAAAGCATCGAGGTCTTCATTCCGATAATCAGCGTAGAGATGAGTATCAGAAGAAGCACAATCCATCTTTTTATAAATAATTTCAGCATCTTTGACTTTTAGGGGATAGGCGTTGCCCTGACTAATTCGGCTACCACGTCTTCCGGCGTCTTCCCGGAGATAGAGACTTTAGGCTGCAGGATTATCCGGTGTTTTAATACCCAGGGCAAAAGCTTGGCCACGTCGTCGGGAATGACGTAATTCCTGTTTTCCAAAAGCGCCCAGGCGCGGCTGGCCTGCATCAGGGAAATAGAAGCGCGCGGGCTGGCGCCCAGCTTTACCTCTTCTTTTTTCTTGCGGGTAGCCGAAATCAGTTTCACGATATATTCTAAGATATGGGGCGAAATCTCCACTCCCTTGACCTCTTCCTGTAATTTCAAAACCTTCTCTAAGTTCATCACGGGAGCGAGGTCTTCTATGGGGTGCTTGATTTTTTGCTCGGAGATAACATTTATCTCTTCCTCTAAGGACAAATAACCCATATTTATCTTCATCAGGAACCTGTCGATCTGCGCTTCGGGCAAAGGATAAGTCCCCTGGTATTCTATGGGGTTTTGCGTCGCGATGACCATAAACGGCTTGGGCAGGGGCAGGGTTTTTCCGTCGGATGTAACTTTATATTCCTGCATACACTCCAGAAGCGCCGATTGCGTGCGCGGAGTGGTCCGGTTAATTTCATCGGCTAAAAGAATGTTGGTAAACACCGGCCCCTTCTTGAAATCGAATTCTCCGCTCTTCGGGCTGTAAACAAACCCGCCGGTCACATCCGACGGAAGGAGGTCGGGGGTAAACTGGATCCTTTTAAAATCCCCGCTGATTGATTTCGCCAGGGCCAGACTAAGCATGGTCTTGCCTAAGCCCGGGACATCCTCGATTAAAATATGGCCGTTGGTCAAAAGCCCCAGGATTAATAACTTTACGGTTTCGGTTTTGCCGACAATTACCTTCTCGATATTTGCGATTAAAGATTTCAAGTCCTCGCCAGCCATCTTTGCTCCTTTCTTAAAGAACGGTTTATTAACCTCGCTTCTTCCGATCTGCGATTT
>JBAZGA010000020.1:11660-13699 GCA_041653115.1 Candidatus Omnitrophota bacterium
AAGCGTATCAATAAGGAAATTCAAGCTTTAAGTCTTTTAGACAAGGAAACTCTCAAGTGGGGATTTATGACGGCTTTTTGCTCTTGGGCTGGACAACGCCCCCGGAAACGATAAACTTCAATGCCTCGTCTATCGAAATATCCAGTTCTGTAATTTTGTCCTTTGGCACAAGCACCAATAGGCCCGAGAAAGGACTCGGGGGAAAAGGCAGAAAAACGCTGATTAATTCACTGCCTGTCTTTTGCGTCAACTCTTTTAAGTTCTCGTTGGTAATAAACCCGATTGCGTAGAGGTCCCGGGAGGGATATTCAACCAGCACTACTTTCTTGAAATTATTCATTTTATCGTGCCGGAATAAAAAATCTGAGAGCTGTTTTAGCGAAGGATAAATCGCCGAGACAAAGGGTATCCTTAAAAAAAGTTTCTCGATAAAAGAATAGAGGCGTTTGCCGATAAAATACGTGTAAAGTATCCCGACGATTACCACGGCCAATATTGTAACTACCAGCCCCAGCCCGGGAACGCTAAAACCGAATTTTCTCAGCAAAAAAGGATTGACGAGCTTCCCGGTAAGCCGGTCAAAGAACAGCAGAATCCAGACAATAATATATAGGGTCAGGAAAAGGGGCAGGATTGCGGCAATCCCCGAAAAAAAGTATTTCTTTAGCGCCTTAAATAAAGAGACCATATATGGTTAGCTCCCTTTAACTGTTTATACTGCCTCCATTGTGGAAGGGGGCTTAGCAGTAATATTGTAAGTCACGCTTACCACCTCCGGCACCTCTTTTACCATCCGCCCGGCTAATTTCTCCAGAGTCTCAAAAGGAAGCTGCGTTGGCCGGGCTTTACGCGCATCAATGCTGTCCCAGCAGCGTATTTCTATCTGCCTGCCAAAATCCCTTTTTCCGTCGCGGATGCCGGTAACCCTGTCCTGATGCAGGATGGCCATATACTGAAAAGCCCTGGTCGAAGAGAGCTCTTCTTCCAGGATGGAAGTAGCGGTGCGCACGATTTGAATTTTTTCCGGCGTTACCTCGCCGATTACCC
Organism: Candidatus Omnitrophota bacterium; assembly: GCA_041653115.1. Lineage (GTDB taxonomy): Bacteria > Omnitrophota > Gorgyraeia > Gygaellales > Profunditerraquicolaceae > JBAZGA01. Next base: position 12,708 of record JBAZGA010000020.1, read on the forward strand.
GCGCGGAAAGCGCCGGCCCGGGGAAAGGCATCCGGTTATAAACTGATTCCGGCAAGCCAAGCGCCTGGGCAACTTTGCGCACGCCGTCCTTCCTTAACTGCACCAGCGGCTCGATAATATTGTAACCAAAAGCCTCCTGCGGGTCAATGCCTAATTGCTCAAAAACATTATGCTGCCTCTTTATTCCCGCTACTGTCTCATCCACATCCGTCAAAATCGTGCCCTGCAAAAGGAACTTTGCCTTGCTCTTTTTTACGAGCTCGCCGAAGACTTTTTTGTAAAAGGTCTGGGTAATCGCTTCTCTTTTCTCCTCGGGGTCGCTGATGCCCTTAAGCGCGCTGAAAAACTCATCCCGGGCGTCGATAATTTCTACGTTTACTCCCAGCCGCTTAAATACAGAAACTATTTCTTGCGGCTCGCCCGCGCGCATAATGCCGTTATCGATAAAATAAGTCTTCAGTCTCTCTCCCAGCGCTTTAGCCCCCAGCATGGTTACCGCCGAAGAATCCACTCCGCCGGAAAGCGCGTTAATCGCCAGGCCCCCTGCGACAGTCTCGGTAATCTCCTTTGCTTTTTCTTCGATAAACTCCTGCGTATTCAAATCACGCAGCGTAATTTCTTTTATTGCCGTCATCTCTACCTCCTTAATGAGGCCATAACTTATCTGGCCGAATTAATCCCGAGCTTCCCGCTATAACCAGCCTGAAGCGAGGGATTGGACTCTTCTCTTATCCCCTGATGATATTCCTGCAAAGAAAGCGGCTGGGGGTCTTTTTCTTTTACCGCCGCGATTCCTTCAACACTGGCGCGCGCCGCAGACATCGTCGTAATATAGGAAATTTTATGCTGTATCGCCAGCATCCTGATATAACTATCGTCATATTTACTTTCCCTGCCGATGGGCGTATTGATAATCAGCTGGATTTCCTTATTTTTAATCGCGTCGGCGATATTGGGCCTGCCTTGATGGAGTTTTTTAACGAGAGTGGAAT
>JBAZGA010000020.1:13709-31300 GCA_041653115.1 Candidatus Omnitrophota bacterium
CCGTTGCCAGTAATTTAAATCCCAGTTTAGCCAGGCCTTGAGCAACCGCAATAAGTTCCGGTTTGTCTTTGTCGGTCACCGTCACCAAAACATTGCCTTCCAGCGGGAGCTTTGAGCCGGCTGATTCTTCCGCTTTAAAAAATGCCAGGCCGAAACTCTTATCCATGCCCATCACTTCTCCGGTAGCTTTCATCTCCGGGCCAAGCAGCGGGTCGACTTCCGGAAACATATTAAAAGGAAATACCGCCTCTTTTACTCCCACATGATTTACTTTCCGCGGCTTTGCCTCGGGAAAATCCTTGAGCTTTTTACCCAGCATCAGCAGCGTGGCGATATGTGCCAAAGGCATCCCTGTCACTTTGGAAACATAGGGCACGGTGCGGGAGGCGCGCGGGTTTGCCTCCAATACGTAAACCCTGTCTTCGCAAATCGCAAACTGAAGGTTTACCAACCCCACAACCTCCAGTTCTCTGGCGATTTTTTCGGTGTATTTACGAATAGTCTCCAGGTGCTCCGGCTTGATGTTGCGCGGCGGAATGCTGCAGGCAGAATCTCCGGAATGAATCCCGGCGTGCTCAATATGCTCCATTACCGCGGCAATCAACACCTCTTCTCCGTCGGAAAGCGCGTCCACTTCGGTTTCCAGGGCATTTTCCAGGAATTTATCGACTAACATCGGGTATTCGGGGCTGACCTGAATTGCCTCTTTGGCGTAGCGCAGGAGCATCTCCTCGTCATAAATAATCTCCATGCCTCTTCCGCCTAAAACAAAGGAAGGCCGCACCATCAAAGGATATCCGACTTTTTTGGCGATTTCAATCGCCTCTTCCAAAGAACGCGCAGTGCCGCCGTCAGTCTGGCGGATGCCCATTTCATCCATCTTCTGCCGGAAAAGCTCCCTGTCCTCGGCAAAGGCAATGCTCTGGGGGCTCGTCCCCAATATCCTGACGCCGCGCTGCTGAAGCTCCTGCGCGATATTCAGCGGCGTCTGGCCGCCGAACTGCACAATCGCCCCCTCCGGCTTTTCTTTATGATAAATCGCCAATACATCTTCAACTGTGAGCGGCTCAAAATAAAGCTTATCTGCCGTATCATAATCGGTAGAGACTGTTTCCGGGTTACAATTAATCATAATCGACTCAAAACCCTCTTCGCGCAGGGCAAATACCGCGTGCACGCAGGTATAATCGAATTCGATTCCCTGCCCGATACGGTTTGGCCCGCCGCCGAGGATAAGGATTTTCTTGCGCTTGGAAACCGGGACCTGGTCAGCGCCCTGGCTATAAGTCGAGTAATAGTAAGCGGCATTTTCTACGCCGCTTACCGGCACTGCTTCGAAACGGGCATCTTTAATCAAGGCAAAGCGCCGCTGGTAAACTTCCTTTTCCCGGACTTTAAAGAGTTGTGCCAGGTACCTATCCGCAAAACCCCACTCCTTTGCCTTGACCAGCAGCTTATCCGGTAAATCCTTCCAGGAGAACTTAAGCAGCTCTTCCTCAAAATCCACCAGTTCTTTCATTTCCTGAAGAAACCAGCGTCCGATATAAGTCAATTTATAGAGCTCATCTACGCCCACACCTTTGCGCAGCGCCTCGTAGATTAAAAATATCCGCTCGCTGGAAGGGTAGCTCAAGCGGATTTTCAGCTCTTCTTTTGATAGAGCCTGGAAGTTTTTCGCAAAACCCAAACCATACCTGCCGATTTCAAGAGAGCGGATTGATTTCTGCAGCCCCTCTTTAAAATCCCTGCCGATGCTCATTACTTCTCCTACCGCCTTCATTTGCGTGCCGATAATATCCTTGGCCTTGGGAAATTTTTCAAATGCCCAGCGGGCAAATTTCACCACCACATAGTTTCCGCTTGGCGTATATTTCTCCAGCGTCCCGTCCCTCCAGTAAGGAATCTCATCCAGGGTAATGCCTGCGGCAAGCTTAGTGGAAATCCTGGCAATTGGAAATCCGGTAGCCTTGCTTGCCAGGGCAGATGAGCGCGAGGTGCGGGGATTGATTTCTATTGCCACCAGCCGGTCATCAATCAAATTGTGCGCGAACTGAATATTTGTGCCGCCTACCACTCCGATGGCATCCACGATTCTATAGGAAAGCTCCTGCATCAATTTCTGCAGCTTTTCCGGCACGGTGAGCATGGGCGCAACACAAAAACTATCTCCGGTATGCACGCCCATCGCGTCAATATTTTCGATAAAACAAACGGTAATCTTCTGGTTTTTCTGGTCCCTAACCACTTCCAGCTCAAGCTCTTCCCAGCCGAATACCGATTCTTCGATTAATACCTGGTGAATCAGGCTGGCTGCCAGGCCCCTTGAGCAGATAACTCTTAATTCTTCGACATTGTAAGCGATACCGCCGCCTGTACCGCCTAAAGTATAGGCCGGGCGGATGATCACCGGATATTTCAGGCGCTCGGCGATTTTCTCCGCTTCTTCTACGGAATTCGCGGTTTCCGATTGCGGCAGGGCAATGCCAAGCTTATGCATCGTTGCCTTAAAAGCCAGCCTGTCCTCGCCCCTTTCTATCGCATCTGCTTGCACGCCAATGATTTTCACTCCATATTTATCCAATATCCCTGTCTTGTAAAGCGTAGAAGCCAGGTTAAGCCCGGTCTGGCCGCCCAGATTCGGCAGGATGGCGTCAGGCCGCTCCCTGGCAATAATCCGCTCCAGGCTCTGGGGAGTGAGCGGCTCAATATAAGTGCGGTCTGCCATGCCGGGGTCGGTCATAATCGTCGCCGGATTGGAATTGACTAAGACTATTTCGTAACCCTCTTCGCGCAGCGCCTTGCAGGCCTGGGTTCCGGAATAGTCAAATTCACAGGCCTGCCCGATAATTATCGGCCCGGAACCGATGATTAAAACTTTTTTAATATCTTTTCTCCTCGGCATTATAAAATCCTCCTCAAGAAGTGCTGAAAATTTAGGCAGGGCTAAAAAAAATAGGCAACCCTCTGAATTTGAAGGTTGCCTGGAAGTGCTATCCTCTGGCCTTAAACGCTGCCAACATTAAACCACGCCTTTGTAGTCGACTTTAAATTTCCCTTATTATATTGGGATTGACTCACCTCGTCAAGACATAATTTATCCTATCCCATGGATACATACCCGTTAGTAATTTTCCGCCAATACCTCGTAAAAGCTTTGCGGGTGCTTACAGGCAGGGCATTCTTTCGGAGTCTCAACTCCTTCAAAAACATAACCGCAGTTGATGCAGTGCCATTTTACCGCTGTTTTTTTCTTAAAAACTTCTGCGTTAACGATGTTATTGATGAGCTTCCTGTATCTTGACTCATGAAATCTCTCGACCTTGGCGATCTGCTCAAAAGAGCGCGCTATTTCCGGAAAACCTTCGTCTTTGGCAACTTTGCCAAAGTCTGAATAAAGGGTTGTCCACTCTAAATTTTCTCCGGCAGCCGCTTCTTCAAGATTGGTTTTGGTGTCTTTAATCATACCGGCAGGATAAGTGGCGGTTATCTCCACATCCCCTCCTTCCAGGTATTTGAAGAATACCTTGGCGTGTTCTTTTTCGTTCTCCGCTGTCTCGGCGAATATGTTGGCAATCTGCTCGAAACCTTCTTTTCTGGCTGCGCTGGCAAAATAGGTATACCTGTTTCTCGCCTGAGATTCGCCGGCAAAAGCCGCTAAAAGGTTTTTTTCCGTCCTGCTGCCTTTAATTGACTTACTCATCCTGGCTGCCTCCTCCTATTTTATTCATTGGTTTTCCGCAACAGACTAATTCTCCCCCTCCGACTTCTTTTACTTCCACGACATTACCGCAGACACTGCACTTATAAACCTCCCCGATATTTCCGACTTTTGACATATTTCTACCTCCTTTTATTTAATAATGCCTTTATGACGCCTGATTTGTTCTTCCAGCCGCAGGAGCGATAAACGCACATCGTAAAATGAAGTATGGTAGGTAGATGGCCTTTAAAATTGAAACCGGTTACTTTGCCGCAGGAGCGGTTATTTGCCATCGGTATAATATATCCTAAATCAAGAGGCCGGTATTCTTCAAGCTTTTTTTTCCCGATGCTCTTGATTATATTTATCGCGGCGCAGCTGCCCTGGGTGATGGCAAACTGCACTGCCATCCTCAAAAAACCGTTCTGATGCGCGAAATAAGCCGCGTCTCCGGCGACAAAACAAGTCTCGTTCAGCCTTAAATAGCTATCCACCTTAATTCTGCCCTGCGGGTTCTTCTCTGAATTCAAATTCTGGATAAAACCCGCTGTCTTTACCCCTGCCGCCCAGACCAGCAGCGCTTTATGAAAAATTTTCCCTCCGGATAGATAAACTCTCTCTTCTTCTGCGCCTTCAATCGTGGCATTAGTAAAGACCTCTATCCGCATTCTTTTTAAATTGGCGGCAGTGTAATTTCTCATCCATTCCGGAAGCGGGCCTAAAATCTGCGCAGCGCGCTCAACGATAATTATTCCGGCTTCCTTGCCCATTTTATCCGCGTACAGCCTCAGGTTAGTCGCTACCTCTATGCCGGTATACCCTCCCCCGCCGATAATAAAATTGGCAAAGCCGCCCTGCCTCAAGGCGGCGTTAATCTTTATTGCGTCATCAGCCCCATCCAGGGCATAAGCATGGCTGCGGATAACCTCGTTGCCGTAAAAATTAGTCTCCGAGCCGCTGGCAATAACCAGATAATCGTAATTTAGGGCCCGCTGCTTAGTCAAAACCTCCCTTTTCTGCAAATCGATTGAAACCACTTCATCCCTGATAAATTTAAACCCTGTCTTCCTGGCTGTGTCTTCTATCTTACAGGCGAGAAATTGCGGGTCAATCCCTCTTCCCAAACAATCAGGCAGCATCGGCAGAAAGTCGCTAGTCTCTTTTTTATCTACCAGCGTAATATCAAGGCCTAACCCGGATTTACCAAGCCTGTGGCAGGCGCTTAAACCGGCAAAACCTCCCCCGATAATCAATATCTTGCTCATAGAATCGCTCCGATAGTCAAAACTATCCCCACCAAAGACTGGACCGTAATCGTCAGTTTAGACGATTCAACCAGCCGCATCTTATCCGCTGGGTATTTCTTCAGGATGAGCGCTGCGCGATGCGCGGGAAAAACGAGCAGAAAAGAAAAGAGCGCCCAGGCGCTTAAATACCCGGAAGCGATATTCCATAAAATTGCCGAAAATGCCAGGCCGATTAATAAATAATAGACTAAAAATGCGCGCTGCGGCCCGAAAATACTTACCCAGGTAAGTTTCCCCGCTTTTTTATCATCGCCGTAATCCGGCACTTCATTGGCAAAAAGAATGGCGGTAGTCAAAAAACCAAAAGGGAGCGAAAGCAAAAAAATCTTTAGGTCCCAAAAAATCCCGCTCTGGATAAAATAGCCGCCCACTACCGGCAGGGGGCCGAAAAGGATAAAGATAAAAAGCTCGCCCCAGCAATGATAAGAGAATTGTAACGGCTTTGCCGAATATGACCAGCTCAAAATCATCACTGCCGGATAAAGCCCGATAATCCAGAAACGCCGGAGAACTAAGGCAAGGAGAATGACCGAAAGGACGGCAATCAACGCAAAGAATACCGCTGCATGAAGATAAAATTTTTCCGGCAGCACCTTCTCCTGAATCAGCTTTGAACCGCCGAAAAATTTATAAAATTTCCTGTCCTGCCAGTCTGCCCCGCTCCCGCCGTCCGCGTAATCATTAATCAGGTTGGCGCTTAAATGCGTCGCCGCTACCGCAAGCAGCCCGTAGATAAAACCGGCGAGATTAAAACCCGCCTTTACGACCAATGACCCGAAGACAAAAGGCAGGAGACTGGCCAGGATAAAGGGCAGCCTGACCGCCCGGATAAAATTCTTCAGCATATTTATGTTTGCCCTAAACCTGAGACTATGGTAACATTATATCATGATTTCGCGAATAAAAAACAGAATTGAGCAGGAGCTCGTTCATTATATCCGCAGCCTCAATCAGGCGCATTCCTTAAGCAGAATCTCGCCTGTGCTTTACGCCAACATCAAAAACTTTCTCTGCCGCAAGGGTAAAAGGATCAGGCCGACGCTATTTGTCATAGGATACCTCGGCTTTGCCGGAAAACCCGTTCCCGGCTTATACAGGAGCGCGGTATCCTTAGAGCTTCTACACGACTTTATGCTCGTGCACGACGACATCATCGATAAATCCGCCACCCGCAGGGGCCAGCCTTCCATGCACGAAATGTTAAATCAATACCTGGCGCGCTACAAAAACATTAAATTTACAGGCGAGGATTTGACGATTGTCATCGGCGACGTAATGTATGCCATGGCCCTGGAGGCCTTCCTCTCCGTCAAGGAAAACCCGCAGCGCAAAGAAGCCGCCTTAAAAAAACTTATTCAGGCGGCTCTCTACACGGGAAGCGGAGAATTTATCGAGCTATTGTACGGAGCAAAGGGTATAGATAAAATCACCAGGAAAGATATCTATAAAATCTATGACCTGAAAACCGCCAACTATACCTTCGCTGCCCCCTTGTCTATGGGCGCGGCGCTGGCGGGAGCAAAAAAATCAGCCAGCAAGATACTCTATAACCTGGGGATATATTTAGGCCGGGCCTTCCAGATACAGGACGATTGCCTCGGCCTCTTCGGCAAGGAGCGCAAGACCGGTAAATCCGGGCTCAGCGACCTGCAGGAAGCCAAAAAAACGATCCTTGTCTGGTACGCCTATCGCAAATCATCGCCTCGGGATAAATCGGCAGTGAGGAGGATTTTTGCCAAAAAGAAAGTCGATAAAAAAGATTTATTGGCTATGCAGAAAATTGTCCTCGCTTCGGGCGCCCTGCAATATGCCAGAAAAGAAATCAATCGCTTGACCGCGCAGGCAAAATCCCTCTCTGCCCGCGTGCAAATGCGCCAGCCGTATCAAAATCTGCTGCTCAATTATTCTAAAGAAATACTCAAGCTTATCTGAACAGATTTTTCTAGCGGTCCCGGGCCGGACAAATAAATTTACATCTGCCGCTTTTGATATCCAGGGCTAATTCATTGCCGGGATCTATCTTTAAGGCTTGATTTAAATATTCGTTATATCTTGCGCTGTCGTCTTTCATTTGATAGAACTGGGCCAACCTGACATAAGCGTCGGCAAAGAGCGGGTCAAGCGCGATTGCCCGCTTTAAATATTCTTCCGCTCTTTGCGGGTCTCCGCCGGCCAGGCCAGGCGCCAAAAAGTAAAAACTGCCCAGCCCAAATTTTACCCCGGCTGAATCAGGCTGTAATTTCTCCGCTGCCTTTAAGTTCGGCAATACTGCCGTACCGTTCACAAGCTTGGAAAGCGGGCCGCCGTAGTGCGCAATCATCCCTTTGGTGCCGCCGTACAAAAGATACGCCCGCACGCGATTACTTATGTCAACACCCTTCTCGCTCTGCTTTAAGACCTGATTAGCCAGCCTCACCGCCCGATTAAAATCCATCCGTATATACTCTATATAAGCCAGGGTAATCAAAGCCGGAGGGAAATCGGGAATAGACTTGAAGACTTCGGCCAAGAGTTGCTCGCTTTTCTTCGGCTGGTGCTGGCGGCGCAGCACTTCGGACAACCCCCATTTTGCTTCGGCTGTTTCAGGCTCCAGCCTTAAAACTTGCCCAAATGCTTCTCCCGCCTCTTTATCCCGGTGCAGGTTTAAATAAACCAGGCCCAGGATATATAAATCATCCCTGGATTCGGGCCTTGCCCTGGCTTCTTTCAGAGCAGCGGATAAATTTATCTTATCCGCTCTTTCGTGCAGGCTCTTCCAGTCTAAGGCGTAAGATAAATTCATTCCCGCAAGAAAAAAGAAAGCGGCGGATAATATCGCTCTTTTCAGCATGCCGTTTCCTTTCTAAAATATTCCCAGAAGATTATAGAGAGGGTGACCATGCTGAAACCAAAGAAAAAGTCTTCCAGGGGGATACTGCCGATTCTAAAACCGAGAAAGAATTCAGAATTGTAGATGACGATGGCCTTATAGGTAAGATAACCATTAACCAGCAGCTTGAAAAAAAGAATTATCAGGATAAACAGATAATACATCTTCCTCTTCAGCAGGTTGACCCCGCTTGCCCGGTCTAAGTATATGGTGAAGAAAAGGGAAATTATTGCCAGAAGAGTATACTCCTTCATTTCCATTTTGCCTTCAGGTATTTAAGCGCCTCCCAGGTAAAAATACAGCAGAAAGGTATGACTATAAAAAACAATACCTCTTCCAGGGGAAGATTGATAACCCGAAAACCCCAGATGCCCGCGGGATTAAAATACCAGTGGCCGCGGTAGGTGGCGAATACGTCCCAGCCACCGAAGATAACCACAATCAGGGAAATGCTGATTAAAAGGGCGCGGAGATTGCGGTAGAATTTAAGCCCCGGCCAGAAACTTAAAATCAAGGGCGCGGCTAAAGATAACAATAAGACCGACATGTACTTAGACATCGTGATTATATTGTATTGCGGATCAAGCCGTTTTTCAAACTAAATTTCGCCTTTGCTTTTGGCCGGTTTGGTTGTAGAATATTGCCATGAACGGTTTTTTACTGGCGCGGGCAATTACCAGAAAACACGCCAAAACTTTTTATTTTGCTTCGCGCTTATTGAAAAAGGGGAGAAAGAATGCCGCTTATGCGGTCTATGCCATCTGCCGCTTAAGCGATGATATAGTAGACAACGGGCAGGATATAGGGGACGCGCGTAATCTGACTGGCCTCAGGGAAAAAATAGATTCCGCCTATAGCAACGCTCCTCTGGCTGACCCGCTCTTATCGGCTTTCCGGCAGACCGTCAATAAATACCACCTGCCTAAAAAATATTTTGATGCGCTAATCGAAGGCATGGAAATGGACTTACGCAAAAGCCGTTACCGGAACTTTGAGGAACTATATGATTACTCCTATAAGGTAGCGGGCGTAATCGGGTTAATCATGCTGGAGATATTCGGTTACCGCGACCAGCGGGCAGCCGCTCATGCCGTAAATCTGGGCATCGCCATGCAATTGACCAATATTCTCCGCGACATCAAAGAGGATTTCAGGCGCGGAAGGATTTACCTCCCCGAAGAAGAAATGCAGCGCTTCGGGGTATCGGAAAGCGATATCTCGGAAGGAAGGATAGACGCCAATTTCAAGGAATTAATGAAATTTCAGATAGGGCGCTGCAGGGAATATTACGCGCAAGCCAGGCCGGGGATAAGAATGATTGGCGATTTAAACTCGCGCCTGGTGGCGCTGGCAATGGCAGAGATGTACGCCGGCATACTCAAGGCAATCGAAAAAAATTATTACGACTGTTTTAGCAGGCGCGCCGGCGTCAGCGCGCCCGAAAAAATAGGCGCCCTCCTAAAAATCATCCTCAAGGGCGAATACCGATGAAAATCAGCCTAGCCAAATCTGCGGGGTTCTGCTTCGGGGTAAAAAGGGCGATTGACATTGCTTATCGAACGCTCGCCGGGAACAAAAAGGTCTGTATGCTGGGCGACATCGTTCACAATGAGGAGGTCGCCGCAAGGCTGGAAAAGGCGGGCATCAAAAAATCCGTAAAACTCAACAAAGGCAAAAATAAAATCTTTTTAATCCGTGCCCACGGCGCCGGGCTGCAAATCATCGCTAAAGCCCGCAGGCTCGGGTATCAAATCGTGGATGCTACCTGCCCGATGGTCAAAGAAATCCATAAAATCGCGCGCAGCGCCGAGCGTTCCGGCTATACGGTCATAGTAATCGGGGATAAAAAACACGATGAAGTGCAGGGGATTATCGGCCAGCTGAAAGAACGCGCCATAGTCATTGAAGCGGCGGAAAAGATAGCCTGGGGCAAATTACACAAAATCAAAAAAGCTTGCGTCGTCGTGCAATCGACTCAAAACCTGGAAAAAGTGATGAGAATCGTCTCGCTCTTAGAAACGCAAATCAGGGATTTAAAATTCTTTAATACTATTTGCCGGCCGACCCGCGTAAAACAGGAAGAGATGAAAAATATACCCCTGGAGAATGACCTGATGATTATTATCGGCTCAAAGACCAGCGCCAATACGCAAAGGCTCTACGAAATCGCAAAATCGCTGAACGCGAAAAGCTACTGGGTGCAATCGAAAAAAGATATCAAGCCTGCCTGGCTTAAGGGAGTAAAAAAGGTGGGAATTACTGCCGGGGCATCCACTCCCGATGACACCACCAGAGAAGTCATCGCCTACCTCAAGAGCATAAGCTAATCCGCCTGCTTGGCTTTACCTGTAATCAAATCGGCGACAATCCGGGAACCGGCAATTACTACGGGCAGTCCTCCTCCCGGCTGGGTGCTGGCGCCGGCAAAATAAAGATTTTTGATTTGAGGGTCAAAATTAGCCGGCCGGAAGAAAGCGCTCTGCGTCAGGTTATGCGCCAGGCCAAAGGTAGCGCCGTATTTGATATTATAGCGGAGGATAAAATCCTGCGGGTAAAACTTCCGCTCGACCTCAATCAAATCCTCTAGCCTGCTGCCTAACTTCACGCTGATTTTATCAAAAACCGTCCGGCGCAGCCTTTCTTCATGCTTCGAGATATCCTCGCGGTTATTCTCCAGGTTCGGCAACGGCACGAGTATATAAAATATCTCTTTTCCGGCGGGGGCCAAAGAAGTATCGGTTACTGTAGGGACATGCACGTAGAACGACGGATCGTCGGGCATGGTCTTCTCTCTGAAGATTTGATTCAGGTTGCGCCTCAGGTCGCTCGAGAAAAATAAATTATGGTGGGCAAACCCGCTGACCTTCTGCTTCAACCCCAGGTATAAGAGATAAACCGAGCAGGAATATTTATAGCGGCGCAGTTTCCTTCCCAAAAGTTCGCTCTGCGCGTAAGCGTAATCGGCGTTGACTACTATCCGATCAAAGTTCTCTTCCCCGCTTTCCAATTCCATGCGGAGTGAGCCGTTTTTCTGCTTAATCCTCTTTACCTCGGCGCTATAATGAAAGCGGGCGCCAAACTTCTTCGCCATCTTCTCCAGGGCCAGGGGGATCTGGTACATACTGCCCATGGGGTGTGATATTTTCTGCGCGTGGTCGGCATAGCTGATGATACTGTAAAAGGCAGGCGCGTCAAAAGGCGATACCCCCATGAACATCGCCTCAAAAGTAAAGGCGTAGCGCAGCTTCTCGCTGCTGAAAAAACGGGAAGCCAGCTGCCAGTAAGACTCCAAAGGACGGATTCTACCGAGCAAACCCCAGTAAGCGGGATTAAAAACCGCTTGCGGAGTGAAGCAATCGTAAAGCAGCGGCCTGATACTGTTGTATATTCGCGTAGTCTCTTTGAGAAAACCGCTGAAGCCGCTGCTGCTCTTCTTCTCTATCCTCTCCAGTCCTTCCTTGGTCATTTCGCTGTCCCGGTAAACCGTAAGCGATTCTCCGTCAGGATAAAATATCGTGTAACTGGGGTCTATTGTCCTTAAGTCAAGGTATTCTTTTATCTCTTCTCCGCAGTAAGAAAAAACCTCCTCAAAGAAATCCGGCATGAGCACAAAGGAAGGCCCCATGTCGAACTGAAAGCCCTGCTCCTGGAGCAGGTGGTTGCGGCCTCCGCATTCCGGCAGTTTCTCGAAAACCTCGACAGAATATCCCTGCCTGGCCAGCCGGGCAGCGCTGGCTAACCCACCTACTCCCGCCCCCACGACGGCGATTTTTTCATTCATCTTATTTATGATGTTTTCCTTAATTCCCTTAAAAGCCGGCTAAAAGGAAAATTCTTTCCCGGGCATTCGGTAGGCCTCCTGCCTGCGATATCTTTATGCCTGCGGATATTGCCAAGCGGTATATTATATTGCTTGCGCAAGACATTGATTAATTTAACCAGGACGTCGAACTGCGCGGCACTCACTGCCTCCTGATTAAAATTCCCCACCAGGCAAATCTGGATATCGCGGGGCCGGTTTACTTCTTTCTGCTTCTTCCAGCGCCAGCCCAATTCGATTTCGCCGTCACCGGAAAGCGTGCCGTTGCCGATGACAAAATGATAAAACAAGCCTCCCATCCTGCGCATGCGGTGGTTTCTGTCAAAACATTCGGCATCTCCTTCCGGCGTTGCGCTGTGATGCAGGGTGATATAACGCCATCCGGAGGAGCGGTATCTGGGACCGACGAGTTTTTCTACCCCTGCCTGGGAAAGCGGCCTGTACGGCTCTACCGGTAAAGGCGCTCTTGCCCGGGGTATGAACAAGCGCTGCCCCACTCTGATTTTTGTCGGGTCGGCGATCCTGTTCAACCGTATAATTTCGCTTACCTCTACATTGTAGGTCTTGGCAATCCTATAGAGAGTTTGGCCGCTGGCTACGCTGTGATAAATGCCCGGCACTGAAACCGGCTGGTAGGGAACTGTTGCGCAGCCGGCTAAAAACAGGGCGAGCAAACTAACTATGGTTATCTTCTTCAAAATCTGTCCTCCTCGTCTTGCTTCCGGAAAAACCTATTACCGGTATTTTTTCTCCATTATTTCGATAAGTCGGCGGTAAATCTTCTGGATAGATGAACCGTCAAAACGGCAAAACTCCAGCAGCATCCTTTGCTGTTCTTTTTTAGTAAAATAGCTCATCGCGGGAATAAAGAATCCCTTGTCCTCCTTGACAATATGCTGCGGATAAAATTCAGCCAGCCATTTGAGTTCCCGCTTAATCCCTCTTAATGCCGGTATTTTTCTCCCTTTGTAAACGGCCAGCGCCGCAACCAATCTCTTTACCGACCTTCTGCCCATCCGATGCTCCCTGACCAGCTGATTCATTCTTCCCCTGTGCCGGGGGTCGAGTTTCTTCTTTGCCATCTCCCGGAAAAGAATCTCTTCTTCTTTGCCGTGGTGGCACTGATCGGCGTAATTCCTGATAAAATCCACTGCCTTGCCCAAAAATCCCGGGTCAGCTTTATTGCGCTTACGCATCCTGGTTAATTCTGTAGCCATCAGCCTGACCATCCGCTCAATCAGCCGGTGCTCAATCATCAAGTAACCCGCCGGCATCATGTGCAGCTGCCAGCCGGCCCGGGAAAAAGCAAATCCTTTATATTTCATCCTGCCCTCCCGTTATCTTAAAATTAAATTAAACAAATACCCCGTAAAAATAATCCCGCTTGCCACGATCCCGAAAAAGAAAGCCAATAATCTTATTTTCATCACTTTCCTTAAAATCATAAATTCCGGCAAAGAAAGGCCGGTTACCGCCATCATTAAAGCTAAAGCCGTCCCCATGCTGACGCCTTTTTCCGTCAAGGCGCTGACCAGGGGGATAACCCCGGCGGCATTGGAATAGAGCGGAACACCGATGAGCGCGGCCAGGGGCACGGCATACCAGCGGTTACCGCCGGCATATTTTACCAGGAAATCAGACGGTACATAGCCGTGTATCCACGCGCCCACGCCGATAGCTACGATAATATAAGGCCAGACGTTCTTTATAATCATGACGGTATAAGCTTTCGCGTATTTAATCCTGTCCGGCCAGGTCCATTTGAGATTTGAAAACGACGAGCTGGTCAGTCCCTTGTTATAAGCGATGTGCTCTACCAGATTTTCCAGCCTTAATTTTCCGATGACGATGCCGGAAATAACCGCGATAGCCAGCCCGCTGATAATATAAATCAGCGCGATTTTAATGCCAAACATCCCCCAGAGCATAATCAGGGCTACTTCATTAATCATCGGGGATGAGACCAGGAAAGAAAAAGTTACCCCTAAAGGAACGCCTGCCTCTAAAAAACCCAGGAATAAGGGTATGGCGCTGCAGGTGCAAAAGGGCGTGATAATACCGAACAAGCCGGCCAATAAGTTGCCCAGATAGGTATTTTTATGCGAGAGCGTATTCTTTATTTTTTCCGGCGACAGGAAAGAACGGATAATCGCTACGATAAAGATTATCGCCGCGAGCATCAAAAAAATCTTCAGCGTGTCGTAAACAAAGAAATTTACCGCTTCGCCGAAGAGAGTTTCGGCTTTAAGCGGGAATATCTCATACGTCAGCCAATCGGAAAAAACCTTTATCGGGTAAAAAATATCCATCTAATGCCTATGACTTATTTTAGCGCTTATCAAGATGAACCTTTTTTATCAGCGCGTTCCCTGAAGAATCGACCATCACCTCAACGTTTACCGAGCTCTTGCTTCCCAGCATGCTTCTCTCAAGCTCTTTTCCTTCTCCCTCCGGGACAAAATAACTTTCGATACCGTAAACAACTCTTAACTGCTTATTATAGCTCTGCCTGACTCTGCCCTTGATGTAAGTGACGTTATCGGCAGTCTTTTTAGACTGCACGGCGGCGGCTTCCCAAAACCTGCCTTTCGGCTCAAGCCTGACATAAATAACCTCGCCCCTCCTGTAGTCCGCCTTCTCGCTCTTTATCCGGCTCAAATCCAGGCTGCTTATTTTATATCTTAAAACAACATAATCGCCCCTTAATAAATCCCGCGGGTCAACGGGGACTGTCTCCAAGACTACAGCCCTACCCCTGCTGAGGATAGACTGATTGGGAATAATCATCGCCAGCGCCAGGATAATCCAGAGCAGGATAACAAGAAGTAAAATAATTTTTTTATTCATTCTGTCTCATCCTTTCTATTACTCTTCTTCTCTGTTTTTCTAAAAATACTCCCAGCGATAATATGACCAGCCCGCCCACTATAAAAAACAAGGACTTCTCTTTTAACCGCCAGCCGACATCGATGTAGCGGGTAATGATAAACAGCGCGAAGATTCCCGTGCCCGCGGTAAAAACAGACGAGGCCTTTAGCTCCACCCCTAAAAAGATATTGATAATCGCAAAAACCACTAAAACAGCATTAGCCGCCAGCGTGCCGATGCCCACCGATGCGTTGCTCAATAAAATGAGGTTACCCGCTAAAGCCGCGAACAAAGCAGCCAATTCCAGGTATGCGGCCTTATTCTTAAAATGGCCCTTTATTGTCTCATCTATCACCAAGAGAGCCATTACGGCGATTAACAATAAGCAGCCGATAAAGTATGCGTTGTTTACTATTTCTCCCGCGCCCGCATCCAGCATCCCGCGGAAGGACAAAAGATAAAGGCAAACAAAAGTAACGAGGTAGCCGAATACTTTATAAATCTCAAAAAATAGATACCCTCTATTCCGGGAGATAATCCCCGCGATATAAATCGCCATCCCGGCCAGTGACTGCAGGACGATGAAATTTATGATATTGAATTTATCGCCGTGCAGCCGGGAAAACGAAGAAAGCGATAAATTCAGCCAGACCAACAGGCCTACAAGGCAGATTACTAAATTCTCCCTGACGTTGTTTTTATAACTCAGGTATAAAATAACCGCCATCGGGGTAAGAAAAAAGAAATTAGGGAGCGTTTCCCTGACCGTGAAAAAGGTTATCGTCCAGAATATAAATGAAAGGCCTGAGGCATAAAGATAAACAAACTCCTCTTTCTGAATCAGGTAATAGGCCAGTAAGCCCGCGCTTATCAGAAGAGCCAGCCATTCGTATTTATAAAAACAGCAGTAAAGGCTGGCGATTACCAGGCCGCTAATATTAATCCTGCGGCTGATAATGAGATTTTTGGCCGTGGGTAACATTACCAGGAAAATAATCAGGGGATAATAATAATTAGCTGCGTTGTTATGGGTGGTGTAAAGAAAATTCCAGATTAAGAATAAGGCCGAGGCCAGGATATGCACGTATTCATTGTCGAAAAAAACGGCAATGGGCACGATGGGAAAAGCCCAAATCAGCATAATCAGCCAGTTTCCGGAGGTCGGGAGATGATAAATCTGGGCGATAAGAGCGATTGTCCCTCCCCAAAAAAGCGAAGCCAGAAAGAGAAGACTCTTCCCCAGACTGGCGAAACCTTTTTTTTCATAACTAAAGAAGTATCCCATATAAAAAGTAAAAATCGTGACCGCCATAAGCAAAACTGTCTTTGTATGTGCGGGGATCCTCTGCCAGTTAGAAGCGACAAAAAAGATTACCCCCACCCCGATAAATATCGCTCCGATCAGGGTCAAGACCCTGACCATATCCATCTTCCCCTTCGCTTCGATTCTCTTGAGCTTATACAGTCCGAGGATGTTATTGCCCTGTTCCGGATTAATAATATTTTTTTGCTCCCAGAGCGGTACTTCCCTTTGCAGCCAGCGATAATTTCTTCTGCGCCGCGAAGAAAATGCCCTTACGATAAGGTAAATAACCACTAACCAGAATACCAGACTGA
The DNA here is from genome assembly GCA_041653115.1 of Candidatus Omnitrophota bacterium. Lineage (GTDB taxonomy): Bacteria > Omnitrophota > Gorgyraeia > Gygaellales > Profunditerraquicolaceae > JBAZGA01. The sequence continues at coordinate 29,891 of JBAZGA010000020.1, forward strand.
ATATCATTTACCCCTCCTCTTTACTCTCCTATAATTTTTATTAAGACGCGTTTTTTACGCCTGCCGTCAAACTCTGCGTAGAATATCTGTTCCCAGGGCCCGAAATCAAGTTTACCGCCGGTAATTGCTACCACTACTTCTCTCCCCATGATTGTCCTCTTTAAGTGCGCGTCCCCGTTGTCTTCGCCGCTTCGGTTATGCTCATATTTATCTTTCCCGTACGGCGCGAGCTTTTCCAACCAGCCGCTAAAATCACTGTGCAGTCCCGATTCATCATCGTTGATAAAAACGGAACTCGTGATATGCATGGCATTCACCAGGCAGAGCCCTTCCTTAACCCGGCTTTCCTTAAGCGCCTCTTCGACCTGCGCAGTGATATTGATGAACTCCTGCCGGTTTCTGGTATTAAAAGATAAATAACGGGTATAAGCTTTCATTTTAAGGCGCGCGTTTTAAATTTATTATACAACACCTATTAGCCTGATTCAAACAAATAAGTGCTTAATTATTGGCGGGATTAATAGGGGCGGAATTTATGCCGCTTTTGGTTTTGATAGCGTTTTTGGCCTTTGCCTAAAGGCTCGTGCCTTGACTCGCTGAATTCTTCGGAGGGGATTTCGGGGTGTCTTGATACGGGGAGGGTAGAGCGGATCAGCTTTTCGATATCCCGGACATCGCGGCTCTGGTCGGGGGTGGCAAAAGAAATCGCGTGCCCGCGGCGCCCGGCCCGCGCGGTGCGGCCGATGCGATGCACGTAATTTTCCGCGTCTTCCGGAAGGTCATAATTAATCACCAGCTCAATGCCGGTCACATCAATGCCCCGGGATGCAATATCGGTAGCAACGAGCACCCTGTATCTGCCGGACTTAAATCCATCGAGTGCTTCGCGGCGCTGGCCCAGGGAACGGTTAGAATGTATTTCTGCGGCGTTGTATCCCATATTCCGGACAGACATCGTGATTTTACGCGCGTTATGCTTTGTGCGGGAAAACAACAGGACTGAGCCGTGATATTGCGCCAGTAATTTGCTCAAAAGGCGCAGCTTGGCTTCTTTCTTGACGATAAATAATTCCTGGGTGACAAGCTCTACCGTAGTCCCCGAAGGAGCAATTTCAACAGAAACCGGCAGCTTCATATAAGTAGCCGCGATCTGCATAATTTCTTTGGGGATGGTCGCCGAAAAGAGCATGGTTTGCCTGTCTTTTGGCAGGGAACGCAGGATTTTCATAATTTGCGGGGCAAACCCCATATCGAGCATGCGGTCCGCCTCGTCAAGCACGAGCATCGCCACCTCGGAAGGCAGAAAATTCCACTGGCTGATATGGTCCAGGAGCCTGCCGGGAGTCGCAATCACTATGCGGGGATTCTTGCGCAGCGCCTGTATCTGCCCCGGCATCGGAGCCCCGCCGA
>JBAZGA010000021.1:0-30510 GCA_041653115.1 Candidatus Omnitrophota bacterium
GCCAAAAATCTCTTTTCCCTTTTCATAATTACCCGGATAACCGCCAGAGGCGCAAACCACGCAAACGCAGGCGCGCGTATCCCAATCTAAAGTCCGCAGGCGGTTCAATTTTTGCTCGCTGGCAGCCAGCATTACTTCTACTAAATCAGACTTTAAGCGCGGCAATATTGCCTGTGTTTCGGGATCGCCGAAGCGCACGTTAAACTCCAGCGTCTTTGGCCCGTCTTTGGTAAGCATAATCCCGGCGTATAAAACGCCGCAATAATCTATGCCTTCTTTTACCAGGCCGTCAATGGTGCGGTAAACTACTTTTTCCAAGATTTCCTTAAATAATTCCCGCGTCACTATTGGCGCCGGAGAATAGGCGCCCATCCCGCCGGTATTCGGGCCGGCATCATTGTCAAAGATACGCTTGTGGTCTTGAGCCGATGCTAAGGCAATTACTTCGCGCGAATCGGTAATCACTAAAATCGAGGCTTCCTGGCCAATCAGGCATTCTTCAACAATCACTTTATTGCCGGCATCGCCGAAAATCTTCTCCTGCATCATCGCGCTTACCGCCTGCTTTGCTTCATCTACGGTCTTTGCCACAATCACGCCTTTACCCGCGGCCAGGCCGTCTGCCTTTACTACGCAGGGGGCGCCGATTTTTTCAATATATTTTTTGGCCTCATCGGCATTATCGAAGATTTTACAACCCGCAGTCGGCACTCTATATTTCAGCATCAGCTCTTTGGCAAAGACCTTGCTCGCCTCCATCTGCGCGGCTTTTTTCTGCGGGCCGAAAATCCGTAACTTATATCTGTTAAATTCATCGACGATGCCTAAGGCCAGCGCAGCTTCCGGGCCGACTACGGTCAAATCTATTTTTTCTTTTCTGGCGAATTCCAGTAACGCCGGGATATCGTCCGCTCTGATATCAATACACTCTGCCAGCCGGGAGATCCCGCCGTTTCCCGGAGCGCAGAATATTTTATCGGCTAACTTCGACTGCGCAATCTTCCACACCAGCGCATGCTCTCTGCCGCCTGAACCGATGACTAAAATTCGCATCTTTCAACCTACTAATTACGTACCTTGCTTAACGGCCGCTATCTTTGCGTTTTGAAAAACAATCCCGGCAATAAACCGGGCGGTCTTCTCTGGGCTTAAAAGGGACTTCGCATTCCTTTTTGCAATCCGCGCAGATGGCCTTGTGCATTTCACGTGGCCCGCCGTATCCTCCGCCATATCCGCCACCTTGTCCGTACGCCATGTTTCTTCCTCCTTTTTTTGCCCGGTTCACACTCACGGGCAATGCTGCTTCTCACATAATATTCATCTTCTCTTATTACTTATGCTGCTCAAACCCAATCCCCGCCCCCCGCTAAGCATACTCTATCTTTTATCAGACTTTCTTCCAACTAAATGTATCCTTGGAAATTTATTTTTTATTTCCTTGTTACCAAAAAGATCAGTTCGCATTGCTTTCACTAATTCATTAAGTATGTCATCGTGTTTTACAGACCAATCTTCGGAGTTTCTTGGAATATTGGTATTCTCTATTCTAATAAAATTATGAAATTCCATTAATTTTTCAACTACATTAGCACCGCCTATCACGATTAGTGAATTAAAACCTTCAGATAGCCTCTTTTGAGCTACTTCGTCTTTATTATCAATAGCAACGTCACTTAACGCTTTTATAAAAGATTTATAATATTCTTCTTTTAATCTGCGTTCCTCCATTTTTAATTGATGCTTTTTTGTAAAAAAATACGTTAGTGAAACAGCAATTGCGGAAGCCAGCAAACCAATAGTTGCAACGATAATTTCCATTTCTTTATACTCCTTAAACGAATAAATATCTTAACTAAATTTTAGGGCTTTTGTGCGGAGGCGCATTAGAAAATTTTTGGCAAAAGTCTGCGAGGAATTACGCCGAACGAGAGGGAGCTAGCCCGCGTAAGCATCCTGACCGAAAGTGAGGCGTAAACCGAAGCAGACGGCAAAAATTTTCAGCGCCGGAGCACAAAACCCTAAAATATTTCTACTTGTTTCTTGCCTCTAGTGACTTCTCCAATCACCCAAGATTTCAATTTAAATTCGGATAATTTACGGATTATTTCCTTGGCAGCGCTGGGCGCAACGATTAAGACCATGCCCACGCCCATATTAAAGGTATGATACATTTCTCTGTCTTCAATGTTGCCCTTATTCTGGAGGAGCCGGAAGATTTTCGGCACTACCCAGGAGTTCTTATCAATATGCACATTGACGTTTTTTGGTAAAATACGCGCGATTTTGTCGTAGAAGGCACCGCCGGTAATGTGGGCAATTCCCTTGATTGAATACGCGCGCAATAAAGATAATACCGGTTTGACATAAATCCGCGTCGGCTTAAGCAATTCAGCGCTCATTCTTTTTAATTCCCCTTGCGAAAGCACCCTTCTTACTAAAGAATAGCCGTTGGAGTGAATGCCGTTTGACTCCAAGCCAATGACAATGTCGCCAGGCCCGATTTTAGAGCCATCAATAATATCCTTTCTTTCTACCGCTCCGACGCAAAATCCGGCAACATCATAGTCCCCTGCCTGATACATCCCCGGCATCTCGGCAGTCTCTCCGCCGATAAGAGCGCAGCCGGCCTGAATACAACCATCGTTAATACCCTTAACTACATCCACTAATACGCCCGGCTCTAATTTTCCCGAAGCAATATAATCCAGGAAGAAGAGCGGCTTGGCCCCCACGCATAAAATATCATTCACGTTCATCCCCACCGCGTCAATGCCGATGGTATCGTGCTTGTTGGCGAGAACCGCAATCTTTAACTTCGTGCCTACGCCGTCAGAGGAAGAAACCAGAATCGGGTCTTTATACTTTTCTTTGGGGAAACGGAAAAAACTGCCAAACCCGCCGATATCCCTTAAGACTTCTTTGCTAAAAGACTTCCTGACCAGGCCTTTGATGCTCTTCTTAAAGAGACTCGCCTTTTTAATATCTACTCCGGCATTTTTATAAGTTATTTTCACGGCTGCCTCCCGTTCCAGCAATAGAGACAAAGTTTATTTCCCGGCAAGCCGATGGCCTTAGTCATCTCCTCTAATTTCTGATATTTCAAGGTAGTCACTCCTAAATCTTTGGTAATCCACTCCACCATCTTTTTGTATTTGGGCGATTTTTCATCCAGATACGCGCTGATATCCTCGGCTTCCCTGCCTTCAAGCGCCTTAATTGCCCGGCGGGCAGCTAATTCCTGCAGGCTGCGCGTGGAAAAATTGAATTTGCAGGGAAACATTAAGGGCGGACAGGCAATGCGCAGGTGTATCTCTTTTGCCCCGCACTCCCTCAGCTTCTGGATAGTGTAATTTTTTAACTGCGTGCCGCGCACAATCGAATCGTCGCAAAAGACAATCCGCTTATCCTTGATAATCTCCGGTATGGGAATCAGCTTCATCCGGGCAATCAGGTCGCGCGTTTCCTGCGAGGGCGGGGTATAACTGCGGTCAAAGCCGGGAGTATATTTCACCAGGGGCCGGCGTAACGGCAGGCCTGATTCCATAGAATAACCCACGGCATGCGCGGTTCCCGAATCCGGAATCCCCGAGGCCATATCTGCCTTGATTTTATCGCCCTTTGCCAGGCACCTGCCGCACCTTTCCCGCGCCATCTCCACGTTGATACCGTCGTAGGAAGAAGCCGGGAATCCGGTGTAAATCCACAAGAAAGAACAAATCTGATTGGTCTTATTCGGCCCGGATTTGGGCTTTAACCCCGAATCTTCGATGCAGACAATCTCACCCGGCTGCAGCTCCTTTTTTATTCTAAAGCCTAAATTGTAAAATGCCGCCGATTCCGTAGTCACTGCCCAGTCGTCTTTACGCTGGCCGATGATTAACGGGCTATAACCGTATTTATCGCGCGCCGCATAGATACCGTCCCGGTTTAATAAAAGCAGGCAGCACGAGCCTTTAATCCGGCCGAACATCTTTTCTATGCCGTCAACGATAGTTTTGCCGCGGATAATCAGCTTGGCCACTAACTCGGTTGAATTCACGCTCCCGTCCGTGACTTCGCTGAAGGACTGGCCATCGGCATAAAGTTCTTCGGCTAACTCTTTGGCATTATCGATAAAACCGTTGGTAATAATGGCAAAGGGCCCGAACCTGGAATGCACGCAAATCGGCTGCTCGTCTTTGGCGCTAATCACGCCGATACCCTTGTTGCCGGCCATCTCTTTATAATCTTCGTAAAACTTGGCCTTGAACTGGCTGCCGCGGATATCGTGAATCTTGCGCAATAATTCATCTTTGTATACCGCCAGCCCTGCGAATTCCGTGCCCAGGTGCGAATGATAATCCGTGCCGTAAAATAAATCCTCCCGGCATTCTTTCTGCGAAACTACCCCGAAAATCCCGCTCATTTTATCTCCTCAAATTTGCGAAGCAAATCAAAGGACCTCTCCGCCTATTTTTATAGATACTACTTATAAAACTTCTTAATCACTTCGACCACGTCTTTCGGCTCATCAACCAGCGTAAACAGCTCTAATTCTTTTTTAGTGATATTGCCGCTTTTTAACACGGTGTCTTTAAGCCAATCCAGGAGCCCTCTCCAGTATTCGCTTCCGAGTAATACTACCGGGAAACGAGGTATCCTTTCTGTCTGGATGAGGTTAATTGCCTCGGTAAATTCGTCTAAAGTGCCGTAGCCTCCGGGCATAATCACAAAGGCCTTGGCGTATTTGACAAACATCACCTTGCGCACAAAGAAATAACGGAAATCCAAAAGCGTCTCCACGTATTTATTGGCCTTCTGTTCATGCGGAATCTGGATGTTCAAGCCCACGGAATGGCCTCCGGCTCTTTGCGCGCCTTTATTTGCCGCCTCCATAATTGCCGGGCCGCTTCCGGTAATGATGGCATAACCCTCCTTGGCCAAAAGATAGGCGGTCTCTTCGGCTAATTTATAATACTTATTGCTTGGCTTGAGACGGCTGGAGCCGAAGATGGAAACTGCCTGGCCGATCTGGGAAAGAACTTCAAAGCCGTCAACGAATTCCGACATAATCCGGAATACCCGCCAGGTATCTTCAGAGACAAAACTTTCCCTTGAATTATTTTTCTTCATTTCGCTTCCTTTCTCACTTAAACTTAAAGCAGTTTCTCTATAGCGCCATTGTAGGCCCCGGCTAAATCGCTGACCGGAACATTAATTAATCCGTTAATCGCCAGCTTATTGCCTTTGACCTCGCCGATAAGAGAAACCGGCGTCTTGTTTTTCCTGGCAAGCTGCAGGATCTTCTTCGCCTGGCTTTTTTTGGCGCTTAAAATCACGCGCGACTGGCTCTCGCCGAATAAAAGCGCATCAGCCCTCAACTTACCGCCATATAAAGTAATCAGCGCGCCGATTTTTTTCCCGGGGCCGGTGACACAGCATTCGGCCAAAGCCACTGCCAGCCCTCCTTCAGAGCAATCGTGCGCCGATTGCACCAAGCCTTTTTCTATCGCCTCTTGCGTAGTTTTCTGCACGCTTTTCTCCAGGCGTAAATCAATCTCCGGGCAGGCGCCTTTCTTCAGGCCATGGATGGTCTTTAAATACTCGCTGCCTCCCAATTCGCCTTTATTTTTGCCGAGCAAGATGACCAGATCATTGGCGTTTTTGAAATACTGGGTAGCTCTTTTCGCTTTCTCCCTGATTAAACCCACCATACCGACAATCGGGGTAGGGTCAACCGAACCCTTCGGATTTTCATTGTTAAAACTTACATTGCCGCTGACTACCGGCGTATTTAGCGCCCGGCAGGCCCGGGAAATACCTAAAGCAGCCTGCTTGAACTGCCAGAAGACCTCGGGATTCTTGGGATTGCCGAAATTTATCCCATCGGTAATCGCCAGGGGCTTTGCCCCGCTGCAAACTAAATTCCGCGCTGCCTCAGCCACGGCAATTTCACCGCCCTTAAAAGGATCCAAATAGACATAAGTGGAATTGCAATCCGTAGTCACGGCAATTGCCTTTTTCGTGCCCGGCACTGCGGCAATCCCCGCGTCGGAGCCCGGCCCGGTTAAAACGCCCTTAGCTGCTTTAGGGTCGCCGTGCTTAAAAACCCAGCGCTTCCCGGCAATAGTGGGGTTGCTTAATAATTTTAAGAGTGCTGCCTTATAATTTTTGGGCTCTTTGATGCGCGATAAATTCAACTGCCGCGCCTTTGCCAGATATTTCGGCCGGTTGGCTTTGCGGTAATAAACCGGGGCCTCTACTAAGGCTGCTGCCGGAACTTCAGCGGTAACCACGCCGTATTCTTTAACCCGCACCAAACCGTCATCCGTAACCTGGCCAATCACATTTACCGGTACATTCCATTTGTTGAAAATCTGTTCTACCGCTTCTAACTTGTCTTTATCCACAACCGCTAACATTCTTTCCTGCGACTCGGAAAGCATCACTTCATAGGCATTCATTCCCTCTTCTTTGCGCGGGACCAAAGAAATATCTATTTCTATGCCTGTGCCTGCCTTATACGCGGTTTCGCAGGTGGAGCAGGTCAGACCTGCAGCTCCCATATCCTGCATCCCAAGAGCCAGCCCTTTTGCAATCAGCTCTAAACAGGACTCTCTTAAAATCCTGCCCATCTTGGGGTCGCCGATAGCTACGGCAGAGCTTTTTTTTGCTGCTTCTTCATCTAAACCCGCGGAAGCAAAAGCCGCGCCCTCTACGCCGTCTCTACCCGTTGCGCCTCCGACAATCAGCACTAAATTACCCACGCCCTGCGCCCGGGCCTTGACTATCCCTTTCTTTTTCACGATTCCCACGGTCATCGCGTTTACCAAAGGGTTGCCGGCGAAAGAATCGTCAAAATATATCTCGCCTCCCAGGACCGGAATGCCGACAACATTTGCGTAATCGGTGAAACCTTTGATGATATTCTTAAACAGGAATTTTACGTGCTTATCCTCTAACCTGCCTAATCTCAGAGAATCTAAAAGCCCGATCGGCCGGGCGCCCATAGTAAAAATATCGCGGATACAGCCGCCGCCGCCCGTAGCTGAAGCAGCATACGGCTCGACCGCCGAAGGATGGTTGTGCGATTCTATTTTAAAAACTACTCCCAGGCCGTCTCCGATATCCACTACGCCGGCATTCTCTCCCGGGCCTTGAATAACCTGCTTACCCTTGGTCGGGAAAAGCTTCAATACCGGTTTTGAATTCTTATAAGAGCAGTGCTCGCTCCACATCGCGGAAAACATCCCCAGTTCCGTATAATTAGGCTCTCTGCCTAAGCGTTTTTTGATCATTTCATATTCATCCAGAGACAAACCCTGTCTCTCAATTACTTCTTTGCTAATAACAACGTCGTTATTTGACACTTCAGCCTCCTTATTCAGCAAGATAATTAAAACAAAGATATTCGCCTAAATCTCTGCGTCATTGCGGAGATTTTGCGGTTTTTTTCCGATGCGCCTTTGCATCATTTTAATGCTTTTATTCAGAATTTTAGGGGGGATTATATTCTATAAGCCCACTTTCCGGAAAATTTTATTTACATTACGCAAATAATAATCGAGGTCAAAGATTTTATCCAGTTCTTTCTTGGTAAGGGAGCGCGCGACTTCCCTGTCTTTTAAAAGGTTATCCTTGAAATCCGAACCCTCTTTCCAGGTCTTCATCGCGCATCTTTGCACTAAATCATAGGCCCGGGCGCGGGCAAGGCCTTTGGCCATTAAAGCCAAAAGCACGCGCTGGGAAAAAATCAGGCCCCTGGTCTTGACTAAATTAGCCAGCATATTCTGCGGATAGACATTCAAGCCGTCCAGCACTTCGATAAATTTATTCAGCATATAATCCAGGGCGATAGTTGAATCGGGAATAATCACGCGCTCGACTGAAGAATGGGATATATCGCGCTCATGCCATAAAGCCACGTTTTCCATTTCCGCCAGGGCGTTGCCGCGTAAAAGGCGGGCCAGGCCGCAGATCCTTTCGCAAATTACCGGATTGCGCTTATGCGGCATTGCCGATGAGCCTTTTTGCCCTTTACCAAAAGGCTCTTCCGCTTCCAGTACTTCCGTGCGCTGCAGGTGGCGTATTTCGGTGGCGAATTTCTCCAAACTGGCGCCGATAATTGCCAGGGTAGCCAGATATTGGGCATATACATCCCGCTGTATAATCTGGGTAGAAATCTTCGCCGGCTTCAGCCCCAGCTTTTTACAGACATAAGCTTCCACTTGCGGCTCTACATTGGCATATGTGCCTACGGCTCCGGAGATTTTTCCTATTGATACCGCTTCTTTGGCCTGGGAGAGGCGCTCTAAATTGCGCCTGGTCTCGTCATACCAAAGCGCTAATTTCAAGCCAAAAGTCGTCGGCTCCGCATGCACTCCGTGGGTGCGACCGATGCAAACCATATCTTTATACCGCTTTGCCTTTTTCGACAATAAAACAAACAGCCTCTTCAGGTCGTCGATTAAAATATCGGAAGCGGACGCAAGCTGTAGGCCGAGGGTTGTATCTAACAAATCGGAAGAAGTAAGCCCGAGGTGCAGGTACTTGGCATCGGACCCAATATATTGTGCCACGCAAGTCACGAATGCCACCACATCGTGTTGTGTCTTTTCTTCTATCTCTTGGATTTTTTTCAGATTAAATTTTGCCTTTTTTTTGATTCTTTTCGCTGCTGCGGCGGGAACTTTCTTTTCTTTAGCCAGGGCTTCCAGGGTGAATATTTCTATATCCAGCATCGCCTTGAACTTAAACTCGTCCTGCCAGATATTCGTCATTTTGGATAGGCTGTAACGCGCAATCATCTCACCCTCCTTAAGGAGATTTATATTATAACAAAAATCTGCATTTTAGCAACAAATAAAATGCGCAAAAAAATAAAAAAACCCGCCAAAAGCTTGGCGGGTTTTTAGATGGTTGCGGGGACGCGATTTGAACGCGTGACCTACAGGTTATGAGCCTGTCGAGCTACCAGACTGCTCCACCCCGCGCATTTATTATACCATAATATTTTGCAAAGAACAGGGATTATTATCTCTTTTTTCCCGGGACTACCTTAATCGGGATTTCGCCTTTACGCACCACTCCCATCTTTTCCCGGGCGATCTTTTCCTGGTAAAGCGGGTCGTTCTCTATTTTTTTTAACTCCTGCTGTAAAAGAGCGTTTTCTACGTTCAGGCGCTTAATCTTAGTTTCTAAATCGCGGTTCCTGTCCTTTAATTCCTGTAATTTGGTATAGCCCGGCAGAAATAAAACTAAGAGGAAAAGCGCAATACCAAAAATCCAGAACACCTTCTTTAAATTCGGCAGCATTCTTTATTTCCAATGCGTCCCCGCATATACTGCATGCGGCCCAAGCTCTTCTTCGATCCTTAAGAGCTCATTATACTTGCAAATCCTGTCCGTACGCGATAATGAGCCGGTCTTAATCTGCCCTACTCCGGTTGCCACTGCCAAATGCGCGATAGTCGTGTCTTCGGTTTCTCCGGAGCGATGCGAGATAACTGCCGCGTATTTGTTTTTCTTGGCTAAACTTACTACTTCCAGGGTCTCGGAAAGCGAACCAATCTGGTTTACCTTCACCAGGATGGCATTGGCTATCTTTTCCTCAATGCCCTTTTTAAAAATCCCGGGATTGGTGACAAAAATATCGTCACCGACCAGCTGAAGCCTGCTTCCCAGCCTGATAGTCATTTCTTTCCATCCTGCCGAGTCATGCTCGGAAAGCCCGTCCTCAATAGAGGCAATCGGGTATTTAGCTGCCCAATTTTCGTATATCGTGATTAACTCCGCAGAGCTCTTTTCGCTGTTTTCAAATTTATATTTACCTTCGCGATAGAAGGAACTCGCCGCGCAATCAAGGGCCAGATAAACATCCTTGCCCGGCTTGTAGCCTGCCTTCTCTATTGCCTGCAATATCAAACCCAGCGCCTCTTCATTAGAATCAAGATTCGGAGCAAACCCCCCCTCATCTCCTACCGATGTCGCCAGGCCTTTGGATTTCAAAAGCGATTTTAAAGTGTGAAAAATCTCGGCGGCATAGCGCAGGGCTTCGCTAAACGAAGGGGCGCCCGCCGGCATAATCATAAATTCCTGGATGTCCAGGTTATTATCCGCGTGCAGGCCGCCGTTGAGGATATTCATCTGGGGGATCGGCAGAATCTTTGCATTCCTGCCTCCCAGGAATTTATATAAGGGCTCCTGTTTGCACAAAGCCTCGGCCTTGGCTACGGCTAAAGACACGCCGAGAATCGCATTGGCGCCCAGCTTGGACTTATTCTCTGTCCCGTCCAGCTTAATCAGCAATTCGTCTATCTTTTTAAAATCAGGGCTTAAGCCTTTTATCCTGGAAGCAATCAGGATATTGACATTATTCACCGCGCTTAACACCCCTTTACCCGAATATTTTCCTTTATCCCCGTCCCTTAATTCCAAAGCCTCTTTTTCGCCCGTAGACGCGCCGGAAGGCACCGCGGCCCTGCCCAAAACGCCGCTGTCCAGGATAATGTCCACTTCCAGCGTAGGGTTACCGCGTGAATCCAGTATTTGCCGGCCAACAACTTTTTTTATGTCACACATAGCGCGACCTCCTTGGAATAAGGATTTTATCACGAATCGGCATTTAGTCAACGATATTCTTGCTTAATATCGGTTGACAGGCGCTGGAAGATATGCTATTTTGTTTTCTTGAGGTAATGCCATGAATAAAAGAAAAATCGGGTTATTCTTAAAATTCCACTGGATCGCGATTATTGCCGCCGTCCTTGTTCTGATTATCGGCATTTCTTTTATTGTTTTCATCCGCAGCGCCATTGTCGCCTGGCAGGGTTCCGAGTCCTATTTTAAAAAATCCGCCCTTGCCCAGTACGGCCTCTTCTTCTATATTTTCCTCGTCTTACAGCTGATCAGCCTGCCTTTAAGCGGCGCGCTCTGGTTATGGATGATGCGCGGCGGATATATGCGCTTTACACACATCGGCAAAAAAGCCGTGGAAGGCAAGGATATCGATATCCACTGGAATGACGTCATCGGGATGGATGAGGCCAAAGAAGAAGCCATAGAGGTAGTACGCCTGGTCACTGACCGCGCCCAGGTTACGGCTATCGGCGGAAGAATCCTGCGCGGCATCCTGATGATCGGGCCTCCGGGATGCGGCAAAACGTATCTGGCCAAGGCGATTTCTACGGAAGCCAGCCTTCCTTTTATTTCCATGTCGGGTTCGGAATTTATCGAGATGTTTGTCGGCGTCGGCGCCAGCCGCATCCGTAAACTCTTCAAACAGGCGCGGCAGCTGGCTTACGCGGAGGGCGGCTGTATTATCTTTATCGACGAACTTGACGCCGTGGGCGCGCAGCGCGCAGTGGACCGAGGTTTTGGCGGGCAGACCGAGTCCAATACCACGCTCAATCAGCTCTTGATTGAAATGGACGGTCTCAAGGAAAAAGATTACAACATCGTGCTCATCGGCGCTACCAACGCTCCGGAGAGTTTTCTTGACCCGGCATTGCTGCGTCCGGGAAGGTTTGACCGCAAAATCTACGTGGATTACCCCAATCTCGACGAACGGGAAAAACTCTTTGGCTATTATTTAAAGGACGTAAAGTACGACAAAAATATAGATATCAAAAGACTCGCCCGGATGACCGTAGGCGACAGCCCGGCGGACATCTCCAACCTCATCCGCGAAGCCGCCCTGATTGCCGTGCGCAATAAAAAAGAGACAATCTCGATGAAAGAAGTTTCCGAAGCCCAGGACCGCGTGGAGATGGGGATTAAGCATAAGGTCGTCTTTACGCAAAGCGACCGGGTAAAAATCGCTTATCATGAAGCTGGGCACGCCATTACCATGTATTTCCTCGCCCCGCACATCGATGTCTTCAAGGCGACTATCCTTGCCCGCGGCGGCGCCTTAGGATTTGTCCTGCCGCAGCCGCGCGAAGAAATTCACGTGCGCAGCCGCGAACAATACCTCGCGGATATAAAAACTTACCTGGGTTCCTATGTTGCGGAAAAATTAAAACTCGATACTACCACCTCAGGCGTCAGCGCTGACTTCACCTCTGCGATGAGAATCGCCCATGATATGGTTTGGAAATGGGGCATGGGTAAATCCGGATTTGTCGGTAATTACACTTTATTGGCGCATATGGACAGCCGCCTGGGCGTATTCCGTGGCGAATCGGTTTCTTTTATTTCGGAAAAAATCCGGGAACAGCTGGACCAGGACGTGCAGGAAGTCCTCAACACTTGCATGCGGGAAGTGGAAGAACTTTTAAAAAGGGAATCCGCGCTGCATGACCGCTTTGCCCAGGAGCTCCTTGCCAAAGACGAACTCAATTATGATGAAATTGAAGCCATCTTTAAGGAATTTGGCAAAAACCGCCCTTCTCTTTAGTCTCCCCCTTTTTTGCCTGAATTTATCCGGTTGCCAATGCCAGATTGAGCCCACCTACAAAGAAAGAGACCTCCCTTATCTCGTCAAACAGATCTCTAAGGAAGAATACGGCCTGGATGTAACCACGCAAAGGACGGATAATACCTTGTGGATATACGCCCCTCTCTCTAAAATCCTTTCTGAAGAATACGGGATAAAAGAGGATAAGATGTTTGACGAAGGAATGACTGATAAGTTAAGGAACATCTTAACTACCATCGGCAGGGTATTAATCAGCTCCGATTATACGCCGGATTTCTTTGCGCTTGTGGCTTCCGATATTAATCTCGGCATTGACTATACCGTCATCGGGAGCGTCTTGGACATCAAAAAATCTTACGCCGGAATCATCCCCTGGACCGAAGCCAACCGCAGGTATGTCATCAGGTTAAACCTGGCGCCGGAAGCCGTGGGCGATACAGCGGGAAAACATCTTATCGCCTATGATATCAGGCTGGCGGATTTCTTAAGCGAACAAATCGCCCAGCGTATCGCTGTCCATTTTCAGGAAGAAGGCCGCAAAAAATATTTTAAAGTGGAGAAATCCGAAGGCAGGTTCTTCAACGATGCCTTTGTCCTGGAATATTCCATCACGCAGATTGCCCAGCCTCCGCAACCGGCGGATATCAAAAAAGAAATCCTGGATATCATCACCTACTGCATCAAAACCTACGAATTTAAGGATTTTTCTATGCTGGAATTGACTGACCTGGTGCGGCAGGATAAACTGACCTTAAGCAAAGCGGCAATCTGGGCGAGGACTACGGACTAGAGATTATAACTTTCCTTCCCTCTACCCTTAACTTCCCTTCTACAAAAAGTTTTATCGCCTCTGGATAAAGCCGGTGCTCTATTTTGTGGATTTTTGCCTCTAATGACTCTGCGCTATCGCCTTCTTCTATCTTAAGCGCCTGCTGGAGGATAATCGGGCCGTGGTCCATCTTTTCATCCACAAAATGCACGCTAACGCCGGTAATTTTTGCGCCGTAGTCAAAGGCATCTTTGATGGCATGGCTGCCCTTAAAAGCAGGCAGTAGCGCCGGGTGAATATTCAAAATCTTATTTTTATAGCGCGAGATTAACTCCGTCCCTAAAATACGCATAAAGCCCGCCAGGACTATCAAATCGATCTTATCCTCCTGCAAATTCTCTATGATTTTATTTTCAAAATCGGCTCTGGCCGCGAATCCTTCTCTTTTTATGAGGGCGACCCTTATCCCCGCGCGCTTTGCCCGGGCGATCGCACCGGCCTTCGGGTTATCGCAGACCAGGAGCGCTAAATCGGCCCTAATTCTGCCTTTTTTGACTGCCCGGATTATCGCCGCAAAATTAGTGCCTCGGCCCGAGGCAAATACCGCTATATTCATCTTTAATTCCTCCAGAGCTTATTTTCCTTTTTGGCTATCGCCTTGGTAGGGCAGACTTTAAAACATTCTCCGCGGTTATCGCAAAGATTATAATCGATAACCGCTAAATTATCAACTATCTTAATCGCGCCTACCGGGCAGGCCTTTTCGCATTTACGGCAGGCAATGCAGCCCACCGAACAGGCTTCCATTACTTTCTTGCCTGAATCCCGCGATTTACAACGCACGCCGTAGGCCTTGTTTACCGGCACCAGGCTAAAAAGCTTTTTCGGGCATACCTCAACGCACCTGGCGCAGGCAGTACATTTATCTTCATCGATTACCGGCAGGTTCTCTTCGTTCATCGTGATTGCTCCGAAAGGGCATACCTCGGCGCAGGTGCCAAAACCGATGCAGCCGTAATCGCAGGCCTTCGGCCCTTCCATAACCATATTCGCGGCAAGGCAATCCCGGATACCGCTATAAATAAATTTATCTTTTGCCCTTTTGTTCCCGCCGTGGCAATGCAATACGGCTGCCTTTTTTACTTTAACTTTATGCTCCAAGCCTAAAATGCCCGCTATCTCTTTGCGCGTTTCTTCCGCGACTACCGCGCAGCGCTCCAGCGTACAGGTCCCCTGAATCAAGCCTTCGGCAAAACCCATACAGCCGGGCAAGCCGCAGGCGCCGCAATTTGCTCCGGGGAGCTTGCCGAATATCTTTTCTATGCGCGGGTCTGTGGCGACGCAGAACTTCTTGGCTGCCAGGGCCAGGCCTACGCCGAAGATAATCCCCAAACCCGTTAAAGTTAAAACCGGAATTAATATAACCATTTTAGAATCTAAATCCGCTAAAACCCATAAACGCCAGGCTCATCAATGAAGCCACGATAAAAGCTATCGGGATACCCTCGAAACACTTCGGCACCTCTAATAACTCCAGGCGTTCCCTGATCCCCGACATCAGTATTAAGGCCAGGAGAAATCCTACTCCGGCAAAAAAGGCCTGGAATACGGCATAAATAAAACTCGCCTGGACAGCGCCCTTGACGGTAAAGAAATTATTTATGTTCAAGATAGTCACGCCCAATACCGCGCAATTCGTCGTAATTAACGGAAGGTATATCCCCAGGGCCTTATAAAGGCTAGGGGAATACCTGCGGATAACCATCTCGATGAATTGCACAAAGGCCGCGATAACCAGAATGAAGGTAATCGTCCTGAGATATTCGATATTAAAACGCAGGAGCACAAAATTATAAATCGGCCAGGTGATGATTGCCGAGCAGGTCATCACGAAGATAACCGCAAACCCCATGGAAAGGGCGGGCTTGGTCTCTTTGGATACGCCTAAGAAG
This sequence comes from Candidatus Omnitrophota bacterium, assembly GCA_041653115.1. Taxonomy (GTDB): domain Bacteria; phylum Omnitrophota; class Gorgyraeia; order Gygaellales; family Profunditerraquicolaceae; genus JBAZGA01. Next base: position 15,119 of record JBAZGA010000021.1, read on the forward strand.
GGGCATAAGCCGAGGAATTTGGAAAGAATGAAATTATTGACAAAAATCATGCTGATGGCAATGGCTAAAATCTTAGCGATATCCATTAGCTACAACAACCCCCTTTTCTTTTAAGAGTGCCCTGACCGCGCCTTGTCCTGACTAAATTCGTGAAAGCAATCAAGAGACCCAGAGTAAGCAAGGCGCCCGGGGCGAGTATCATCATAATCACCGGCTCAAAATTCGGGATTATTTTAAACTCGGCGATACTGCCGTTGCCTAATATCTCCCTGATTAAGGCAATAATAGTCAAAGCCAGAGTGAAACCTGCGCCCATGCCTAAACCGTCAAAAAATGAGGGCAAAACTCCGCGCTTGGAAGCAAAAGCCTCGGCCCTGGCCAGGATAATACAATTTACCACAATCAAAGGCACAAAAATACCCAGGGCCTCGTTTAATCCGGGAAGATAAGCTTTTAAGATTAATTCGCAGATCGTCACGAAAGTGGCGATAATCACTATAAATACGGGCAGGCGGATGCGGTCGGGAATAAAACGGCGCAGCGAAGAAACGATAATATTTGAAAAAACCAGGACAAATGTGGCGGCTGTGCCCATTCCCAGGGCATTTATCACCGAGGTAGAAACCGCCAGGGTCGGGCAGAGGCCCAATACCAGCCCGAATGTCGGGTTCTCAATGGTAATACCCTTGGTGAATTCCTTAATTAAGCGCTTCATAATTTATTTAGTCCCGTATATCCTCGGCTTGATATGCCGGTCAATCAATGGCACGCAGGCGTTCATCATTAAAATCGCGTAGGATACGCCTTCCGGATAACCTCCCCAGATACGGATAATCGCCGTGAGCAGGCCGCAGCCTGCCCCAAAGACAACCTGGCCCTTACGCGCCAAAGGAGAGGTTACATAATCGGTAGCCATAAAAAAAGCCCCCAGGATTAATCCGCCGGATAGCAGATGAAACAGCCAATCGCCGCTAAATAACCCTTTTGAGCCAAAGACAAAAGTGAATATTCCCGTGCTCAAAATAAAACTTAAGGGGATATGCCAGGAAATATACTTTTTTAGCAAAAGAAAAAGAGCGCCTAAGAGCAAAGCGGCAATGCAGACTTCGCCGATACAGCCCCCTCTTTTGCCTAAAAACAAGTCCAGATAAGAAAGGTTTTCCAGGGCCTTTCCTTCTTTTAACAGGGCAAGCGGCGTAGCCTGGGTTACCGCGTCATAATTCAAGGGCGCGCTGAAGGCAGTCATATATTTAGGCCAGGAAGCCATCAGGAAAGCCCGGCCTGCCAAGGCAGGATTAAAAATATTCTTGCCCAGCCCGCCGAAAACGAATTTCCCGATAAAAATTGCGAAAAAAGAACCTGCGATCGGCAGCCAGAATGGCGCATGAGGAGGTAAATTGTAAGCCAGCAAGAGCCCGGTAAGAAAAGCGCTCCCATCGTAGAGAGTAACTTTTTTCCTGGTAATTACCTGTAAGACTGCCTCCGTGACTAGCGCCGAAACAACCCCCAGGGCAACAACCCAGAGCGCGCTCTTGCCGAAGATAAAAATACCGGCAATGCCCGCGGGCAGCAAGCTTAATACCACCATCCACATAATCGTGCTTGTAGACTCTCTCTTATGCAGATGGGGCGAGCTGGCAACAATCAGGTTATTTCTCATCTTTTAGAAGCTCCTGAATTTCTTCGGCTTTTTTTCTTACCGAATCTATGACCGCGCGCGAAGAAATCGTCGCGCCGGTAATCGCTTCCACCCTCTCCAATTCTTTGGGATTTAAATTTTTGAATTGCCCTGTGAACGGCTCTTTAGTTATCCTGCTGCCTAAACCGGGGGTTTCAGTCTGGCTTAAGATCTTAATCTCGGAAATATTACCCGCGGCATCCATCCCAACCATCGTCTCGATAGCGCCGGTATAACCTTTGCCGCTGGCCTTAAAAGCAACGCCAATGAACTTATTATTCTTGTCATACGCCTTATAATAAAGAACCTCTTCTTCGGATTTTGTCGCTGCGAAATTAGCGGCTTGGGGGAAAATTTCTTCTAATACCGCGTTTTCCTCGGCCTGCGCCTGGGCGATAATCCTGTCTTTGGCGAAATAATTCACGCCGGCAAGCAGGCTGCTTGCCACCGCGCAGATTAATGCCAGGATAAAACCATAATGCAATAAATCTTTCATTTTTTCATCAGTTCCTGCTTGGCCCGCCTTATGGATTGCACCAACATAATATTTGACGGACAGGCATAACTGCATAAGCCGCATTCAATGCAATCCAGCGCGCCGCAACTCCTTGCCTCCTGCCAATCCCCTCTTCTCGATGCCAGGTTTATCAGGGTAGGCAGCAAAGAAGCAGGACATTCTCTCACGCAGGCGCCGCAGCGGATACAGAATTCTTCCTCCTGCGTTAAGGCCTCTTTTTTATCCAGCAAAACCACGCCGGTGGTAGATTTTATCACCGGCACAGAATCCGTGTACTGGGCAATCCCCATCATCGGCCCGCCGATAATAATCTTGGCCGGCTCTTCTTTTAGCGGGCCGCAAAAATCAATCAAATCCTTAACCGGCGTGCCGATACGCGCCAAAAGATTCTTGGGGCCGGCAAGGCAATTGCCTGTTACCGTAACCACGCGCTCATAGAGAGGCTTCTTCCTGTAAACTGCTTCGTAAATCGCGTAGAGCGTCGCCACATTATGCACCACTACGCCGACATCAAAAGGAAGCTTGCCGCTGGGAACTTCTTTCTTTAAGATATTCCTGATTAATTGCTTTTCGCCGCCCTGCGGGTATTGGCTCTTTAAGACGCGTATTGCGTATTGCGTATTGCGGGTTGCTTCCTGAAAAAGCTCTATTGCTCCCGGTTTATTATCCTCGATACCAATAAAGACATTCTTGACGCCCAGACATTTAGCTACTAATTCTATGCCTTGTAAAATTTCCTTTGTTTTCTCCAGCATCAACCGGTAATCGCCGGTTAAATAGGGCTCGCACTCTGCGCCGTTAACCAGCAGGGTATCCACCGGCTTGGGCGGATTAAGCTTGATGTGCGTAGGAAAACTTGCCCCGCCCATCCCCACAATCCCCGCCGCAAAAACAATATCCCTGATTTGCCCGGGAGCCAATCTGCTTATTTCTTCTTCCGGCCTCGGGACTACGGCTTCCGCCCTATCCAGTCCGTCGTTTTCTACGGCAATTGCTTTAGATCTGCCCAAAACCGGGTGCGGCCAATCCTGGATGGAAATAACCTTCCCGGATATAGAAGCATGTATCGGCGCGTACACCTGGGCCTGGACGCCGGCGATCTTCTGCCCGGTCAACACCATATCGCCTATTTTTACTTCCGGAAGGCAAGGCTTGCCTAAATGCTGGCTTAAAGGAATATAGGCAGTTTTGGGCAGGGGTATTTTCTCTATCTTTTTATCTTCTGTCCGGCTTTTCTGTTCTTCTAATTTAACCATGGGATTTTACGCTGATAGGCAAGATTCACGACGCCTAAAACGACAAAGAGGGCTCCCGCGGCAATAAGAATTGAGACGTGGGAAAATCTCCTTGCAAAAAATCCGCCGATAAACATAAAGATGATAAATCCCAAATGCGTCACTATCTCCAGCGAGCTGAAAGTCTTGCCCATCATATCGTTTTCGCTGACGTGATGAATAATGGTATTGGTAGCGATTATCACCGGTGAGACAAAAAAGCCCATTACCAGAGATAAGGCCGCGGCAGCGAAAAAATAAGGATAGCGGCTGATGACCAGGGCAAAAGCAGCCAATATCATACCACTTAATGTGATGGAAGCAAAAATTATTTTATAGTGAGAAACCCTGTGGCCGAACCTCCCATAAACCAGAGAACCCAGGAATAAACCCGCCCCCAAAAACATGCCTAAGAGCCCGAGGTCTCTCGTCAGGGAATTAAAGGTATCCTGGATAAAGGTAATCAAAACCACCGAAGCCCCGCCCAGCGCCGAAGACAAGATAAACATTATCGCGGCGCTGAATCTGATATTCTTATTCTTAAAAAAGTATAAAACGCCTTCTTTTACTTCCTGGAAAACGGATTTTCTAATTACTTCCACTATTTCCTGGCTGACCTTTCTTATCCCTAAAGATGCCTGGGGTTTTTTGGCAATGAAAAAAATCAAAAGCGCGGATAACAAAAAACTCAAGGAATCCAGGTATAATCCGCCTTTGGCGCCAAGCCGCTCTACCAAGACACCGCTGATGCCAAAACCCAATATCGCCGCGATCATCCCCGTGATATTTACCAGCGAATTCGCCATTAAGAGCTGCTTTTTTTCCACTAAATCCGGCACGATAGATAACTTTGCCGGAACAAAAAATCTACCGATGCAGAAGACAATAAATATAACCAGGTAGATGGGGGTGAATATCCTTACCGGGAAGAAGAAAAAGGGTATGATTAAAATTAACGCCGCCCTTAAAAAATCGCTTGCGTACATCGTGCGGCGCCTGTCCCACCTGTCTACATAGGCGCCGGCAAGCGGCCCGATGATAAATACGGGGATTATCGTAAAGGAAAGAATCTTGGCGATTTCAATTGTGGAATTGCCCGCCTTTAAGGAAACGAGGGCAATCAAAGACATCTGGCCAAGCCGGTCGCCTAACTGGGAAATGATCTGGCCCACCCAGAGCAGCAAGAAATTGCGGTTTTTCAGGACTTCGGTGAATTTAGGCATAAGTCTTATGGAGCCGACGGGGGGATTTGAACCCTCGACCTAGTGTTTACGAAACACTTGCTCTGCCACTGAGCTACGTCGGCACAAGAATTAGGGTATTATAGCACAAAAAAGAGGTTGACAAAATGAAAAAAGATGCTATACTTAATTTTAATCGTAACTGATTCAAAAGGAGCAAAGCATCAGGAACTTGAAACCGTAAAGCTAAAAATGATTCAATAACCGGCTTTACGGTTTTTTTTATCCGGAGGGGGTGAAACGTAACAGATGGCAAGAGGCAAAGTAAAGTGGTTCAGCAACCAAAAGGGTTATGGCTTTATCACGCGCGAAGACGGCAAAGACGTATTTGTGCACTTCAGCGCAATTAAAGGAGACGGCTATAAATCCTTGGCAGAAGGCGACGAAGTCGAGTTTGAAGTTACCCAGGGGCCAAAAGGCGAACAGGCCAGTAACGTCAGCAAAGTATAAACTCAAAGTAACTTGATTGTGAAATAAAAAAGGGGCTTTTTTAAAAAGCTCCTTTTTTATTAGAAAGACAGCGTGCCGCCGGTAATTATTTTACTCTCTTCAACTTTCTAGCAAGAAAATTTCCATACCAACTAAGCCGTTATTGAACAGTTCCTTAATAAAATGCTCAACCTGGGAGGCGATTTCTTCGGGTACGTTCTCACAGTCTTCTCTAAGCCTTTTTATTATATCTCTTTGCGTATGTTGACCGTCAAGAAGTTTCCAGATAAATACCCCGATGGGGTTAATACTAAAAACATTATTGGTATCCGGGTCAAAGAGAATGGCGCCATCGTCAGGCTTTTCTTTCAATACTGCCATAGCGTTAACTATCAGTTTTTTATCCATCGCGCTCCCCCCGGCTCAACAGGCAGGGTTGTTTCGTCTATAAATAATCGAAAAGGCGCTTTGATGAACCATTTCTTATTGTTTGGCGGAAGCCAACCAACCCGCTCTTTTCCTATAAATAATTGTAATTCTCTGCCGTTAGTTTTATTAAATAAGAAGAATTGCGCCTTTTTCGCGCCCGGCCAGAGGTTTCTAAGATGGCCTTTGCGGGATAACCAATAGTAAAGCGGTTTAAACAAAAAACGGAAGGAAAATTTTATCAGGCAATTTATCCTGAAGATGGCGGGTAGAAGCCGCCGCGCCGGCCACCCGCATACGGGCACCCTGCGCTTCCCCCTCGCAGCATAAGCTACGCGCCCTAATATATCGGCCGGAGAAAGAACCCAGCAGTCTGCGGTTTTATTATTATCCCCCTTGGTAAAAATCTCCTCCCCCCTGATAGAAACAATCCTGTGCGCAACCTTATTGCCGTGGAGCGGAGAAGAAAAAGCGATGACATCCCCCCTGCGGAGTTTCCTTTTGTGATAAGGAATAACCTCTAAAATATCCCCTGCCTTTAAAACAGGGTCCATGCTTATGCCGGTATAAATTAAAGGTCCGGCCAGCCCATCCTCTTTCCCGATTTCCGGCAATTTATATTTTGAATAATGCATCAGGGGTATTTTACAGCAGGGAATTTGGAATTACAAGGGGAAACAGCGTAAAAAACGCCTGGCAGGATACTTCTTGACACTATATTAAGACCCGGTTTATAATTAAAGTGCTATGGCTGGGAATAAACAGAGCAGGATATTATTAATTTTTCCTCCGATGGCCGAGTTCCAGGGCCCTTTCTTGAGCATACCTACGCTGACAGCCTTTCTCAGGCAAAAATCTTACCGGGTTATCCAACGGGATTTAAACGTCGAGATCATGGATTCTCTTTTGACCAAAGAAAGACTGAGGGCTTCCTTTGAGAAAGGGTACGGGAGGTTCAAAGACCTGAAGGAAAATAATAAACGGGGGCTTCTTTTCTCCAGTCTGGCGGAAATACTCTTTTCCGCGCCGCATGCTATTGAGAATACCGATACAGCCAAGTCTATCCTGCGGGATAAGAAGCGGTTTTACAGTTACAAGCAATACAGCTGGAGCGCAGACATAATTTACAAAGCGCTCAAGCTCATCTTGTGCGAAAATTATCTTTTTCATAAACGCGCCTGGGTCAAGTCCGTAACGGAACTTATGGAAGTGGTAAAGGACGAAGAGATAAATCCCTTCATAGGAATATTTAAAGAAAAGGCCGTGCCTTCCATCCTCAGAGAGGAACCTTCCCTGATTGGCATATCCGTAACGTATTATACGCAGCTTGCCCCGGCATTTACCCTTGCCCGTTTAATCAAAGAAAAAAAAAGAAATGTCCATATCTGCATGGGCGGGAGTTTGATTTCTAAGCTTTCGGGCAGGCTGGCAGAAAATAGGGACTTATTCAGCATGGTGGATAGTTTTATCGTGAATGAAGGAGAATATTCACTCTTGGAACTGGTAAGGAGAATTGAAAGCGGAAGTAATTTTGCGGGCGTCCCGAACCTCGTTTATCGGGAAAACGGGAGAATAATGCGCAACAATGAGGTATTTATAGAGAACCTGGATTCCCTGCCGACGCCTGACTTTGACGGCTTACCTTTAGAACAATACCTGTCTCCCGAACCCGTTATTCCCCTCTTGACATCGAGAGGATGTTATTGGGGAAAATGCGCCTTCTGCGACATTGCCGGAGGGGTAAAGGGCCATCTCTATCGCCCCAGGAATACGGACTTAGTCATAGAGGATATCCGCGCTCTTTCAAGCAGATACGATACAAAGTATTTCTCTTTTTCGGATGTTGCCGTTTCCCCAAGCGCGCTGGTCAACCTATCGCAGGCGATCATCAGAGACGGCATGGATGTCAAATGGCAATGCGAAGCGCGCCTGGAAAAAGAGTTTACGCTGCGGACATGCAGGCTCATGTATAAGGGGGGCTGCCGCAATATTACCTTCGGCCTGGAATCTACCTGCCGCAGGGTGCTGGAGAAGATGCGCAAGGGCACCGATCCGGTTACCATCAAAAAGGTGCTGAAGAACTTCCATCGGGTTAAGATAAAAAATAATCTGCAGTTCTTCATAGGGTTTCCCACCGAAACCAGACAAGAGGCTTATCAAACCCTGAATTTTATTCTTAAAAATAAAGCTATAATTGATTCTGTTTCGCTTGGCGGGACCTTCCAGCTTTTTGAAGACGCTTTCATTTTTAAAATGGCGGAAAAATACGGGATAGATAAAATCTACAGAAAAAACAGGGATAATTTAGAACTACAATTTGCTTACAGGGTCAAATCCGGGATGTCTCCGAGAGAAGCCAGGAAGATAGCTCCTCTTTTCAGGGCGCAGTTAAACAGCTTCTACCCCTTCTCCTGCATGTTCCCTACGCCGAATTTTAACGAACATCGCCTTTTGTTTTCTTCTCATTGCGCTAACGCCGATGAAAAATAATGACTGCATTCAAGAATACTGGCTTAAGAAATTCCGCAGGCAATTGAAGCAAAAATTATTAAAACCGTTTATTGTCCAATGGCTCGCTACGAGAAAATGCAACTTTAACTGCGGGCATTGCGGCACGGATGCCTCTCGAGAGGCAAGCGGCGAATTATCTACCCAAGAGATATTCCGGGCGATTGACGGCCTCTCGAAACTGGGATGTAAATATCTGTCTGTTACGGGGGGAGAGCCGTTGCTGCGCGAAGACTTATTTGAGGTGTTTAGATACGCAAACAGCAAAGAGATACGCCCATCTTTGGTTACCAATGGTTTTGCTACCGAAGACTTCCTGACGCAACTAAAAAAAGCAAAATTATACAGTGCCTCTGTCAGTATAGATGGATACAGGAGCCAGCACGACAGAATCAGGAGCAAAAAGGGGTCTTACAAAAGATGCATGCAAAGCCTGGAGATTTACCGCCGCCTTAAAATCCCTGTTATCCAGGTTACCACCGTAGTGCTCAAGGATAACATTGAGGAAATCCCCTTAATCATCAGCGATGCCTTTAAGAGAGGCGCGACCCGATACAGGTTACAGCTTATTATCTCTGAAGGCAGGGCAAAAGGGCAAGAGACTCCGCCGCAGGCAGTCGCCAAGGCCTTGAATATAATCTATAGCTGCCGGCGTAAGGGCTTGAATGTTTTTCCGGCGGACAATTTCGGCTATCTGGGGAAATGGGACAGCATTCTACGGGGGCCTCCTTTTCTTTGCGGATGCGGATGGTGGACCTTTACTATTATGCAAAATGGTATTATAATGGGGTGTCCGGTGATTGATCGCCCCGAACTTAATGAAGGCCGGCTTCAAGAGAAAGATATAGAAGAAATATGGTGGGATGGTTTTCAAAGATTCAGGGATATCCGCACCGGCGAATTACCGGAGATCTGCCGGAATTGTAAATATGCCGGAACATGCAGGGGCGGGTGCTGGTCGCAGCGTTTAAGCGGAAGCAGATTTTGCTATCTTGATCTGGGTAATAAAATGGCGAAAAGAATGCAGTCAAAAGAAAGGAGGACCTGATGTCCAAAAAAATCATCATCGGCATGGTTGTTGCAATGGTAATGGCGCTTACTCCGTTATTTGTTTTCGCGGAAGGCGAAGTCCGCCTCAATGCTGAGGAACTCAAGGCAGAGCTGGCGAGAGAAAATGTAAGGATATCGATGCAGGAAGCAATTAATACCGCGGAGTTTAATTTGCAGGGTAAGGCGGTCAGCTGCGCCTTCAGGCGCTTACTGAATAACCAGCTCTGTTATAGTATTTTGGTGTTGTTAAATAAAACCCCTGCTGACCTTAAGCTTGTTCTTGTCCACGCTACTACCGGAAAAATAGTCCTCTCGCAATCCTACGATTCATTCCTGATTGTTCCGCCGAAGACTTACTGGCCCGAGTGGAAAGAGGATACGGAAGAATAGCAAATTTAGAGGAGGCTGCGATGAATAAGGAGTTCGAGAAAAAAAAGAAAAAGAAATATGAAAACCCGGCGCTAAAAAAAGAATCCTTTAATCCGCAAATGGAAAAATGCCGAAAATTTAATAAGGTGATTACCGGGACGACAGTAGCTTATGCAGCCTGTAGCAGCTGCGGGGTGGCGTAACAATCTTCGCTAATTTTTGCTGTTCAAAAAACAGGAATGGAACTGACAAAAAATAAATTAATACTGCGGCCCTTGCATTTCACCCTGCAGTGGCACATCACCGAAAGATGCAACTGGAATTGCCGGCATTGTTACCGTCCGGATGAACCCGCCAAAAAAGAATTACCCCTCAAAAATCTCCTTGAGATATTCAAGCAATATTTAAACCTGCTCGAATTCCTGGGAAAAAGCGGGCCGCATCAGGCGAGGTTATCCCTTACCGGAGGAGAGCCGCTTTTGAGGGACGACCTTTTTTTGTTCCTGGAAAAGATACATAGGCACACTAACCGATTCTCCTTATCCATACTTACCAACGGCTCGCTTATCGATAAAGAATGCGCAAAAAGATTAAAAAACCTGGGCGTGCGGGTAGTTCAAGTCAGCCTGGAAGGCGCAACGCAGCAGAATGATTACATCAGAAGTAAAGGCGCTTTTGAAAAAACCGTAGCTTCGCTTAATGCGCTGGGCAGGGCCGGCATCGTAACTGTTGTCTCCTTCACAATCAGGAAAAGCAATGTTCTCGACATCCCGCAGCTAATTAAGCTTTGTAAAGATATGAGGGTCTCACGTTTAGGCCTGAGAAGATTAGTCCCTTTAGGCAGGGCCCAAGGCATGCCTGCTCAACTGCTCAGCCCGAAAGAACTAAGGACGCTTTACCTCTCTATTCAAAAAGAGGAGCGGCAACTTGAAAAAGAAAAAAGCCCCTTAATGCTCGCGCGTGGCTGCGAAGAAGGGATTTTTTCGCAGGAAACGGACTACCCCACGGCTGCCTGCGCCATCGCGGAAGGCAGAGTGCTGGTTGTTCTTCCTGACGGCGACGTTCTCCCCTGCCGGCGCCTTCCCATAAGGTTAGGAAACGCCCTGGAAGAAGACCTGGTTTCGCTTTATTATAATTCTAAAGTCTTAACTTGTCTTAGAAACCTGAATAACGCCCACCCGCTTTGCAAGGAATGCCCGCATTTTAATAGCTGCCTGGGAGGCGCCAGGTGCGTTTCGTACGCCTATTTCCATAATCCGTATGCTCCCGATCCTCAATGCTGGCGGCTCTTTGACGGCCTTCCCGGGATAAACTCCTTTAATAAAAAACGGTCCGAACCTGAAGCCGCAATAGGAAGAATCAGCTTCCGGCTCTTTACCGGCCTAATCAATGAAAAAGCTTGACCTTTATGACGCTGTAACAAATTATGACTTTAATCATTCAAGGTATATTAAATTTTATTCTGCTCTGGATTTTTCTATCAGAGTGGCAACCAACAATGCAAGACTGCAAGAAATTATTTCCCGTAATTCTTTTTCCTATTTCAGGATAATAAAGGAAAAAAGTAATGTCTTACGGCCGGATATAGATATTTTCCTGACTACTCACCGCAGTCCCAAGAGAATACCAAAGTATTTCCGAAGGATCGCAGAGGCGTCAAGCTTATTAGGAGTCTTCAGGTGCTATACGGACGGGGATTTCCTGCTTTATACGCAGAAAGAGAATTCTTATCTGATCGGAAGCCCGGAAAGAGGAAAGTTTTTTATTTCTTTACGCAAAGTCGATTGCTCTTCTGTGCGGTCTTTCTTAAACGCCGTAACGTTATCTTTGGAGTCCAGAGGATTCCTTACTTTGCATAGCGCAATCGTATCAAGAAAAAATCATGCTCTCTTATTGACAGGAGAAAGCGGCTCCGGCAAGACAACGCTGGCAATAAATTTAATCAAAAAGGGCTTCTTCTATGTTTCTGACGATATTTCCCTGCTGCGCCGCTCAAATTCAGAAGGTATAGGCGTGTATGGCCTGGCAAAAGATTTACGCCGGGATTGCTATTTACCGGATATAATATCGCGGCGCCGGATGAGGTATCTTCCCAGGTTCATTGTTTTTCCCAGGATTATAAAAAGTAAAAAAAGCAGGCTCTCTCTTCTTTCTCAAGACCAGGCCTATTTGAGGCTAATTGATTTATCTCAACTGACCTGGCTTGAAAATAAAGAAAAACTTTTGGAGCAGCTAAGGATCCTTCAGGACCTCTCGGCTCAATGTGTCTCTTTTGAGCTATTAGGAGCAAGAGGTAATATAGAAGAATGCTGTAAGGCGATCGCCGCAGCCGTAGAGCGGGCACCTCAAGAAAAAGCGGATAAGAGAAAGGCATAATTTAAACTGTAAGCGAAAAAGGAGAAAACGATGATTAAGCCGGAGACCGTACTGCTGAAGAAAAAACATGTAGTCTGCACAGCCCTGCCCCAAGGAGGCGGAGCGGTTCTGCTCAATATGAACAATAAATATTTCTATACGCTTAACAAAGCGGCATTCCGGCTTTGGGAATGCATAGACGGCAAACGGGCAATCTCTGGGGTCGCCGGAGAGATAATGAAAGAATACGGGATAAACAGGCAGCAGGCGATGGCAAACATAACCACTCAGGTAAAACAGTTTATCCGGGAAGACCTGGTAGAAACAAAGGCATAATTAACGCGCGCCGTAACTAAAAGAAAAAGCGGGGTTTTCATAACCCCGCTTTTCTATCTGGTGCCGAGGAGAAGAATCGAACTTCCCACGCCGGCCTTTTCAGGGCCGCGCTCTACCACTGAGCTACCTCGGCATCGTCACTCGTTATTGCGATGACCCTCTAACTTTTTTACCATAAAAGGAGAAAAAAGCAAGTAGATTAAAAAGAGCGTAAATATAAAACACCCCGACTTCCTTAAAAAAGCAAGCACAATAAATCCGCCGGCTAAAGCCAGAATTAGCAGTTTTATTTTATCGCCGAAAAATTCTTTTAAGCCGTCTAAGTTAAAATACCTTACCCGCGAAATCATCAGGTAGGCAAGAATTAAAACCAAAAACAGAAAGATTACCGGCACGAAACTCGGTAAAACCTGCTCTTTCTTCCGGTAAATCAAAATAAAAGAAGCAAGCACCCCGCCGCTGGCAGTAGTAGGCAAACCGATAAAATAATTAACTAATCTTTCTTTAGGCGTGATGTTATATTTGGCCAGCCGCATTACGCTGGAAAATAAGTATATAAATAACGCCAGAGTCGCCCAGAGCTGGAAGTTACGGTAAAGAAAAATATAGCCCAGGATACTCGGGGCGATGCCGAAGGCAACTACGTCTACCAATGAATCCAGTTCTTTGCCGAATTCGCTGGGCAGAGGGTTAAGCCGCGCAATCTGGCCGTCCAGGCCGTCGCAGATAACGGAAATAATTATTGCCCATGCCGCAAAAGTAAAATGCATTTCCAGAGAAAAAATAATCGAATAAAAACCAAAAACCAGGCTTAAGACAGTAAGGAAATTGGCTAAATGGTTCATTTCGCCTCTTCCATAATCTTTACAAAGAGATCCTGTGCCAGCTCTATATCGGGAAGGTGGTATTTGCGCGCAGAGATGCGTATTCTCGTGGTTACATGCGTCAGCCTGATTAACCTGATATAGGCCTTGCTTGCGCCTACCTGCAATTCGATATCGCCCCTCAAGCCGTCTTCCTGCTTGATTACGCCGCGGATTCTGCTCACCCTTAAAGCCGCATTCCAGAGGCTATCATAGGATATATCTGTTTCCCCTTGTATAGTATCTTTACTTAAGGCCTTCGCGCCCAAAGCGCCGGCTGCGCCGCCGATAATCAAAGGCACGCATCCAAAGCTGACAAAAAGGGATGAAACTATCAGTAAGGTAAATAAGGATTTTTTCATCTGAGCTCCTTTCTAGAAAATATTTTGATAAAACATAAAGCGGCTAACCCCAAAATTATACCCCAGGAAACCGCTAAAAATACCCAGCCGCCGGACTTCATCTTATCTTCTCCGCCTCTAATTTCTTACGCCGCCAGGCAATCTTGACTAAAATTGCCAAAATTAAAAATATTAACAATAACCCTGCCCTGGTAGCTAAAATAAATGGCCGGTCTGCCAAAGCAGTATTTTTCATAAAGATTATCGGCAGCCACTCCTGCACAAACCACATTCCCAAAATAAAGAACAAAAACAAAGGCGTAATATACTTAATAATAAATTTATAAACCCCGGGCACGCGCATATCCGCGCCCCTGTGTATTTCATCCCAGGCATTTTCCATGCCAAAAACCCAGGCAAAAAGTATAGTTTCAATGGTAGCGAATAAAACCAGAAAGAAGGTCCCGCCCCAAAAATCCAATTCATCCACCACGCCGTGCTTTAAGAAAAATATTACCGCCTGGCATAAGATAAAACAAATTGCGCCGAATATGATTACGGCCTTCTTGCGGCTGATATCAAACTCATCTTCCAAAAATGCCACTGCCGGCTGGGCCAGGGAAACCGAGGAGGTAACGCCGGCTAAAAACAATAGAAAGAACCAGAGAAACCCGAATACCGCGGCTAAGGGAAACTTATTTAAAACCAAAGGCATGGTAACAAATCCCAGGTTGAATACGCCGGAACGCGCGATGGATTGTATATCAACCGGCCCAAAGAAAATAAACGCTGCCGGGATAATAATGCTGCCGCCCAGGATAACCTCGGCAAACTCATTGGTGCTGGCAGCGGTCAAACCCGAAAGCACTACATCATCGCCTTTGGACAGATAACTGGCGTAGGTCAGGATCACGCCGATTCCGACGCTTAAAGTAAAAAATATTTGCCCTGCCGCTTCCAGCCAGACCTTGGCTGATTTTAAAGCGGAAAAATCCGGATTCCATAAGAAACCGAAACCGTTATAAATATTCCAAGCGGGCTTAGTGATATCCGGTGTGCCCAAGGTGATTACCCTGATTAAGAGCACAAAAGCAAAGATGAATAAAAGCGGCATCGCGCATTTGCAAACTTTCTCTATGCCGCCTTTGATACCATAATATATCACCCAAATATTTAAAATAAAGGTAAATAGAAAGAATAAATACGCCGGGCCTAAACTATTAAAGTACTGGTTTTTTTCCAGGCCCTGAAAGCCGCGTAAAAAACTCTGCATCGCCCCCTGGTCCGCTAAATGACCGTATTTACCGGCAAGGGAAAAAAAGCTGTAAGCCAGCGTCCAGCTCTCTATGTAGGTGTAATAGATAAAAATAACCAAAGGCCCGAATATGCCGATGATGCCGAAATATTTAATAAAGCGGTTCTTCTGCCAGATACTGTGGAATATCCCGGGAGCTGTGCCGTGTTCAAAACCGCCGCCAAAACGGCCTAAAGTCCATTCAATCCACATCAGGGGTATGCCCAGAAGAAATAAAGAGATAAAATAAGGGATCATAAACGCGCCGCCGCCGTTGGAAGCCGCCTTGGCCGGAAAACGCAGGAAATTCCCCAGGCCGATGGCAGAACCGGCTACGGCCATAATCACCCCTAAACGCGAGCCCCAGGTATCTCTTTTTTTAGCTGCTCTCATAAAAACAGTCTTCTAATTCAATTAATGCCTCTTCTATTTCCGGGCTTAATTTTTCCCCCAAGGAAACCGATTTCGGCTGAATAATTAAGGTAATTATATCCGCCCGTAAATTATTTTGCAAGTAATTTATCGCCAGCGTCAGCGAAGCATTATGCGTAGAAAATAAATTTACCGTTTTTAAATCCTTTTCTTCCAGTATCCTGCATTCCCCTGCCTTACCGCCAAAAGCGGCTGCATCTATGATAATTATATTATCGGGCTTTTCTTTTATAATCTTCTCTAAAAAGATCTCCGGGACGGTGCCTGCGTCAAAGACGA
>JBAZGA010000022.1:0-29478 GCA_041653115.1 Candidatus Omnitrophota bacterium
TACGACCTTGATAGGCGCAAGGTGTAAGATCCGTAAGGATTTGAGCCAATGCGTACTAATCAGCCAATCGGCTTGGCCTTAAATCGTTTTTCCGGTCAATTGTAGTTTTACCAATATATGTAGTTGTCGAGGTTTTTCAACTGGGGTACTCATACCGCGGGGGAAACACCCGTTCCCATTCCGAATACGGCCGTTAAGCCCCGCTGGGCCGATGGTAGTGTAGTCGTAAGGCTATGTGAGAGTAGGTCGGTACTCCTTAAAATAAAAAGCCCTGCAATTTAAAATTGTGGGGCTTTTTATTTTAACCCCGAGTTTCCGGCTAATATATAGTAAGAAACGAGGGGTATCCGATATGGGGAGCGAGAGGTATTTTTAGGGGTATCCGAACGCGTGAGAGTAGGTCGCTAAAAAAAGAGCCAGCTACTTGAGTAGCTGGCTCTTTTTGTTGTATAAAAAGGAACAAGAGTCGGGGTTACTGCTACCGTTACTACAGCCCCAGCTCTTGTTGGAAGAGTGGATGTTTTTGCCTCCTTATACACTCCACCTTCCAATTAAAGTATACAATATTTAAGGCCTTTTACAAGGGTAAATTAGACGCGGTAAGTACTTGGGATTATTAGCCTTACAGAGTGAATTCTGACAACTTTCATTTATAGAAGCTGGGGGGGGCGGGGGCTTATCGCATTGCCCATTCCAACGATGTCGCGGGCTCTGTCTTAGGTATTTTCTCGCAGCACCGCTCGGATTTCCCCATCGAGGAAATCCTCGCTTCGAGTTTGCGCTCGCTCGCCCTCGCTATCACTCGGGCACCTTGGCCGCTCGCATAAACTAGATGCTGCTCAAAAACACCCAAGCCCCCCGCTAGACTATAAACAAGGTGAACGTATAAGGATTTAGGAAGATTATTTTCCAGAAGACGAGTTGCTAATTTGGATGTTTGAGGTTGTTGGATTCTTTGTGCTGACTACTCCAAGAAACCAATTATATTCTACTTGTTGTTTTTCGATATTTAATCCACCCCTGCCATCACTTGAAATATTTGTCACAAAAGGGCCTGCTGTTGAACAACCCGCAAGAAGAATTAGAAGGGTGATTAAAAAAAAGATTTTTTTCATAGCACCTCCTTTTAAATAAAGATTATCCTGCTTTATTTTATCGTTGTCAATAAAAATGACATTTAGTAAGGATAGGGGACGTGTTCCCGAAAGGATAGGCCTTTAATCTCAGCTTCTTCCGAGTTTGGGATTTTGAGTATAAAGGCATTTTTTAGGAAGTTTACTTGACAGGTAATATAAGAGGAGTAAAATAAACGCTGCTACAAGGAAGTAGAAAATGAGGGTAAAGTAGGTTAAATAAGGGACGGTTTCTATAAAATAGAACCGTCCCTATTATTTCGGTAGTTAGTGGAAAGGAAGGGGATTTATGAAATTAAACCTTTTTTTTATTTTTAGTGAATTAGTAACCGGCATAGCTTGTATCATTATGTTTCTATCTTATCATTGTATGTTTGGTTCTAATAGTGTAAGTTTGTTAGCAGAGTTTAAAACCTATTGCTCTACGTTTACATTTAGCCATCTTCTAGCCACCTCTGTTTTTATATACTTTATTGGTTTTATTATTGATGGAATTGGTTTAGGATTAGATGAATTAATCTTTAATAGACTACTTTGCAAAGAATGTATTAATAAAGAAAAAAGAGAAAATTTTTTTAAAGAAGTCTCGGAACATGTATTTGAATATAGAAATAGACAATGGGCTTATTATAGTTGTTATCGAAATTTATTTTTACTCATAATTCCACCATTATTTTTTGTGTCTAATTACTTTTGGTGTAAATACGGAAGATTAATAGGAGTGCTGACGATGCTATTAATCTTTTTAGTAGA
The DNA here is from genome assembly GCA_041653115.1 of Candidatus Omnitrophota bacterium. Taxonomy (GTDB): domain Bacteria; phylum Omnitrophota; class Gorgyraeia; order Gygaellales; family Profunditerraquicolaceae; genus JBAZGA01. The sequence continues at coordinate 1,887 of JBAZGA010000022.1, forward strand.
ACTTATAATTTATACAACTATGAGGATGTTAATAAATTTGTATTATAGCATCGAGAAATCTTTCTAAAGATTAAAATGGGCAACCCCGGTTTAAAAAATTAGAAACACGGTTAATTTATATTTAATGGAGCATGCGATGGTTGATTTTAAGCGAGATATCTTAAAAACACGTGAAAGACTTTCTGAATCTTTTAGGCAATGTTTAGACGAGGCTAACAAAATTTGGTATGGTGTGCTTCGCTTAATCATAACATTATCATCGTCATTTCTACTTTTGACTATTGCCTTAGTGGAAAAATTATTTCCTCCTATTAATGGGGTAATTAAATTACCTAAATTTTTAACAATGAGTTGGATTCTACTGTTTTTTTTCTATAATCTTTGGGATTATTGCTGAACTCAATGAAGCAGTTTTTCATGGAAATCAAGTTAGAAGCAGAGGCAAAGTTCTTAAAGAGTTAGACCAGAAAATTGCTGAAGGAATAAAAGAAGATACTATTAAAATAGATGATAAGACAGACTATATTATTCCTGGTAAAATTATTTGGGGTGCTATAAGTATCAATTCTTTTATTTTCGCTATTCTTTTTATATGTTTGGCGCTCTTACGGAATATTATTTCAAAAGAAGCTTGTGTTATTACTTTTATTTCTGCAATATGTTTTATAGTATTTGTAAATATTTATTTGATTCGACAAAGAAAAAAATAAAAGGAGTAGTTCAGTTTTAATCCCAATCTCTTCCCGAGGTTGGGATTTTTTGTTGGAGCGGGAGACGGGGCGTGCTTTGAGCAGCATCTTGAAAATTCGAGCGGGCAGGGTTGCCCCGCTAAATAGAGAGTGAGGCAGAGCGAGAATTTTCGCGAAGCGCAGTGAGCCGCGCTGGGGCGAACAAGCGGTGCTGCGAGAAGCGCGCCCCGGCACACGCTAATTACTATCCCAGGCAGAAAATGGCTTGGGATTTTTGGTGCGGCAGGTATAATATTGATATGCGCATTTGGGATATTGAGCCGTCCAAGCTTTGCAGGAACCATCTTCTGGGCGAGCACAGGGAGCTGCATGCCATCTGGGCGATACTGACAAAAAATAAAAGAGGCTATTCCCGCCATCCGGAAACCTTGAGATGGAAAGGTAAATTAAGGGCCTTATATTTAAGGCATCAGCTTCTGGTCCGGGAATTCAAGAGAAGGTCTTATTCTCATAAAAGCAATCTGCAAAAACGCCTCGCTACCGGCAGGGCCAGGCAAAATCAGTTTGTGGATTCTTACCAGGAGCAGTTAAATATCATAAAGCGCAAGAAGTGCGGCTGTAAGATTTATAAATTGACAAGCTAAATGAGGGTGATAGAATGAATCGAAAGCTAAGGAAAGGAGGAGAGATGCGCAAAGTTTGTATATTGTTGGTAATGGTTTTTAGCGCGTCGGTTTTGTTGACCGGCTGTGCAAGCGTGCTGCCGACAGGCCTAATCTATACCGAGGTTAAGGCTCCTGTGGCCGCAGGTGATTCCGGTCCCTATAGCAAGGTAGGGGTTTCCAAGGCGACTTCGATTCTCGGCCTTGTTGCTACCGGAGACGCCAGCATTAAAGCAGCTATGGCTAACGGCAAGATCTCCAAAATAAAATATGTTGATTACGATGCTAAGAATATCCTCGGGATTTATGGTGAGTATACCACTACCGTATACGGGGACTAGCATTTAACACCCAGGTAAAATCATAAAAAGCCCACCATTGATTGGTGGGCTTTTTTAAAGGCCCCCTTGAAAAATCCGCATTTATAGTGTATACTTGACTTGTAACAGGTTACAGGAATGCCACGGTAGACGGCAAATAATACTTTGCCTACCGTGGTTTTTTATTTAGGGGGGGGGCGATGTATAACCGTTACTGGGGACGTGACCGCAGGAGGTTTCAGCGGCTTAACTTTAACCTGACCGTATGGTACAAGGTTTTAATCCCCGTCAATCTGCGCCTTAGCTGTCCAGAAGAGGACAGAGAAGCTACTACCCTTGATATCAGCCCTCTGGGTATGGCTTTTATCTCCCGTTCCAGCCTGCCTCTATATACAAGCCTCGTTTTAAAGTTCATTGTTTTCACCTCCTGCAGCAATATAGCCATTCCTATTGAAGTCAACGGCGAAGTGCGCTCCTGTATGCCTTATGAGAACAGGGAGTACCGGATAGGAGTTTGTTTTAAGGGCATTGAGCCGGAAAAACAGAGGCAGCTTGAGGATTTCGTAAAAGAGAGCCTGCGGCCGGTGATTTAAGTCTTAAAAAGGCGGCGAGCAACAAAAAACCCCGAATTAATCGGGGTTTTTTGTTAGGTGATAGGCCTAGTTAGCTTACGCTATCTTTGCTTATCCTCCCTTTAAAATGATTAAATGCTTGTAATATAAGTATGGAATATTTTCCGGAATTTTCAAGGGTAAAACTCTTTTTTTTGAAAGCGGTTCCAAAATTCAATCATCGATTAAAGGGTATCTTTGGGATTGACAAGAAAAAATAATGGCATAGAATAATGGATATGAATATCATCGGGAAAAATAAAAGAGAAAGGAAGGAAAAAGGGTTTACCTTGCTGGAATTAATAATCGTAATTATCGTCGTGGGAATCCTTGTCAGCTTAGGCATGAGCACATACGGGAATGTAATAGAAAACGGCAGAAAGGCAGAGGCAAGGGCTAATCTGGGGTTATTACGCCAATTAGAGCTTGCTTATTATCAGGAGAATGGTAAGTATATATATATCGATGCTTTGAATGCCGGCTTGCCTGTTGTTGAATTGGGAATACACAACTGTAATAATGACCAGTACTATTTTCACTATAATTGCCCTACCGTTATTGGGCAATGGATTGGGCGATGCAATGCTTACAGATGTACTTCCGGAGGCAAGGAGCCCCAAGGGCCGTCTTACCGGCTGATGATGAGTATCGAAGGCACGTTGACTGAAGAGGCGGATTAAAAACAGCTTAGACAAATAAAGGAGGTAGAGCATGTGTACTTCCTGTCCGGCGCACAAGAAGAAAAAAGCCAAGAAAAGAAAGAAGAGATAAGGTTTTGCTCTGATAAAAGGCCCGTCAAGAAAGAGTTGATGGGCCTTTTATTTTTGCTTGAGAGAGGTATAATAATAAAGAAAGGAGGCGCAAGATGAAAAACTCGCCTGAGTCTTTGATAACGATAGGCTGCCTTTTTATACTGGCAGCAGTGGTCTTAAAACTTATGGTTTTTGCAAACCCGGCGATAGCGGCGATAAGGATTGCCAAGCCGAGCAGCCTTTTGATCCTGGCGAATACTTTTTTTATATTAGCCGTCCTGCTTAAGAAATAAGGGAAGATGAAAATAAAATTAAACTTGTCTGCCGCAACAGCAGACCTCGAGGAAAGATTAGCCGGGGCATTAGCTGAGGCAGAAAAGCACCGCGCCAGCCTGATTGAGATTTCCTACGGAACGCAGGCAGGAGAGACCAAGAAACGCATCCTTAGTTTTCTGATGAAAAAAGAATACCGTAACCTCTATAGCCGCCTGGTAAAATCCAAAGAGGGCTGGGGCAGGATTTTCGTCCATTTCAGGTGGAGATGAAGAAGGGGATAATAAAGCTTATCGGGTTAACGCCGGTTATTTTATCAGCTATTTTCTTTTTTTGGGCATTTTCCTCTGCCGACCTTATAAGAGTAGAATTAGGAGGCAGCTCTTCCTCCGGGCCGAGGTTATTGTATCCGGTTACCGACAATATCTCCGCTCCTGCCGGGGGCTTCCTTGAATTCAGGTGGGAGAGGAATTACCTCGTAAAAACGCGATATTATATCTTCAAATTGTATAAAGGCTACGACACTACGGCTTCAGGGTTAATTCTTAATCAGCAAGTCCGGGTTGACGAATATCCGTTCAGGTTACCGGCAGGACAATTTGCAGACGGCCGGGTTTATACCTGGGTTTTAATCCAGGTTTTTTATAACGGCAAAAAGTCGGATAAGAGTTCCGCTTCTTTTAAAATACGGATAGAGTAGAAGAGATTTTGGTTTTGGGATTTTTTGATTTTAGCGGTATAATAGCGGAAAAAGCGGAGGTGCGTAATGGCGGGCATAGCAGTTTTAATCTTAAGGCTGGGCCTGGGGATTATGTTTATCGCCCACGGTCTGCAGAAAGTTGCGGGAATGTTCGGCGGGCCGGGAATAAAAGGGTTTTCGGAAATGCTTTCGGGCTTAGGTTTTGCGCCGGCGCTCTTTTGGGCATGCCTGGCCGGTTATACGGAGCTTATCGCGGGAACATTCCTGATCCTGGGGATTTTTGTCAGGAGCGCCTCGGCTTTATTGCTTATCCTGATGGTTGTCGCGGCGATTAAAGTGCATTTAGCCAAAGGGTTTTTCTTATCCGGCGGCGGCTTTGAGTATGTTTTTATTATTGCCTGCGTTTGCCTGGCGTTAATTCTGCTGGGCGGCGGTAAATTCAGCATCACGAAGAATTTTTAATAAAACAGAAAATTGTCCTTGCTCCGCATGGACCTGCTTAACCGGAAATACCCCAACCGGAAAGAGAATCCCAAGAGCCGCAAGTTACTTTATGACGAAAAGATTAGATACCCCGATTCAATATCTTAAAGGGGTAGGCCCGAAAAGGGCAAAATTATTTGCCAGGCGGGGCATCAATAGCATAGAGGACCTGCTTTATTATTTTCCCCGGCGTTACGAAGACCGCAGAAAGTTCAGCCCGGTTGCCCAGCTGAAAGAGGGCGAGGGCCAGACGATAAAAGCAAGAATTTTAAGACGCGCTGAACGCCGGTCTTTCAAACGGCGCGGTTTTAGCATAATGGAAGTTACTGCCGGAGACGGCAGCGGTAAGGTGTTTTGCGTCTGGTTTAATCAGCCGTATCTAAAAGAATATTTTAAGCCCGGCATAGAGCTGATATTATACGGGAAGGTTGAGCGCTACGGCCAGAGGCTGCAGATGAGTAACCCCGAGTTTGAGATTATCTCCAGCGATGGCCGGGAATCGCTGGACATCGGCAGGATAGTCCCCGTCTACGGTTTACCCGACGGTATCACCCAGCGTTATTTCCGCCGCGCGATGAAGCAGGCGCTTGACGAATACCTTCCGGCTCTCAATGATTTCCTGCCCTTTGATATCAGGTCAAGGAATGAACTTTTAAACCTGGCCAAGAGCCTGATTAATATCCATTTCCCCGGAGATTTTACGCTGCAGAAAGAAGCTTTTCGCCGCCTCTCTTTTGAAGAGTTTCTTTTGTTCCAGCTGCCGCTCTCTTTAAGGAAATTAAGCAAAAAAGAAAAGCCCGGCATCGCGCACCAGGTAGAAGGCGGATTAATAAAGAGCTTTATCTCCGGCTTGCCCTTTCGCTTAACTGCGGCACAGGAAAAAGTCACTACCGAGATAAAGCAGGATATGGCCGCCTCTCAGCCGATGCAGCGGCTTTTGCAGGGCGATGTCGGCTCAGGAAAGACCGTGGTTGCCGCTATCGCCGGCTTAATGGCAATACAGGGCGGATACCAGGCTGCCTTTATGGTGCCGACGGAACTGTTAGCCAGGCAGCATTTTGAGAAAATCAATAGCCAGTTATCGGGGGTGAGGGCCGGGGGAAGAAAAATAAAAACCGGATTGCTCGCCGGCAGTATCAGCGAAGAAGAAAAAAAGAGAATTTATGAAGAAATAAAGGAAGGGGAAACTACCCTGGTCATCGGCACGCATGCCCTATTGGAAGAAAAGGTAAAATTTAAGAACTTAGGTTTAGTGGTGATTGATGAGCAGCATAAATTCGGCGTAGGCCAGCGGGCATTGCTGCCGCAAAAGGGCCTTAACCCGGACGTCTTGATTATGACTGCTACGCCTATCCCCCGGACATTAGCGATTACTTTATACGGCGATTTAGATATCTCCGTGCTCAATGAATTACCGGCCGGCCGCCTGCCGGTAAAGACCCTGCATTTTAATGGAGAAAATAAATTAGAGGCGTACCGCCTCGCCCGCGAGCAGCTGCGCAAAGGTTATCAGGCGTATATTATTTACCCGGTGATCGAAGAGTCCTTTGTTTTGGATATTGCCGGCTGCCAGAAGATGTACGCTGAATTAAAAACAGGCGAATTCAAGGAATTCCGGCTCGGGCTTATCCACGGAAGATTGAAACAGAAAGAGCAGGATGCACTGATGCGCCGGTTTAAAGAAAAAGAGCTTGATGCGCTGGTAGCTACTACCGTGCTTGAGGTGGGTATTGATATACCCGAGGCCACCTGTATGCTTATCGAACACGCCGAGCGTTTTGGATTGTCTCAATTGCATCAATTACGCGGCCGGGTGGGCAGGGGAACGTCCGAATCATTCTGTATCCTGATCTCCGGCGCCAAGACGCCTGAGGCAAAGGCGCGTTTAGAGGCGATGCTCAAATACAATGACGGTTTCCGTATCGCCGAAGAAGATTTAAAGATCCGCGGCCCGGGCGAGTTCTTTGGCGCGAGGCAGCACGGCCTGGTTGAATTGAAGATCGGTAATCCCCTTACTCAGATGCGGCTCTTAAAGCGCAGCCGCGAGGAGGCATTAAGGCTGGTTAAGCAAGACCCCTCTTTTAAGACGCGGCAGAACCTTTTATTGAAAGAGAAACTATTGCAACGGTTCCCCGGATATGAAAGGCTGATGGTGATAGGATAATGGCAAAAATGAGGATAATTTCCGGTAAATATAAAGGCCGGGCTATCGAGATGCCCCCCGGGATAAGGCCTACGCAGGACAAGGTAAGAAAAGCGCTCTTTGACATCTTAGGCGATATCCAGGAGCTGTCTTTCTTAGAGCTATTTGCCGGCTCCGGAGCAGTAGGTTTTGAAGCCCTGTCGCGGGGAGTTTCGGATTTGGCCTTGGTGGAATATAACCGCGGCTGTCAGCTGGCAATCCAGAAGACGATCGCCTCTTTAAAGCTGGAAAACTGCAGGTTATACCCGCAAGACGCTCGGCAGGCAATCAAGGCCTTTTATCAGCGTAACAGGAAGTTTGAAATTATCTTTTTAGACCCTCCCTATTATCAGGGTTCCTCAAAAAAAGCCTTGCAAACCCTGGATGCTTATGATATATTAGCGCCCAACGGTTTGCTCGTTGTGCAGCATTTTAAGAAAGACGCCCTCCCAGACAAGCTGGGAGCTTTAAGCTTGTTCAGACAAGCCGGATACGGCGATACCAGATTATCCTTTTACAGACATGTGCCAGAAAGCGGTATATCCCGGTAGTTTCGACCCCGTCACTTACGGCCATATTGACCTGATCAGGAGAGCACAGGAGATATTCCCGGAGCTCATCGTAGCCGTAGCGCATAATTTTCATAAGAAGCCTCTTTTTAGCGTCAAAGAAAGAGTGGGGATGCTCAAAAAGGCCACCGCGGAATTCAAGGGCGTAAGCGTGGATGATTTTGACGGCTTAGTCGTGGATTATGCCCGCAAGCAGAAAGCCAAGGTTTTAATCCGGGGCTTAAGGATGATTTCCGATTTTGAATATGAATTCCAGATGGCCCTGACTAATAGAAGGTTAGCGCCGGACATTGAGACCATTTTTTTAATGCCGCAAGAATCTTATAGTTACCTTTCTTCCAAACTCTTGAAAGAAGCAGCTTCCCTGGGCGCTGATTTATCGAGTTTTGTGCCCGGTTTTGTGGAGGTTACCCTGAAGAGGAAGTTGCGTCAGGCCTGATGAAAATAAATATCAACCAGATCCCACTTGAAGGGTTAATTATAGAGGAGGAAATTAATCCTGCGGCGCTGGATTTAGAGACTGAAATTGTCAAGTTACCTGAATCTGTAAAGGTAAGGGCGGAGGTTTCCCGGATTACCAACGCCATTTCCGTAAAAATGGCCATAGAGGCCGAATTGCAGATGAGTTGCAGCCGCTGTCTGGGTGAATTTGCAGTTAAGCTGAATAAGAGCCTGCAATTAGGTTATTCGGCCGATAGAGTAGGCCCGGTCATTGACTTAGGGCCGGATATAAGGGCGGAGATAATCCTGGATTACCCGATTAAACCCCTGTGTAAGCTAAGCTGTAAAGGTTTATGCCCTAAATGCGGCAGGAATCTCAACGAAGGAGGTTGTAACTGTGCCACTACCTAAAAAAAGACACTCTAAGGCGCGCGGCCGAAGGCGCCGGACGCATTGGAAAATAACCCCGCTTGGCCTTTTGACTTGCCCGCAATGCAAGCAGCCGAAATTGCCCCACCGGGTATGCGCTGCCTGCGGTTATTATAACGGCAAGCAGGTCATGGAAATTAAGGTGAAAGAGAAGAAGAAAAAACAATGAGAATAATCGTAGATGCGATGGGCGGCGATTATGCGCCGGAGGTGGTAATCCAGGGCGTAGTAGCTGCAGCCGAAGAATATCGGGCGCAGGTAGTGCTGGTAGGCGACGAGCCCAGGATAACCGCCCTGCTGAAGAAAGCCAAATACAGCGGTAATAAGATTTCCGTGCATCATGCGCCGGAAGTGATTGGGATGGATGAGCCGCCTGCTACCAGCGTGCGGAAAAAGAGGAATTCCTCTATTACCATCGGCCTGGATTTAGTAAAAAAAGGGCAGGGAGAGGCTTTTTTTAGCGCCGGAAATACCGGGGCAGTGGTGTGTGCCGCGACATTGGGCCTGGGGTTACTGCCGGGTATTGAGCGGCCGGGCATCGCGATTGTGACGCCCACTTTAAAAGGCATATCCTTAATTGTAGACGTCGGCGCCAATATTATCCCCAAGCCGCTGCACCTCTTGCAGTATGGGATTATGGCGGGCGCTTATTGCGAGGATATCTTACATAAGCCCAATCCCAGCGTTGGCCTGCTTAATGTAGGCGAAGAAGAGACTAAAGGCACGGAGTTTGTGAAAGAAACATACGAGCTCCTATCGCAGTCTCGCCTTAATTTTATCGGCAACGTCGAAGGCAAAGACTTTTTTTCCGGTAAATGCGACATCATTGTTTGCGACGGGTTCGTGGGCAATATCGCCTTAAAGGTTACCGAGAGCGTGGTCGAGACTATGCAGGCGTTCTTAAAGCGGCATTTATTGAGCAGTTTTTTCGGTAAGCTGGGGCTGGTTTTTTTAAAGCCGAGTTTCCGGCGTTTTAAGAAACAACTGGACTACGCCGAATACGGGGGCGCTCCTTTATTGGGAGTAAACGGCGTAGTAATCATCGGCCATGGCCGTTCTACCGTCAAGGCCATAAAAAATGCCATCAGGGTGGCCAAGGAAGAAGTCGAGAACAAGGTTAATGAAAAGATTTTAGAGGCGATTAAAATAAAATGAAGAAAGTCGGCATCATCGGAGTAGGCGAATACCTGCCGCAGAGGGTTTTAACCAACGCTGATTTAGAGAAGATGGTGGATACCTCCGATGAGTGGATTACCACGCGCACCGGCATAAAAGAGCGCCGGATGGTTTCTAAGAAAGAGGCTGCTTCCGACCTGGCAGTAAAAGCGGCAGAGGAAGCCTTAAAGGACGCCGGCTTAAAAGCGCAGGATCTGGATTTAATTATTGTCGCGACCATTACCCCGGATATGCAGTTTCCTTCTACGGCCTGTTTTGTGCAGGCCAGATTAGGCGCGAAAAAAGCCGCGTGTTTTGATATTTCGGCGGCCTGCGCCGGTTTTGTCTATGCCTTAGTCGTTGCCCAGCAGTTCATTGCCCGCGGCACTTATAAGAATGCCCTGGTTATCGGAGGAGAAGTTTTATCCTCGGTCACGGATTGGAAGGACAGGAATACCTGTGTCTTGTTCGGCGACGGCGCAGGGGCTGCGGTTTTATCCGATGTTAAATCCGGCGGGATACTTTCCATTTACCTGGGCAGTGACGGCTCAATGGCTGATTTGTTGATGATGCCGGCCGGCGGCTCAAGGAATCCGGCAACGCGGGAAACCGTAAATAAGCGGCTGCATTATTTAAAAATGGAAGGCAACGAATTATTCAAGATAGCGGTAAAGACAATGGTAATGGCGGCGCAGGCCGCTCTTAAAGAGGCGGATTTAAAATGCCAGGATATAGATTTGGTGATTCCTCACCAGGCGAACTTGCGGATTATTATGGCGATGGCAAAGAGGCTGGGGCTGCCGCAGGAAAAGATTTACCTGAATATCGAGAAGTACGGTAATATGTCCAGCGCTTCTACCGCCACGGCATTATGCGAGGCGGTAAAAGAAGGCAGAGTCAGGAAAGGCGACATTGTTCTCTTAGACGCTTTTGGGGCAGGCCTGGTCTGGGGCGCCTGTATTTTGAAATGGTAGCTTTTTTATTTGCCGGGCAGGGCGCTCAATATATAGGCATGGGCAAGGATTTATACGCGTCTTTTCCGGAAAGTAAAGCGGTCTTTGAAAAAGCAGACAAGACCCTGGGGTTTTCGCTCTCCGAGCTTTGTTTCAGCGGCCCCCGGGAAGAATTGACTAAAACGCATAATTGCCAGCCGGCGATAGTGACAATGAGCATTGCCTGCTGGGAGGCGTTTAAATCAACCCGGAGGCGGGAAGCCGGAGCCCCCGCTTATACGGCAGGATTAAGTTTGGGCGAATATTCGGCCCTGGTGGCGGCAGAAGCTGTGAGTTTTGAGGACGCGGTTTATTTGGTCAGACAGCGCGGCAGATTCATGGAAGAAGCCGCAGTAAAGAATCCGGGCAGGATGTTTTCCATAATCGGGCTGGATTTAGCTAAAGTAAAAGAAATCTGCAGCCAGACGAATACGGAAATTGCCAATTTGAATTGTCCGGGGCAGATAGTAATATCCGCAGGCATAGGAGAGGCTGACCGGGCGCAGGCAGCGGCAAAAGAACAGGGCGCAAAGGCGGTTATCGCGCTGGAGGTAAGCGGAGCATTCCATTCTTCGCTGATGAAAGATGCCTCTCTGAAATTGGCCGCAGAATTGGATAAAATAGAAATTAAGGCGCCGAAATTCCCTGTGATCAGCAATGTTACGGCAATGCCGGTTAGCAAACCGGAAGAGATTAAGGATAATCTGGTCCGCCAGGTTGCCTCGCCGGTTCTCTGGGAAGATTCCATGAAATTCATCTTGTCTAAAGGCATAATGAATTTCATGGAGTTTGGGCCGGGCAAAGTACTTAAGGGCCTGATGCGCCGTATCAACGCAGATGCGCAAGTAGTAAATATAGAAAAAAAAGAAGATATAGAAGGGGTGAGGTCAAATGCGCTTTAAGGATAAAGTAGTTTTGGTTACAGGCAGCGCCCAGGGTATCGGCAAGGAGATTGCCTTAGCCTTTGCCCGGGAAGGGGCCGATATCGCGGTAAGCGATATCAACTTAGAGAAAGCCGTGGCTACTAAAGGGGAAATTGAGGCTTTAGGCAGGCGCTCCATAGCCGTAGAGCTGAATGTCGCGGATTACGCCAAAGTAGAGCAAGCGGTAAACAAAATCCTTGACAAATTCGCAAAGGTTGATATATTAGTTAACAACGCAGGCATCACAAAAGATAACCTGATGCTCAGGATGAGTGATGCTGATTGGGATGCAGTCATAAACGTAAATCTAAAGGGCGCATTTAATTGCACCAAGGCCGTATCCCGGGCAATGATTAAAGGGCGTCAGGGAAAGATAGTAAATATCGCCTCGATCATTGGTATAATCGGAAATGCCGGTCAAGCGAATTATTCCGCTTCCAAGGCGGGAATAATTGCGCTGACCAAGACAGCGGCAAAGGAGCTTGCCAGCCGCAATATAAACGTGAATGCGGTGGCGCCCGGTTTCATTCAGACCGAAATGACGGCAAGGCTCCCCGAGGAAGTAAAGCAGAAGATGCTGGCAATGATTCCTCTGGGTAAGCTGGGCGAAGCGAGCGACGTGGCGGCCGCATGCTTATTCCTGGCATCCGAAGAAGCCCGTTATATTACCGGTCAGACCATTATCGTGGACGGCGGAATGGTAATGGCGTAGTTATTTTCAAGACGACAAAGGAGGAAAGACAATGGCAGTGCAGGATAAGGTTAAATCAATCATCGCAGAGCAGTTAGGCGTTAAGCCGGAAGAGGTTACTCCCGAGGCATCGTTCGTGGATGATCTGGGGGCAGACTCTTTGGATACGGTAGAGCTCGTCATGGCGCTGGAAGAGGAGTTCGGTATCGAAATACCCGACGAAGACGCGGAAAAGATTACTACTGTCGGCGATGCAGTTAAATATATTGAGGAGAAATCAGCTAATAAGTAATTGTCTGAAAAAAGGTTCAATTTAAATAGATACCCCGCCATTTGCCTTTGGCGGGGTAAATTTTAAGGGCACAAGATATGCGAGAGAACAGAGTAGTAGTTACGGGTTTAGGGATTATTTCCCCTGTCGGCAACGATGTTGCTGCTTTCTGGCAGGCGATGAAAGATGGTAAAAGCGGCGTCGGTAAGCTTACTTCATTTGACGCTGCTCAATTTGATTCGCAGATAGCCGCAGAGGTAAAAGATTTTGACCCCGCCCTATATGGCCTTTCGACTAAAGACGTAAAGCGCATAGATAAGTTCGGGCAATACGCGGTTGCCAGCGCAAAGGAGGCAATTGCCTCAAGCGGCCTGGACCTGGACAAAGAAAATAGAGAGCGCATCGGGGTGCTTATCGGTTCCGGTATAGGGAGCTTGTATACCATACAAGTACAGCATAAGATTTTTCTGGACAAAGGCCCGTCCAGGATGTCCCCTTTTCTTATCCCGATGCTGATTGTCAATGAGGCAAGCGGCCAGGTAGCGATTATTTTCGGTTTGAAAGGGCCTAATTCCTGCGTAGCTACTGCCTGCGCTTCGGGTTCGCATGCTATCGGCGATGCCTTCAGGATTTTAGAGCGCGGCGATGCCGACGTGATGATTACCGGCGGCACCGAGAGCTGCATTACGGCTACCGGCGTGGGAGGTTTTTGCGCTTTGAAGGCTTTATCTTCCAGGAATAATGACCCGCAAAAAGCCAGCCGGCCATTTGACGCCGAGCGCGATGGCTTTGTGATAGGCGAGGGGTGCGGGCTGATAGTGTTGGAGACATTAGAGCATGCCAAGAAACGGAATGCCCGGATTATCGCGGAGATTACAGGTTATGGCATGTCCTGCGATGCCTATCATATGACTGCCCCGGATCCCAGCGGCGACGGCGCAGCCAGGGCAATCCGGATAGCCTTAAAAGACGCCGGGCTTAATCCCGGAGACATAGATTATATTAATGCCCACGGCACCTCGACAAAGCTAAATGATAAAATTGAGACTATCGCGATAAAAAATGCTTTCGGCGCTTACGCCAAGAAAGTGATGGTTTCCTCCACCAAGTCTATGACCGGCCATCTCCTGGGAGCCGCCGGAGGCGTAGAATTCATCGTTTGTTGTCTGGCGATAAAAGATGGGATCGTCCCGCCTACTATCAATTATGAATATCCCGACCCCGATTGCGACTTGGATTATGTCCCTAACACCAGCCGCAAAGCGAAAGTTGATGTTTGTATGTCCAATTCTTTAGGCTTTGGCGGGCATAATGCCACCCTCATCGTAAAGAAATTTGAATAATAGAAGACGGACTCGGAGGAAAATGGGTTACACAATCGCAGAGAAGATATTATTGGCGCATACCGGCGAGAAAATCCTCAAACCCGGAGAATTTATTGAGGCAAAAATAGATTTGGCCTTAGGTAACGACATTACCGCGCCTCTGGCCATAGAGGAATTCAGGAAAACAGGGATAAAAAAGGTTTTTGACAGGAAGAAGATAGTTTTAGTGCCTGACCACTTTGCTCCGGCAAAGGACTTAAGAAGCGCCAATCAGTGCAAGGTTTTAGCTGATTTCGCCAAAGAGCAGAAGATAGAAAATTATTTTGAGGTAGGCTGCATGGGGATTGAGCACGCGCTCCTGCCGGAAAAAGGCCTGGTCCTGCCCGGAGATTTAGTCATTGGCGCTGATTCCCATACCTGTACATATGGAGCGCTGGGAAGTTACGCTACCGGTGTCGGCTCAACCGACTTAGCGCGCGCTTTTATTGACGGGAAATGCTGGTTTAAGGTCCCATCCAGCATTAAATTTATCTATAATGGCAAGCTCAACAAATGGGTCGGCGGCAAAGACCTGATTTTATTTACCATCGGCAATATCGGCGTAGACGGAGCCCTCTATAAGGCAATGGAATTCAGCGGCCCGGTAATCCGGAAATTAGGCATGGACGACAGGTTTGCCATGTGCAATATGGCAATTGAGGCCGGGGCAAGGGCGGGGATTATTGAGCCGGATGGAATTACCAGGGAATACGTAAGCGGCCGCCCCTCATCCGTGGCCCGCCTTGCGAAATACTATCAATCGGATAAAGACGCGGCTTATGAAAAAACATATGAATGGGACATTTCCGGCCTGGAGCCGCAAGTTGCCTGTCCGCACTTGCCGAGCAATGTTAAGCCGGTAAGTAAATTAAAAAATATTGAGATTGACCAGGTAGTCATCGGCTCCTGCACTAACGGCAGGATTTCGGATTTAAGGAGCGCGGCAAAGATATTGAAAGGGAAGAAGATTAAAGCCGGGCTGCGCCTGATTGTAATTCCGGCTACGCAGAAGGTGTATTTGGAGGCGGTAAAGGAAGGGCTGGCAGAAATTTTTGTCCAGGCAGGCGGCGTGCTTTCTACGCCCACCTGCGGCCCCTGTTTAGGCGGGCATATGGGGATTTTGACCGAAGGCGAAAGGTGTTTAGCGACTACTAACCGTAATTTTATCGGCCGCATGGGGCATCCCACTTCGGAGGTTTACCTCTCTAATCCGGCAGTAGCCGCAGCTTCGGCTATCACCGGCAGGATTACTCATCCGGATAAAGTTGCGTAAGTCATGATTATTAAAGGCAAGGTTCATAAATTCGGCGATAACATCAATACCGACGACATCATCGCGGCGAAGTACCTGGTGAGTACCGACGAGAAAGAGCTAGGGCTGCATTGTATGGAAACCATCGCCCCGGATTTTGCCGGCAAGGTAAGTTCCGGCGACATTATCGTCGCGGGGAAAAACTTCGGCTGCGGCTCTTCGCGCGAGCATGCGCCTTTGGCGATTAAGGGCTGCGGCATTTCCGCGGTGCTGGCAAAAAGTTTTGCCGGGATATTTTTCAGGAATGCCATCAATATCGGCCTGCCGTTCTTAGAATTAGATAATGCAGAAAAGATAGCCGGCGGCGATTTACTTGAAATAGATTTAGCGAGTGGTATAATAAAAAATCTCAGCAAAAACCAGACTTATAAAATAGAAGCTTTCCCTGAATTCCTGCAGAGGATTATAGAAAAGGGCGGATTGATTAATTACGTTAAGGAGAGAAATGTATAAAATCGCAGTTATCCCCGGAGACGGCACCGGCCCGGAAGTGGTAAGGGAGGGCCTGAAGGTGCTAAAAGCTGCGGGGGGAAAATTTAACTTTAAATTTGAAACCAAAGAGTTTGATTTTAGCGGCAGGCGCTACCTGAAGACCGGAAAGCTTGTCGAGGAAGAAGATATCGAGGCGTTGAAGAAATATGACGTAATATACCTTGGCGCGGTCGGAGATCCGGATGTCAAACCCGGCATCATTGAGACCGGGGTATTGTTGAAGCTGAGGTTTGCCTTTGACCAGTATATCAATTTGCGGCCGGTAAAACTTTATAGCGCGGATTTCTGCCCTTTGAAGGATAAAAAGCCGGAAGATATTGATTTTGTGGTAGTGCGCGAGAACTCCGAAGGCCTGTATAAAGGGATGGGGGAGTTTAAGGATAAGGGCACAAAAGATGAAGTTGCGGTTCAGATTTCCTATAATACGCGCCAGGGCGTTGAGCGCTGTATCCGTTATGCCTTTGAGTATTGCCGGAAACGCAACAGGCAAAAGAAGCTGACTTTATGCGGGAAAACAAATGTCCTGACCTATGCCTGGGATTTATGGCAGAGGACGTTTGAGGAAGTGGCCAAGGAATATACGGATATTACCACCGATTATGCGCACGTGGATGCCACCACGATGTGGTTTGTCAAGAATCCGGAATGGTTTGACGTGATTGTCACCGATAACATGTTCGGGGATATCATTACTGACTTGGGGGCGATGATTCAGGGCGGGATGGGTATTGCCGCCGGCGGCAACATTAACCCGCAGGGCATATCCATGTTTGAGCCGATCGGCGGAAGCGCTCCGAAATATACGGGCAAGAACGTGATTAATCCTCTGGCCGCGATTTGCGCAGCCGGGATGATGTTGGAGCAGCTGGGCGAAGTAAAAGCTGCCCAGGCAGTGGAAGATGCGGTAATAAAAGTAGTCAGGGAAAAATTAAAATCGCTGGCTGCCGGGAAGATGGGCTTTTCGACAACAGAAGTCGGAGATTTGGTTGTAGCGAACTTGTCTAAATAGGTTCCTTATAAGTTATCACGGGACAGCTTCCGTCAAAGCACTTTCGATGTTGCTCCATGGAAACTGTCCCGACCAAATCTAATAAAACTATGAAAAAATCCAAATATAATGTCGCTGTTATCGGCGTGGGCGCGGTGGGTATTGAGATGTTGCGGGTCTTAAGGCAGCGCAATTTTCCCGTCGGAGAACTGCGGGTTTTTGCCCGTTCTGCCCGCGATATAGAAGTTGACGGAGAAAATTATGCGGTACAGGCAATCTCGCCGGAAGGTTTTGTAGGTATAGATATCGCTTTATTTGCCGGAACCGAGGGAGAAAAAGGCGCTGCAGTAACCTATGCCCGGGAGGCGGTAAAAAGAGGGGCGGTAGTCATTGACAACGGCGCAGATTTCCGGATGGACCCCAATGTGCCTTTAATCGTGCCGGAAGTAAACGCCAAAGACATCAAAAAACACAAAGGCATAATTGCCAACCCAAACTGCTCTACCATACAGATGGTCGTGGCTTTATGGCCGGTATATCAAAAAGCCGGCATAAAACGGGTAGTAGTTACTACTTTTCAGGCAGCTTCCGGAGCAGGCCGGGGCGCAGTCGAACAATTAAAAGCAGAGAATAGGCTGATTGCCGCCTCCGATTATGGCAGCCTGCACGTAAAAGCGGAAAATAAAATCCTGCCCCAGCAGCTAGCTTACAATGTTTTTCCGCATATCGGCACTTTCGGCGCCGACGGTTATACCAACGAAGAGTGGAAATTGGTAAAAGAAACCCATAAGATTATGCACGATGATAAAATCAAGATTTCGGGGACCACTGTCAGGGTGCCGGTAAGGACCGGCCATTCCGAATCCATATATATTGAAACCAAAAAACCGATTGAGCCGGACAGGGTAAGGACTATCCTCGCCCGGCGCAAAGGCATAATCGTCTTAGATGACCTTAAGAATAACTCCTATCCTATGCCTAAGGACGCCGAAGGCAGGGACGAGACTTTTGTCGGCCGCATCCGTAAAGATCCCTTTGTGAAAAACGGCCTCTGGTTATGGGTGGTTGCGGATAACCTGCGTAAAGGAGCAGCCACCAATGCAGTGCAGATTGCCGAATGCGTAATCTCAGGCTCGAAATAGAATACGACGGAAAAAATTACTGCGGCTGGCAGAGCCAGAGGCGCCTGAAGAGAAAAAAAAGCGTTCAGGAAACTTTAGAAAGAACCCTCCGTAAAATCCTGCAGGAAAAAATCCATCTCGCTGCTTCCGGAAGGACTGATGCCGGTGTTTGCGCTCTGGGGCAGGTGGCGAATTTTAAGACCGAGTCGAATATAGCCTTGAAAAAGCTAGAGCGCGCCTTAAACGGGCTTTTGCCCGGCGATATATCCATTTCCGGGATAGAAGAAGCTCCCCTTGATTTTCACAGTTGTTTTGACGCGAAATCTAAAATTTATCGCTACAGCATATTAAACCGCAAATTCCCTTCCGCGCTTTTAAGGAATAAGGTTTATTTTTACCCCTTTCCTCTGGATGTCAAGTTAATGCGCGAAGAAGCAAAGTTTTTGCTGGGCAGGCACGATTTCAAGGCCTTCTGTGCCAGCGGCAGCAGCGTTAAAGATACTATACGCAGCATAAAAGAAATAAACATCAGGAGGGTTTCTCCCGCCGGTTTAATTATCTTAGAGATTGAAGCCGACGGATTTTTATATAATATGGTCAGGAATATCGTCGGGACGCTGCTGGAAACAGGGAGGGGCAGGTTTCCCCAGGGCAGCTTAAAGAAAATATTGCTGTCTAGAAAGAGGACGCTCGCCGGGCCCACAGTGCCTGCGCAGGGCCTCTGTTTAGTTAAGGTAAAATATGCATAAGGCGCAAGAAAAAAGTCTTTCCTGGGATTTCTACGCGCGGCTGATTCTCTTAAGCTACGCCGTATTGCAAATCCTGCGCTGGCGGATTTTTCCGCAGTTTATGGATATGCATTACCATCTTTTGACGGCCTGGGGCTTTATCCGCGCCGGCGGCTATAGCGGCTGGGACTTCTGGCAGTATGCGCCCGTCGGGAGGGTGCATATTTACCCGCCATTTTTCCACATCATTCTGGCCTTGCTGATTAAGCTGGGGATTAGCAAAATAATTTTAGCAAAACTTTTTGAGACCGTCATCCCGCTTTTATTTTTGTTTGTTTTATGGCGTTTTATCAGGAAGAATTACGGCGAGCGAATAGGTTTTTTCGTCATGCTCGCGGCCAGTTCTTCTTTTTCCTTTTATCTTTCTTTGGCAAATTATATTCCGGCAACCTTAGCGGCCATTTTCGGCCTGCTGGCATTGGACCGGTTATTCCGGAATAGGTTCCTGCCTGCCGCCCTGCTTTTAGCATTATCTTTTTATACCCACATCGGTATCCCCTGGCTCTTTGCCTTTACTTTCATATTTTACGGCTTATTCAGCAGGGAACATAGGAAGTTATGCTTTAAGATATTCGCTCTTGCCTTTATTTTGTCTTTACCGGTTCTCTTCAAGCAGCTGGTCAGCTTAAAGGCGGTTTCCAAACTGGGCTTCAGCCTCAACGAAAAATATATCTGCCAGTTTAAAATTATCGACTATATTCTGGCCTTTTTTGGCCTGATTCTGGCCTGGAGGGCAGAGAAAAAATACCGGCTTTTTTTCAGCCTCTTTTTAGCCAGCTTTCTCTTTTTACTCTATCCCTACCGTTTTTTTTCGGCTGAAGGGTATCTGCCGGTGATATTGCTTTCAGCATTGGCTATGGATACCTTATGCCGGGCGCTTCAGGCCAGGCGGGCGTATTTAAAATATTCTCCCGCCTTGATAGCGGTAGTGATTTTATTCATCTCTCCCACGCTCTCGATGGATAAGCCACTGGGCCAGGACAAGATAAATTATAAGATAAGCCTTTACGACTCTGCGTTTACGGGAATGTTATTTGCCAGAGGCGAGAGCCTGTGGCTTCCCCGGGATTACCTGCCCAGCGCCGCTTTAATCAGGGATAATTCCGGCCCTGACGATATTATTTATTCCCCGCTGAATATAGTGGGTGTTACTTTAGCGAGTATTTCCGGAAGGGCAACTGCTAATGCCTTATTGCCGGAGATAGAATCTTCCCGGGAGTTTGACCCTTTCAGGGCAGCCAAGATCATCATCTTTACCCAGGATAGCGACCCCGGGCTAATCAGCCAAGTCGCGGCTAATTACGGCTTGATAAAAATAGGCGAGAATAAGCTGTTTATTTTTTACCAAAATCCTTCCCCTCAAGGGGCGGTGGATACAAAGCTAAAAAATTATTTGACTAAGCCCTAAAATATGTTATACTTACTTTTTAACTTCATATACGGATAAAGAACGATGAAGACATACGCAGCAAAAAAGGAAGACATCAGGCGGCGCTGGTACCTGGTAGACGCCCGGAATAAAATACTGGGAAGGGTGGCGGCTAGAATCGCGGCAATCTTAAGGGGTAAGCACAAAGCCATATTTACCCCCCACCTGGATACGGGAGACGGCGTGATTGTGATCAACGCCTCTTTGCTGAAGGTTACCGGCAGAAAGCTTAAGGAGAAAGTTTACCGTCGTTACTCCGGCTATCCCGGCGGATTAAGGGAAGTTCCGCTTGAGATTATGTTGGAGAAAAAGCCCGCTACGGTGGTAAAGCTGGCAGTGCAACGGATGCTCCCCGGCGGCCCTTTAGGCAGGGACTTAATCAAGAAATTAAAGGTTTATGCCGATGACAAGCATCCGCATATAGGGCAGAAACCGATAGTATTAGAGGTATAAAAATAAAATGGAAGAAGTAACTAAATATACGGCAGTAGGCAGGCGCAAGGAATCAGTAGCGCGAGTCCGGCTAGCCAGCGGCAGCGGCATGATTACGGTTAATGGGCGGCCTTATGAAAGATATTTCCTGAGAGAAACAGACAGGATTATTATAAAACAACCCTTAGAGGCGACTAATAGCGTGAATAAATATGACGTTTTCGCTAACCTTAGAGGCGGCGGCCTTACCGGACAGGCAGGGGCTTTGCGCCACGGCATATCGCGGGCTCTCATCTTATCCGATCCGCAACTAAAGGACTTATTGCGTAAAGCGGGGTTTCTTACCCGCGACCCGCGCGCAAAAGAGCGCAAGAAATACGGGCAAAAGGGCGCCCGCAAGCGCTTCCAGTGGACAAAGAGGTAAAATGTAAATCCAAAAGATTAAAAATCAAAAGGTTTCAATGATCCCGCTGGAAGAGCGGGATTTTTTATTTTTGGCGTCGGAGAATCGACGAGAAAATACTTGACGAGGTTAATTTTTTACCATAATATAGAACATATTAAATAAGGAGTTTTGAGATGATAAACGTAGGCATTGTCGGAGCAACCGGTTACGCAGGCGAAGAACTGATTAGTCTCCTCCTGAAGCACCCGGGTGTACGGATTACGGATATTTCAGCCAAAATCGCCCGGCCGCAGAAAATATCCGAAATATTCCCCAGGTTTAAAGGAAGAATAGAACTTGTCTGTAAAGAGCCGCAGATAAAAGAGATTATTGCCAAATGCGACCTGGTTTTTCTGGCCTTGCCGCATACGGTTTCCATGGAAATCGCGCCCAAGCTATTAAACGCAGGGAAAAGAATTATCGACTTGAGCGCCGATTACCGGTTAAGAGACGTTAAGGTTTATGAACGGTATTATAAAGTTAAGCAGAAAGATAAGCTTCACCTTGCTCAGGCGGTGTACGGCCTGCCGGAAATCTACCGGGCCAAGATTAAGAATGCCGGGTTAATTGCCAATCCCGGCTGTTACCCGACGGTAAGCATATTGGCTTTAGCGCCGCTGGCGGCTTTTAACTTGGCCGAACCAGGCTCAATAACTATTGACGCAAAATCAGGAGTAACCGGAGCGGGAAGAAAGCTGGCGGAAGGGTTTTTATTTTCCGAAGTCAACGAGGATTTTAAGGCCTACAAGGTAAATACCCATCAGCATGCCCCTGAGATTAATCAGGAGTTGTCAAAATTAGCCGGTAAAAAAATAAAAGCCGTCTTTGTGCCGCATCTTTTGCCGTTGAGCAGGGGAATTTTAGCGACGATATACGCCAGAAAAGACCGGAAAACGAAAGGCAAAAGCCAAAACCTGATTGATTTATATAAGAAATTCTATAAAAAAGAGCCTTTTATCAGAATCAGGGAGGAAGGGGATTTCCCCCGGTTGAAAGACGTGGTGAATACGAATTTCTGCGATATTGCTATCAAAGAAGACGAGGATATGATTATTGTCGTTGCTGCGATAGATAACCTCCTCAAAGGCGCTTCCGGCCAGGCGGTAGAGAACATGAATATTATGTATAACTTCCCCGAGCAAACCGGGCTCTTATGAAAATATATAAAAAGGCAATTTTACCGTTGGGTTTTAAAGCTCAAGGCGTGGCAAGCGGGATTAAAAAATCAGGTAAATTAGACCTGGCCTTGTTTTTTTCGGATATTCCGGCAAAGGCAGCCTGCCAATTTACGTCCAATAAAATACAGGCAGCCCCGATTAAGCTCAGCAAGCGGTATCTTAAGGATAACAAGCGCTTTCAGGCAATTATTGCCAATAGTGGAAACGCCAATTGCTTTACCGGCAAAAAAGGGTTAAAAGACGCAGAAGCAACCACGCGATATGCCGCTTCTGCCCTGGGCATCAAAAAAGAGAAGATCCTGATTGCTTCTACCGGTATCATCGCCAGGCCGATGCCTTTATTAAAGCTCAAAAAGGCCATGCCCCTTTTAATCAAGGGGTTATCCAGGCAGGGCATAGATAAAGCCAAATACGCGATTATGACTACCGACACATTCGCTAAAGAGGTTACGGTGCAGTTTAAAATCGGCAGGCACCCGGTGACGATCTGCGGGATTGCCAAAGGCGCAGGCATGATTGCCCCGGATCTGGCGACGATGTTATCTTTTATCCTGACCGATGCCAAGATTACGCAAAAAGCGCTTCGGCGGGCATTAGGGATTTGCCTGGCTACTTCTTTTAACTGTATTACTGTTGACGGCTGCATGAGCACAAACGACAGCGTAATGATGCTGGCGAATGCCGCGGCAGGGAACCTTTTGATTGATGACGGCGGGAATGCGGCTTTTAATTTATTTGTCAGGGGCTTAAACATCGTATGCCTTGAGTTGGCCAAAATGATTGTTAAGGACGCAGAGGGAGCAAGCAAGTTTATCAAAATCAAGGTAGATAAAGCAAAAAATTTTCAGGAGGCAAGGAGGGTCGCGTTGAGCGTGGCTAATTCCAGCCTTTTTAAGACCGCCATCTACGGAGAAAACCCGAATTTCGGCAGGATTCTCGCGGCAGCCGGCTCAAGCGGAATCGGCCTGAAAGAAGAAGAATTAAAGATAAGAGTAAGCCCTTTGCATAAAAAAGAAATAAGCGTAGATGTATGTCTTAAGCGGGGCAATGCCGCAGCTACGGTTTACACTTCGGATTTGACGCCCGAATACATCAAGATTAACGCGGAATATAATTAAGGAAGGACAGTATGGAAGAGGCGATTAAAAAAGCGGACGTCTTGATTGAAGCGCTGCCCTACATCAAGAGGTTCCATAAAAAAATAATCGTCATCAAATACGGCGGCAGCATCCTGGGCGATGAAAAAATCAGGAGATCGGTCCTGGAGGATATTGTTTTCCTGAATTTTATGGGCTTAAGGCCGGTCCTCATCCACGGCGGAGGGCCGAATATCAGCGAACGGATGCGCTCCCTGGGCAAAAAAACCGAGTTTGTAGACGGGATGCGCGTAACCGATGAAGAGACGCTGGCGATGGTGGAAGAGGAATTAAAGAGGTTAAACGGCATTATGGTCAAAGAAATAACCGGGCTCGGAGCTAAAGCAGCCGGCCTCAACGCCAGAGATAAAAAAATAATCCGGGCCGAAAAAAAGAAGGCTAAAATTGATTTAGGCTTAGTCGGGCATATCGTAGAAATAAATACCGCTTCCATACTGGAAGAATTAAAAAACGACCGTGTGGCGGTGGTTTTACCGCTGGCTAAGGGCGCTGACAAAAAAACATATAATGTGAATGCGGACGAGGCAGCTGCCGGTATTTCCGGAGCGCTCAAGGCGGAAAAGCTGGTTGTGCTTACTAACGTCAAAGGGATTCTGCGTAATCACGAAGACCCGCATTCTTTTTTATCCAGTTTGACTACCCGGGAAGCAAAAGATTTGATTGAGAACAAGGTCATCCAGCATGGCATGATTCCCAAGGTAAACGCCTGTATTCAGGCGCTGGAGAGCGGCGTAAAAAAGACGCATATTATTGACGCCCGGATACGGCACGGATTGCTTTTGGAGATATTCACAGACCAGGGGATCGGGACCGAAATAGTTAAGTGAAATATATAATTTTGCTTTTTCTTGTCTTGATTCTCGGCCTGGCTTTACGGACATACGGGCTGGATTCCCGCTCTATCTGGCTGGATGAAACCTTTTCGCTCTTTGAGTCTACGGGGCACGGCAGGCAGGTAGATGCCTTGTTTAATGCGGATAAAAAATCCGGAGTTTTTCTTAAGGCGGGGGATTATAAAAATTTATTGCAGGACGACGCTGCGCAGGGACTTAAGGATGTTTCCCTCGGATTATTAAAGACGGATACCCAGCCGCCGCTTTATTTTTTTATGATGCATTTTTGGATCAGGTATTTTGGCGGGACAGTATTCTCCGTCAGGTTTTTTTCGGTTCTATTGGGCGTGGTTTCCATAATCTGCGCATTTTTATTTGCCTCTGCCGTATTTGATAAAAAGACAGGTTTATTCGCCGCGCTCTTTTTGGCTTTTTCGCCCTTTGCCGTTTTTTATGCGCGGGAAGCGCGCAACTATAGTTTGATCCTGGCGCTTGTCTTATTGAACGCTTATTTCCTGGCAAGGTTTGTCAGGGAGGGAAAGAATATTTTACTTGCGGGATTTACGCTTACGGCGGGCCTGGCGTTATATACGCACTATTTCTATATTTTTATATTCCTGGGGTATCTGGCATACTTTATGCTCTTTGATTTTAAGCAGGCCATGAAAAATAAGTTTTATATTGCTTTTTTTGTATCTTTATTTTTATTGCTTCCCTGGATTTCGGCCGTTTTGATAAACGGGTATAATTTCAGGGGAACGCAATGGGTCTTCGGCTACCGGGCCGGCCCGGCGATGGTTATTGATTGGATAGCTAAAAGTTTTTCATCGTTCTTTATTGCTATCGGCGGCTTTAAGGGGGTATTTACGGCATTGAACTATTTTCTTATCATCTGTTTGGTTTTTTTCTCCCGGGCCTTATTCCGGAGAAGGAGAGAGTTTATCTTCTGCGCGATAATGGTATTTTTACCCATCGTATCTCTTGGCCTGATTGATATTTTTGCTAAGGCCTATTTGTTAAAACACCTGCGTTATTATACCTTTTCTTTTGCCGGGTTGATTCCTTTGGCAGGATACGCCTTAAGTTCCGGCTGGCAGAAAAAAATATTCAGGCCGCTGATTATTTTTATTTTTGCGCTGTTAATGGTAAATTCTTTTTTTGTCGCGAACGGTTATGCTTACAAAGATGTTTCTCTGCCGAGGCCAAAGAATGCCTCCCTCTGGATTAACCGGCAGCTTAAAGACAAAAAGGGGGCGGTGATTCTGAATAATACGCGCGCCAGCGTGATGCCAAATATATTTTATCTTAGCGATGATGTTATGGTGGCGCCCGTAGGCTCTCTAAAGCACTTTACAGATACCCTGAAAGAGCTTAAAAAGGGCGGGGTGGAGGCCGTCTTTGTGGTATATAATATTTTTGAAGACAACCTCTCGCAGACTTTATCCGAAAGGAATGTATTATCCTGGGTTGAGTATGCGGGGAATTCGGGCCTGAAGCAGGAAAAAATAGAATTCAGCGAAGACGGGATTACTATTTTTAAACTTAATTGAGTTATTTTGTATAACGGCGATGAAAAAAACGGAAATATTTCAGGCATACAGTGATTATATAATGCCGACATACCTTAAGGTTCCTTTAATTTTTGTTAAAGGCAAAGGTTCGCGACTTTGGGATATAGACGGAAAGGCTTATCTGGACTTCTTTCCGGGCTGGGGCGTGGGTAACCTCGGGCATTGCCATCCCAGTGTGATGCAGGCATTGCGGGACCAGGCCGCAAAATTGATTTTTATCCCGAACAATTATTATCATATACCCCAGGCGAAATTAGCCGGGGAACTGGTTTACGGGGCTTATCCGGCCAAGGTTTTTTTCTGTAATTCCGGAGCCGAGGCGAATGAGGCGGCGATAAAATTCAGCCGTAAGTTCGGTAAAGGCAGAT
Source organism: Candidatus Omnitrophota bacterium (assembly GCA_041653115.1). Taxonomy (GTDB): domain Bacteria; phylum Omnitrophota; class Gorgyraeia; order Gygaellales; family Profunditerraquicolaceae; genus JBAZGA01. Next base: position 27,508 of record JBAZGA010000022.1, read on the forward strand.
ACGAAATCATCAGCTTTGAGAATTCCTTTCACGGGAGGACCCTTGCCGCGCTGGCGGCTACCGGCCAGAAGAAATATCAGGCCGGTTTCGAGCCTTTGCCCGCAGGGTTTAAGACAGTCAAATTCAATGACCTGGAAGCGGTGAAGGCAGCGCTGACGGATAAGACGGTCGGGGTGATACTGGAATTAATCCAGGGCGAGGGGGGACTAAATGTCGCGGATAAGGATTTTGTTTCAGGCTTGCGAAAACTCTGCGATGAAAAAAACCTGCTTTTGATAGTTGACGAAGTGCAGACGGGCATCGGCAGGACCGGCAAGTTATTCTGTTATCAGCATTACGGCATTAAGCCGGACATCATGACCCTGGCCAAGGCGTTAGGCGGAGGCCTGCCTATCGCGGCGATGCTGGTAAAGAAGGAAATCGCCGATACCCTGGGCCCGGGGATGCACGCTTCTACGTTTGGAGGCGGGCCGGTTATCTGTAAGGCGGCTTTGGCGGTATTGCGGGCAATAGAAAAAGAAAAACTGCTGGCAAATGCCGAAAAAACAGGCGAATATCTTTTTACAAAGCTTTACGCGCTGAAAGACAAATACAAAGTGATTAAGCAAGTAAGGGGGCTGGGCTTGATGGCAGGGGTAGAATTGAATATTGAAGGGAAAGCCATAGTCGATAAATGCAGAGATAAAGGGCTTTTAATTAATTGCACGCATGATAAAGTGCTGCGGCTGATGCCGGCGTTGAATATCACGAAAAAAGAAATAGACAAGGCGGTCGGCATATTAGACGGCCTGTTGAAAGGCGCATAAAATGAAAAAAGACTTAATTTCCGTTGAAGATTTAAGCGCAAAGGAAGTTCAAGAAATCTTTGAGTTGACGGATAAGCTGAAGGAGGATAAGCCCGCGTTTAGCTCGGCGCTGGCGGGTAAAACCCAGGCTTTGATTTTTCAGAAGCCTTCCAACCGGACCAGGGTTTCCTTTGAGGTGGGGATGTACCAATTAGGGGGGAATTCCATATATCTAGGCCCCGACGAGATACACCTCGGCGTCAGGGAAGCGATAAAAGACGTGGCCAGGACCCTTTCCGGTACGTTGACGCCATAGTATTGCGGACCTTTGAGCATAAAAATGTTATGGAAATGGCCAAATACGCGTCTATTCCGGTAATCAACGGCCTCTCGGATTTTTCCCATCCCTGCCAGGCATTGGCGGATGTTTATACCGTCAAAGAAAAGCTGGGGGATATAAAAGGGGTTACCCTGGCTTATATCGGGGACGGGAATAATGTTTGCAATTCTTTAATATTTGCCGCCGGGAAAGCGGGATTGAAGATAAATATTGCTTCGCCCAAGGGCTACGAGCCGGATAAATCCGCGTTAAAACAAGCAAAGAATCACGCCTCTTTATTTCACAGCCCCGCTGAAGCGGTCAAAGGCGCCGATATCATCTATACCGATGTCTGGGCGAGTATGGGCCAGGAGAAAGAAACGGAAAAAAGAAAGAAGATATTCAAAAAATTCCAGGTAAACAGCGAATTAGCGCATTTGGCGAAAAAAAACGCGCTGATTATGCACTGCCTGCCTGCACATCGGGGCGAAGAGATAACCGATAAAGTTATCGATAGCAAAAACTCCATAGTTTTTGACCAGGCAGAGAACAGGATGCACGTGCAAAAGGCGATTCTCATAAAATTGTTGGGGGCTTGAGAGATGAAAAAAGTTATCTTAGCTTATTCCGGAGGCCTGGATACCTCCTGCGCCATAAGATGGCTGAAAGAGCAGGGGTATGAGGTTATTTGTTTTATCGCTGATTTAGGGCAGGGAGAGAATTTTACGGCGATAGAAACAAGGGGCCTTGCCGCAGGCGCTTCCAAAGTCTATATTAAAGACCTCCAGGACGAATTTATCGAAGATTTCATCCTGCCGGCATTAAAGGCGAATGCCGTATATGAAGGCAAATATTTATTGGCTACCG
>JBAZGA010000023.1:0-26723 GCA_041653115.1 Candidatus Omnitrophota bacterium
TGTGCCTTGGCATAGCCAATCGCATCCAGTAATAAGTCCTGATAATTGGCCGGGTCAAGCGAGAGGGTGCAGAGCTCAGACATTGCTGCCAGCCGGCTCTTGGCGCTGCCGTTGGTACGGGGGGTTTCTTCGCTTAAAAGCTTCTGCTCCAGGGCCTGGATATCGGATCTGGCCTGGGCAAAAGGCTTGTAGAACTTATTAAAGCCCTCCTTGGCGAGCGTAGTAAAGATGCGCGCTTTAATCTTGGCGTCGAGCTCATTCCACTCCTTTACCGCCTGCCTGATCAGCTCCTGGGCTTTGAGCCTATCTTTTAAGTCTTCGGCGCTAAATTCACCCCAGAAGCCTCTTTGCTTGGCCTCGCGGATACAGTCCGGATGCTGCACAAAAGGAAGTAAAAATTCCTCCATGGGAAGATTTAAATTGTCTCTGATTTCCGGGGCGTCGCTACCCTCTTCAATCGCCTTGGCCTGGGCTAAGGGCATGGTTAAAATCTGGTTGCCGCCGGTTAAACAGTAGACATACATCCAGCCGGGGATCTTGGTCTTGGCGCCCAATGAGGCCATGATCGTGCGCGTCCTGATCTGGTTAGCTTTACACCAGTCGTAGTACTGCTTGGCGATGATCAGGCCGACTAAGCCCTGGGCGTAATTTAAGGGTACCTGGTACTTGGCGTCCTGGGTCAGGGCATCAATGCGCGAGACGAATTGGCTTAAGACGTCTTTTTCGCCCAATGGCCTGACCCCGCGCTGGGAATCCTCCAGCGAGAAGAAGAGGGTAAAGTTGATGATCACAGGATAGTCTCTCTTGAGCTCTTCGATCGCCTGCTGGCCGATGGGAGTGTTGGGGACCTTGACCATCATCTTAGCGCGGTCGATATTCCAGATCCTTAAGATCTCGCGCTTGGTGCGCACAAGCATCTCTTTTAAGAGACGCTGCTTCTCTTGCGGGTCCTGAGCCTCCCAATCTTCCTGGAATCTGGCCAGCTCGATATCGGCATCGACCTCGTAGCTGACGCGGTCGAATTGCGCAAGGAAGCCTTTGATGACATAACTGATTAAGGCGTGCTCAAAATCCACACCGCGCAGGTTTTCTTTAAAGAGGAGCTCAGCAACCTTTGTTTTGAAGGCGGGGTACTCTTCAAGATGGGCGATGACATAGCTGATGTAGGAGCTTAAGTTATTGGGGTTGACGGTCAACTCAGTAAAGCCGTGTGCCTTGGCATAGCCAATCGCATCCAGTAATAAGTCCTGATAATTGGCCGGGTCAAGCGAGAGGGTGCAGAGCTCAGACATTGCTGCCAGCCGGCTCTTGGCGCTGCCGTTGGTACGGGGGGTTTGGGCACTATCGGCCATCTCTAACTTTACCTGAGCCATGGCTTCGGGTGATTCGCAAATTATTCTGTCTACTCCCAGATTAACCATTCTTCTAATTAACCCTGCATCTGCGCTCTGGAAGCCAACGCTGATACCCAAACTTCCCTCCTGGCGAATTAGATAAACAACCTCTTGCGTTAAAGTCTGGGGTTGATCGCGTAAGGATAAATCGAAGATGGAAACGCCTGATGCTTTGGTTTCTTTGAGTAACTCCTGGGTACTTTCTGTATCGCGCGGGAATCTGTCAGAAGAACGAGGAGAAAGTATTATAGCTGTCTTTACTTCATTATTTCTCTTTCTTACCTCGGATAGAATCTCAAAGGCAGACTTAGTGTCTTTGGATTTAGAGCTGACAGTAACTCGCTGGGCAAAATTATTTTCTACTACTACTTTTAGCACCGCATCTATAGCATTGATATCTTCAATATGAATCTGTATCTGGATATTAGAATTCTTAACTAAATCGATTACTTCCTGTAATCTTGGTATCGTCAGGCCGGTTAATTCATTTGTATCGCGGCTTCTGCGCAGGCGAAGTTTTCTAATCTCTACAAAAGAGTATTCCTTAATCCAGCCCGAGCCGTTAGTCAGCTTTTCTAACGGTTCGTGATGAGAAGCCATGACTATGCCGTCTTGGGTTACCTGGGCGTCTAACTCAAAACCATCAAGCCCCATCTCCATAGCTCTTACGAAGGCCGGAAGAGAACACTCAGGGATTCCGTCACTAACATTAAAGCAACCCCGATGAGCAAACATTTTTACCGCTCTCGATAAACCATGGCTGCCGTTGGTACGGGGGGCTTCCGCCTGGACTTGACCTATAATTTCCCATTTTAAGCTCTCTAATGTCCTGATATCTTTTGCCGCCGAGAGCTCTTTTTCTAAAATAACAAACTGTTGATAGGTCAGTTGTTTCTGGTCACAAGCTTCATTCAATAAAGAGGTTAATTCTTTCCTGAGCTGCCTCTCTTCTTCTATGACTTTAGAAAGGCCCATTAGGAGTAAATTGCTGCCGCCAACATCCAATTGATCCGGAGTAAAACAAGTTTCGGATGAGTACCTTCCTCCGACCGGTAACCAGATAAAACGGTTTTCCCAATTATCTCCTATTGCCTGGCAGATCTTCTTTTTTATAGATTCCTGGATTGCTTCGTCTATTTCACTAAGCTGCTCAATGCTTTTTGCTTTTAAAATCCGCTGCTTAAACCATTCGATTTGTTTAGAGCTAAATCCATTTTTTATGAGTTCTTTACCCCTGAAAAAGGACTTTAGTTCTTTCTTACATGCCTTAAACTCTCGGGTTACGGCGTACCACGCCGAATGAGATAAGGCGGGATCTCGTGAAACTTCAATAAAGGTATGATCTGTCTGGTGCAAGCCTGTTGAAATTCTGTATGAACGTTCTGCATACCTGCTTCCGACAATGAACTTTATTTCTCTCAGAATGCCTCTGCATCTACCATTGGTTTGGGCTTTCTCCAATTTATTTGCACTGAAATTCTGTAATTTTTCCTGGCATGAAGGACAGAAATCATTATTCGTCTTAGCCAGATCGGCTGGAGAAGCAGAGAAATGCATTACGCAAGAGGGATTACTGCAGTCCTCCAGTCCAAAAAGGTGCCCTGCCTCGTGCTTGGCATTCTTGATATTGCGCTCTCTGCCCTGAAGCTGGGATAAAGAGGTGATGGCTATATTTCGGGAAGGCCAGGTTAAGCCAAAGCGGCAGTCTGCTAATGGGCCTTTTAGTTCCTTCGGGTTGGTTATATCAACATCGGTTATTACTAAAGTGGGGGTATCTTTTCTAAAGCCCCAGTCTAAATAGTAGGGGAAAACATATTGGTGGCGGCCCGGAACATATTCGACCCCGGCATCGGCAAATTCGTCCTCAAAAGAATTGGGTGGGGCGATTTCTATTTTTATATCTGCAGGAAAGCCGGCAATTATTTCCTTTCTTATCTGTTCAGCTAAGGCGGTTAAATTTTCTTCGCCTCTTCCATATCTTGACGGGGCAGGGATAATCCTTAATACCCGAGGAGGATCGCGGGAGTGTTGCGGAGATAACAATCTGCTGCGCGGGATCTCTCTTCTATTAACTATCAGAGCGGCGCTTCTGAAAAGCCGTATTAAGATACTGCCGAAATTAATTATAGCGTTAAGTGAATGGCTGCCGTTAGTACATACCAACTCTCGCTGCCTGCTATCACTGCTCTCTGTCAGGGGGATTCCTCCTTTAGCGCGGATATGAGAGCTTACTACGTTCTGCGAGGGGATACGGTCGATTATGGTCGATAAATTATAAAACGGTATAAAGTCAGCCAGAGGACGAGGCCATTTTTTATGATGCCTCTCATCCCAGCTTATACTCCATGCAGTCTCTCCTTTTTTACTGAAAAATATGCTCCAGAAACCGCGAACATGGCCGTCTAATCCTGTGCCTCCTATAATTTTTTCAAAAAAGATTACTTCAATAGCTAAGGCTTTGGGGTTTTTCTTAGAATTAAAAGTAGCCCTGTAACGGACCTGATATCGCTTAGACTCCTTAGCTATAATTTTTAAGACTTCTCTTAAAGAAACCGAAACCTTTTTCTTCCCGCCTTTAATCTTAATGCCCGCCTTAAGGAACCTATCGGCTATTTCCTTCCTTGATTTATTTAATGCGCCGGCAATTGTCCTTATCATGTTAGACCGTATTAAAGCTTCCCTGTGCGCTGATTGCAATATTGCCCCTTTCGGCTCTACCTGGCTCCCATTAGTGCGGGGTTTTTCTTGCCCGTCATTTATAATGCCCATCTTCATTAAAACGGGTACTGCCTTGGCATCGCCAAGATAAGTATCCCAATCAGCGCCGTTAAATACTTTAAGCTCAAACTCTCCGGATGAATTTACATGCACAAGGAAATCTTTGATCTTAAACAAGCTAAATGCCTCGATAGCCGTGGAAAGATCGCCGGGTTGGTCCGATGGCTCAACGTCAGAGCTAACTTTGTGTGAATGCCCTTCTTGAGTCAACAGCCCCTGCGGCAATATGTAACGGACTAACCGGTCTCCCATTACATAGCCTTCCCTTTCCCTATATAACAAAAGAAGTGATTCCTCGCCGTATTGCACAAGATAAATCCCATATTCGCGCTCTTCGTTTAAAATGGCTTTCAACTGTCCTGCTTCCAACGGAGCAAATATCTTCTTGCCAAACTTTTCTCTATTGCCGGGGGGATTAATCAAGCCGTCGCTATACGCTATCTTACATTTTTTAAGTGCCTCGAATAAATTTCTCATGTATCCGCCTAATTTACTATTGCCTTGCGTAAGGCCAAATTGTCCCAGCATATGCATATCTATTTCAGCCACTAAATTCTTGTCTTGACTATAAAAATAGATACGGATTAAATGTTTTATCGCCCTTTCAAAAGGAATATCCCGCAATGTCCTGAATATCTCCCTTAAGGCATCCGCATCTCCGTCCTCTATAGCCTGATTTATTTGTTCTTCACAATCTGCCCCCACCCAGGTATTAGGGTTATTCCATATCTTGAAGAGAGTCGTCTCACCTTTTTCATTAACATCATAGATCACCTTACCGTTCTCCTCTTCAGTCTTTGTGAGACGTATTTGATTTGCCTCAGATTCAGTTAAAACCTTTGTCTCGCTGGCACGGATGATCGTTTTTTTAAGGCTAGCTGAATAGGCTATGTCTGTGATAAGATCTAGTCCGTTGATAACTTGATCTGCCTTTGCCGTACTGATCTTATTATAAACATGCTCGGCGATACATGTTTTATAAGCAAACCCTCTCAGCGCCTCTTCAATGGCGACCCTTTCGTTTTCATTACTATGCACATCGCCTGCCAGGGAAGCTATCAAGATATTGAGCGCTGCTAACCTTTTTTGCAATTCAGCCGTAAATCTTTTCATCCCGCTTAGCTCCTTAACCGCATCCGCGTGTTTTCTAGGGATGCTTGAGCGGGCGTGTCTTAAGACCTTAGCCAAATCTGAATTAAGTCCATTGTTTGTGTGGTTTTGACCATCCGTGTCTGCATTTTTGCCTGTTTCGACTTGTAATTTGATATCCTGAAATAACCTTTCATATAATAATTTTTCTCTGAGCAGTTCAAACAATGTATCGAATCCGTCTTGATTGATAAACGCTGCTAAATCAATGAGAGAATTTTCTAATTTTTGATAGGGGGTACCAACCGCGCTAAGGTACGTTTGTAATTGCGGCTTTATGACTTCAAGCTTTCCGTCTGTCTGCTCGATAAGCTTTTTAATAACAGCGGTCTTGTTCTCCTCTACCTGATTCAATAATCGCTTAACCCTTCTCAGTTTATGCCGCCATTGCTCAATAGGATAAATACCATTCTCGGTAGCTCTGCTTAAAACTTCAAGATTGACTTCAAGATAATCCGCATTAAGAACCAGCCAGAGCAGGGTTTCCCTGTCGCCCTCTGCCTGATTAAAGCCTCTGATGGCATGGCCCAGCTCATCGCCGTAACAAGTTACGGCAAACTTCCTGGCTTTGTTTGACGGTACTTTAAACAAAGAGGCTAATTTTTCGGCTGGTTCGGCAAGGAGCGGGTGTATCTGCGGCTCGCGGGAATCTTTAGGACATTCAGAGATAATGTGGCACTCGGCTTCTAATCCGGGAATTGTGACCGTGCTGGTTTTGGGTGTAATATGGAAGATGAATACGGCGGGCTTAGCTTCAGCAGCGAGGTCAAAAGGAGGCGCATTAGGATGCTGGCTTATCAATACCTCTTCCAGCCACTGCTTAAATGACGCTTCTTGCGTCGGCTTTAAACTGCCTCTCTCTAATATCTTTAAGCTAACCTTTCCGTTATCAAAAGTTACCTCTATTTTTGCCGGGATGAAGTCTTCATAGTCTTCCTGCAACTCAGGCCCAACGGCAACCGGATAGTAAGAGGCTGCTGCGGCTAATTCTTGAGCTTTGGCTTTTCTGTTCTCTATCGCCTGGAGATAAATAGGTATGTACCTTTCTTCCATAGCGGCGGCAGTGACCTTAAAGCTGGCCAGGTAAGAATTGTGCATCAGCTGTTTCCATTTTTCTTTATCGGTATAAAACAGGCGGGAGGCAATTTCTGCTTTTTTAAATAAATCTGCCGGGGCTTCACGGTAAAATTTAATGATATCGGCAAAGAGGCCGCCGGGGGTCTGGATATAATAAGAACCTAACAAGAGAGCGCTCCCTTCCTGCGTTGCTTCATTATAATCGCTCAGCCATTCAATGTCGCCGCATCCCCTGATAGTAATATTTACGCCGCCGTTGGCAGCGGTCCTCTGGCTGGAAGTGCCGCAAGCCTCCTCTAATGGCCGGGGAATAGTAATACAAACATCCGCGCCGATAGCCTGCATCCTAATAAGCTCGGTATCGGAATCAGGCGCATAAACAAATTTTCCTTTCAGCTCCGGCTCCTTAGACCACCTCTTAAATGCTTCTACCCATACCGGCTCATATTCAGGCCCGCCGACAACCAACTGCGCGCCCAGGCCGTTGATAACCTCTTTGTTCCCGCCGTCAAAAAGGCCGAAGAGGATGAATTCTATCAGCTGATTAAAATCTTGATTGTATACCCGCGCTTTTTCATCTTCCTTCTCAAGATCCTGCGCGATAAAATTGTTCCATATCGTTTTTAATTGCTCGTAGGTAAAGGTCTTCTCTCTATCCGCGCAGAAAAGATGCACCAGGAATCTCAATATCGGATACTGGCTCTTGTATTCTACCAGCCGGCGCACCAGCCAAAAAGCGGGTTTATTCGGGTCAAGCTCTATACCGGTGCGGTTTTTAATTTCCGCAAAGGCTTCTCTTCTGCCCTGTTCATGGATTGAATAGAGCTGCTCTTTATCAATTACCTGAGCCTGCTCCTCCGATTCTATCAATTGCTTATTTTTCCATGATTTCCCTGAGCCGTTAAGGGCGCCGATAACCTGGACATTGAATTCCTCACCATACATCGCTTTAAACAGGCGCCTTGTGGCAATGGCGTGCTCTTTGCTGACGGCATTAATTGCATCGGCAAGGCGCACTGCCGCGTGGCAAAAATCAACTACGCTGTTCGGCTTTAAGAAGACAGGGCGGAATTTCTGATGATTCTTTTCCGGAATGCCGATTTCATACATCATCCTGTCCGTATCCGCGTGCACAGAGTCAGCAGTAAAAATCTCCAGGCCCGCAGGAACAAGCGTATGGTTAGTATAAACAATCGCGGTTTCTTTAAAGTTTTCGTCCGCGCGGACTAAGGCCGCGGCAACCACCGTATGCGCTTCATTCAGATGCAATATATCCGGCCTTAGATTCATCCGCTGCAATAGCTGGTAAACCGCCTTGCCAAAAACTATTTCCTGGGTAAAACGGTGCGCCCTGCCCATCAGGCCGTGGGTATCAGAGCCGGGATAAAGAACATCAAAAACCTGCCTGTTGACTAACCCTAAAAGCGTGCTGCCGCCCCGGTTCACGGCGTAAACTTCAAGCTTGACCGCCTGATTCTTTAAGGGATTATACGGCTCTGCCTCATCCCAGGCATAGACTTCTAAAGCCACAGGAATATTGCCCTCCATAGAAAGCGTAACTACGGTTTTTCCTGAAAGGTCTTCTGCGCTCCTGTCTTCCCTAGGAAGATAGGCAAGAAACGGCGGCAGAGTAAATTGCCGCTTTTCAGGATAAAGCGAAATCGCAACCGGCTGCGGTTGAAGTTGAACTGGGAATAATAATCCGATAAAATCTGTGGAATGAATAACCAGCTCCTGTAAGAATTCAGGGATACCGAGCCTGTTTAAAAAGAAGTGCGCCTTTTCGTGCCAGAGGGGATTATAGAAACGCAGATTTTTAGCTGCGGGATGAAGATGGCTGACGCCTTTTGCGTCTAACCAGGCAATTGCCGTATTCCAGGGAGGAGCCCGGCTTACCTCTAATGCCTGATAGATATCATAAGCTTTAAAGAAATTCCAAAGGGCCAACATGCCGACTACTATGGCGGGGAGATAAATGCCTGATAAGGCTAAGCCAACCGCCGCTCCCGCATAAACCAAGCCCACAGCCAAAGCGTCTCGCGCGCAGCAGCGCTGGGGCTGCAACCGCCGGCTGATGGGTTTTTCAACATCCGGGGGCGTGGTCCTGATATTCAATTTAGTGAATAGGCCCGAAAGAAAGCTGTCTTCAATACTGTCCAGCGGTTTACGGCGCTCCAGGATTTGCCTTATCATTTCCTGAGCAGCGGCATAGCCGTTGATTTCTAAAATATCCGTGGCATAAAGCAGAAATATACTAAGATAAGGCTGCTGGAGATCAGATAATTTTTCCTGATTCAGGCTGCATACCGCTGCCAGCTGTTGATTAAAATCTGCTCCGCTGTTAATCTTCTCAATTAAGCTTTTGATTGCCTCCCTAATCGTCTCATTCAATCTTTGGGCAAGCAGGCTGTTGATTTCAATCTGGCGGGGATGATAAATATTCAATACCGCTTTTAATGCCTTAAGCCTTTCGTCATGATGATATGCATTTGCTTATGCCAGTTTCACCTGGAACGTCGAATCTTCTTCCGGAATTTTTGCTTCCGGATGAGCAAGCTTAAGGCAAAAGAGCGCAGTAGGATTGGCGAGCTTTAAATATTCAGGAAGAGCGGAATGATAATCCTTTAACCTTTTATAAAGATTACTGATTATTAGTTGTATACCGGGAGCAAAAAGGCCCATTTCAAGCATTGCCTTATCGTAGTCATTTTTTGCCAGATTAAGATAATATAACGCGCTATATTTATCCCCCTGGAAACCGTATATCTGCGTTATCTGCCGGTATAAGTCTCCGCGTGTTTTATGGAATAATTCTCCCCACTGTTTTTCTTCAGAATTTCCTGCCTCAAGCCGCTCAATTTTCTCGTCTGCCTCTTTAATCAAGAGACTAAGGTCGATATTATTCACGGAGATTGCCCAATAGGCCCATAAAACTACTTTATCGTTTTCTGCGCTAAAAGTATCGAGCAGGCGATTGACAGCCTCCTTTTGCAAATATGCAGGCAGGGCCGGGTAAAGGGCGCCTAAGGCGTGGGCGTATTTACCGCCCAGAAACTCCCTATCTACTTCACTGCTTAAGCCCTTTAATAATACCCGGGTTATTTCTTCCCAGACCCCGTCAAATTCATCCGGACTTAATTCCTGAGCCAAGCGGCAGGCATGAAAAGCAGCCAAAGACCGCTCCTCATTATCTTTGCTGTGTAAATCAGTCCTGATGCGCGGCAGGGAAAATTTATTATAGAGTGTCTGTTTACGCGCTTCCTCCGCCACCTGGCTGATCTTGATTAAATCTTCGGCATAAGTAGTTCTACCCCAGCCGTTTCTCTCCGCTCGTTGCAGGCTGCGCGTAAAATCTGCGCCCCGGCCTTTCATTCCGGGAAGATCCCGCCAAAGCAATTTTTCCCTGCGCCGGATTTCTTTTGCCAAATAGGTCCCTACTTCCCATGGCCTGCCCGGCCTATCCAGCTCTTCAAATATTACGGCATCGGCTAAATCTTCCACGTCGCTTTGGATATGCAGCGGCATATCGTTAATATGTTGATTTAGCTCGGGAATTAAATAATGCAGGCGTTGCTCTCTGCCCTCAACCAACGCAGGGCCATTTACCCAAAGCGCGGAAATATACATCTTCCCTTCCCTGTGAAGCTGTCTTATCTGCGATAGAGTCAAGATACCCGACCTGACCTCGATGACAATATCCGCCTGAACTTCCTGCACGCTCGTTACTTCGCGTTGCCAGTCAGCCAATATCAGGATATCGGCTTTCTGGCTTAATATCCTCTCTTTTGCCAATCCTTGCGCATTGCTGACGGAAGGAAACCCGCTCAAGGTCTCTTCTTCGGCAAAAAGCCGGATGAATTTATCCCTTAAAGGAAGCTGGCTAATCAGCGCGGTAATAATTGAACATGCGGTTACGCCCTTGCCGTCCACGGCTATGATTATCGGCCTTTGATAACTCTTCCGCCAAATCCGCTCCAAAGCCGCAGCCAGGCCTTTTCCCGGCAGGCTCGGGTCAAAGGTAGCGGCGGGAAGCACTAATTTTAATTTCCAGAGAAGCTCCCTGTCTAATTTATGCCATTGCTTTTCTGCGATAATTTCTTTCATCTCAGCCCGTTTCCCTGCGCTTAAAAACGGATTGTCATGTAAATATTTTTTCAATCCCGCCTTAAAAGCCGCGTTACGGATAGCTACCATATCTTCCTTAGTCGTGCCTAAACCGCAAATAGCGCTGTATACCCATCCCAGTAAACCTCTTTGCGCTAAAAGTGTCGCCCATTCCTCTAAAATATCCTGCTTTGCCCTTTTGCCGTCGGAAATAATAATAGTTACTCCTCCCCGGGTATAAGTAGGCCAAAGCGCATTAGTACGGTCTGTGTGTTTAGCTAAGGACCGCGCCCATTTTTCCGGCTCCGCTGCTATCTTGGCATTATGCGGCTTAGTTTTATCAATAAATATCAGGCCTCCGGAGGCCGGCTGCAATTCATCGCGCAGAAACGCCCAGCCGCAGGTAACTGTATTGGCGGAATAATGCCTGCCTTCTAGGGAAATTGTATATAACGGCTGATGAGCAATGACGTCCGCCTCGGTTACCGCTGCGCGCCGTATAGAAACCTTAGCCATCTTAAACCCGTTTCGCACATATTTGGATAACCCGCATAACTCTATTATTAGGGCGATGATAAATAGTACCGCCGGAAAAGTCATGCCGGTCATTAAAGTATATCCCGCCAGTATACTATCTATTAGGATCCTGACTCCAGACGAAAGCGCTTTCTTTTCGGAATAAATAAAAACAGTCCATCCCGTGGAAGCTGATGCGCCTGAAGGCGGAGGGCCGAATTTATTAATCAATCCGAGTATCGCATTAACAATACTAAATCCGCTGAAAGAACTCATAAACAAAATCCCTTTATCGGCAATCCCGAGGATAAAATATCCGATGAGGGGCGGCGCTGCGGCTGCCAAGACAAGAATCGAAACAATAATAAAAATTCTCTTGTGTCTCTTTTGTGTTTTAGGCGTAGATACGGTTTGGCTCTTCTTCGAGGATTGACTTGACTCTGTTTGTAACGAGGGAACTGAGCTCTTCTCCGACTTCCAACCAAAACCCCTGGTTCGTTTTTCCTTTAACCACGCCGTTAGCCTGGATAAGAAAATTGTATTCTGTCCACCAAAGCGGATACTTTGCAAAAGCGAGAATACCGTTTTCTTTAGGAATGATGCGGGTAACTTCAAGCTCCTGTAAGGTGTACATTTTGCCACCTCCTTTTGGATAACTGCTATCGCCTCGCTTACGTCTCGTAATCTATTCAGATATTCCTGCGCTTCATTACTATGTTCAAATAACGGGTCTGTCAAATGCCTGTATTCGTCTTTATCTAAAATTTCCGTTCTGAGATTTTTATTTTCCGGGGAGAGTATATATTTAAAAAGGAGTTCACCTATATATATTGCGTTATCGCGGCTACCAGCATGGGCGACATTGGAATGGTTAATATCTTCGCTCCATTTAAGCGCTGCCTGACCTAAAACAATCCTGAATTTAACCGGCTGCCCGCGCACATGATGCGAGGAAATCCACTCTGTAAGTGCAGCCTGCTCTTCGTCGCTCAGGAATTCTTTTATATCTATAATTTCATCTGTATATAAGCCTGGGTATGTCAGCCCCGGCACATATCCATCTATATACCTTATCTTTTTAATCTTTAATCTTCCGTCTTCAAGATATATTTCTGCGATCTTGCCTTCTTTAATCAAGTTCGCTATTATTAAATCCGAAGAAGGTGCCGCCGGCCCTTTTAACTCCCATTCTTTCGGCACGTGCTGGAGGCTATTTTCTGTAATGCCCAGTTTTTTCATCACCGCAACGCTGATACCTTCTAAATAAAACATCGCTGCTGCTTCAAAATTTCTCTTAATTTCTCTTTCAAGTTGAGAGTTGCGGTCATTTTTCATTATGTCTGCGGTATGGCTGGTTGTGGCTTTCTTGGAAATAGGTATTACTATATCGTCCAGGCCCGTAAATGGCGAATGCGCTGCCGCAGTAATAAGCACAATGGGGCACTGCCATTTTTCCGCAATCTCCGTTTTCGTCCATATTTGAGGCCTGACGCCTGAATTAGATACAAATACGGCTATATCGCCCTGGTGCGGCCGCGATACTATATCCCTGGGGCCAGGGACATATACTTCAAAGCCTATATTCTGCATCCTGCGCGCGAATAACCTAATCACATAATTATTCTGACCCAGCCCGAATAAATATATGCGCCGCTTATTTATGATATTGCCCTTATGGTCTTTCTGGACTTTGCCGCTGGGCTCCTTTTCTAATGCCGACAATAAAAGATCTATAAATTTCCCGGTTAAAACCTCATTTTCCATAAGTTTTTCTCTTAATTCTTCTTTGATGTTGGCGGGCGTATTTTCAATAACTCCTTTTACGATTTTTAAAATTTCATCTTCCTTCAGGTGTTCTACGTCTCTTATTAATGTCTCAGTTATACCTTCCAAGTAAAGCATTACGCTGTATTCAAATGTGGAAGATAACGGCAGGTACTCAGCGCTCTCTGTTCTATGCTCGCCAGAGAAGGCGCTATCTTTTGTCCTGCCCTTTATTTCTAAAACAGTGTGATAAGGTAAGCCTGTCTTCCAGATCTCTGCAGCCGGGTTAGCGGTTACAGAAAATATTCTTCTTGTTAATTTGCCTTCTCTGTGAAGGGTATCCACGTTCTTTAAATTATATATCACTGAGGACGTGCTTCCTGAACCGGAGAAAGTCAAAACGAGGTCATTTTCGCCAACAAGAAACTCGGGAGTAATCTCTTTAAAGTCATCTACGCAGAATCCTAATGCCCTTAATTTCTGCTGGAAGAAAACGGCTACTTCGCCTATCCTGCCGGCAGCATTTATGATTACCCGGCCTCCCCTATTCTTTGTTTCCAGAAGCAGGTCTACGAGTTCTTTTGTTTTTGCGGCATCAAGGTACGGTATCACCTCATCTCTGATATGGCCAAATATCGCCTTAACAGAATTATTTACATAATAAGAAGTCTGGAGAGTAAATTCGTCTATTTTACTGCGCTTTGTTCCAAATAATGTTTCGTATATCAATTCGGCTTTATTTTGGACTATTTTTGTACCGTATTTATCAAAAAAGGTATACTTATCTGGCCTGGTACGGACATTCTGTAAAGCTTCTATTATAATTTCTTTTGTTGCCCCTATTTGTCCCGGCAGGCTGGGTAACCCGAAGGATTTAATCATACTTTCTACCCTTAAAAATGACTCCGGTTTATATTCGGAGGCATAAAGATATGCCATAACCAAGGAAGTGATGGCTACGACCTCGCCATGAAGGCGCGGCATAGCTTTGGCTTTCTCTGCTCTGGCATCTATCTCATCGCCTAAGAGGTGCTCCGAACCGTCTTTCGGCCGTGATGTGCCATATCTCATATTTAAAAGCGATGCCTCTACCATTGCCTCTGAAAGGATAATCATTCCGATATCCGAATTATCGTTTATATATTCCGCGCTATCCACTGTCATACGTAAAATATTTTGCGCCCTATCAAAGATTGATCTGTCAATTGTCTCTTTACCGTCTTTTTCTGCCAACTCCCAATCTAATAAAGCCGGATAAATACTGATAATATCCCCCACCCCTGCCCTATTTGCCCGATATCCATCGATACCATTAGCGGATACAAAACCCAGCATATCCGCTAAAAATTGCGTATCAATAATAACCTCTTCTGGCGTACCTGAAGTAAAAGAAATCCTCTTTCTTTCATTACCTGAACCGGAGTAAAAGATGGCTTTCTCTGTGAACATCCCGTTGGCTGACAGGGCGCTGGGTATAATAACGCTCCTGATACCTAGTTTCTTTGCCGTATATTTCGCCCAGTCCGTTAAAGTGCCGGCGCCGATTACCATCACTACGGAAAAACCTCTTTTTTGCACTTCTTCCTGCAATGTTGCGACTTCGTTATAGTCATCTTGAAATAGGACTCTATTATTAAAATAATTAAGCCATCCGTAATCCTTCTGAGTTATAAAATTATAAAGCTCCTTTGAGATAATAAGACAAGGATTCTCTGTGCTGGCAAAAATATTGTCTAAAAAGGCGGATAAATTATTTTTACCGATATTTGTAGCGGGTAAGTTATGTTCCATGTGCCACTTTGTCTTCTGTAGTCTTGTCGCACGGGTTATTAAAGCGTACTTAGCCGCGCCGATTGCCCCGCCATAATTAATATCACAGCCGCTCAATACCACCTGCACTTTGCCTTCGTATTCCGGATACTTCGTTTTAATCGCCTCATTGGTGTATCTGGCAAGTTCCTTGCCTGTCTCCCCCTGCGAAACGCCGCCTGCCAAGATAACCTCATCAGCGCCTGTAATTTTATGCAACTTTATACTTTCAACTGCTATCCAATCCGCCATATCCATCAATAATTTCAGCACGCCGTCTATAATGATTGGCCTAACCCCATTCCTTCCCGTCATATCCAAACCCACTGTCTTTGCTCTTTCGCCGATAGCGCTAGCAGTAACATAACCGCCGTAACACCCTTTTAATTCGCAACCTGGGTCTCTGCTGGCCTTATCGGATAAATCTATCGCCATATGCCCGCCCTGGTTGGGAATATTTTCAATTTCTCCATTTTTAATCTTGGCGTATCCCGGGCCGGTGCCAATAGGTAAAACTATCTTGGTCCCCATATGCTGCGGCGTAACGCCTTTCTCTATCCTATTCAAAATCTCGCCGAAACCAAAAGCATCCGCATCATTTAATATTTCTATATTGCTTATGCCAAACTTCTTCTGGATATCTACCGTTATAGAATTTAATTCCCTGTAATCATCATCAAAATTTGTATTGCCGCCGCGCGCCCTTTGCCAGTATCTTTCAAAATTTGTCATCCTGATTATTTCAAAAGAGCCGTCTTTATCTTTTCTTACCGGGGAAGGAAAGGTGATAGCTAAAGAGTCGATTTTGGTGGCCAGTTTCTCCTGGGCATCCTTAATGTAACTTAAAATTTGTCTCTTAAGAGAAGCGCCGCCCTTATTTTTGATTACCTCTGTGGAAAATTTATAGATAACCTCGAAACCATGCATGACCACGAGTTTTATATTCCAGCCTCCTATATCAATTCCCATATAGGTTTTATCTTTAAAATACTCCGGCGAGAAGGATAATGCCGGGTTTAAATCTTTTTGAATATAGAAATTAAAATTGGAGCTATCGCTCACTTCTATTTCTTTTCCGAAATTACCGTATACGCTCATTCTGGGATATTTACTTCTTATTTCTTCCTTTATTGCGCCCGCCAGGACTTTCTCTCTTTCTTTGTTCTCCATAAAGATGATTATTGCGTTTGCTCCATCGGTAACTGCTTCATTATATATGGTAGCGCCGATATACTTAACAGCGATAGGCCTGTTCCTTTCTGAAAATAATACTTGCGGTAATTGAAGATTGACTATTTTAGGTTCGTTTTCCCCGCGCTCTAAAAATATCTTTACCTGTTCCTGGTTTAAATCACCTTGCGCGGCCCTGGCTATCTGGCTATCCCAGAAATTTATATCTCCGTTGGAATTCAATATATCTATTAACTTTTCAGGCACATTGGTAGCTAGATCTACTTCTTTTAGTAATGAATGGTCCGGGTTATGCCTGAAAGCCTGGTTTTTAAGATGGCGCAACTCATCTTCATCAATGACTTTCTCTCTTAACTTTTCGTTACCGGAGGTGAATAAGTATTTGAGGAATAATTCGCCGATATATATGGCTTGGTCGCTAAAGCCGGCGTGGGCGATATTGGAATGGCTGATATCTTGTTGATAGTTGATAAAGAGGCTGTTGAGGATAACCCTGAACTTGACCGGTGAACCACGGACTTTGTTCTGGGTTAGCCATTTAAGAAAAGATTGCTGTTGCCACTTAACTAAAATGTTATCTACGGGTATTTCTTCGCCTTTATATTCGCTCTTACCAGGCATATAGCCTTCTACAAATTTTACCTTGTATGCAGAAAGGTTACCCTGGTCATAAACGATTTCCGCTACCTTACCCTGCCTGATGAGCTCTTTAAGGATAGGGTCGGTCTCTGGGGCGGAGGGACCTTTTAGGTCGCGAGAAGATACTTTATTTATCGGGGCTGCGGCAGAGGTGTTCCCACCAGCCACGGCGAGGTCAACACCTTTATTATTCGCCTGCCGCAACCCGCTATTATTATCTTTTGGAACGCTTGCCTTATAAAGTTTGGCTGATTCAGTTATTACTTTAATAATGTAACTACCAGACACGGCAGGCAACAGGAATGTCTGGCCCTTTCCAAGCCTTAAGCTATTGTTGCGGGAATCAACAACTTCAATAATACCCTCCAGCACAATTAAGGCATCGGCGCTATGAACCGCGTCGCTTGTGAAGGGCTGTTTGGCATTAACTTCAATCACGCTTAATTCAAACTCCTGCGCTGTGGTTTTATATATTCCTTCCGCAGCTGACTTCTTTTGAGGAGTAAGAATTATAGGCCTGCCGTCATTAAAGGTAAGGACGCTCAACAACTCATCGATATCCATATGCTTATGCGTCATTCCCCCGCGCAGGACATTGTCGGAACTGGCCATTAGCTCCATTCCCACGCCGTTAAGATATGCGTGCAGCTCTCCTGCCGGCAGGTACATTGCTTCGCCAGGCTTTAAGCATATAAGATTGAGCAGATAGATACTTGGGATGCCGCGGAAAGACTGTCTAATCTTTATATTTCTATCTTCCGCCTTTACCTTTCCCGCTGCGATTTCTTCATTAATTGCCTTTATGCACGCCACAGCGCATCTTAATACCCAATCCTCTTCGGAATTCCTGAACTCCTTGTCATTGCTGTCTCTTCTTGAAATTGCCCTGCTGCTCATTACTTTTACTGCAGCGTCTATCTCTTCCTGGGGCATTTTCATTATTGCGGAATAAAAGGCCTTTAGGTCTTTATCTGCTTTAAATTTATCTAATATCGCCCGCATTACCGGAATGTCTAATTTTTCAAACTGCTTGATGATTTCGGGAACAGGCCGGAAACCGTTTAAGGCCCAGAATTCAGTCAAGGCGCAGATTATCTCCGGCTTATGATTATCGTCGCTATAATCCGGTCCTTTGCCTTTTTCGCGCAGCCACCCTGCCCTGGCCTGCTCCTTATTGGGATGCGCCTGAATGGATAGCGGCCGGGCCGCGGCTAATACTTTCAACAGGTAAGGAAGTTCATTTTTAAACTGCGCAGCGGCTTCCTTTCCTAAAATTTCCGTAACTGCGCCGCTGATTAAGTCATTGAGGTTAAGCTCGACATCGCAAACCCTGGCTTTTGCCGGGGCCTTAGGATGCGCGCCAATCCAAAGCTCGGCATAAGGCTTATTTTTAGAATTATCAATCCTTAATAAAG
Source organism: Candidatus Omnitrophota bacterium (assembly GCA_041653115.1). GTDB lineage: Bacteria > Omnitrophota > Gorgyraeia > Gygaellales > Profunditerraquicolaceae > JBAZGA01. The sequence goes on from JBAZGA010000023.1 coordinate 17,837, forward strand.
CGGGTATATATTTCTTATCGCCCCAATTGTAACCCTCATCAGAAGTCATTGCCTTGCAATGAATGGCTAAGGGCGTAGGATTTTTGCGATAAGACTGAATAGCTGCCATCTGTTCCAGGCTGATTACCGGGAGTGCCGGCTTGGCTATTTTATGCATACTGATCAATAAATTATCTGTATTGATAATTCTACCTATTTCTTTTTTATTCAAAACAGGGTAAAGCTCCAATAAAGATTTCTTGCCAAAAATAGCGGCATCCGGAGCGCTCGCCCAGGTGATGTGAGGAGCGTCTTTCTGCATCTGCACTAAATAAGGCTTGCCGTTCATCACAACCGGTAGATATGGTGAAGTTGCGGCCGGTTTACGCGAAAAATCTACCTCTGCCCTGTATTGCTCGCTGACAAAGGCAATTGCTTTTTCTTCCGGTAAGTTATAAGAAAAGTCGTTAAACCTTAACCCGCCCAGGTTAATTACCGCATCAACGTAACCGGGTAAAGCCAGGGTCCAGGTTCCGGGAGTCAAATATTGAGCGATAATTTCGGTTACTTCTCCTTTGGCGTTAAGGAGCAGATTAAATTGTATGCCCGTTCCTTCGCTAACATATTTTATGTCTAAGCTGGTCTTCTGTGCATGCCCTATCCCTGTTGATGTGGCCTGTAAAGAGCCGGGCAAAAGATTATGAATAAAACTGGTCTCATGGAGAGTACTGATTTGGCCCTCGGCATTCCCGGTCATTTCTTTCAGCACGGCAGGCACTTCAATAAACCCGTGGTCCATGATATACATTACCACTTTCTCTATTTGCGCGTCGAATTTTTGTTGGTCATAAATAAACTCTTTCCTGATGTTCTCTTTGCCTAACTTCTCTGCGGCCTCATATCCTCTCCAGAAGAAACCTGGAGTAAATTCTTTGGCGGTCACAGCCACCGGCAGCGTAGAGGATTTTAAAAAGCTCCCTAAAGGATATTTATTCACATCCGGATGTTTAAGCATCTCTGCTTCATCTGTAGTAAGCTCGATCTTTTCTGCTCCCTGCACGCCCTGCTTAATCCAGAAAATAATGTTTTCTAATTGCGCGGCGATTATCTGGCGGACTTTAGCCGCATCGCCGTTTTCCAGTTCTAGAGCATTCCTGATTACTTCTTTCTTAAATTGGCCTATCTCTGATTCCATTTGAACATCCTTCTCCTTGCTGAATCTTTTGAGTAATCCATTGCCGCCCTCTCCTATAGCTTGCAGTTCAGGATTCGCCATCGGAGTAGCCGCCATAGCGTTAATTGCCGTGCTTTCTGAAAGCGGATAATCCCTTTCCGTGACATCAAGAAGGGGTTGGGTAACTAATTCTATTATCAATTCGTTCCTCTTGCTGATTAATCTTACCTTATCCAACTGCGTAACCTCATCACTGCCCATTGACAGCCAATGCTCGTGAATATCCGCGACTGTCTTTAACAAGTTTTTGATCTGGGTATTTATATCGCTGCAGCGTATTTTTATCTCTGATGCTATTGCCTCTATCTTTGCCGTAATCTCTAATTTTTTCTCTTTATCTTCATCGTTAGTTAATTTTTGCAGTTCTTCTTCCAGCCGCTTGCTTTCTTCTTTCAAGGCCTGAAACTGCGGGTCGCTATTTAATGTCTTCTGCAAGTATTCAACTCTCTCCAGAATTTTCTTTACGGCATTTTTGTCATTCGGGTGCCTTGCGCGCCTGGCTTTTTCCAGATTCGCCTGGCTATTGCCCAGCGTTAACAATATTCCCTGTTCAGCTGTTTTAATTTTATGCGCGGTGGCATTTAAGCTCTTGAAGTATCTGCCTGAAATGAAAGAATCAGGGGTAACTTGTAAGGCTTCTTTTATCTCGTCCTTTCGTACGCGCATTATTTTATCCAAACAATACCAGAAAACATTGCCGCCTAACCCGCTTTTTTCCTGCTTTAATATAGGCACAATGACTGTCTTCTCGCCCACTCTGGCGTATTTATCCGTGACGTATTTACCGAAACAGGAGACCTCATTGATAAAAGTAATCCAATGGAACTCTAAATCCCTTTTTGCCTGCTCAATAGTCTGAAGGGATTCTTGGTTTATTGCGCCGACATCAATATGGAAAAACTCGTGTTTAAATCTATCCGATAATAGGAGCGTAGCGCTATCTTTAATAAACTGCTGTAAAATGCCCCGCTCATTTGCTTTTAAATTATTAAAGTTTTTACCCGCCAATATTTCCGCTACTTTCTTTTTATTATCGTAAACGGCTTTAACGTAAGCATAGAACCCTTCCGATAGGATAATTTTTAAGCTAATGATATTTCCTGCTTTATCTTTTTCTACCACCCGCGCCGATGTCCAGGGACAATGCGCTGAAATATAAATTTTTATCGGACCGATTTTCTCTAACGCGGCCAGCGCTTCCTTTTCCCAGGGCTCTCCGAAATGCCTGCTCAGTCCCAGCCGGTTAATCGACTCATAAGTATCCGTGAGCGCGCTTTGCAATAATGACTTTTCGCCTTTTTTGGCCCAGATAATATCTTTTCCCTGAATCGTGCCGATATGCCCCTTTTCGCTGCTCAACTCTTTTTCCAAGAGTTCTAATTCTTTCTTGATAAACCCATCTTCTATTTTCTCTCCGGCATGCAGCGACTCTATACTGAATTTTTTCTGACTGGCGGTCTTAGCCTGATAGATATAGTTCCAGGCCTCCTCGGGTTTCCAGATGCTGCGTTCAATCTCGCGCAGGATTCCACCCGGACGTGTAGCCATAGCCACAATCTCATCGGCTCTTTTTTGTCCGTTAGGCGAATAAACATAGATTCTGGTCTCAGGGGCATTGCCGGAAGGCCGGACATGGAAGCGGTCTTTTGATGTATCCCACATCACAATGCCGGCTTTGGGCCGGTCGCCATAGCCCATCCTGGTAATTCTATTGAAGCCGCGAGCGGGGCTGAAGAATCTCTGCATGTCCTTACGTAAAGAGAGCATGATTTGGCCGAGTTCGCTTTGGTAACTGTAAGCAGTAGAGTTTTCTTGGCCAATCCTGGTAACCAGGATTTCTTTTCTTTCCTCGTTAAATTCCACAAACTTAATTTTTTCGTTCTGATTAGGCCTGTAGCGTTCCAGTAAACGTAAGCCGGTACGTTCAGGGCTAATATTGGGTGCGCCAGGCAGCTCATGGATAAGGCCGGCGTTATCAGCATAGTGATCCAGCTTTCCTTCAAATAGCGCCGAGACTGGAACCTGGTCATGGATAACACGCATCATTACAATTAAGGTAGGCAGAATAGCGCAGCGGGTAATCAGGGGCTCAATCTTTTCAGTGCCGCCATAAGGCATCACAAAGTTAGGCCCGAGGAATCCGCCGCCGTTTACTTCCTGTCCATAGATACGCAAGGCAGGATCCCTGGCTAAGAGCCTGCGGATGACAAATACGTGATAGGGCGAACCTACTGAGCAGTCAATGCACCGAATACCGCGGCTTGAGAGATAATCGCGCACGTCTTGATTGCCAGTTAGGGATTGGACAAAAACCTGGGCGCCCAGGGTTTCCGCGACAATCGCGCCTGTAACATCCCCGCGCCAGAATTTGCCCTTCTCATCGACTATTACGGAACGGTCACCATCACCGTCTGAGGAAGTAAGGCCTAAGAAGATATATTCATTACCGTCTTCAAGCTTGACCTTAACCTGGCCATTAGGTAATACTGCAACTTCGTGCTCTTTTCTAAACTTTTCTACCTCTTCTCTTAAATATTTCAAGTGGTCCTGGGTCATATTTTCGGTATCAAGCGCGATAAAGGCGTCAAGGCGCTCACCAATACCAATCATCTTCATGCCTAATTCCTCTAATATCTGGGTATGCACATCCCTGGCTACAGTAGAGTGCCTCCAATAAAGCATACAGTATCCTGCATATGGCTTGACGGGGGTAACCTTTACCAGACGCTGGGCATAAGCACTATTGGCCTCTCGCTGATATAACTGCAACTCTTTGAGATCCGGTCTTTGGCCGGGCTTGAAGTATCCGTCTGCATCAAAGTGAGAATCTTTGGCCGCTTGCCGGTAGAGATATTCGCGCACGCATTCTACGCTGGCGGTAATCCGGTCGCAGTCAGCCAGGTTATTATCCTTGGGCTCAGCCTCGTTTAAGACCTCGCCGTCTTTATCGTAAAGCTTTAAGCCGTTATATTTTCCTTCAGTGTGGCTCCCGGTAATCATGATTCCTGGACATTGGAACTTCTGGCAATAGTAAGCCATAGTTGGAGTAGTCACCTTGCCCAGATGGATAACCTCTAAACCAACATCATTTGCGGCACAAAGCACAGCCGCAGCAAAAGCATCGCTGCTGGGGCGATAATCGCCGCATAAGATTAGTTTCTGTCCAGCAACGAGTTTAACGCTTTTGGCCTCTAAAAGCTGTTTAAGGAATTCCACATATTGCTCTTTGTACCCCTTGGCTTCTTTTCTGGCCTCTTCTTCGGTTAAACCCGGCCTCAGCGTGAATTGACGGATAAACTCCTCTATGCCTTCTGAAGCGTATTGTCCGGTAATCATTAAATCCGCGATAAAACCTAAGCCTACGGCATAGGGTTCGGCGTCTTTCATCTGTAAGACATCTCCGCGGAAGCCCGAGGTTCCCATAAGCGTGTGTTTAGGAGTATAGGTTAGTGAATGTCTCCAACTGCCTTCTGGATATTGGGCGGCACCAGCAGCGCCTGCGGTTAAGAGTTCGGCAAATTTAATCATCGTCTTTAAGCTAACTCTTTGCACGCGCTCCTCTACGCCAGTCTGCGGGTCATCTAAGAAGCTTCTGCCAAAGAAGCCTAAGTTGCCTTTTTGACTTAAATTGCTTAAAACATCGACTATCTTTGAGTCGGCCAGAACATATTCGGGGAAATTGATAAAGCGCTGGTCAGCGATGAGAGAAATTTCCGCTAAGGCGGGCGTATTGCTGCTGCGCCAGGCCTGTGTATCGTATTGCTCAAAGGGGTGAGTAATCTCAATTACCCGCGAGACTTCAGTGGCGATGGTCTGATAATATTCTATCAATAGTTTGTATTCAATGAGTCCATCGTGGGACTGTTTACCGAAGCGACTATGGGCATCCTGGCCTAAGTAATATTCGCCATTCTTGGCTTGCAGGTTATCCGCGGCCATATCAATACTAATGAAGATACCTTCACAGCCGGGAATCTTATCCAGCTTTAAACTAATCGCCTCTAATAGTTCAAGCAGTGAGTTACGTTTTTTATCATCGACAGAGGCAATGACTTGTTTGACTAGGGGTATGGCTTTAGCCAAAGCCTTTAGCGATTGAGCAAAATCCTCGTATCCTGCAGCGACAAGATAAATGCTTTCAGCGGGCATCAAGGGCAGTTGTCCCTGACCCAGAACAAGACTGGCATTTTGATCAATCTGGGTTTGACCGGATAAGCCGCCGGTTAAGATTTTAGTTTTCAGGATACCTTCGGGACCGTGATAGGCGCCTTTATGCGCTAACAAACCTTGCGCCTGTGCTTTAGCTGAGGCAAATTCTTTTTGCTCGAGTTGAACTAAGAGGCTATAAAGGGAAGTGGCTAGGCGGGCTTCTGCCTCTTTTGCCTTTGTGTGCGCTAACGCCGGGCTGTCACCTTCTAATATCCAATATGCCTCTACTGATTCATGGACTATTGTGGGTAGAAATTCATAATGGTCTTTCTGGGCGATATCCGGGGCAAGCAGGATCCAAAGCTGTTTATTCTGGTCAATATAGATGATGCCAAAATTACGGGTGAAGATATCTTTTAGATGCTGGTTATCATCGAGGACTTCCTGTTTCATTACGCGTACTCTTTGCGGTGGGCCTTGAGCAGGTTGGGTTACGAGTAACTGGCATAAGAGGTTACCCGCTCTCTTACTTTCTCCTATCTTGTCTAAGGCATTTACTCCTATTATTCCTAATTTCGTATCTAAGACAAGCGTGCCTTTGGCAAAGTCTAATTGCGCCAGGGCTTGGATTTCTTCGGGAGTTAGATTCTCCGTGTCATCTGGATATCCATGGCGGGGACGAGTGGAAGCTTTTTCGCTGTCTTTCAGGTCCAAGCCAAGAACAGCAAGCGCTTTTTCAATAGCATCGGCAGATTTTACACCTATCCGGGTAATAACTAAAAGCTCTTCCCTGGTTAATTCCGTAAGTTTACCGATAGTTGTAATGCCCGCCCTGCTTAATGCCTTATAAATATGGCCGGGAGTGGCAATGAGAACATTTAACTGCTCGATTGGCCTGGCTTTTATATCTTTCTCTGCTGTTTCATTGACTGCCGCCATATCCACTGATTCTCCTTTTCTTTTTTCCATTAATACCTGCTCTATATTCCGGTTAATCATCTGGATATCAGCGGCATGGCCGAGAATAATCTTTTCCAGTTCCTGGTTCGTCTCATGCTCTAAGCCAAAGGTAGCGCCCATTTCGTGTGCAATGATTCTCATCAGCAGGTCCCGGTTATCAGGCCTTTGCGAATAATTGAACGCTTCCGGATGAATGATTATCCAACCTTTATAGTTAAAGGCCCAGATGCCGAATTCTTCAAATAGCTGCTTTAATTCTTGAGGCGCGATGCGCATCATAAAGATACGGCCTTCGTCAAAGAAATCGAATAATGCTGAATTTACACTGCTTTTGACTAATCTGTTTCTCACCGCTTCTACATATTGGTCTCTATAAAGCACAAGCTGGTAGTCTCTAAATCTAGTTAATAGCTTTTCTTCTATAATCTTGATTAACTCCTTTTCCTTGTCCGGCGTAAGCGCTTCTCCGGACTTGGTCATTGTCGAGTCGGGAGATATCTTAATACTATTATTCATCATTGCCAGTAGCCAGTTTACAACTGGATCATTCGCACCTTCGCTTAAACCGATATTGGCTAAAGCACGCTGCGCAGCAGTAATTGCTTCATTTCTATCTGTTCTTCTTGCAAGTAAGGCAAGCATATCGTTTCCATACTCCTGCCACAACTCATGGATGGTTAAGGGAGTGCCTAATAAATTTTTCTTTTGCGCTCTAACAAAGGCATCAAAGACAAGTTGCGCAAGTTTACGGGCATTGCCATAATCCTTGCCTGCTAAAGCTTCTTTTAATTCTATTTCCAGCCTGCTTGCCGCAAGAATATTATATGCGCCAAGCAAAGATCCCGAATTAAGTTTAGTTACATCCGGAACCTCTTTCCTAAACTCTTCTATCTGCGCTTCTTTGGCTTCTGGTTCGGTAGCTTTGGATTCGTGGAGGTCAATATGGCGGATGACCCAATTGATTGTCATTGGGTCATAACCGAGAGTCGTAAGGATGGTTACTATTTCTTGTCTTGAGGCATCATTCCAGGTTTTATTGGTGGTGATATGGAAGGCCCGGATTTCCTCCCTTGTGGGTGGCGGGCCGGTACGCTTACCGCTCTTAATCATGTATTGAGCAACTTCGGAAAGAATATCTGCCAAACGAGTAGCGCCTCTTGGGCCTTCAGCCAACTCAGGATGTTCCTGGGCAATCTCGTAGACGGCCTGGGCGGCAATGGGGTGAGTAGTTACCTCCTCCAGCCGCACCAGCTGTTCTTCATCGGGAATAACCTCCACAATCCTTACTTGGTCGCCGTAATGCTCTTTATGGCCGGTAATCAAGCCGGTCAGTTCTAGCCAGTGCCCGGCTTTCTGTTTAAACTCGTATCCCGAAACAACCACTTTACCGAGTGCTTTTTCTGTATTCCATTCGTCAAAGACTTCGGCTTGCGAGCTTAAATATTCCCTTTCCTCTTTTCCTAAGGAAGCATAATCATTAGCTGAACAAACAATGAGCACCTCAGCGCGCTCCATATCTGTAATTATCTTGGTAGCCTCAACAATGCGTTCATAAGGAATGTGGATGATAAAGATTACCTTCTTCGTGGGGTCGCTCAAGAAGAGCCGATATGCCTCTAAGGCAATGAGAATCTGGATAACGCGGCGCTCAATCCTCAAGGCATTAGAAATGCCTTCTGCTGAGGCGGGTTGATAGTGCGTCCAGTGATGGTACTGAGAAATAACCCCGGCAAACCTCTCTAAAAAGGATAATGCTTCCTGGTCTATATTGAAGTGCTTAAGAGATTCAATAATAAAAGCGCCGGCTTCTTCGGCAGTAAGCACTTTGTCTGCGGGTATGCTTTGCAGTATTTGCGCGATTTCTTCCCGGTTACAGGATAAACCCTCGGGAACCTTGTCCACGTATCTTGCCAAATAATCTTCAATGGTAAAATTCTGTTTAGGAAATGCGTTCGGCTCTAATACCTCCAGAATCTCGCCGGGCAGGAGATAATCCGGAATGAGGTATTCTTCTTCGGCTTTGCCAGTGACTTGCTCATAGGTATAATTGCGGAAGACCCTGTCCTTGTAGACCTTCAGCACGTAAACTTTCCCGGGCATCTTCTCATCGCCGGCGTGCCTGGCAGCGCTGTCAAAATCTGTACTGGCACCGATAAAAGCGCGCTGCCCGAGCAAAGCATGCTGACCCATTTCAGACTCCAGAAGGTTAGCAGGGGTAAAAGCCCCAACCAAGGTCGGCTTCTGGCCGGTGGCTAAAGCATTTTCTAACGCCTGGTCTAAATTGGTCTTAAACGTAGAGTACGACCAGGAGCAGATTCCTAGCAAATTCCTGCCAGGATAATCGCCTCTAAAGAGATAGACGTAATCTCCCCTCATCAGATGGGCGGGAATGCTTGCTTGTCCTTCCTTCAATTGAACCCGATACTTATTTGTAGATAGCGGCAATCCGGCTTTTTTCAATATCGCTAAAACATCCAACGGTTTTGTAATGTCTAATTCCGGTTGCCGGGATAATATTTCTTCCAATTCCCCCCTCTTGGCAGGTTTAGCAGGCTCTTTTTCCGG
>JBAZGA010000024.1:0-21289 GCA_041653115.1 Candidatus Omnitrophota bacterium
CAACCCTGCCTTCAAGAATAGAGCTTGTCCTTTCCGAGCCCCAGCTGATGAATTCAGCGCCCTTCTTTGCCTTGTCTCCGTCCTGATAAAGCCCGCCTTTTACGCCCCAAATACTGATTTCGCTTCTGTGGAACTGCCCGTCATAAACTCCGGGGAAGCGGAAACCGCGGAACTCTAAAGCATCTTCGCCGTCCTGCGTCCCTATCCATACGCCCTTAGCCAGACCTCTGCCTTCAGCTACTTCTCCCCAGGACTTGTGGCCGGCAATATTCTCAATGAAGCCTTCCGATAAGAAGGAACGCAGCGTACGCTCGGCATAACGACCTTTCTCATAATCGGGTTTCAGTTTTGGCCAGACGTCTCTCAAGTATTCTCCCAGCTTTTCGTATTGCTCCTGCAATTGGGTAATTCCCTGCTCTGTCAGCCTTTCATTGGGGTCAGGAAGCGAATCCGGATCAGCGATAGCAGGCGCTGTAAATGAATTCCGATTCCTCTGTTCGTCAATTTTTTCCTTGATACCGGCCATCCAACCTTTTATGGTTTCACCGTAATCCTCCCAGGCAGTTATATCCAAATCAAACTGCTCTCTGCCGTCAACAAAGGTCATTTCGGCATCAGGGTATTTGATTTGAGAATATTCCGGCTTATTCGCCTCTGTTTCCTCTATTAATTGAGCGTAATCCGCCCTTTCTTTTGCCAATTGCGGAGTATCTTTTTTGCCCGGAGCAGGAGTGGCATTTGCCAACACGTCCCGATAATAACTCAAATCATCATTCCATTTTTGAAGTTTATCCTCAAACCTCTTCTTGCCGTCACCGGCGATGGCTACTACCGCGCTCTCACGGAGGTGGGCTTTTCCCGTTTCGGCATACTTATCAGCGAGGAACAAATCTCCCTTGGTAAAACGCAGCTGTGAATCCCTGTGGACGTAAGATAAGGTGGGCAGCAGATTCACGGCCAAAGAAAATACCAGCTGGTCTGTCTCTTCGGGAGTAGCAAAGACCGCTCCCATCATCTGCGGAGAGCGGACATCGGTGCGGGTGGGAAGGAAAGTTTCCGGAGCAGCTGCTCTTTCTTCTGTAATCCTCTTTTCAAAAGGAGTGACATTACTCCAGTATGTGCCCCTGCCTGTAAATAAACTCTCTGATAAGCGGCCGCTCTTTGCCAGGTAAAATTCATTCAGCGCCAGCGAATAATCGCTTGACAATAACGGAGCGAGTCCCGGCCCCTTATCTATCTCGGTTACGCTCTGCTGGATAACTCCCATACCGTCGGCCAAATTAGTGCCGGCAGGGATACGCCAATCAAGGCCTTCCTGCCTGAACCAGTTGGCCGAAGTTCCGTCTGCAGGCCTTGTGCCGTCGGCAGTGACGGCATAATCTATGAGCCGCTCTTCATTTAAAGGCACGACCAGGCCTTTGCCGCGCAGTCCATCCAGCGCAGAGATCCCCAAATGCGCCTTTAATTCATTTTCCTGTCTTTCTAAAAGTGAAGCGTGCTCTGTATATATTCTCCTGGCTTCCTCCAGCGCTGCTTTTGGCTCGCGGATATAAACGCTGAGCTCAGTCAGCCTTTGGGCTAATTCTTCGTAATCATCCCCTGTATCAAAGAGCGGGCTATCTTCGATCTGCGCCTTTATACAACTTACCAGAGTCTCTAAATGTTTTTTGCCCTCCTCGGTCCTTGCCCAGCTGCGGATTTCAGCGGGAAGATTTAAATTATCATATACTTTCTGTTCCTTCTTTTCGACAACGGCGAGATAGTTTTGTATCTCTGCCCGGATATTGCTCAATACCTGCTCCAGGGCAGCCTCTTTGCTCTTATCGCCCAGGAGATTCATCATTTCGCCTACAACATTTATCTGCCTCTGCGTATTTTCCTTTAAGTCCACGAAATCCGCCACCCTGATCGCCTGGACCCCTGAAGAGCCGACTTGAATGCGGATTAATTTCGCTTCAAACTGGTCATAAGGAACAAACTTTTCTCCCGACTTGCGTGCATCAAACTGGCCTAAGGTAGTTTGAGTAAAATATCCCTCGCTGGAGGCCTCTAAAAGCTCTGCGCCGATAGCCTCTGCTAATTCAGCTGCCAGGTATTCTTTACCGCCGACTTTTATTTTTCCTGTATCATCTACCTCGTCTATTTTGACGGGCCCATCTTCCGTCTTTATTTCTGTGCCGGCCGCGATTTCATAAAGCAGGCCGCCTGCCCTTAATAGCGGGGCCTGGGAAGAATTAAATACTGTATTATTAGTTTCTAATTTATAGGTTCCGGCATCAGGAACTACCCCTTCCTCCGGCTCAATATTCAGGCCGCCGTCAAAGAAGGTCCTGGCCGCTTTTTGAGTTTTAAAGGTAAGACCGTTCCTGATGATATCATTGAAAATACCGTTTAGATATAAAGTGTAATCGTCATAGATCTGGAGTTCTCCCGCCCTCCCCATCGCGCTGGCCATAAAAGTAACAGGGTGGGTGATGGCGTATATTAATTTATAACTGTTGATGTCCACCGTCTGATCAACAGGGTAATCCGGCTGATAAGGTATGGCAAGCCTTGTCCCTGCCATTCCTAATGTAGATTGCATATAAGGGGAGCCGGGCTGGGCAGTGAAGGTGACTCTGTTTACCTGGCCGGTAAGCGGGTCTACGCCGGTAGCGTCAACGCCGATGACTTTACCGTCGCCGTCAATGATTGCGCCCTTTTCCGGTCTGACGACATTAATATAGGAAGAGAAATCAGGATTAATCACCTTTTTAAGCTCGGTAATCTTTTCTTCTATTTTCTTATTGCTGGCAGGGTCGGCTTTTAAGTTTTCTTCTATTTTATCTGCTTCTTCTTTACTACCTATGCCATAACGCTGGAAATCTAAGGGTCCGATTTTTTCCAGCGCGCTTTCGAAAGAAATGCCTTCGCGCTCTGCTTTTACAGCTGCTTCTGCCTGAAGGTCTAAATAATCCTGCCCATACCTTCCGGCGGCACTCGTATTCAGCAATTCGTTAATTTCTCTTCTCTTATTCAGCTGCAAGTCCTGCAATATCCTTCCTGCCGCGTCTATATCTAATCCGAATTTCTTAAGGTCTATTTTCAGCTCATCTAAAGTAGCCGTGGTGACGTTATTTATATCCAGCGTTGCACCGCTGCTGTTTTGTTTCTGCAGGCTGGTGGCTAAAGCCTGGATAAAATCATTTGTAGAGTTGTCCGGAAAGAGGTTGGGCACGAACATCTTCATAAAGGTATCCGGCATCCCTTCATTATGATATGCACCGCCCCAGGAATAAGGAAGCGCCAGATTAGCGCCGGCTTTGTTGTTGACGCCCAAATAAGCCAAGGCAAGATATTTGTTATCATCGGTAGGATGCTGATAGTATAAAGGCCCGGCAGCGATTTCCTTTGTTTTTAAAGTACCATCTGTCGGCCTCCATACGCCGAGATTAGAAGTAAGTATGTTTTTATTCTGCTCGACAATCTTATCTAAATCATCTCCGGTCAGGCCTAATTTACCATCATGATTTACCCTGGCTACTGCCTCATTGAGGGTTTCGTATCTTTCTTCACCTGAGCCGTCTTTAATCTTATTGATGGTGATTGTTACCTTGGTGCCGTCCTCCCTGGTATATTCCAGCGTCAAATCAGTTAACGGCGTATGCTCGTTAATCACGTAATCCCGGTAAAATACCGAGTCACTACCATAAGCCACTGCGGCTTTTTTAGGAGAGGTAATTCCGTTTTCGCGCAATACCTGATAATTATCTTCTAAAAACTTTGTCTCATCGCTTATCTTATCTTTGTGCTTCTTGATAAAGTCGCCCAACGTAATAGTTTCTGTAACAGCGGTATTTTCTCCCCCTATATTTAAGGTAAGGCCGTTAACATCTCTTCCTAAATCAGGGGTAAAATTAGTAACGATATTTATCTCGCCAAAGACCGGGCTGAACATTGCCTCGGCATTATAATTAATATTCCGGGTCTTTAAAGGCTTGCCGTCGCTGCCTATCACCGGCTTGCCTTCTTCCAATACCGGCTTCTCTTCTATGGTAATCGTGCTTCCCGGCTTCCATTCGCTTAAACCGCTGCCCAGGCTAAACGGCACCCAGTTTTCCGGTTTGCTATTATCTGCGCCTGGAGTATCCAGGGCTATATAGTGGTCATAATTAAAGAACTTGGCGCTGGAAGGCTGTCCATTAGCCAGCTTGAAGTCGAAAGTTTCTATCTCGCCGACTCCAGTGATTTTTCCTAAGCTGGTAAAGCGGCTAAAGACATCGAACCTGCGGCCGGCATCAGCGAAGATAGCTCCCACGCCGATTGCCCCTTCTTCTAATGTAGATTCGCCTTTTTCTCCCTCCTGCGGAAAAGAAAAATAAGGTATGCGGTTGGCGGTTATCTCTCCCTGGCCAACATGCGTAAACTTCCCGCCGGTAATGGTAAATTCGCCGGGACGGCTGAAACGCAAAGGCCGCTCATTCGGCAGGTCCGGCAGGTATAATGCGCGGCTGGTTTCTTTGCCGGATATATCATTGAACCCTAATTGTTTCTTCTGCCAATCATCATATTTTTGGCTATAAGTAATGGTCTCATTTATTTCCAAGGCACCGGCAGTTGTGCCGTCTATGGTAGCGGCTTCTACTTGCGGAGATTCGATTTCCTCTTTTCCTATTTCAGCGGTTACTATGGGAGACGCCGGTTCCGAAGGCAGAGGCGCAAAAGGTGAAGGTAAGCGTGTGCCAAAGCGCCAATACCAGAGTTCTTCCAGGCCTTTACTGCTTCCGCCTCCTGGAAATTTATCATTCCATTCCCGGTGATAAAATAAAATCCCCGGATCCAGATTTTCAAAAAACCCGTCTTCACCCCAGTTTCTCATTGAGGCAAAAGTGGCAAAACCTTCCGGCGTATCTACGCCAGGCGTACGCCTGACAAGTAATCCGTCTGCGGATGAATCGCTCTTTGAAGGAGATGGAGTAAAGGACGGCCTTTCCAGCGGCAAAACTCTGAAGAAGCCTTTACCGAGCATCGAGCCTTCGGCGCTATAAAGCGCCTCGGCAGGTAAATTTCTCGCGCCTGTGAGGACTAATCTTACAGCGCTTAAGTCATCAATCTTGCCATCCTGGTTTAAGGCGACATTCACGCCGATAGCAGCCAGGGCCTGGGTAAATTTGTTCTGGTCTTTCTCTGCTCCGGAATAATATTCGCCAATAGTTTCCCAGGCAGCTTTTGCCTTGTCGTCTTGCAGAGTCCTTTCCGGAGACCAACCCAGGAAACCCATGGCTTTTTTCTGATCGGCATTAAGCAGGGTAGCAGGATCTGCGCCGCGATTATTTAAAATGATCTTGATCCCTTCAGCGGCATTCTTAAGGAATGTATTCAGGTCGAGATTCTTTAACTGGATGCCGGCAGCCTGAAGGAATTTATCCGTTTCTTCGGCATTATTGTTTTCTAATAAGGCGTTGAATTTTTTCTCTTGCTCCGGGTCGGTCAGGATGACATCCAATATTTTCGCTGCCTCTTCTGTGCCTGCGCCGAGCATCCTTAAAAATATATTTTTCCTAGGCTCAACCTTCAGCGGCTCGCCCAGATTTATAAACGGGTTCACCCAGTGCGTGGCGGTATAATTATTTTCCGCAATTAATCCGTCGGAAGCGCCTCTCATGTAGAGGTTTTCATTAATATAATCATAAGAAAGGCTACTCTTGCCATTTTCGTTTAAGTTGAATTTTTGTTTAGTTTCGCTTACCGGCAGACCGATGAATATCTCGCCGTTAACGCTGTGGTATAAATTCGGGTCTCCGGCAAGGATTTTGGCATAACCCCTGAAGAGCCCGTCTTGTACTGTGCGGGCATAACCCTCGGGCGCAGCGGAAAACTCTACTTTCAGGCTGGGCACATCCGTAAAGAGCGCGTATTCTAATCCGCTGATATATTTATCCTGGTATTTTTTCAGGTGGAATCTTCCGACATCGCCGAATTGCGCGGTCGCATCTATCTCATAAATGCCGCCTTTATAAGGTAGGGAGAAGTTCCATTTTGCCTGGTTCCTTAAGGCGACTTCATATCCTTCCTGATTTACATTATAGAGCAGGCCGCGGCCTAAATTGGTTTCGCCGGTAAGCGGGTCCCAGTGAATGCGCGCGCCTTCGCCCAGATAAGCCACTGCGGCTTTACCTTCATATTGCGGAAGGAATTCTACTCCGGCAACGCTGATGCCATTGGGCGTAGCTGTGACATTATTTTCTTCACCGCCGGCTAATGCCTGGGGAACGGGTGATGTGTTTATACTGTTCAGGTTCCGCAGGACTTCATTCGCTGCGCTGACTCTTACCGGGTCGCTGCCCAGATAAAGCTGGGAATTATTCGTGGATTCCATCAGCCTTCTTGAGCCGGCATTCCAAGTTTCAAAGTGTTTCTTTAAATCGCTCTCTCCAATTTCTTCCCAGGCGTTATCTAATTCTTTTTTGGCATCAGCTAGGGTCCCCGCCTGTGGCGTGGGACCAATAGCGCCGGATTTGGCATATTCTTCCTCGGCCTGATTATAGTTTTCCTGGGCTGTTTGCAGATTATTATATAATTTCTTAAATTTATCGCTGTCTAATTGCCGGTAGGCTTCCGTCATCTGGTCGATGATTGCCTGCTGTTCAGGAAGCGCATTCGGCCTTGCCTTTTGCAATTTTTCCAGCGTGTCTTTCTCGAGACTATAACCGCGCGTTGCCTCAGCCACCGGGCCAAGCGATTTCATTACCTCTCCTGAATCCGCCATATACCTTAATTGATTAACTTCATTTATATTTAACCGGCCTAAAAGATTATCTACGCTGCCTGTGCCTTCCACCCGCTTAAAATAAAGTTCATCTTTACCAACATCCAGTACGCCCGTAGTAATACCCTTGCCGACTTGATTACCCTGGTCTTTTAACTCTGTAACTGCCACTACCGGCATCTCGCGGTCAGCGTTCTTGCTCCACTTCACATTCGCGTCAGCATCAAATGCCGCCTTGATATTTAAACCGAGGATATGGAACTCGCTGGCATTTTCCAAATCTTTGATTAAGGAGTTGCCGTAACCGTAATAAGAAAATATCGCATCCGGATTATAGGCAAAAGTGCTGGTGATATTTGCCCATTTCAGCTGGCCGTTATTCCCGAAAGCTATCCCGTTATTTCCGCCTAAACCAAAATCATGGGTATAGGTGGCGGCTTTATCACCTTTTCTAGACTGGATATCCAGCTTCAGGGAGGTATCTTTTACGAACTCAACCGGCCTGTTTAGTTTAGTGATATCGTACATCAACCCCTGGCCGAGATTCATCCTGCCGTCAAGCATAGAGAAGCCAATGTGCATCCCTTTTTCACCGGCAGTAACCATAGCTGTGTAATAGTCGGTCTGTTTCTCGCCTTTTACCGTTGCCGCAGTCACATCTCTCTCTACGGGAATATTTTGCCGCTCAGGGAGATTAACATTAGCAGATACTCCGCCAGTGTCGCGTAAATACGCTAATACACCCTCTCTGCCGGCTAATTCTTCTCCATGCGCGCGATAGAGGTCGCCGGGATTTGTCAATAATAAAGGCATGGCATAAGTTCTCTCCCCGACCTTTTCCTGCGCAAAGTCAAGGGCTTTTAATGGCGTAAAAGCCAGCTCGCCGGTCTGATAACCGCTATTGGCACCCAACGTAGTGTTGGTTACGCCTTCGGGCGTGAAAGTAATGGAAGTACCTTTGGTTAGGGTTAAGGTATCAACAATGGCATTATCTTTTTGGCCGATGGTGTATTGAAATGGCCTGTCCTCCGGAGTAAATGCCTCTATTGAACCATTACTGGAATAACCCTGATTAGCCATCAGGATAATCTCGCTGCCTGCGCTCTGCGCATACCAGTTAAAAACGCCTAAGCGCGGCGCAAGGGCCTGATCTGTAGTAAGATTGGCAATGGCGCCGTGGTCGCCTAATTTCGGGTCGCCAAAGAGAGCGCCCTGGGGAGTAACGCGGAATTGATAAGTTGTACCGATGTCTCCGCTATAGTATTTTAAATCCTGCGTTTCTTTACTCGTGCCGAAGCCGGCAATGTATTGTTTATTATTTGTGCCATAGAGCACATCGCCAGGCTGGACATAAGCGCCTGAGCTATAGTTGACATGGAAGAAATCAGTGGGCTTAGTCATGGCAAAAACCACATAACCTTTTCCTGAAGGGTCTAATGAATAATAATTGTAAGTGCCGCTGGCATTGGAAATCACGTCATCCTGGCGCTGCCTGCCGCCCAAAACGCTCTGATTCTTGCGTATTTCCGGGTCAGGGCTGATCATGCCCTTTAGGTTTTCATTAACAAAGGCCTGGCTCTGCACTGCGGAAAGCGTAAAGGTCAGGCCGGTGCTGGTTTTATAAGTGTCCAATCTGCCGACTTCTGTCCCTGCAACATCCTTGATCACCATCTGCTTACCTGTATTATAATAATTATTTAAGCCCAGCCCGTTGATAAAAGTGCGGTCCACATATTGCACATAAGGGCCTTGGGGATGCAGGGAGATGCCGTCTAAGCCGTTGTGGAACCAGACCGGCGTGCCGTGCTGCTGGCCGGCATTGGGTATTTCGGTATACATCATCCCTGCCGGGTTCCAAAAAGCTCCGGCAGTAGTAGTGAAACCAGCGCTATTCACGCGCATCGGCTGGGTAAAATAATAGGTCGGGATTATGGCGTTACTGCTAAAGCTGGGGATTTTGGGAACGGAAAATCCGGCAGGGACATCATAAGTCTGTCCGATATTACCTGTGCCTGAGCCGTCATTAGCGCTGATAGAGTGAATGGTGCCCTTACCCGCGCCCATAATCTGCTTTGCCTCGCTATCGCTTAAAAGCCGGGCAGAAGAAGCTTGAGAGCTGATTAAAGCATATCCGGAAAATTGCTCTGCGAATTTTTCCCGCGGCAGGAATTCTTCCTTGTGATTAGAGACGAAATAAACTTTGCCTTCGGAAATCTTACTGATTAAAACGTAATGGTCTCCTTTTAAATGCGCGATAAACGGCGCTGTTGCATCGGTTAGGCTGTTAATTTTTGCTGAGAAAAGTTTATGGCCGAAATATTCGGAAGTCTTGGATAAGGCGTATAATGAGTTCTTGATTACTTCGGGATTACCCTCGGGCCTAACTACATCATTTAAAATATCAACGGTAAGGGCCATTACCGCGATATCCTGCTCAACAGCCTGCGCATTCTTATGATTCAGGTAATCAAAG
Organism: Candidatus Omnitrophota bacterium; assembly: GCA_041653115.1. Classification (GTDB taxonomy): domain Bacteria; phylum Omnitrophota; class Gorgyraeia; order Gygaellales; family Profunditerraquicolaceae; genus JBAZGA01. The sequence goes on from JBAZGA010000024.1 coordinate 9,222, forward strand.
AGCGCCTGGGAGCCGCAGGGCTTGCCTTTTAACCAATTATAAATTTCTTCAATGCGCTGATCAGAAATATTCAGCGGCTTTTCCAGCTGGATGGTTAAATTAGGTGAAAGCTTAATCGCGTTAATCGGTTTGTTGGCAACGTCTCTTAAAATATTTTTAATCGCCAGCGGGATATCAATCGCGGCAAAATTATTCGGAGAGGAAGGCGTAAGGATGCTGGATACTGCCGGCTGTCTCCAGATGACGTGCCAGTCATACTGGGCTGCCTGCGCCACCTGTTCGGGTAAAAAGACCGCCACGACAACAAAAGCCACTATCCTGATCCAGGCCTTAAAACCGGATTTGAATGCCGGCTTTTCTGCTGTCGGCTGTGCGGTCTCCCCTAATTTTCTGTTAAAATAGGTGGCTTCCATCTTTTTTATTGTTAATGTTGATTACCGGGTTATTCTCTAAATTAAATCTCTGGCTGATTGTCCACGAATTATATAAATTCGGGCTGCTCTGCCGGGTGGCTTCAGGCGCTGTTGACGCAGGAGGTAATTTATTAGTCCCGGTGCCGTAATTTGCTTGTTTTAAATAACGTGTCGGCCCGGTTTGGGGCACGAGATTATACAAGGGGTTAGGAAAAGGTGTCCAAAAACTGGCTGCGGCATGCGGCAGGCCTCCGCCGCCGTAACCCAAGTTTTCAATGGTATAAGAAACAGGATTGGTCACGTAATAGAATGTCCTGTCTCCTAACTGCCTGCTGGTTTCTATGCTCGCCCTGCCGCGCTCCATGCTCCAGTCATCCCAATTTGCTTGGGGCGCATTGCTGATAAGAATAACTTGCGGCAGGGATTGCTGCAGCTGAGGCTCAGGGAAGATAAATGGGACGCCGTTTATTTCGCCCCAATAAGTATCACCAGCGCGGTTGCGCCAATAATCCATGGTCTCTGTGGAAATTTTTTCAGGAGGAGTCCAGGTATCTGCCGGCTCAAAGCTGTCGCGAATACCCTCAGGCACTTGCGGTACTCCCTGCTGACGCTCTTGAAATACGGGAGATTCTATTGTATTTTGTAAAATGTATTTCCCTGCGTCAAGAGGAGTAAGCATATACTTCTCGCCCTTAAAGTCCCAAATCATCCTGCCTATCGGCACGGTATCGCCCTGGATGTATTTACCCCTTAATACCAGGCGCTCCGGCTGCAGGCTAAAGAGCTCGCCTACGCTGGAAAACTTCTTGCCCGGCAAAGGTATCTGCGCCAGGGAGCTGGCAAGGCTCTTGGAAACGCTGTTAATCGCTGCCTGGCGGGCATTATAGTCTACGGCGTCTGCAAACTTCATTTGTGATAGATTTTGCAAGGTATCAACATAATCCAGAAACATTGCGCTGCTGACCTGCCTCGGCTCTATCCCCACGTGCGGGTCGCCTACGCCCAGGCGCACTGATGGCCGGCCAAAAGAAAGCGTACCGGTAAGATAGTCCGTGGCTGCCTGGCGCATGCTGGCGGTGATATGTTGTTTCAACGAAGGTTTGTCTTCATTATAAATTACAGTGTGAGCTACCAGTCTCTTGTCATCTACCATTTCCTGTTGCACTAAATCAAATTTTTGTCTAGTATGCGGGATAACCGTGATCGCCGGATCCATAGATACGGTTCTTTCCCAGCGCGCATAGTCTTCGGGATAATTGATTTTATAATCTAAATAACGCACGACATCAAAAGAGGGGTCTTCGGAAGGCACGTCATACTTTTCCGGCTCAGGATAATCCCAAAGCGTGTATTTCTTACCGGGAGTATCCCATTCCCAGGTGTCGGTTGTGCGCTGCCAACTCAAATCCCAGGCAATGCCTCTTGCCAATCCTGCCAGGGAAACCAATAAAGACCGATTTTTAATCGCTCCGTCTTCTTTTACCAGCGTAATCCCCACGGCACTGTCAACAAAGGTTCTAAAGCCATTGGAAAGCACTCCGCGCAGCATATTGTCCAGAATCAAATCCGACTTCTTTAGGCCTACGGCGGCTAGCGATTCCCCTAACGAAACGCCTGACATCTTGTTTTCTACGCGCATCCGCTCCTGCAATCTGACAAAATTGCGGTTAAAGTCAAAGATGTCCGTAGCGGTATATTTTAACTGTTCTAATTGTTTTTCCAGTTCCCGCGGGTCAAGGTTCTGCGCGTTTAATTGGCTGAACTTCTCTTCTATTGATTTCTCCGAGAGGTCCGTCATAAACATATAGGGCTTATCCTTGTTCTGAAGTAATCCCCATTTTGTCTGTAGCTTTCTCATTTCATCTTCATATTGAACCGAGTCAATCCTGTCTTCGGATAAGCTGGTATTCAAATCCTGCATTTCTTTCCATGCCGGCGAGTCTTTTACTAAGATGTTGTCTAAGGCGCTGTCCATCTCAGGTAGCCGTTTATCCATTACATAGTTAAGCCCGGTGGTCTTGACTGCCTGGCTGTATTGCAAGCGGGCAAGGGTCAAGTCATGCTTGTCGCCAAGATTTAAATCCAGTCCCACGCCTCCGAGATTGGCGACTGAACTGAATACGCTCTCGCTGACCGCGCTGCCCAGGGATGCATACAAAGGCGCCCACTTATTCTTATATTCCCCATTCTCTTTTTTCGCCATGCTTTCGGAAAGCAGTATCCCTACTGTATCGCCGGCTAAACCCGGCCAGCTTTCCCTGCTCAAGGTATCTATAATCGGGGCCTTCACAAATATTCTGTATAATGTGGTGCTTGTCCCTGCCGGCTCAGGGAGAGTAATATCATAGACATTAGGCGCTACCGCATCTATATCGGCGGCCTTCATCAGTCTTTCTTTCACCTGCCCGGAGGTTGCGCCTAATTGAGAAGGTTTAAGTGTCTCTTCATAATCTTTATTTACGCTAATCTCCTGGTATTGAATAATACTTTTATCAGTTTCTACTTTGGGGCCCGCCTCTCCCAGCTTAGGACCGACTTCTACCTTCTGCAATACCTGCTGTTGATAGGTGGCGGGGTTGACCACTGCCCTGGCTAAATTTGTGCCTGCTACTCCTGCGAATAAGCCGGCAATCTGCGCTCCTGCGCCCGGCGCCTTGCCGTCGTTTATCCTGTCTCTGTCAACTGCCAATATTGCGCTGCCGCGGATATATCCTCCCAGGCCACCGACAAATGCACCCTTTAACATTGAAGTAGCGATTGGAGTAGTTACATTTTTAGGCAGGGAACTTCCCAGGGCGATCTCAGGTTCAAGAAAACCGGTGGTTGCGCCGCTGGCAAAACTGGATAAAAGAAAAGTCTTGGAGGATGTCCATCCGTGATAAGCTCCGGCCATACCTATTGCCCGGTTTACCTGATAAGTCGCGGCATAAGTGGGTAAACCTTTGAGCAGATAGGCGGTATTTGCGATACTGGTAAAATTAAAACTATTCTGTAAAGAACTTCCAAATGCCGCCAAAGGGCTAGCTCCCCCTGTTACACCTGCGTTATTAGTCGCAAAATTACCCATTGTCTTGAAGGTATCCCCTACGCCAAGACTAATTTTTTCCAATACAGGCACTGAAGTACCCACGGGAGGAATAGTGCTCGGTTGAAGAGGGGCTGTTGAAACAGGAGCGGCCGCGGGTTTGGCTGCTTCCCAGGCTGCGCCTAAGGCGGAAGTAACTACCATTGTGCCGATACTGATGCCGATGTTCTGGGCAACTTTTCCGAAATCAGGTTTGGCGATTTTGCCGCCGCCGGCAGAGCTGCGGCCGCTGGCAAGAGCTACTGGCTGGAAACCGAGGGTGAAAATTAAAAGGCAGGCAATAAAATAAAAAAGACCACTTTTATGTCGCAGGGAGCTAAAACCTCCCCCCTTACCCCCCATTTTAGTGGTCTTTAATTTCAGATTTTTTTCAGCCATTTTAAAGTCTTTTTTAAAGTTCTTATTAAGCCTTTAAAAAGAAAACCGGGCTATCAAATACTGCGATTTCTCGTCGGTATTCGGTAGCCCGGCTGTCCTAAAACTATCTTTTTTTTAATTCCTCAGTCTCTTGAGGACCCGTGGCTTTGTGTCCCCGCTTTTCAGCGGGTTTACCCTTTCGCTCCGTGGCTTTGCTTGTTGCATTTCAAGTATACAATATATATATATATTGTCAAGGTAAATTTTCCCTCAAAAAGAGAGCGTTTTCATCTTGTAATTTAAGTAAAATTAAAGCAAAAAAGGGCATAAAAAAGCCACATTCCTGTAGGGGAATCTGGCCTATGATTTTATTTGAGAAGGGGGGATTTAATCAGTTAAGGCGGCTTTCTTCTGCCTTGGGACAAGGCAGGCTCAATCCCCCCTATTTTTAGGTCTAGTTATCAACGCAGATTGCCAACTGGCAACTCTGGCGATTCTGAAATCTCTCTTTAGAATGGACAATTTTTATATTGTTTTTGTCCACACTAATATAGTTTGGACATTTAAAAACAGTCTTCATAATCTGTTTTAAGGCTATTTATTTGCTCTTGTTTTTCTGCTGCTTCAGCCCGGAAACCCCTTGCCTGCTCTTCAAATAGCTCTGCCTGTTTAATCAATGAGCTAGGGTCTCCAGCTCCGGCATCTGCTAAAACCTGGGCCTGGGCGCGGATTTTTACGGCATTTGCCTCAAATTCAGCTGCCCGCTCTAATAGGCCCTTAAAATGCTTATTTACCCCTTCCACCTCTTTATCATATCCGTTTATCTCATTTTCTAAGGCAATTACCTGGTTCACCACTGCCTCGCAGAGATTCCTTTCATCCGGCGGTTCTGTTACATCAGTTGAACTACTTGTTTCTTCAACCCTGGTTATGCCTTCGGCGTATTGCGCACCTTCGCCAAATACATCCGCGCTCTGGCGGTATCTCTCCTGTACCGATTGTAGAAAATATTTGCGGATGGCAATCAGCGCCAGCGCTACCAGCGCAATCAACACTGCGTATTCCAGATAAGCCTGGGCTCTATTTTGTTTTCTCTTCATAGCTCACCGAAATTGTAGTGATGCTTACCGGTTTAGCCGCTTCGCTTCCCGTGATTATTTCTGACAAACCAATCTTGCACAAGTCGCCTCTTTGATTTCTAAAATTCATTTCCTTGCTCCAGGCCTCAACCGGCTTACCGGGGATACCCGGGGCTTTCTGACAAGTAGGACAATCCCGCGTATCCATCTTTTCTAATCGCGTCTCTCTGACTAAGCTCCAGCCATAGGCGGACATCTTACTTTTGTAAAAAGAAATCACCGGCTCGATCTCATCTTGAGAAAAATAACTCGCGCTTAAAGAACGCGCATTTTCGGAAAGGGTAACCAGGGCCGCGCCCGGATAAACCGGAGCCACGTCTTTTTTCGGCTTGGCCAATAACTCCGGCACTGCGACTGTATCCCCGGCCTGTGGTTTTACTCCGATTTTCCCGCGGCAGACACTGAACCTGGTCATCCCGTCCCTGTAGAAACCGCCGGGGAAAAGAGTAAGTATCGCCAGGTTATCTTCTTTTTCAAATAAAAGATTGTATTCAAAGGCCTGTTTTATATTATCTGTTTGCAGCCCGGGAAATTTTGAGACATCAATTTCTTTTAAAGGCTCCTTTTGGCTCCATCCTGCCTGGGCGAGTTTGCGGCGGTAAAAATCTTTTATTTCGGCAGCTCCTTGCTCGCTTATATAATAGGTAAAGAGCATCTCTTGCCCGGAAATACTCCTGGTCTCCTTTTTTTCTTCGCGCGCGCCGGGAGGAACGGGCAGGGTATCGGCATCCCACCAGGCAGCGTGTAAAGCTTGATTACCCATCAATAAAAAAAGAAAGAAAGAAATAATCGTAAAAGCCGTTTTTAACCTAATAAGCATCCTCCACCTCCGTTATTTTATTCCCGCCTAAAAACAAGACGGATAACTGGCCTTATACGCGGCTAAGGCCGCTTCCAGATCAGCGGCTTCCTGCCGCGTCTCTGTTGCCAGGGCCCGGGCATCTGCGGCGCTTTTTATCACTTCATCTATTTTATCCTGCGGCATACCCTCAAGCCTGAAGGTCCTGATAATCGATTCAAAATTCTCCGCCTCGGCATCATAAGCTTTCGCATCGGCGAGCGTTTCCGCAATATCTTTTTCCATTCCGGCAGCCAGCTCCTGCGCAGCCGGGCATTCTTTATACGGGTCAACTGTCGGCTCAACAGCGCCGATCTGGTCTGTGGCAATAATCGAAGCATCATGCCTTAATTTCGGCGGGTGGATTTTGCCGTGACCGGTAAAATCAACCACGCTGAAAGTATAAAGCGCGGGGTAACTTGTTTTCCAGAGCGTACCTAATTCCGCGCCTTCGTGGCTCTGCCAGGTTTCTACCTTGACGCGGCGGTCATGCACAATATCCTCTATCCAGCAGATTGTGGAAAAGAAGCTCGGGTTAGTCGTGGTCGGGCCGGGCAGGAGACCTGCCCAGGCAGCTAATAAAGCCACGGCAACATATGCGGTTTCGGTAATGGCGATGAGATTCAAAGCCAGCCCGGCATTTAACATTGCCTCAGCCATGCCGCATAAAAGCCACCAACAGGCGCAACAAGGCGGCGCCCATGGCCCGCAACAGTTCCGGCAATGGCAAGCGCCCCAGGCCAAGGCTGTTGCCGCGGCATAGCTAAACATAATCAGTACATTTGTGCCCACGCCTAATAAAGCCAGCTCTGCCGGCCAGGGCAAAAACGTGGTTCTTACCTCAAACTCATCTACCGGATTTATGGTGATTTTTACCCTGACTGAATGCTGCCTGTCCTGTCCGTCCTTCCAGGCATAAGTATATTCATTCTGCGGCGTTTCTGTTTCGCTTATTTCATCCAAGAATTTACTGAAGGTATCGCGATAGTTATTTGCGTCTCCGCCGGACGCATCATCTGGATTCCCGGATTTCAATTTAGCGCCGATGCCGCTGTTCATAAAGGCAAACTGATAGCCGATCTGGATGGCGCTGTTCCTGCCTTCTTCTGCCATATCCTTTATCATTCTATAGTGATAATAACTGGCAATGGAATAGGCCGTAATAGCAACCATAATCCCCATTACCGTAGCGACAAACGCCCGGGTAATGATTTCCCTGGCAAGTTCTTCCTTGGTCTTTGCCACTGTAGCTTCTGCTGCCGCGCTGCAAGGCTCTGCGCAGGCGCTTGCTATCGCTGCTTCTGCTGCCGCGCTGCTGGCAGTTAAAGCCACTTTCCCTGAAATAAGCAGGGTAAGGGCGAGGGCAAAGGATGCGGAAACCATCACAAAAAATTCCCAGTATGCCGCTTCCATTTCACTGCTTGCCTGCGCCACGGCATTAAAGACATTCGCCATTACTGAGCCGGCAGCCAGGGCCCCGGCATCGGCGGCATTACTGGATTCGGTCTTGAATAAAGCCACCTTACTTAAATTTACCGTTACCAGGGCCATAATAATCAAGGCCACCAAAACTACAATAAAAATAGGGACGAACTGTCCCTTTTTATCAGAACTTAATTTATTCTGCTGGAAAAAAATAAACATTTTTTAGTTATTTATTTCCTATTAATACCTCTTCTTCGCTGAGACTGCGCGGAGTATACACCGGCCAATTCAGCTGGTAAGTATCGGTAGCGGTGCCGGCGCTGACTCTGGTTTCATTGTATTTTATCTGTCTGCGGACAATCTGATCATTGGACCAGAGCCAGATTTTCATTATACCACCGACCAGTAAAACAATCATAATAAAAACCAGCGCCACTTCTAATGTATTCTGGCCTTTTTTGCTACTGATTATTTTTTTCATGGCGTAAATCCCGTAGCCCAGGTCCTTTCCCTGGCTATCTCGGTGCCTACGGCCGAACTGCTATATTTATACTGCCCGTCTGCATCGCGGTAGAGCCCCTGGGTGACGGTCCAGAGCGTATCTTCCTCGGCTATCGGGTCATTATCGGGGTCATCGTCATCATCTTCTTCTCTGATGGTATAATTAATCGTGGTAGTAAGCGTATCTTGCAACTTGGATTGCCGGATATTGGCGATTTCTTGAGGCGTTTCCCTTTTTGTCGAGCTTTCATCAAATTTTACTTCGGAAACGGTCTTGGTGTCTTCAATCCTGAAGGTGTCCTTGCTGTCTTCGGGAATAAGATCGCGGTAATTCCAGGTCTTTTCGTCCTGGTTAACCCGGTAAACAATCAAGCTCTCTGCTTCGGAGCCAGTTTTCGGGATAGCCCAGAAAACATTGGCGGAATTGCCCGTATTGGAAGGAGACCCTTTGCCGAATCCCGAAGTCAAATCAACATGCGGCCGGTTTTCTAAGAAGGTATATTGCACCGAGCCGCCTGCGCCCTCGGAAACCTCTCCCTGGAAAGTGCAGGCCTTGTCCAGCGCGCGGCGGAAAGTCTCCATCTGCACATACTGCTGGTCGTTCTGCCGCTGCATATAGGACAATAAAACGCCGAACAAGAATAAAATCAGGCTGCCGAAAATTGCCAGCTCTACGATTGTCTGTCCTCTTTTACGCATCGCTGCCTTCTCCCTCAAGGATATCATCAATTATATCGCCGACCTCATCCTTGATATCGTCAATATCTGCATTCTCTGCTTCCTCTCTTAAATCCGCTGCTTCCTGCAGCTGCGCCTGGGCATCTTTAACCATTTGCTGTCCGGTCGCCAGCATTTTCCTGCGCGCGCTGCGGCAGGCACCGCCGTGCTTTTTCGGACAATGCATGGCCTGCGCCTGCTTAATCATATTCTCGCCCTGGGCTTTCAGTTGCAGTGCAGCTGTCTCCGTAGCCGCTGCCTGCAATAATAGCTTCTCTTTGTAGCGCTCTAACATCAGGGCATCATTCTCCTCCTCTGCCTGCTCTATGTCATAATTTTCATCTTCCGGCGGGCGCACAGGAGTTTCTATCTCGCCCTCGTCGGCGGCGACAAAACTCTCGTTCTCCGGGCTATAAGTTGAACTCCCTTCATCCGTAGTCGTGCTCTCGGCGGTAATCTTGGCAGTATCTAAGAGCGCCAGTCTCCGCTCTCCGCCGGGAGACATCTGATTAGTAACGCTCGAATCGGCGGTAATTTCGCTTGTACTTTCTGTCTTTACCAGAGGATCCACCAGCATTACCTGCGCTTCCTGGCCGTCATTGATAAAGTAATCCGCCATATCCTTGACCTTGCCCTGCAGGCCGCGTTTGACGTAAATATTCATCGTCAAGAGCGCAGTAGCTACTACGCCCAAAATAATCGCATATTCCATAAATGCGCTGGCTCTTTTCATTTTACCGCCTCGTTGCGTTCTGTTCTCTGGTCAATACTGACACTGCTCTTGGAAACGCTCTTTTCATTTATGTCTCCCAGGGCGCTGTCTTCTTTTATCGTCTCGGAGCTGGAGTTTTCTTCGATGGTCCTGGAAAACGTGGAAACTGCATTTGTCGCACCGGGCGCGTAAGCTACCCCGCCGCTCAACTCATCGGCGCTGCCTCTGAACCTGCCCTGCAAACCGCGCTTAAAATAAACCTGCATGGCAAGGAGCGCCAGCGCCACTGCGGCGATGATGACAGTATACTCTATGGTGCTTTGGGCTCTTTTTCTCATTTTATTACCTTCTTGACTCGTCCAGTTCCTGCTGGACCTGTTTTAAACGCGCATTGAGCGAACGCTGGATATACTGCTGCATCGCGATTAATGCCGCGGCAATCACCATAATCAGCATCGTATATTCCAGGAAATTCTGCGCGCGTTTATTGTAAAATATCTTCAACATCTTCCTCTCCTTACCTGTTTGTCGCAATAACGCCGGAAGCCTTTTCAAAATATGCGCTGAAGGAGCCCCTGGTACGGCTGATAAAACCGATCGCCAGGACCGCAGCCAATATCACTGCCATCAGGATGAAATATTCTGCCGTTGTCTGTCCTGAATTCCGCCTTCTCATCGGGCTACTCCGCTTTAGAATATCTTCTTGGTCATAAAATCCAAAAATATCGGTCCGCCGATAATAATCACGATTACCGGCAGGATACAGAAAATCAAAGGGATAAGGATTTTCATCGGCGCCTGCAAGGCAATGCGCTCTCCGCGGTGAAAACGCTGCAGCCGCGTATCCTCGGAAAGTATGGCAAAGGCCTCGGCTACGGGCGTCCCCATCCGCTCTGCCAGGACCAGCGTCTGCACAAATGAGCTTACTTCCGGGATATTCAAGCGCCTGGACATATCCTTTAAAGCCTGGGTGCGCGATTTGCCCCATTTGATTTCCTCTAATACGAAAGCCAGTTCTTCGAGCATCGGGTTCATCGGGGTCTTTTCCAGTATCCATTTCACGGCCATGGTAAAATCCAGGCCTGCTTCCACGCAAAGGCCCAATAAATCCACGGTCTCCGGAAGTAGACGCGCAATTGCGTATTTACGCCGGACAATCATCCGGTTAAGGATGATGTCCGGGACGACATATCCCAGCGCCAGGCAACTGACTAATATCCCAGGTTCTAATTTCCCAAAGCCCAAATAAGCAAAAATCATTAAGCCGATAATCAGTAAAATCTTCAGGTTAAAAAAGGCCTGCACCGTAAACTTGGCGTGGGCTGCGTCGAGCCTGGCCTTCAGGCGGTTGTATATTTTTAACTTCTCCAGGATTTTGTTGGTGAAGGGGAATATCCTGGCCAGAAAAGAATATACCTTTATTTTTCTGCTGGTGGGCTGTAACTCCGGAAGCTTAGGCCTGCCGCGCCATTCTCCGGGGCCAAAAATCCCCAGCATGATTAACGCCAGCGCCCCAAGCAGCAATAAATAAATCAATATTTCCATATCCTTCCCTCGCCTTGATTAAATCTTAATCGCGCTAAATTTACGGATTAAAAACATCCCCAATAATTGTAAGAATGCCGCTAAGATTAAAAGGAACCTCCCCACCTCATGCTGCAGCATGGTGTCAAAATGGTGCTTATTAAAATGAAGCACCCAGAGCACAAAGACAATCGGCAGCACAGACATCACTATACCCTGCAATCTTCCCTGCAGGGTTAAGGTTTTGATGCTATCCTTTAACTTGCGGTTATCGCGGATAGTCATGCTCAGCCGGCTAAATACCTTGGTCAGGTCGCCGCCGGTTTCCCGGGCGACCAATATGGAGTTGATGACTAAGCTCAGCTCCTCCATCTGCATCCTCTTGTCAAAACGCCTGAGACTCTCTTCCAAAGTAATCCCCATTTTATTTTCCCTCACCACCAGGCCGATCTCCTGCGCCATCGGCGCCGGCATTTCTTCGATTAAAACCTCCAGCGCCTGCAGGAAACTTAAACCGCCTTTTAAGGAACTGGAGAGGATCATAATCGCATCCAGGATCTGGTGGTTGAATTTCTGCCTGCGCTTTAAGTTCCTCATCCTTAAGATAAAATTCGGGATAAATAAACCGATTAACCCGCCGATAAATACGAATAAAAATGACTGGGAAAGGATAAAGCCGATTAAGCCAAAAAGGGGCGGCAAAATAAAATAAAGGCTGACAATGGCCTTGGGGCTTTTATCGTAGGAAAAGAGGTTATCCAGCTCCTTTGCCACATACTCTTCTTTTTTGACCTGCCAGTCCTTTACCCTGGTTTCCAGGGGCGGGGCAAAGAACATCGTCAAGAGGATAATCGAACCGGCAGCCAATAAAATAATCAATAAAAATAACGTCATTAACATCGCCATCGCTATTCTCCCTATATAATCAACAGACTAAAAGCCAACGTTATTTTTATTCCCCAATGCCTTTATCTACTTCATAACCGGCCACTTGTTCGTCGATCGTGCGGATTTGCGGGGCCAGGCTTTCTGTTTCGGTTTTCGTAGTCGGCTTCCCGCCTTCCAGCGTCACTTTTTCTGTGGTCTTGTACTTACTGGTCGTTTTGATAGTACCGGTAGTCTCGCCCGGGACAAACTGCTCGCCGATTTGGTCGCTGGCTCCCTGATTTTTCCCTGGATGCCGCGCTTAAAATATTTCTGGCCGAGCAAGAGCGCCGCAACTATCGCCGCGATGATTACCGCATATTCCAGCGTATTCTGGCCTCTTTGATTTAAACGCATCTTTTTCGCCTCCTTTAAATTTATTCTTCTTCGTCTGTTGCAGGATGAATGGTTTGCGTCCTAATACCCTCTATCT
>JBAZGA010000025.1:0-21177 GCA_041653115.1 Candidatus Omnitrophota bacterium
ACACCCTCTACGCAGGCCTCTTCTTTATCATTGTCCAGAACGCGGTATTTTTCCTCTTATTCTTCCGGCGCCCTCAGCTGAAGAAATGGCTCCTGGCGCAGGCGATCATCATCCTGCTTTATCTGCCCTGGATACGCCTCTTTATACCTGTCCTGCCCTATTGGACAGGGCCGCAGTGGATTGCGGAAGGAGTCCATCATTTCCAATTCTTCTACAGCCTGTTTCAAGTGATAATAGGCACCATGGGAACGCCCAGGCTAATCAAGGTAAGTATCATAGGTTTATATCTATTCTTATTTATTTCCGCTTTCTTCGCCCCCGGCAAAAAAAATAACTATTTTCTCTTAGCCTGGATTGTTATCCCGATTATCAGCATTTACCTGGTTCATTTTTTTCTTTTTCCGGTACTCAGGCCAAGGTACATCGGCTTTGTCCATATCCCCTTGATAATCCTCTTCAGTAAAGGGTTGGACAGGTATAGCGCAAAAATTAAATATCCCATCTTAATATTTTTATTGTTCTTTTTATTCACCTGCTGTTTCCCCAGGTATTATAAATTTAATTTGAAACTTGCTATTTTTCCTCATCGGGAAGACTGGAGGGGCTTATTCAGGCAGATTAACGCGGAAAAGGGCGATAATACGCTCATCGCTACGCTCTCGAATCAATTTACCGAAAATAAATATTTATATAATATGTATTTTGATTTTTCTAAAGGAATAAAATACTATAATTACAGCCGCCAGATACCGATCCTTACCTGTGAAGAGCTGGAGAAAAGCAGCCGCGATAAGAATTACGATTCGATATTCCTCGTTTATTATCTTACTCCCGGGATAGAGTGCGGCATTAAAGGTTATCGTTTAGAAAAAAGATTCAAAGAAGGCGTTATCGGCTACTTCCATTTTAAAAAAAATACAGGGGGCCAGGAATAAAGATGAATGATATCTGTGTACGGGCAGAAAGATTATCCAAACGTTTTTTTATCCTCAAAAGAAAAGGAACAGCCTTACGAGTATTAAAGGCATTGGCGGGGAGGGAGCCTATTAAAAAAGAGTATTGGGCGCTGCGTGACATATCATTTGAGATTAGGAAAGGAGAGAAGCTGGCGATTGTAGGTAAAAACGGTTCCGGCAAAACTACTCTATTAAGGATTATCACCGGTATTTACGGCAAGACCGCCGGAGAGATTGAGGTTAAAAGCGAACCCAAGGCCCTGTTTAAGTTTTGGGTCGGGCTTAACGGGGAATTATCGGTCATCGATAATATTTATCTATTCGGGGCATTTCACGGGATGGGGCGGGATTATTTAAAAAACAGAATACCGGGAATCATAGAAATATCCGAACTTTACGACCTGCGTTTTTCCGCATTAAAAGGGCTCTCGGTAGGACAAATGCAGCGTTTAGCGCTCGCCATATTTTTTCAAATCTCCAATGATTTCCTGATCTTTGACGAGAGCCTGACTTTCGTCGACCAGGGCTTTGTCCAAAAGTACGATGAATATTTTAAAGAACTGTATTCTTCCGAAAAAACCATAATTATAACTTCGCATGACAGTTCTTTTCTAAGGAAATATTGCAAGACCGCCCTCTGGCTGGAAAAAGGCCGCATCCGCATGTACGGCGAAGCCCGGGACGTGATTGATAAATACGACGATTCTTTCAGGCAAGACTGATTTATTTTTCAATATTTATGGAAGAGAAAATAATCCGCTTTTATAAAAGGTTTGGCATCCTTTCGGTTTTTGCAAGCGCGCTGCTGCTGAAGCTGTTCTTTATTTTTAGGTATAAAGACCGGCTTTACGGCGACGCCATAAGAGCGCTCATTGTCGGCAAAGATTATTTCCTCAATAGCTCCCCGCCTTTCATCCATAATAAGACTTATCTAGGCCCGCTTTCCTGGTCTTTCATTTATCAACATTCAGGAATCTGGGGGTTAAAAGTTATTAATATTATGAGTTTCATCGCGTTATTTGTCGTCCAGTATTTTATCGGCAGGAAAGCATATAAATACAGCATACTCGTTGTCGCTCTTTTTCTCTTTAGTTTCTACGTGGGAACGAACCTTAATGTGATAGCGGGCGAGCAGGACGATAATTTAGCGATGCTTTTATTTTCATCGGGGATTTTATGGTATTTAAAAAAAGACAGGGTATTTTTGCCGTCTTTATTGATGGGCATCGGCTTCCTCTTCAAGTTTTCCATAGGCGTATTTTATTCCGGCTTTATCGTATACCTGGCGATTAAAGGTAAATGGAAACGTTGTTTATTATCTGCGGCAGGGATGCTCGCGCCTTTTATCTGCGTTAATCTTATCGACCATTTCCACAGCCTTAATATTTTATTAATATCTTTTGGCATACAGTCGGGGTTTTCCAGCTGGGGAATTATTTATTTCAAATTGTTTAGCACCGGCTTATTGTTTTCTTTCTTGATATCTTTGTGGGTATACATAAAAGAGAAGAGCGATTTTAATACTTTATTCTTTTGGCTTTCATCAAGTTATCTATTTTATGTTTTGTTCATCCGCGAGGCGCATTCAGCAAGCTCTGGAATGATGCAAAGCCTTTTATTCTCGTCGTTCCTTATAGCTACCTTCCTTTTCAAAAATGGATATTTTTTCAAATGCATTCCGCGGCCGTTCATAATTGTTATCGCCCTGGCTCTTTATTTATTAATCACGATCGCCATCACCGCCCACAATATACATTATGATACGCACGCCTTCGGGATCTAAAATAAATAAAAATACTCTGGTAGTTGTTAGTTGTTGTCTGGTCTTTGCTTTGATATCCAGCCTGTTTTTGCTGAAAGCGAATTATATTATTTATGAATGGGATAGCCACAGATATCTTGAGTCCGGAAAAAATTTAGTCACCGGCCAGGGCTTTACTTCTCCTTCGGGAAAAGCGGGATTATGGTTTCCGCCTTTTTACCCCTTGCTGATAGGTATTTTCTACAAGATGATAGGCCGCTTAGAGCTGGCAGGCCATTTAGTCTCGGTCAGCGCATTCTTAATCTCTATTGTCTTATTTTTCAGATTGGCTAAATTAATCTATAATGCATCAACGGCCTACGTTACAGTTATCCTGTTTGCAACGCACGGGCTTATCCTGGAGTATTCTCATAAGGTTTATACCCATTCCGTAGATATATTGCTGATTATCGGCGCGCTTTATGCAGCGGTTTCAATCTCAAAAGCAAAAAGCCTAAGATACGGAAATTTTATTCTCCTGGGCACGATCCTCTCCTGCGCCATTTTAAACCGGCCGGAGAATATAATCTTATCGCTCGCCCTGCTGACGGCTCTGTTTATCCAGAGCAGGGAAAAACTCTCTAAAAAAGCCCTTGCCTTCATCTGCCTGGCAGTGATGTTCTGCATTATCTTATTTCCCTACGCGCACTTCCTGTATAAGCATACAGGCAGGTGGGCCTTAACCTATAAAATGGTGAACTTGAAATATTTCGGATACCTGACTTCCAGAGAACCTTTAGCCGCTGAAAAAACTTTTTTTTCTGATTATTATCCAGGGTTCAGTATCCTTGAATACATACAAGAAAATAAAGCAGAGTTGCTGCAAAGATACGCCGGAGGGATGAGGCTGCTTTCTGAGCGATTGACATATAGTTTATACGGCGGTTTCGGTTATATCCTAATCCTAATCGGATTTTTTGGGCAAAAATGGGATGAGGATAAAAAGAAGACTCAACTGCTGCTTTTTTCCTCTTTGAGCTTCTTGGCGGTTGTTCCTTTCAGCGACGTAAAGGCCAGATATTTTATCTTTACCATGCCCGTTTTTTTACTCTGGACAGCCTCCGGATTAGAAAGGCTTTTTACGTTCATGAAGAATAATCTTAAGCTGTCCCGTAAAGATTTATTCTGGATAATATCGGCGGCGTTGATTCTGCTTTTTTTCTCCACGCTAAATTTTTTAATTACCCAGAAGAATAACGCTAAAGAAACTCTTCCTTTTGAATATAAAGAGATAGGATTATGGATGAAGAATAATATTAGGGATATAGAGGATAAGAAGATATCTTCCCGGGAATCTTTAATCACTTTTTACTCCCAGGGCCAATGGCTATATATGCCTTTTGTGGAAAATTATGCGCAGATGATAAACCGCTTAAAGGAGGAAAAGGTTGATTATTTAATCATAGACGAAAGGACCATCCCTCAGAGGCGCCCGCATCTTGCATTTCTGCTTAATGAAAACCAGGAACATCCCGGTTTAATTAAGGTCCATGTTATTGAAAAGCCCAAAAAGATAATTCTCTACGCGTTAGATTAGTGAGCGGTTTTCGGGTTTAGGAACAAATTTTAAAAATGTTAAAAAACTCGTTGTTTTTCACTTGACAGCACAATAACATCGTGTTAACCTGATATAATTAAATAAGATGCAGAATAAAGACCAAAGGCAATTTATCCGGTTGGCAGCCTATCATTTAGCCAAATACAAGCTCTTATCCGGCGAAAAACATGCATCAGCGCCCTTGCTTGCAAATATCAAGGATATCGGAGCAGGCGGCGCGTGTTTGGTGGCCGGAGAATCTTTGCCCGCAGGCAGCCTGATTGAATTAAAAATCAGTTTCCCTTCTTTATCGGCGTCTATTTCTACCTTAGCTAAGATAACCCGGGCAAGACAGATAGGCAAAAGCAAGTTTTATCGCCTGGGCGTGCAATTTATGGAGATTGATAATTTGCTGCGTAAGGCCATTGACGAGCAGGTCAGGTTTGTATACCGGAAGGCAGGGATTAAAGAATAAAAATTGAACCTGATGAGAAAAAAGCTGATGGGCTGCCTTATCGCCTTGACGGTTCTCCTGTTATGTCTAGGGTTGAAGGCGGCTTTTACCGAGGATTCAGGCATTACCAGAGAAAGCGTGATTTCCGACACCCTGAAAGATATGCAGGGCCGGCAAGAGGCAATGGGAGAGGCAATGCAGGAAGCGCAGCTTAAGCAATTGGAAAGCGAGGTTGAGACCAGGAGGTTTACCGGCGAAAAAAGAGCCGGCGCCGTCGCTTTGAAGAGTCTGCTTCGCCGCATACATCCCTACCTTACTTCCGTTACCAAGGTTGAGGATAATGTCTATTCTCGTGATGCTGACGTAAAATCCCGGCTTACCTATAAGAATACCCTCGGCGCAAAAATGAATTTTTACAGCCGGGGCAAAACACTTAATTTAGACGCTTTCTTGAGCAATAACCGTTATCAGCATGTCCGGCAGGATAATGATGTAGATGCAAATTTGAACATCTTGGGAAATTTACCTCTCGGCCGTTATAATTTTTCCCTTTCCAACGAGTGGAACTCGTTAGATGAGTTCGAAGACACAGACGACGATGGGGTCGGCGACGCAGTCGATATCGTCAAGCGCTATACGCAGAATAAGTTTGTCGCTAAATTGGGCCGCGGTTTTAACCGCACGGGTTTCGATATCAACTATAAACGCCTGGACTATTTCTATGAATCCAAATACAGCGATGACGACCGCGTTGAGGAGACCTATAGTTTTAACCCGTATTTAAAACTCGGCAGAAAGTCCAAGCTGGAGGCGGGCTACAGCTATAACAATACAGACTATACGCATAACCTTACCCTTTCCAAAGATTCTAATTACAATGATTTTAACCTGACATTCAGCAGCGTGCTCTCGGCTAAAGTTACGGGCCTGGCAAAAATGGATTATAAATTGACCAATAATGCCAATGACGAGCACATCCGGGAGAGTACTTTTACCAATAAGTTTAGCTACATGGCTTCCGTGCGCACGTCGCTTCTTTTGAGCTTGGAGCGTTACATCAAGGAATCTTCCGCCGATTCAGAGTATACCCGTACAGACAGCCTGGAGCTGGCAGGAAGCCACCGCTTAGCTTTTAATCCCAGGTTAAAGCTGTCTTTGAGCGGCAGGGTTGAGTATGAGACTAAGCCGAAAGAGGCGTATTCTCATAAAACGCATACTTATATCCTGGGTTCGGGTTTGGCTTACGCCTTCAGGCAGTGGTTGGACTTGAGCCTGGATTATACGAACAAGCGCCTGAACAGCAACGCGATCGATAGTTACGAAAATAACACGGTTATCTTTAAAATGCAGGCCAGATTTTAGATGAGAATGCTTAAAAACAGCGGGAAAATTTTCCTCATAATTTTAGCTTCGGCCTTAATCTTAAATTTCGACCTTCTTTTTTCTTATGCCGCCGAGCATAAAGAAGCTGCGGATCTAAATAAAGAATATGTCATTGCTCCCAACGACCTTCTGGAGGTAGCGGTTTATGAAGAGCCCGATTTATCCGTAACCGTGCGTGTCTCCCAGAATGGCACGATTAATTATCCGCTCCTGGGCAATGTGAAAGCATCGGGCTTGAGCGTCTGCCAGCTGCAAGATAATATACGCGATATGCTGGAAAAAGATTTTCTGGTAAATCCCCAGATCAATGTATTTGTCAAGGAATACGCCAAGGTATCGATACTGGGGCAGGTAGCAAAGCCGGGTTCATACGAGATGAAAGAACGCCTTACCCTGACTCAGGCAATTGCTCTTGCCGGCGGATTTACCGAGACTGCGAATACCAAATCGGTAAAGGTAATCTGCGCCGGAGCAGGTAAAAGGGAGACCCTGGAAGTGGATATGGGTCGGATTCTGAGTAAGTCGGCCCCCGATACCGAACTTAAGGCAGGCGATACCGTTATTGTCGAAGAGGCGGGGCAGGTTTCTATCATCGGCCAGGTGATGCGCCCCGGAATTTACAATTTAAAGCCGGGCCTTACCGTGGTGGACGCGATTGCCTTAGCAGGCGGCTTTACCCCCATTGCCGCGCAAGACGGAGTAAAGGTTATCCGCATGCTAAACGGAGGAAGAAAGACTATCCGCGTGCCTGTGGCGTCGATATTAAGAGGCGGAGATAAGTCGCGCGATATCGTCCTGGAGCCCGATGATACTATCGTCGCGCCCGAATCATTCTTTTAAAAAATGTTCCCTAACCCCGAAGTAAGCGAAGTAACCCTGGAAGATTATCTTAAGATACTGCAGAAGAGATTAAATCTCATCATCGCGATTCTGGTTATTTTTCCTTTGGCAGTGACCATCTTTGTTTTTACCGCCCAGCCCTTATACCGCGCCACGGCAAGCATACTTATTGAAAGGGTTTCTCCCCAGACCCAGATTACTAAAGTTGACGACGTGCTTTCCCCGCGCATGCAGGATTACCAGTATTATCAGACCCAGTATGATATATTGCGCTCGCGCACCCTGGCAGAGCGCGTATTTGATGAGCTGCGCTTAAGCAAAGACCTCGAGTTTAAGGATTCCAAGGACCCGATAGGAAAATTACAAAACCAGATTAATATTCAACCGGTAAAAAACAGCTCGCTTGTCTTAATTAACGCTTACGATTTCGACGCCTTAAAGGCGAGCGCCATCGCCAACGCCCTTGCCAACGTCTATATAAAACAGGATGCGGAAACCAAGAGCCGTGTGATTAGACAGGCATTAGGGTGGTTAGAGGCGCAGGTAGGCGATGTGAAGAAAAAATTAGAGGATTCAGAGCTGACCTTGAACAAATATCTTCAGGAGAATAAAATTATCGCCGGTTCCGAGATCGGCGAAAGGGAAACCGCGCTGCAAAAACTAAAAACCGAGAGGTCGAAATTAGAAACAGAGCTGGCTACGGCCCTTAAGCGGTATAGAGAAAAACATCCTAAAATTATCGCGCTTAACGGGCAGTTGAGCGAGCTGAATAAAAATATCGAACAAGAGACTGAGAACCTGCGCTTATTAGGCGACAAGATGATCAGGTATAACATTTTGAAGAAAGAGGTGGAGTCTAATCAGCAGTTATACGCCAACATGCTGGAGCGCTCTAAGCAGGCGGATATAATCGAAAAAGCAGAGAGCACGAGTATCCGCGTGATTGACCCGGCTAAGCCTCCGCGCGCGCCTTTTAAGCCGCAAAAAGGCAAAAGCATCATCACCTCGCTATTTTTCGCTTTGTTTTTCGGGGTAGGCCTGGTTTTCTTTCTGGAGTATCTGGATTCGAGCATCCGTACCGCCGATGACGTCACTCTTTACCTGAAGCTTCCCTTTTTAGGCTATATACCCTCCACAGGCAAAGAAGTGATTTCGGCTGCGGAAAGAAGCTTAATCTGTCATCAAAAACCCCAGTCTACGATTACCGAGGCTTATCGCGCCTGCCGTACCGCGATTATATTTGCCTCTCCCGAAGACAGGCCCTTAAAAAGCATATTGATTACCTCGGCTGTCCCCGGCGAAGGAAAGAGTTTTTTCGCCTTGAATATAGCCACTATCTTTGCCAATATCAACGAGCGCGTGCTTTTACTGGATATAGATATGCGCCGGCCCACTATTTATAAAGCCCTGAGATTCGACTTAAAACCCGGCTTAAGCAATTTTCTTACGGGAAACATTAATCTGGAGACGATTATTAAACCCAGCCCGGTTAAGAATCTTTCGGTAATTACCTCAGGCACGATTCCGCCCAACCCCAGCGAACTCCTCTCTTCCGGCAAGATTCATGTTTTGTTTGAAGAATTAAAATCCAAGTTTGACCGGATAGTCATTGATTCACCCCCTATTTTAAGCACGGCGGATACTTCATTGTTGGCGAATATGGTGGATGGGGTAATTCTGGTGCTCAAAGGCGGAGTTACGCGCCTGCAGGCGATCACGCGGGCAAGAGACAAGATTGTTGAAGCAAAAGGCAGGGTTATCGGCGCAGTAATTAACAACATCGCGCCGGAAAAAGAAGACCGGTATTATTATTACCACTATTATTACAGCGAAGAAGGCAAGAAGAAAAAAGCATAACTTTACCGTGGATGCCCCGCAATATAACTGTCGATCTCGTAAGCGATATTTTTATTGAGTCACTCCTCATTGCCCTGATTTTATTTTCCCCCCTGATTTACGGCGGCGTAACAAATTTAGCGTTGACAATCATTGAGCTGGTAATTCTTGCGGCATTTTTTGGATTTTTTTTTAAGCTTGGCCTGGAAGGCAGGTTTTCCCTGGTCAGCGTCCCCGCGCGCGCCATTCTTTTATTTTCTGTTTTAATTATATTCCAGCTGCTCGCCTTACCCAAGGGCTTACTTTCCTTTCTCTCGCCGCATACCGCTTATCTATATAGTAATTTTAGAGTTAACCCCACGGGCCCGTTTAGCTTAAGCATCTATCCTGAAGCGGGCCTGAATTTATGCCTGCAATTTTTAAGTTACCTGGCTGTTTTTTGGATAGTATTAAATTATATCGATACGGAGAGCAAGGTCAGGCGTTTTACCGTCGTAATTATTATCGCGGGGTTTCTCTATTCCCTCTACGGGATTATCCATAGGTTGACCACGCCTCCGCGGGAATTTGCCACTTTCATTAATGCCAACCACTTTGCCGCATATATAGAAATGATTATCCCCCTGACCATCGCTTACGCCTTAATCTCGTTTTCTCAGGGGGCGCGCCTGATCTTTCTTTTTCTCGCGCTGGTAGAGATCCTGGCCTTATTTCTGTCTTTATCGCGCGCCGGCATAGTTTGTTTTACTTTTACTTTTTTTATTTTCCTGCTTATCCTGGAGGCAAGAAATTTAGTCAAGAAGAGAATGGGGCTGATGGTTATTTTATTCTTCGGCCTGCTTTTACTTTTGAGCGCGATTGGCATGCGCGCAGCCGTAATCAACGAATTAAAAACCCTCTTTGCCGGAGATGTCATTTCCGGACGACTGAAGATATTCAAAGACACCTTGAGGATAGTCAAAGATTTCCCCTTTTTCGGGACGGGACTGGGGACTTTCGGGGAAATTTTCCAGAAATACAAAACATTCGCCTTTAAGCACGAAACATACGGCCCGGTAGTAAGCTTTAGTTTCGCCCACAGCGAACCCCTGCAGATTTTTTCGGAAACGGGGTTGAGCGGTTTTCTATTGCTTTCTTTGTTTCTCTTTAAGTATTTAAAGAACGTATCTTTTCTCTGGCTCAGGCGCAGGGAGCCTTACGCGGCGATGATGACGCTGGGCTGCCTGGCGGGATTATTTTCCATCGGGCTGCACAGCACGCTTGATTTTGTCTTTCATATCCCGGCAAACGCGGTATTATTTTTTATCCTTTTGGCGCTCGTATACAGGGTTGTCCATATCAGGGGCTCCCAAAGTTTGCCGCCTATCCCTAGGCGGGAATTCGCCTTGTCTAAATTTTCAAAGCTGTTTCTTGCCGCCTTTTTTTGCCTGTGTTTTATCTTTACAGGGTCTCTGATTATCAGGCGTTACCGGGCAGAGGCGGCATTCGGAAAAATCAAAGATAAGCAGATTTCCGAAACCGGCATAGATGCCGTCTTGGAATATAAGAAAACGATAAAAGAGGTTGACCGGGCAATCGCCTTCAATCCCAATAACAGCCTCTACTTCAATAAAAAAGCAGAGTTGTTGTCGGAATTGGCCCTGAGAGAAGATTTAGCCGACCAGCTGCGCCAGATAGGGGACTTAAAAGGCGAGGAGGAGATTTTGCGCGCGGCGCAAGAATATTATACCAGGGCAGTCGCCCTTAATCCTACCAAGCCCGAATATCATTTGCGCCTGGGCTGGTTATACAGCGTAATGGGAAAAGAAGCGCTGGTAGAAAAAGAGCTGCGCAAAGCGCTTACCCTTGACCCGCAGGATGAACGGATACAGGCTTATGTGCAAAAATTCTTAGAGATAAATAAGGAGACCAGATGAAAAAGGCGCTAATTACCGGTATTACCGGCCAGGACGGTTCGTATCTAGCGGAATACCTGCTTTCTTTGGGGTATGAGGTGCACGGAATTATCCGGCGGGCCAGCACCTTTAATACGCAAAGGATAAACCATATCTACGTTGACCCGCACGCGCCCGGCGCGAGGTTGTTTTTATATTACGGCGATATCGGCGATTCCGAGCAAATTTCCGGTATTATCTATAAAAACCAGCCTGACGAAGTATACCATTTGGGCGCGCAGAGTCATGTGCGCACCAGCTTTGATATCCCGGAATATACCGGTAATATCACGGGGTTGGGCACCACCCGGATATTGGAAGCGATTAGAAAAAGCGGCAATAAAACAAGGTTCTATCAGGCCTCCAGCAGCGAGATGTTCGGGTTGGCTCCCGCGCCGCAGGGGGAGGATACGCCTTTTCATCCGCGCAGCCCTTACGCCGCCAGCAAGGTTTACGCTTACTGGATGACGGTAAATTACCGGGAAGGGTATAATCTCTTTGCCTCTAACGGAATTTTATTCAACCATGAGTCGCCGCGCCGGGGAGAGACCTTTGTCACGAGAAAAATAACTCAAGGCGTGGCAAATATCCTGCTCGGTAAACAGGACAAGCTTTACCTCGGCAACCTGAAGGCAAAAAGAGACTGGGGCTATGCCCCGGAATATGTAGAGGCGATGTGGAAGCTTATGCAGCAGGATAAGCCGGGAGATTATGTTATCGGCACGGGAGAGGCTCACTCGGTGGAAGATTTCGCCAGGGCCGCTTTTAGTTATGCCGGCTTAGGCTATAAAAAATACGTAGAAATAGACCAGCGTTATTTCCGGCCTACCGAGGTAGAGGAGTTAGTCGCCGATTCAAGCAAGGCAAAAAGGGATTTTGGCTGGCAGCCCAAAGTTACTTTTGCGGAACTGGTAAAAATAATGCTAGACGCGGACATGCGCGCCGCAGGGCTTAAGCCCGCGGGAGAAGGCGATAGTGTTTTAAAGCAGAAATTTCCTCAAAGATGGTGGAGGGCGGATTAGGTCTTTTTAAAGGCAGGATAAAAGATGAAGAGATTCGCGCTAAAAATTAAAAATACTTACAGGTCGCTTGTGCGCTTAAAGGATTTTCTGCGCCGGCTGCAGATTAATTTGACAGGCTTTGTTTTCTCGGCATTTTTCTCTTTAGGAGCGGCGTTTTTCGAAGGTCTAAGCGCCGTCCTGCTCATCTTGATTGCCAAGGGTATCTTCAGGATGGACTTTGGCTTCGTCAGGGAAACCCAAACCTTTAGGGTTATTATCGCGAGGCTTCCCCGGATATCCAGCATGCCGAATCTATCCATCTTCGCCGTACTTTTAGGGATGGTTTTTATGGTATCGCTGGCCAAGCATATTTTAAAGTACTCCGCTTCCCTGGAGGTAGTTTATCAGGTGAGAAGATTTTCCCATAACTTGAGAAAACTCATTTTTAACCGCTACCTTAGCTTTGGGAAATTATTTTTTGACAGGAGCAGCGAAGGTTACCTGCATAACGTCTTGATCGGTTTTACCAATACGATAGCGATATCCCTGATCGGCCTGCAGGATATCATCAGCGGTATTTTTATGGCGATTGCCTATCTTACCGTAATGTTTATGATTTCCTGGAGGCTGACATTTTTTACGATCATTGTTTTTCCGGTGCTCTATTATTCCCTGGGATGGCTGATTAACAAGATTAAGAAGACATCGAGGTTCTACGCGGATTCCCGCAGCCGCTTAAGCAGGAAGATATCCAATATCACTTCCTGCATCCCCCTGGTCAAGGCTTATAATAAAGAAGAGGACGAGAAAAAAGAGTTTGCCGATTTAAGCGGCCTGGTGGCAAGGCTGGAATTCAGCATTGATAAAAAACAAAACCTGATTAACCCGATACAGGAGATAATTACGCTGGTTGCCATTTTATTACTGGTTTCCGCC
The DNA here is from genome assembly GCA_041653115.1 of Candidatus Omnitrophota bacterium. GTDB lineage: Bacteria > Omnitrophota > Gorgyraeia > Gygaellales > Profunditerraquicolaceae > JBAZGA01. The sequence goes on from JBAZGA010000025.1 coordinate 12,679, forward strand.
GTGGCCTTCATCATTATCAAGAAACGCTCGGGAGAAATGGCGGATTTCCTGGTGTTTTTTTATTTGATTAAAAGATGCACTTCGGTGATGGCCGGCTTAAACCAGTTCAGGGGAATGGTGGCGGGGGTAAGCGGGCCGATATCGGAGATATCGGGAATCTTGAATGATAAAGACAAGTTTTTTATACCCGGGGGCGATAAAGAGTTCAACGGGCTTAAAGAAGCGATAGATTTCAGCCAGCTGAGCTTTTCTTATATTCCGGGAATTCCGGTCCTGCAGGACATCACTTTTTCCCTAAAAAGAGGGCAAATTACGGCAATCGTGGGGCCCACCGGCTCCGGCAAAACCACACTGATAAATCTTATCCTGCGTCTTTACGATAACCCGCCGGCATCGGTTTTTATTGATGGTACCGACATCAGGGAATTTACCTTGAAATCCCTGCGGCAGCATATGGCCCTGGTGAGCCAGGATATACTGCTTTTTAATGATACGCTCGCTAAAAATATCGCTTATGGGTTAGAGGGCGTTTCCGAGGAAATGCTTGCCGATGCGGCAAAAAAGGCGAGGGTTTACGATTTTATTATGAGCCTGCCCGATAAGTTTAACACGATTATCGGCGACAGGGGGATCAGGCTCTCGGGCGGCGAGAAGCAGAGAGTAGCGATTGCCAGGGCATTGGTCAAGGGTTCCGAGATTTTTATACTGGACGAAGCCACCAGCTCCCTGGATACCAAGACCGAGCGGCTGATACAAGAGGCGATTGCCGAAGCGATAAAAGATAAGACCACGATTGTCATTGCCCACCGGCTCTCTACCATCAAAAACGCCGATAAAATCGTGGTGATAGAAAAAGGAAGGCTGGTCGAGCAGGGGACGTTAGCCGAGCTCCTGGAAAGAAAAGGTAAGTTTTACCAGTATTGGGAAGAACAGAAGTTCTTTTAATTTTTACAGGTCTTTTGATATGCTTTTGAATTTATGGACCAACTGCCGAATTTAGCGATTATTTCAGAAGTAATCCCCCAGGCCAGTTTTGCCGGTCCTCTTTTGTTATACCGCCTGCTGAAGGATTATCCTCAGGATAAAATACTGGTAATCGGGCCGCAAGCCCTCCCTGGGCATAACCTTTTATCCTGCCGATATCAGGCGTTAAATTTGCCGTGGGAAAGGCTTAACCGCACCCGCTTTTCAAGATTAGCGCGCTCGCTGCGCAGTTTTATCTTCCTGCCGGGGTTTACCCTGGGCGCGCTGAAAGCCGGGTTTGGGCAATTTAAGCCCGAGGTTGTCCTTTCCGTAATGCAAACGCAGCCCTATTATTACCTGGCTTACCGTTACGCGAAAAAAGAGAATTTGCCTCTGGTCGTGATTGTCCACGATCTTCCCGAGCTCTGCGGGTCTGTTTACCCCTGGTTATTGCCGCGGCAACTAAAGAGGAATATCCAAGTTTATCGATACGCCCGCAAACGGCTTTGCGTGAGCCACCAGATGCGCGACTACCTTCAGCAGGCTTATCAAACCTCCGGCGACGTGCTTTATCCGCTGCCTTCCGAAAGATTAGAGGCGCGTCCTGTATCTGATTCCCTGGCGCTGAAAGAGCCGGGAGTATTGACTATCGGGTATACGGGGTCTCTCTGGGGCGGCTACGGGATGGAACTTCAGCACCTGCTTCCGGTATTTAAAGAAGCAAAGGCGAAATTACGCGTTTATTCTTGTGACTCTTTTTCTCTCGGGGACGATGAAACCGTGACTTATTGCGGTTATGCAGCGGCAGACGAGGTTTGGGAGAGAGTAAAGGCGGAATGCGACGCAGTGATTTTGTTTTATTGCTGGCCGGAATCCGGATACGCCAAGGAATACAGCCTGCACTTTCCCAGTAAATTGCCGGAGTACCTCGGCCTTGGGATGCCGGTATTAATCATCGGTCCGGAATACGCAACAGGAGTGAAGTGGGGCTTAAATCATCCCGGTGCAGCAGCGGTAGTTACGGAAAATAATCCCTTAGCCTGGATTAGGGCTTTTCATCGGCTGAAAGAATCGGCTGCTTTACGCCAGGGCCTTGCCCGGGAAGCGGCAGTCGCAGGGAGGAGGGATTTTGCTCCGCAGGTAATTCGCCGACAGTTTTTACAGGCGTTGAAAGAAGCCGCGGGATAACCTGCGGGTATTATAAATGAAAAAAAATAAACTGCTACGCGGGCTATGGAGGTTGCTGCAGCCGCTGCGTTACTCTCGGGCAAAAGAAGTTTTTAGATTGCCCCGCCTCTTTGTCTCTTACTTCCGACAAAGAAAAGCCTTCATCAGCATGGGCGGTAAGGCGGATTTCGCAGAATTGGCTCCCTGTTTATTTGACCGGGAGCCTTCCACCCAGTCAGGCGGAGGGCATTATCTCTATCAGGATATTTGGGCGCTGAGGAAATTAGCCGAGCTTAAGCCGGCCGAACACCACGATGTCGGCTCAAGGCTGGACGGATTTACCGGCCAGGCAACTGCCATTTGCCCGGTAGTTTACTGGGATATCCGTGCGCCGGGCTTTCGCTTGCCGCGCCTTGAATTCCGCAAAGGAGACATTTTGAATCTGCCTTTAGCCGATAAAAGCGTTTATTCGCTATCCTGCCTGCACGTAGTTGAGCATATTGGACTAGGCCGTTACGGCGATCCCCTCGAGCCGGACGGGACAACCAGGGCCTTGCGCGAATTAATGCGGGTTTTATCCGGAGGCGGGCAATTACTCTTGAGTATGCCGGTTGGCCGGGAGCGCACCTGTTTTAATGCCCAGAGGATTTGGCATCCTCAAAGGCCGATTGAGGTTTTAAGGGAATTAAGCTTGAGAGAGTTTAAAGCGGTTAATGACAGCGGAGATTTTCTGGAAGATGTCTCGCCGTCCGATTTAGCTGAAGCGGATTATAGTTTGGGCCTCTATTATTTAGTAAGGGAATAGAAGATGAGAATTTTTATTGCCGTGCGCCATGCCCTTGACCCTAAATTTTACTACGGCTCGCTCTGGAGCAGCAATTTTTATCCGGCCTTAAGGCAATTGGGCCATGAGATAATCGAGTCAAGCGTCGACCTTTTGCCGGCGAGCAGTTTTATGCAGGTCGCCGTTAATTTTACGCCCGAGCAGCGCAAGGTACGCCAGCGGATTACCGAGCAGATTATTGGGGAGCTCGCAGCGGCGCATCAGGAAAAGCCCGTGGATTTATTTTTGAGTTATTTCTACAATGCCCACTTTGAGCCCGGCGGCTTTGCGCAAATCCATAAATTAGGCGTCAAGACGGTAAATTTTTTCTGCAACAGCATTTATCAGTTCGAGTTGGTATCGGAGATTGCGAAAAAGGTAAATTTTGCCTGGCATCCGGAAAGGGCGGCCCGGGAATTATACCTGAAGGCAGGAGCCAACCCCGTCCGGGTCCAGCTGGGCGCAGACCCGCAAATCTACCGCCCCCACCCGGAAATATCCCGTCAGGCAAAGGCCTGTTTTTTGGGGCAGCGTTATGCCGACCGCGACCGTCATCTCGCAGAATTGATTGCCGCAGGCGTTCCGGTAGATATTTATGGAACGGGATGGGAAAAGCCGTCTCAACCTAAAGCCGGCTCCTTGTCCGCTTATCTTTCCGTATTTTCAGATAACATTAAAAAGAACGGCGTATTTAAGGGGCTGCAAAGAACCTTAGCTCAATTTTATTACAGGCGCTCCAGCCGCAAGCTTGATTCGCTGTTCGCTTCCAGGGGCCGCGGCTTTACCGATGATATCAGCAGGACTTTTGCCGCCTATGAGGTTATCCTTAATTTCAGCAATGTCTGGTCTGACAGCCGTCCCGGCTCAAAGCTCCTGGCGCACGTGCGCTTGCGCGATTTCGAAGCTCCGATGTGCCGGACCTGCTATCTTACCGGTTACAGCGATGAAATCGGCGAATTTTATCACCCCGGCAAAGAGATTGATACATATCGTACCCCGGGAGAGCTGGTAGAAAAGGCAAAGTTCTATTTAGCTCATCCGCGGGAAGCGGAGAAGTTAAGAGAGACGGGTTACCAGCGCGCATTAAGAGAGCATACCTGGAAAGAGAGATTCAAGCTTTTATTTCAAAAAATAGGAGGGAATTAATGTTAGAAAATGCCAGAAACAGGATTATCCGCTATCCCGCCGGCTTTTTGATGCGTTTCAGGATATTATGGCTGAAGGCCTTAGGCGTAAAAATCGGCAGGCGCTGCTGGATAAGAAATATTTCTCTTCCCAGAAACCCCTGGGATATAGAGATAGAGGATAGCGTCGCCTTAGACGATGACACGGTTTTATTGACCACGGGAGCGCGGAAAAAAGAACCCCGGATTATAGTCGGGGAGGGCACGTATATTAACCGCTTTGCGATGCTCGACGCTTCCGATAAAATAGAAATAGGCAGTGACTGCATGATTGGGCCGTATTGCTATATCACGGACCACGACCACGGTTTCAGGAAAGGCGTAAAGATTAAAGAGCAGGAATTGACGGGAGCGGCGGTAGCAATCGGCGATGATGTCTGGGTCGGCGCCTGCGCAGTAATCCTTAAAGGAGTAAAAGTCGGCAGCGGCGCGGTTATCGGCGCGGGGAGCGTGGTAACCGAAAACGTCCCGGAATACGCAATAGTCGCCGGCGTCCCGGCGCGCCAAATCGGAGAACGCAAGTAGATGATTTCGGTGATTATCGCTACCGACAGGAGAAGCGACGCGCTCGGAGAATGTCTGTTCAGCCTGAATCAGCAGTCTTTATTGCCGCAGGAAGTGATTATCGCGCACGGGGGAAGCGACTTAGAGACGGAAGAGGTAGTAAAGGTATTATCCGCAGACGATAGCTATAAAATTAAACTGCGCTATTATCATACCGGGTCTCTGGGCGCTGCGCGGCAAAGGAACGCCGGGGCAGAAGTAGCCGGGGGCGGGATCTTCGTTTTCCTCGACGATGATGTAGTCTGCGAGCGGGATTTTATCAGAGAAATAGCGCAGGTTTTTGAAAAGGATAAAAGCGGTTCTATCGCAGGCGTAAGCGGCACAATCGTCAATCAGACGTATACCCCGTTAAGCAAGCTCAACAAAAAATTATTTGACTTCTGCCTCGCTAAAGAAGAGAGAAGCTATTCGTATGCCGGAAAAGTGGTGGGGCCGGCAGTAAATTTTTTACCGGAAGATAAACCCAACATTGAGCAGGCGGTAGAGTGGCTGCCTTCCTGCTGCTCGGCATTTCGCAGGGAAGTATTTTTAGAAAATAAATTTAATCAAAGGTTTAGCGGCTATTCATTCCTTGAAGACGTTGATTTATCGCTGCGCATTGGAAAAGCCTTTAAGCTGATTAACACTACCCGGGCGCGCCTGTATCACAAGGATCTGGGAGGCGCAAGCCATAAAGACTGGGTAGGGATAGGCAGGATGCAGGTTTTGAACCGCTGGTCGGTGATGGCGGATGTCCTGGAGAAAAAAAGCCCTGCCGACAAATCGCGCTTTTTTTATTATCAGGCTTATTGCCTGGTTACGGAAGCAGGCTCATTGTTGAGACGGCCGGCTTTAAAAAACACTCTTCTAAGATGGGGGGGAAGGTTATTGGGACTATGGAAGATATTTTAGTTGCCCATTCGGGAAAACAGCACGCCTATCAGCTTGCCCTTGCTTTACAGCATTTAGGGCGCTTGAATAGCTTTATTACCAGCGCTTATTATAAGCCGGGGAGATTTCCCGACAGGTTATTGAAAAAAATAGATCATATACTTAAGAAACGGAATCAGCCCGGGCTGGAAGAGGACAGGGTAAAAAGGTTCCCGTTTTTTGAAGCTCCGGAATTAGCCCTCAGGGCGGTTCTGGGGAATTCTCCGCTGGTTTCCAACAGCGTCTGCCTGCGTGACGGTTTATTTGATAAGTTTGTCGCCAGGACACAAGTTAAAGGTTATGGAATTTTCTGGGGATTTCAGGGAAGCTGCCTGGAGAGCCTGCAGGTTGCTCAGGATAAAGGGATAACCGCGGTGATGGAATTGGCTACCGCGCATATCAGCGCAGCCCAAAAAATACTCGGGGAGGAGCGCTGGCGCAACCCCGAATGGCAGGATTCCATCAGTAATTTATATTTTCCTAAATGGTACTTAAAAAGGCTGGAAAAGGAGCCTCGCGCGGCTGATTTCTGCGTGGTAGCCAGTGCCTTCTCGAAAACGACATTGATGGAGGCGGGTATTCCTTCCGCTAAAATTTTAACTTTGCCTTTAGGGGTGGATCTTAATGTTTTTAGGCGGCAAAAGAAAAGGACCGCCAGCCCCCTGCAAGTGCTTTTTGTCGGCGGCGTCGGCCAGAGAAAAGGCGTCAAATATCTCCTGGAAGCGGTGAAGAAGCTGAATACCGATAAAATTAAACTTAAAATCATCGGCCCGATAATCGGTAGCGGCCGCGCCTTTAAAAAATACGCGCAGTTTTACGAATATTTAGGGGCAATGGGCCGGGGAGGCATAGCGAAAGAGATGCAGGAAAGCGACTTGTTAGTGTTGCCTTCACTCTTTGAAGGGTTTGGCCTGGTAATCCTTGAGGCAATGGCTTGCGGCTTACCGGTAATCGCCAGCCCTTATAGCGCGGCACCCGAGCTGATCAGGGAAGGCAGGGACGGTTTTGTCTTAGAGCCGCGCGACGTAGAAAAATTAGCTGAGAAACTACAGTGGCTGCTTATCAATAAGGATAAAGCTCGCGAGATGGGAGAGTCTGCCGCAGAAAGAGCCGGGGAGTTTTCCTGGCTCAAGTACGAGGAGCGCTTAGGCAGGGTTCTGCAAACTATATCTTATGATGAATAATCCGCTTGCCACTATCATCGTGGTTACCCGGAACAGGTTAGAGATCCTGGAAAAGATGCTTAAAGAGACCAGAAGGCAGGAGGATTACGCTGGCTTGGAAATCATCGTGGCAAATGACGCCGGCGAAATTGATATTAAGGATAGGCTCAAGAGTTCTTTTCCCGAAATAAATTTTATTAACTTTCCGCGCCGCCTCGGCCTGGTAGAGTCAAGGAACCGTTTGTTTAAAGAGGCTAAAGGCGATTTTGTTTTTTTCTTAGACGATGACAGCTGGTTTGAGCAGGAGAGCGCCGTTCTTGGCGCGATTGAGGTCTTCAGGCAATATCCCCGGGCCGCTATCTTAAGTTTCGCGCTGAAATTAGCCGGCAGGGAGAGCCCCTATGAGGTAGGCAGTTTTACCGGATGCGCGCATGCGCTGAGAAGATCTTTTTTCCGGGGCAGCGATATCTACGACGGAGATTATTTCCGGCAGGGGGAGGAGAGGGACCTGGCGATTGCCGCCTTAGAGAAAGGTTATACTATTTTACAGGTTGACGGAATCAGGGTCTATCACGAGGCATCCGCCCTGGAGAGAGACCACCAGCTGATACACAGCTATGCCTTCAGCAACGAAATGTTTTTTTACCTCAAGTATTTTCCCGGCATCTTTTCTTTACTTTTTATGGTAAAATGTTTAATTGCCCACGCTATTTTTTGCCTAAAAAAAGGCTGGTTTAAGGCTTATTTTTGGGGCTGGCGCAGGTTCTTGAATAATTTCGCTAAATTTAAGAAAAAAAGACGGGCGGTAAAAATTAAAACCTTAAAAAAATATTTATATTTAACCCTCAAGACGGGCGGAAGGGCAAGATGAAAAAAGAAGGTATCGGCATAGTTATTCTTCAGCTCTTTATTATTATTTTGACCGGTTTATTGATTTACGTATTTTTTCGCGAAGGGGTAGAGTACGAGAATGTACGGCTGGTTGCCGTGCTGATTACTACATCAATTTTCCTGCTCCTGGCTTTTGAGATCAGGCAGAGACGCATCGCGGTGATCAACGGTAAAAGTGTAGTGCTTTTTGCCCTGCTCTTCTGGCTGCTGCTTGACCCCTTAATGCTCAGGGAGGGCATCGAGCAGTTCTGGGGAGGAGTAGTCCTGCAGGTATTCTTGATGATTATTCTTTTTTTAATCATGTTTTATATAGGATATCTCATCCAATGGCCACAGTTTTTTATAAAAATATTCAGGCAGCTTGATTACGGCTCCTCCTTTAATGCGGGGAGATTATCCCGTTACGCAAAAATATCTTTTTGCCTCGGTTTCCTGCCGCTGATTATCTGGGGCGGAGGATGGAGGAATATTATATACACCCTGACCCACGGCGGCAGATGGGCGGCCTGGGCAAGGGCAGCCTACGGAGAATGGGAGGATTATCTTAAGGCCCTGCTTGGTTACTTCAACCAGTTAGGGGTGCAGTTGGTTATCTTTTATAGTTTTTTTATTAGAAAAAAATTAACCCTCCTTTTATTGGCTGGCTTGGGGCTGTGGATAATTTTCAATTCCGGGACAAGGAGTGCGCTGGGTGCGGCAATATTGCCGGCTTTCATCCTCTATTACCTGGATGCTTTCAACAAGAAGAAAAGAGTGAGATACCGATTATTATTATGGGTATTAATCCTCCTTGGCATTATGCAGTTTCAGCTGCTGATCAGGAATGCCCCGGCAG
>JBAZGA010000026.1:0-20905 GCA_041653115.1 Candidatus Omnitrophota bacterium
TCTTCCGATCTGATTGTTTTTTTATGGTTGCCGACTGGCATGCGCTGATGGGCGAGTATGAGGAGCCGGCGATTCTTTCGGAATCGATAATCGACAATGTCATCGATTGGCTGAGCATCGGTATCGACCCCAAAAAAGCGACGTTATTTATTCAATCGCTGGTGCCGGAGCACCTTGAGCTGAATATGATCTTTTCCTGCATTACGCCGTTAGGGTGGCTGGAAAGATGCCCTACTTATAAGGAGCAGCTGCGCGAAATCAAGACCCGCGATTTGCATACTTACGGCTTCCTCGGTTATCCGGTCTTACAGGCAGCGGATATTCTGCTTTACAAGGCGGACAAGGTGCCGGTGGGTGAAGACCAGCTGCCGCATCTTGAGCTGACCCGGGAAATCGGCCGCAGGTTTAACCGCCTTTATAAAAAAGATGTTTTTCCTTCTCCCGAGGCCATCCTGACTAAGGCGCCCAAGCTGCCGGGCTTAGACGGCAGGAAGATGAGCAAGAGTTATAATAATACGATTAACCTTTCCGATTCCGAAGAAACAATAAAAAGCAAAGTATTGAATATGATTACCGACCCGCAGAGAATCAAGTTGAGCGACCCGGGTCATCCCGATATCTGTAATGTCTTTGCCTACTATTCTCTATTCGCCGGCGAGATGAAAGAAGAAGTATACAAATGGTGCACCGGCGCAAAATTAGGCTGTGTTGAATGCAAGAAAAAATTCGCGGCAAATCTGATTGATAGATTGGGGCCGCTGCGCAAAAAACGCCAGGAGCTGGCCCGGGATAAACAGGAAATTCAGAAAATACTCGAAGCAGGCAGCAAAAAGGCAAGGGCGGCGGCAGGCGCCGTGCTTAAGGAAGCCCGTGAGGCGATGAAAATCACGCTATGAGTTACAAAATAAAGCTGGAAATCTTCGAAGGGCCGCTGGATTTACTTTTGTACCTGGTAAAAAAAGACCACCTGAATATTTACGATATCCCCATCGCCACGGTAACCGACCAGTACCTGGCATACCTGGAATTAATGAAGCTCCTGGATTTAAATATCGCCGGAGAATTCCTGGTGATGGCAGCGACCCTGATGCAGATTAAGTCCAAGATGCTTTTACCTGCCGAGGAACAGGCAGCAGAGGAAGAAGCGGCTGACCCGCGCCAGGAACTGGTGCAGCGGCTTTTAGAATACGAAAAGTTCAAAGAGATCGCGGAAAACTTAAGGCAGAAGGAGGCCGGCCAGCAGGAAGTCTTCAAACGGCCCAAGCCGGAAACAAAGGATGAAAGCCTGGTTGAGAAAGAAGTATATTTTGAAGCGAGCATCTTTGACTTAATCAGCGCTTTCAGCCAGGCCTTAAAAGACGTCCCTAAAGAGCTGTTCTATGAAGTCATCAAGGATGAATTTACCATCGAAGAAAAGGTGCACCGGCTCCTGCATTTGCTTTTAGAAAAACCCTATGTCAAGCTTTCGGAATTATTTTCCCAGGCAAAAAGCAAGATAGAGATAATCGTGACCTTTTTGGCGATATTGGAGTTAATCCGGATGAAAGAAATCGTGGCATTGCAGCGGGGGTTATTCGAAGAAGTGGAGGTTTCCCGCAATAAAGACAACATTATACCCTATGGCAGAAGAGACGAGAGAGAAACTAATTAAAGGCGGGTCTCCTTTTAAGGAAAGGCCGCTGCTGGGACTGGAGCAGGAGACCGAAGAAGATATCGTTTTAAACCTCTCCTTAAGGCCGAAGCGCTTCCTTGAGTTTATCGGCCAGAAAGAGCTGGTAGATAATCTCAAGATATGCCTGACCGCGGCCAAGCAGAGAAAAGAGCCTCTGGAGCATTTGCTGCTTTCCGGGCCGCCGGGCCTGGGAAAGACCTCGCTTGCCCATATTATCGCCCATGAAATGGGCAGTAAAATTACCGCTACTTCCGGCCCGGCGATTGAACGGGCAGGCGATTTAATCGGCATCCTGACCAACCTGGAAAAAGGCGACATCCTTTTTATCGACGAAATACACCGGCTCTCTAAAGTGGTGGAAGAGTTTCTTTATCCGGCAATGGAGAGTTTTCAGATTGATTTTGTGATTGATAAAGGCCAATTTGCCCGCACCATAAAATTTAACCTCAAACCTTTTACCCTGGTGGGCGCGACCACCCGCACCGGTTTATTGGCAGCCCCGCTGCGCGGCAGGTTCGGCATCTTTTACCATTTGGATTTTTATAAGATCGAGGATTTGGCCAAAATCATCAAACACTCGGCAAAAATTCTCTCCCTGCAGATTGATCATGACGCAGCAGAAGAAATCGCCAGGCGTTCCCGCGGCACGCCCCGGGTCGCCAACCGGCTTTTACGCAGAATCCGCGACTATGCGCAGGTAGAAAAGATAGAAAAAATAAATCTGGAAATCGCCGGCCGCAGCTTAGACAGCCTGGGCATTGACCGGGCGGGGCTGGATGAGATAGACCGCAAGGTTTTAAAGACGGTTTTAGAGGTTTATGACGGCGGGCCGGTAGGGGTTGAGTCTCTGGCCGCGACTTTAAACGAAGAGGTCGATACTATCGTCGATACTATCGAGCCGTACCTTTTAAAGGCCGGATACCTCAAGCGCACCTCGCGCGGCCGCCTGGCGACGAAACTTGCCTTTGCGCACTTCGGATTAAAACATAAAAAAGAAAAACAAAGCGAACTCTTCTAAACCGTTTCTCTTTTTAATCGTAAAACGTTTCTGATTCCAATCGGAAAAGTGCCACATATACGCAACGTACAGGGTATGGGTAGAAAGAAGGATGGGTATGAGTAAAAAGTTTTTTTTCTGCAGTTTGTTTTTATTCAGCTTAGGCATTACAGTCTCCGCGTTATCCGCAAATGAGGTAACGGATGCGAATAACCGGTTTGCCTTTGAGCTCTACGCGAAATACAAGACAGAGCAAGGGAATATCTTTTTCTCACCATTCAGTATTTCTTCGGCATTGGCGATGACCTATGAAGGGGCTAAAGGAAAAACCGCAGAAGAAATGCAGGCAGTCTTCCATTTCCCTAAAGATAATTTCCTGCGTCGGGAATCTTTTCTGGAGATATATAAGCGCCTTAACAAGCCCGATAAGAAATACGAACTGGGCACGGCAAATGCCCTCTGGGCGCAAAAAAATTATCTTTTTCTCAATGATTATTTCGCGTTGGTCGAAAAATATTACGGCGGAAAAGTAACGAACCTGGATTTTGTCAATCAGGCCGAGCCATCGCGCCTGACTATCAACAGCTGGGTAGAAAACCGGACCAGTAATAAAATAAAAAACCTGATTCCTCCGGGCATGATTAATGAAATGACGCGCTTAATCCTGACGAACGCCATCTATTTTAAGGGCAGATGGGTTAAACAATTTAAGCCTGAAGATACAAAAGAAAGAGGCTTCAAAATCAGCCCGGATAATCTGGTCAAGGCCCGGATGATGGAATTGATAGACGAAGAAATAAAATTTAACTATAGCGAAACCGAAAAGCTGCAGGTGTTAGAACTCCCTTATGCCGGGGATGAGCTTTCCATGCTGGTCCTCCTTCCCAAAGAAGGAGAAATGCATTCATTGGAGGTAGCCCTGAATGAGAAAAGCCTTGATTTATGGAGGAGCAGCCTGAAAAAAGAAAAAGTAGAGGTTTATTTGCCTAAATTTAAATTTGAGAGTAAATATTTTATGGCGGATACCTTGAAAGAAATGGGGATGCCGGATGCTTTTTCGGAGAATGCTGATTTTTCCGGGATGACTGGCAAAAAAGATTTATTCATTGGCGAAGTCATCCATCAGGGCTTTGTGGAAGTGAATGAAGAGGGGACAGAGGCAGCAGCAGCTACTGCCGTAATCATGCTGATGAAGGGCCCCCCTCAACCCTCCGCTGCCAAAATATTTAACGCCGACCACCCTTTTATCTTTATCATTCAGGAAAAAGCAAGCGGGAATATTTTATTTTTAGGCAGAGTCAATGATCCAACAGTTTAATCGTTAACAAAATGTTTCTCAAAAAAAAATTAAAATATCTCCAAAAAAAAATTAAAACGTTTCTCGAAATACCGAAAAACGTTTCTCCTGCCAATCGGAAAAGCGCCGTCAAGAACAGAATATTATTACATACCTGTTGCGCGCCGTGCCTGATTTACCCGCTGGAAAGATTGAAAAAACAGAACCTTCAGGCAGCCGGCTTTTTTTATAATCCCAATATTTACCCTTTAGACGAATATAAAAAAAGAAGAAGGGCGGTAGTGCATTTTAGCGTTGCGGATGACCTTGAAATATTTTACCCGGAATATATTCCCTCTGATTTTTCTTACGCCGTGCATGAAAATAAGGATAAGCCGGCGAGGTGCACCGTCTGCTGGACGATGCGCTTAAGGAAGACCGCGCAATTCGCCAAGCGAAACGGTTTTTTGGGTTTTTCCACGACTTTACTGGTGAGCCCCTATCAGGACCACGGCGTGCTTAAAAAAATAGGCGAAAATGTCGGCAGGGAGGAAGGGGTGCCGTTTTATTACGAAGATTTCCGCGCCGGCTTTAGAGAAGCGCACCATCAGGCAAAGTCGCAAGGGATGTATTGCCAGAATTATTGCGGCTGCATGTATTCATATATGGAAAGATGCAGGAAATCGGGAAAACTATAATTATCTTCGGCGTTATTTTAATCGGCCTGGGGCTCTTACTGTCCTTTTTTAACAAAATACCTTTTTTAGGAAAGCTTCCCGGAGATATTTACATCCAGAAAGAGCATTTTACCCTTTATTTTCCTTTAGCGACTTCTATATTAATCAGCGTTATCCTTTCTTTAATCTTTTGGTTATGGTCTCGCCGTTAAAAAACCGATTAGACAAATTTAAAAAACCGATTATAGGCATCGCTTTATTTGTTAGTTGTCAGTTGTTAGCTGCCAGCGGCTATGCCGAAACGCCGCGCTATGTCCGGGTGGCGATTGTGCAGGATAGCGTTTCAATCAGGCTGAAAATCCGCGGATTTTATGAAGTAGTCGATGCGTATAGCCGGAAAGCTATTTTTCGCGGCAAAAATATCAATACCACGGTCACTGCCGATAAAGAGGGAATTCTGCTGGGGAATCTCAAAGCCCGCAGTAATAAAGTCTCTCTTCAGGCGGATGACCCGGAAGCGATTATCATCAACGGCCGCAGGTTCAGGGGCAACATCCGGTTGATCAAAAAAGATAACTTGCGTTTACTGGTAATAAATTACCTGGATTTAGAAGACTATATTAAAGGTATTTTATATCATGAGGTGTCGCACTATTGGCCGATGGAGGCATTGAAGGCGCAGGCAATAGTAAGCCGCACCTACGCGGTTTACCAGACGCAGGAAAACCGCGCGAAAGATTACGACGTGACCTGTGACATCTATTCTCAGGTCTACGGCGGAAAGACCTCAGAGCGCTACCGGACGAATAAGGCCGTGGCGGGAACAGAAGGCAGAGTCATGGTTTACAAAGGAAAGGTTTTCCCGGCTTATTTTCATGCTACCTGCGCCGGGCATACAGAAGATGCGTCTTTACTCTGGAATATAAATTTGCCGCCCTTAAAAGGCGTAGTCTGTAATTTTTGCCAAGAGTCTCCCCATTTCCGTTGGCATCAGGTATTATCCCTGGAAGAACTGGGCGAGAAATTAAGAGAGGCGGGAAAGAAAATAGACCGGATTAAGAGTATAATTATCCTGGGCCGAGATAATTCGGGCAGGATCACGGACTTAAAAATCGCTTCCGACAAAAACGAACTGGAAATTTCTGCCAAGGATTTTAGGAATGTTATCGGGCCGAATATCATCCGTAGCGCTAATTTCAATATCAGCGTCGTCAATAGCGACGCCGTCTTTGAAGGCAAAGGCTGGGGGCACGGCGTAGGGCTTTGCCAGTGGGGAGCATATTTTATGGCTAAAGCAGGACGCCGCTATGACGAGATACTGAAATATTATTATCCGGGCGCCCAAGTCCAATGAGATTATCAGACTTTGATTATGATTTACCCAAAGAGCTTATCGCCCAGTATCCGCTCAAAGAGCGCGATAGCGCAAGACTCTTGGTCTTAAACCGCAAAGACGGCACAATTGAGCACCGCGTCTTTAAAGAGATTACCGATTACCTGCGTCAAGGCGACCTGCTGGCATTGAACGATACCAAGGTCTTATCCTGCCGGCTGAAAGCAAGCAGGTTAACCGGCGGAAGAGTGGAAATTTTGCTGCTTAGCCGTAAGCAGGGATTTGTCTTTGATGCCTTGTTAAAGCCGGCCCGCCTGAAAATAGGCGAGAAGGTCATCTTTAACGGCGGCAATATCTCAGCCACGCTCAGCGCAAAAAACGAACTGACCTTTGAAGCGGACGATATAGACGGTATTTATGATTTAGGTAAAATGCCTTTGCCGCCCTATATCAAAAGAGAGCCTGTAGATTCGGATAATCTTGACTATCAGACGGTATACGCCAGGAATAAGGGGGCAGTGGCCAGCCCGACGGCGGGGCTGCATTTTACCGAAGCATTAATGCGGAAAATCAAATCTTCCGGCGTAAGCGTCGCATATCTAACTTTACATGTCGGCTACGCTACATTCAAGCCGGTAAAAATAGAAGACGTTACTCAACACAAGATGGAAGCGGAGGATTTTAAAATTCCCGGAGAAGCATTAAGTTTATTGGAAGATACAAAGGCAAAAAGGGGACGGGTGATTGCCGTGGGCACCACCAGCTGCCGGGCGCTGGAGAGTTTTGCCGCGGGCAGTAAGGAAGGGAAGACCAGTTTATTTATTTATCCCGGGTATAACTTTAAAATAGTCGATTGCCTGCTGACGAATTTTCACCTGCCGCGGACAACTCTCTTTATGCTGGTTTGCGCTTTTGCCGGAGAGAGGCTGATGAAAAAAGCCTATCGGGAGGCAATCGAAAGAAAATACAGGTTTTATAGTTATGGCGACGCGATGCTTATCCTTTAATTTAGTCCGGCAAGATAAAAACAGCCGGGCGCGCTTGGGGAAATTGACTACCGCGCACGGAGAAATTGATACGCCCTGCTTTATGCCGGTTGGGACGCAGGGGACGGTGAAAGCCCTGTCTCCTGCCGAGCTGGAAGAAGCGGGAGCGCAAATTGTTTTATCCAACGCCTATCACCTTTTTTTGCGCCCGGGTAGAGAGATAATTAAAAAGGCCGGCGGCTTACACCATTTTATGAGCTGGGATAAGCCGATCCTGACCGACAGCGGCGGTTATCAGGTATTCAGCTTGGCGCTTTTAAGGAAAATTACCGACCAAGGAGCGCAATTTCAATCGCACATCGACGGGCTGAAGCATTTCCTGACTCCGGAAGACGTCGTCGCCATCCAGGGCGACTTAGGCAGCGACATTATCATGCCGTTGGATGAATGCGTGCACTACCCCTGCAGTAAAGACCATGCCGAAGCGGCGATGCAAAGGACGCTTGCCTGGGCAAAGCGCTCCAAATCTGCCCTGGGCGAAAATCATCAGCTGTTATTCGGCATTATCCAGGGCGCGACCTACGAAGACCTGCGCCGGGAGAGCGCTTTACAAACGGTGGATTTGGATTTTGACGGATACGCTATCGGAGGAGTTTCCGTTGGCGAGCCGAGGAATTTAAGGTATAATATCACCGAGTTAGTCGCGCAAAGCCTGCCGCAAAACAAGCCGCGTTACCTGATGGGCGTCGGTCTTCCCCAGGATATCATCCAGGCTGTAGAGCAGGGCATTGATATGTTTGACTGCGTGGTGCCGACGCGTTACGGCAGAAACGGCACTGCCTTTACCAGCGCCGGTAAATTAACGATTAGAAACGCGCCTTACAGCGAAGATTTTAAGCCCCTGGATGAAAAATGCACTTGTTACGCCTGCAGCCATTTTAGCCGGGCGTATCTACGCCACCTTTTTAATAGCGAAGAAATTTTGGGCCTGAGGCTGGTGTCGCTGCATAATATTCATTTTTATTTGGATTTGATGCGCAAGATAAGAGAAGCCATCGCCCGGGATAAATTCAGCGAATTTAAAAAAGAATTCCTGGGTAGTTATAATAATAATTAATTATGCGCATTGATATCATTACCATATTTCCAAAGATGTTTACGCCGGTCTTGGATGAGTCCATCGTAAGGCGGGCGCAGCAGAAAAATAAAGTTAAAATCCATATCCATAACCTGAGGGATTATACCTTAGACAAGCACAGGAAAGTGGATGACCGCCCTTTTGGCGGCGGCTCAGGAATGGTAATGAGCGCTGAACCGATATTCCGGGCGGTAGCAGGCATTAAATCCGGGTTGAAAGGGCGGAAGCCAAAAATCATCTTATTGTGCCCGCAAGGCAAAAAATTAGACCAGAAGATCGCCAAGGAGCTGGTTAAAAATAAAGACCTCATTCTGATTTGCGGCCATTACGAAGGCATAGATGAGCGCGTCAGGGAGCGCCTGGTAGATGAAGAGATTTCTATCGGTGATTACGTCCTTACCGGCGGAGAGCTTCCGGCGATGGTCCTGGTAGACTGCCTGGCGCGGCTTGTGCCGGGGGTATTGGGCGATAAAAATTCCTTGAATTTTGAGTCATTTGAAGGTAATCTATTAGAATATCCGCAGTATACCAGGCCCGCAAATTTCAGAGGCATTAAGGTTCCCGCGGTACTATTATCCGGCGACCACCAGAAAATAAAGGACTGGAGAAGGGATGAGGCTTTAAAAAGGACGAAAAAAAAGAGGCCCGACCTCTTGTTACAGGCTAAAAAAAGAAGGAGATAAGCGATGGATAAGCTAAAGATGATTGAGCAGGAATACACCAAAAAGGAAATCCCGAAATTTAACGTGGGCGATACGATCAGAGTGCTGGTAAAGATTCCCGAAGGCCCGGATAAAACGCGCCTGCACCCTTTTGAGGGCGTGGTGATTGCCAAGCGCGGGCAGGGCATTAAAGAGAGCTTTACGATGCGAAAAGTCTCTTACGGAGAAGGGATTGAGCGCGTCTTTCCTTTATATTCTCCCGCTATCGAGCGCATTGAGGTTATCCGTTCGGGCAAGGTCAAGAGAGCCAAGCTTTACTATCTGCGCGGAAAAGTCGGAAAGCGCGCTACCAAGATTGAGGCCGAAGCAGAAAAAGCCTAAAAGGTGCTCTATTACGAACGCAAGCTCAAAAAAAGGGGCTATCAGTTAATTATCGGGGTGGATGAAGTAGGCCGCGGCCCTTTAGCCGGGCCGGTAGTAGCAGCCGCAGTGACCCTAAAAACAGCGCGCTTTAAAAACCGCATTGACGATTCTAAAAAATTGACTGTTTTACAGAGAGAAAAATCCTTCGCAGAGATTATCCAAAAAGCCGTATTCGGCGTGGGCATTATCCATGAAAAAATCATTGACCGGGTGAATATCCTGGTAGCAACGCGCCTGGCAATGGAAGAAGCGATCGCCGCGCTGCGTCAGAAGCTGGGGAATTGCGGAAAACACAAGGTTCACGTCTTAATCGACGGTAATGTTAATCTTGATATTGACGTAGCGACGACCAACATCATCAAAGGGGATTCCCGCTCCAAAAGTATTGCCTGCGCTTCCATTCTGGCCAAGGTTATCCGCGACCACATTATGCTTAGTTACGATAAAAAATATCCGCAATACGGATTTTTCCGGCATAAAGGTTATCCGACAAGGAGCCATCGGCTGGCGCTGGCGCGGTTCGGCCCGTCCGGAATCCACAGGATGAGTTTTTACGGTGTCTAAGCAACGGCTATATTTGGGTAAAAGCGGAGAAGAGGCAGCAGCCGGTTTCCTAAAAAGCCGCGGTTACCGCATCCTGACAAAAAATTACCGCTCTCGTTTAGGCGAAATAGATATTATTGCCCGCGATAAAGATGTTCTTTGTTTTATCGAAGTAAAAACCCGTAAAAGCGAGAGATTCGGCTCGCCTGGCGAGGCAATATCAATGCGTAAGCAGGGGCAGATGGCTAAAGCCGCGCTAATGTTCCTCAAAGAAAACGACCTTTTAGACAAAAAAGCCAGGTTTGATGTCGTTTCAATAATTTATAGAGAAGACTCGCCTAAATTAGACTTAATCAAAAACGCCTTTGATTTAGCAGAAAGGTTTACTTATTAAAATATGGTTTCCGATATCCACATTGCCCAACAGGCGAAGAAAGAACCTATCAGGGAAATCGCCAAAAAGTTAAGAATAGACAAGAGATACCTCATTCCTTACACCGAATTTATCGCCAAGATAGATTTGAGTATTTTAGAGGAGATTAAGGGCAAGCCTAAAGGTAAATATATCCTGGTGACGGCAATTACTCCTACGCCCTTAGGCGAGGGTAAGACCGTTACCACTATCGGCCTCTCCATGGCCTTGAATAGACTGGGAAAGCTTGCCTCTGCCTGTATCAGGCAGCCGTCCTTAGGCCCGGTCTTCGGCATTAAAGGAGGGGCAGCCGGCGGCGGATATTCCCAGGTCTTGCCGATGGAGGATTTCAATCTGCATTTTACCGGCGATGTGCACGCTGTAGGCCTGGCGCATAACCTGGCCGCGGCATTCCTGGATAATTCCCTATTTAAAGGCAATAAACTGAAGATTGACCCGGAGAAAATTTACTGGCGCCGGGTAATAGATATCAGCGACAGGTTCTTAAGGAATGTCAGGATAGGCCTGGGTACAAAAAATGACGGTATTCCGCGCGATACGGGTTTTGATATCACGGTCTCTTCCGAGATTATGGCCATTTTGGCCTTGAGCAATAATTTAAAAGACCTGCGCCGGCGCTTAGGTAAAATCGTCTTAGCGGATAATCTCGACGGCCGGCCGGTTACTACCGAAGATATTAAAGTCGCAGGCAGCATGGCCGCGCTTTTAAAAGAGGCGCTAAAACCCAACCTGATCCAGACGATTGAAAATACGCCTTGTTTTGTCCATGCCGGGCCGTTTGGCAATATTGCCCAGGGAAACAACTCGATTTTGGCGGATAAAATCGCTTTAAATTTTTCAGATTACGTGGTTACCGAGTCGGGTTTTGGCGCGGATTGCGGAGCAGAAAAATTTTTCGATATCAAATGCCGCGCCAGCGGCCTGATCCCCGATTGCGCGGTAATTGTCTGCTCTCTCCGGGCGCTCAAGGCGCACAGCGGCAGGTTTAAGGTCGTCGCGGGCATGCCCTTAGATACCTGTTTAGAGAGAGAAGATATGCGGGCCATAGAAGAGGGGCTTTGTAATCTGGAAAAGCAGATAGAGAATGTTAAGCTTTTCGGTGTTCCCGCAGTTGTCGCGATCAATAAATTCCCCTGCGATACGGATAAGGAGCTGGATTTTGTAAAGATAAAAGCAAAAGAATTCGGGGCTTTTGACTGTTGCACCAGCGAAGTCTGGGCTAAAGGCTCCCGCGGAGGGCTGGAATTGGCAAAAAGTGTTCTGCGCGCTGCCGGAGAAAAAAAGAAATTTAAATTCCTCTATCCCCTGGAGATGGCGATTAAAGAGAAGATTAAGGCTATCGCCGGCAGAATCTACGGCGCTAAAGACATAGAATATTCGGAGCTGGCAGAGAGTAAAATCAAACTCTATACCGAGCGCGGATGGGATAAGCTGCCGATTTGCATGGCTAAGACGCATTTATCTTTATCGCATGACCCGAATTTAAAAGGCTGCCCGAAAGATTTTATTTTACCGGTAAGAGATATCCGCGCATCCATCGGCGCCGGATTTTTATATCCTTTATGCGGCACAATGCAGACCATGCCGGGATTGCCCAGCCATCCGGCAGGAGAGAAGATAGATTTAGATAGAAAGGGAAACATCGTCGGCTTGTTTTAACTTTAGATAAGGGGAAAACAATGTATAAGGATAGCTCACTGAAGAAATATCTGGATGACCTGGCAGCCCGTTTGCCCGCTCCGGGCGGCGGCTCGGCTGCGGCATTAAATGCGGGGATGGGGGTATCTTTAATCAGTATGGTCGTCAATTTTACCCTGGGAAAGCCCAAATACGCGCAATACGAAAAGGAGCTGAGGGTAATTTTAGAAAAATCGGAAAAGTTAAGGGAAGAATTTTTGAGTTTAGTGGATAAGGATGTAACGGCATACAAAAGCAAAAACTTAAGGCACGCGTTAAATGTCCCGTTTATGGTAGCCCGGCTTTGTTTTGAAGGGATAAAATTATGCCCGCCCCTGATTGAGAAAGGCAATGTCAATTTAATCAGCGATGTGGCGGTAGCGGCCATATTTTTGGAAGGGGCTTTTGCCAGCGCCTATTTTAACGTGGCGATCAACTTAAAATCGCTGGATGATAAAAAATTGGCTGGCGCGATAAACAAGGAATTGACGCAAAAAGAAAAACATATCAGAAAAATTAGAAAACTCACGGAGGAGAAAGTTGGCAAAATTATTAGAAGGTAAGCCGATAGCCGAAAAGATCAAAGCAGAAATAAAACAAGAGGTAGCGGACTTAAAGTCCAAGCCGGTTTTAGCCAGCATTATGGTCGGTGAGAATGCCGGGGCAGCCAGCTACGTCAGGTCACAGACGAAAGCCGCAGAAAGCTTGGGTATTGAGTATAAATTACATAATTTAGCTCAAGAGACAACCGAGGCAGCGCTGATTGAATTTATCCGGAAATTAAACGCGGATAAGTCTGTTAACGGCGTCATTATTCAGATGCCGCTTCCCGCGCAGATTGACTACAAAAAAATCAGCCAGTTTATTGTCCCGGAAAAAGATGTGGAAGGGATGCATCCGGTGAATATCGGTAAGATAGTTTTCGGGAAAGCAAAAATTTTACCTTGCACTGCGGCAGCAGTGATGGAATTGTTGAAAGAGACCGGCGTAGATTTATATGGCAAAGAAGTAGCGGTAGTCGGCCACAGCGAAATCGTCGGCAAGCCGCTTTCGCTTTTATTATTGGATAAATTTGCCACCGTAACCGTCTGCCATATCGGAACGAGTAAAGCCGGAAAGTTAGAGGAGCACGTAAGAGCTGCCGAAATTTTAATCGTGGCGGTGGGTAAAGCCGGTTTGATTAAAGGCGACTGGGTCAAAGATGGCGCGATTGTGATTGATGTCGGGATAAACCGCGTTGCCGATAAAATTGTCGGCGATGTCGAGTTTGAGCCGGCAGAAAAACGCGCTGCCTATATTACGCCGGTTCCCGGCGGCGTCGGGCCATTGACCGTGACAATGCTAATGCGTAACTTAGTCGAAGCAGCGAAACTATGAACCGGAAAACGTTTTTAAAATCAAGCTCAAAGGTGTTCCCAGAGCCGCTAAAAGAGCAGGGAGTTCGACTTGAATTTTAAAGAAAAATTACAATCAGGCAAGTTCTTGGTGACTTCGGAGATTGGGCCGCCAAAGGGGATTGAGACGAAAATCATCTTAGAGGATGCGGAGCTGATTCGCGGACGGGCGGATGCGATTAATGTCACGGATTTGCAGAGTTCGGTGATGCGGCTTGGCTCATTAGCGGTTTGCAGTTTATTGAAACAAAATGGTTTTGAGCCGATATTTCAGGTGACCTGCCGCGACAGAAACCGCCTGGCGCTGCAATCCGATATTTTATCCGCCGCTTCCCTGGGCATAGAAAATTTATTGATTTTAACCGGCGATCATACTACGATGGGCGACCATCCCGAGGCAAAGCCGGTCTTTGATTTGGATTCGGTACAGCTTTTGGAGGTGGTGCGTCAACTTCAAGCCGGCACGGATATGAAAGGAAATAAATTGGAAGGTACGGCGCCAAAATTTTGTGTCGGCGCAGTAGTCAATCCCGGAGCCGACCCGCTTGAGCCGCAGATTATCAAGATGGAGAAAAAAATCGCTGCCGGCGCGGAATTCTTTCAGACCCAGGCCGTTTACGATATCAGGATTTTTGAAAACTTTTTAAGCAAGATTAAGCATTTAAAAACCACGATTTTAGGCGGTATTGTCTTATTAAAGTCGGCCGGGATGGCCAAATATATGAATAAAAATGTCGCCGGTGTCTCTGTGCCGGATAATTTGATTAAGGAAATGGAAACTACCAAGGATAAGGTTGCCACATCCGTCGAGATTGCCAGCCGGTTAATCAAGGAATTAAAGCCGATGTGCCAGGGTATTCACATTATGCCTATTGGCTGGGATAAGGTTGTGCCGCTGGTTTTGAATGCAAGCGGACTTTAATAAACTGAAGAGCGAAAAAATGGCTGATTTACTGCAGGTATCCGGCGTAAGAAAAAAAGGCGTAGTTTTATTAAGTCCCGGGGATACCATTCAGAAAATAGAGGGGCACCTGATTAATGATACCGTCTGTATTGAGGGCCCGCTTGATTTTTCCCTTGCTTTAGCCAGTCAGGTTCAGGAGAAATATAAAGTCGAGGTAAAGGTCGTCAGTGAGGATAAGTTTACGGGAGAACTGCCTGCCGGTATTGAGCTGATTAACAGCCGCCTGCAAGAGATTATCGGCGAAGGCCGGGCAGAGGCGGTTAAGTTTAAAAACGGAAGAGCAGTCGGCGTATCTTTGGTCTTATTGATAGAAAATAAAGGAGAAGAGATGCTTGATATAATTGTTCAACTGGGGACTAAAGGAAGCGCGGCAGTTTTAACCCTTGCCAGAACCGCCCTGGAGCAGGCGATTAAAGACAAGGGGCCGGACCAGAAAATAGCCTTTCCTGAAACTAATTATTTTCTGCCTTTAATCAACGCCTTATTAAAACGGGAAATAAAGAATTTAGGGGATTGCCTTGAGATATTGATGCAGGCCGAAGGGCTAAATAAAAATCAGGGGGTAAAAAGCGGCTTAAAAATCGATGCCTTGGGAGGGCTTTTAAATAAAGGCCTCGCTACTTTGTTCGCCGAAGAACTTCTGGCGGCTTTGAAATACCTGAATAAAGAGCACCCGCAAGAGGGCTGCGCGGGCTTCCTTTCAGATACGCTCTTGAGGTCGCTTGGTATCCAGCTGGTTGACGGCAGGATTGCCGGGATCGCCGTAATCCTGGGGCCGGCAAAGGATGCAGAGGCTGCCGAAAAACTTATCCGCGATTTTCAGAGCAGGAGTATCGTCTGCCTTCTCGCCGGCAATGTCCAGGGCAATACTTTACGCAGGCAGCTGGAAGAACGCAATGTCGAGATCGGCCTGGAAGATTATATCGTGCCGCTGGGAGACGACTATCTCTCGGCAATTTATGCGGCAAACTGGGCAGTGCGCGCGCCTTTAACCTACGGCGGCTTTAAGAGCGGGCAGTGGCAGCAGATTTTGAAGTACACCCAGGAGAAGGTGCCGGCATTTATCGTGCTCTTAAGTTACGTCGACGAAGTGCTGGTAGCTACAGGCTTAGGGGTTTTAGCGATGGGATTTCCGATTATCAGCGACTTGGAGCTTCCCCAGCTTGGGAAAATCGACACTACCCTTTACGAGGCGCTGGTCGTAGAAAAAGATTATGCCAGGCTGGCAGGGAAATGCATTGAGGCCAGAGGCCTGAAAGTAAAAATAACGAATATTCCCATTCCGGTTCCTTATGCTCCGGCCTACGAAGGGGAGCGCGTCAGAAGAGAAAAACTTTATGTTGAGTTCGGCGGCAAGGCAAGCGCGGCATTCGAATACTTAACCACGAAAAGTTCGGATGAGGTCGAGGACGGCAAGGTCGAGCTCATCGGCCCGGATATCGACCATCTGGAGCCGGGCAGCAAATCCCTGCCTTTGGCGCTGATTGCGGAGGTCTCCGGACGGAAAATGCAGAAGGATTTTGAGCCGATCCTGGAGCGCCAGATCCACCGTTTTATAAATTATGCCATGGGCCTGATGCATGTGGGGCAGCGGGATATGAACTGGATCAGGATATCCAATGACGCCTTCAACAAGGGTTTCCGGATCAAGCATCTTGGCGTGATTCTTCACGCCATGCTGCACCAGGAATATAGCGCGATTGTCGATAAAGTGCAGGTCAAGATTTATACGCAGCAGGCCGACGTAGAAAAATTATTGCCCCAGGCGAACCAGGCATTTGACGAGCGCGATGCGCGCATCGGAGAAATGACCGATGAAAGCGTAGATACTTTTTACAGCTGTACGCTCTGCCAGAGCTTTGCCCCTAATCACGTCTGCATGATTACGCCGGAACGCTTAGGTTTGTGCGGCGCCTATTCCTGGCTGGACGGAAAGGCCTCTTACGAGATTACGCCGACCGGCCCGAACCAGCCGGTAGTTAAAGGAGAAATGATTGAAAAGAAATTGGGGCAATGGAAAAATGTAAATGATTTCTTCTATAATAAATCCAATAAGAGCATTGAAAAGGTGAGCATGTATTCGCTGATGGATTCGCCCCAGTCTTCCTGCGGATGTTTTGAGTGTATCGTGGCGATTATCCCCGAAGCAAACGGGTTTATGATCGTGCACCGCGATTATTCCGGGATGACGCCCTGCGGGATGACCTTTACTTCCCTGGCCGGTTCTGTCGGAGGAGGCGTTCAGACCCCCGGTTTTTTAGGCATCGGTAAATTGTATATTGTCAGTAAAAAATTTATCTCTGCCGAAGGCGGATTAAAAAGGGTAGTCTGGATGCCGCGCGAGCTCAAGGAGCTTTTGGGAGATAAATTGAAAAAAAGAGCCGAAGAATTAGGCATGCCGGACTTAGCGGAAAGAATCGCCGATGAAAGCGTGGCTACTAATTCGGAAGAACTCCTTAACTTCCTGGAGAGCGTAAAACACCCGGCGCTGGAGATGGAGCCGTTAATATAACATTCATTAATGAAAGTTTTCCTTGACCTGGGGCGTTTTAGAATTTATAATAGATAATTAAATTATGACCATTCCCTCCCTTAAAGTAGCTATAAAGCAGGCCATAATTATAGGGGTTCTTTTTAGTTTTTGCCCTTATCTTTTTGCCCAAGAGCAAACCGGCACTTGTCAGCTTATTCAAGCAAAAAAAACTCCTAAAGCTAAGGCCAAAGCTAAGGCTAAGGTTAAGAAGACGAAGGCATCGGCTTCCCAGAATAGCATCACCGGGCTGACCCTGGAGGAAGAAAAAAAATTAAATGACCTGCAGAAGCTCTCCCGCGTCTACCGCCAGCAGGGGGTACAATTGCAGGCCGTAGGCAATGCCGGGGGAGCAGCCAGTTTTTATCGCAAGGCCATTGAATTAGACCCGTTCTACGCGGTTCCCTATAATGACTTGGGCATAATTTACGAAATGCAGGGAAACCCGCAGAGCGCAGAAGAGAGCTACCTGAGATCCATTCAGATAGACCCGAATTACCTGAGCGCCTATTCTAACCTCGCTTTATTATATGAGAACCAGCGCAACCTGGAAAAGGCAGCTTTTTATTGGCAAAAGAGGGCTGAGCTGGGGCCGGCTGATGACCCTTGGACGATAAAAGCGAGCAGGCGTTTAAGCGATGTCCGTTTGGCCTTAGGCTATGACGAATTCGGAAATTTGAGGGAGAAAGAAGTGCTCGGCCTGGTCAAGGATACGTCAAAGGACAAATCGGTTCTCAGGGAGGACGATAAAGCGCTGGCCCGCACGCACCTGAATAAGGCAAAGTTATATTATAAAAAAGGGGACGAGATTCAAGCTCTCAGGGAAGCGATTAACGCCAAGCAGATAGACCCCGCTAGCATCGAGATTAACGAGTTCATCGAGAAAGTCCAAAAAAGGCTATTATCAAGATAAAACCACTTTAGGTAAGCCCTCTCCATAACTTATTCCATGCATTAATTAATGAGCGATAAACGGTTATACCTGATAGATGCAACTGCATTTTGTTATCGGGCGTTCTACGCCCTTTCGGGGCTCACTACATCCTTTGGCCAGCCGACAAACGCCGTCTACGGGTTTGTCAGTATGCTGAATAAAATCCTGAAGGAAAAAAAACCGGAATATCTGGTAGTTTGCTTTGATGTTTCCCGCGATACTTTCCGTCAGAAAAAATTCGCGGAGTATAAAATTCAGCGTCCCCCGATGCCCGAGGGATTAAGCAGCCAGCTGCCGTTAATTAAGGAAATAATTTCCGCCTATGGGATTGCCATCTTGGAAAAAGAGGGTTACGAGGCAGACGATATCATTGCCACCCTGGCCAGGAAGGCAAAAGAAAACGGCCTTTTGACTACGATTATCAGCTCGGATAAGGATATCCTGCAGCTGGTAGATGAGCGTACCGCCGTATTCAGTCCCTACAAAGACGAAGGCACGCTTTACAACAAAAAAAAGGTTTTAGAGCGTTTTAGCGCCAAACCTTCCCAAATACCCGACCTCATCGCCTTGATGGGGGATGCAGTTGACAATATTCCGGGTGCCAAGGGCGTCGGCGAGAAGACGGCGATAGAGCTGATTAAAGAGTTTGGCTCTGTAAAGAACCTTTTCAAGAATATCGAAGGCATAAAGCAGGAGAGGCTGAAAAAAATCATCAAAGAGAACCTGGAGCAAATAACCTTAAGCAGGGAACTGGCAGTGCTGGATAAGGATATAGCCATAGACTTTGATTTGGAAAAAATAAAGATTTCCCTTCCCGATTACCAGGAATTGTTCCGGCTCTTTAAGCGCCTGGAATTTAAAACCCTCTTAAATGGCCTGCCTCAAGAAGCGGTTAAGGCCCGGGCAGTAAAGCTAAAAGTATGTAAAGACGAAGAATTGAAGAGCTTAAGCGGCGAGAGCGGCGAATTATTTTTATACGGAGAGCGCCTTGGCGATTTAGTTTTTTACGCGCAGGATAAGTTCTTCCGGGTAGATAAAAGCGGGCCGAACCTGGAGGCTCTGCTTGTCAGCCCGAAAGTAAAAAAAATCAGCTATGATTTTAAAAAGCTGAAAATATCCTTAGCCAAAGAAAAACTGCCCTTAACCGGTGTGGATTTCGATGTTATGCTTGCCGCGTATTTGCTCAATCCTTCTCAGCCCGGTTACAGCCTGACGGATATCGCCTGGGATTATTTAGAAAAGGCGCAGTCTCAGCATCTGGATAGCCGGGAGGCGCTGGATTTAATCATCCAATTAAGGCCTAAACTGGAAAAAGAGCTGCGCGAAAAGTCTTTATTGCCTCTGTTTAATAATATCGAGATGCCCTTGGTAGAGGTATTAGCCCGGATGGAATTAACCGGCATCAAATTAGACCTAGAGGTCTTAAAGCGGCTCTCGGAAGATTTGGAAAAAAGGCTGATTAAATTGATTGAGGATATTTACGAGATTAGCGGAGTCCAGTTTAATATAAATTCACCCAAGCAGTTGAGGGATATCCTTTTTGAAAGATTAAAATTGCCCGTGGTAAAAAGAAGCAAGACCGGCCCGTCTACCGACGAGGAAGTTTTAAGGGCGCTGGCCGATAAACACAAACTTCCGGCACTGCTCTTGGAATACCGCCAGCTGATGAAGCTAAAGACTACTTATATTGACGTTTTACCCGAGCTCGTTGACCCAAAAACGGGCAGGATCCACACTTCTTTCAATCAGGCGGCAACCGAAACCGGCAGGCTCAGCTCCACTAACCCTAATCTCCAGAATATCCCTGTCAAGACAGATGTCGGCAGGCAGATCAGGCGGGCGATTGTGGCGTCGGGGGAGGATAATTATCTTCTTTCCTGCGATTATTCGCAGATAGAACTGAGGATTCTGGCGCACCTTTGCCGGGATGAACGGTTGACTTCGGCATTCAAAGAAGGCAGGGATGTCCATAAGATTACCGCGGCTTTAATCTACGGCTTGAGCGAAAAAGACGTTACTGAAGCGATGCGCGAAGTAGCCAAACGCATAAATTTCGGGATTATCTATGGCCTGAGCGCCTACGGCCTGGCGCGGGATTTAAAGATATCCGCCGAGCAGGCTCAAGGGTTTATTGATGCCTATTTCTTAAGGTATCCCCGGGTAAAAGAATATGTCGAAGAACAGACAAAAATAGCGCAAAAAAACGGTTTTGTCACCACGATATCGGGACGGCGCAGGTACCTGCCGGAAATCAACAACAAAAACCAGGCCATCCGCCAGATGGCGCTGCGCCAGGCAGTGAATACGCCGGTGCAGGGTTCGGCAGCGGATTTAATCAAGCTGGCGATGATTCAGATACACCGGCAGTTGGAAACAAGGCGGCTGAAGACGGAAATGATTTTGCAGATTCACGACGAATTGGTCTTTGATGTGCCGGAGAGTGAATTGGCCGAGGCAGCCGGCTTAATCAGGGATAGGATGGAGAATGTACTGGAGCTAAATGTACCGGTCAAGGTTGATATAAAGAAAGGGAAGAACTGGCTAGAGATGGAGGATATGTGATGAAAATTGCGATTTGCGCATCAGAAGTAGTGCCTTTTGCCAAGACAGGAGGCCTGGCGGATGTCGCCGGGGCTTTGCCTTTGGCGTTGGAAGAGCTGGGCGAGAGTGTGATTATCATTATGCCCGGATATAAAGCCGTTCGAAATTCGAAATTCGAAATTAAAAAGTTAAAAGAAGATATTTCTTTTTCCGTTATCGGCAAGGGAGTCAAGGTTTATTTTATTGAAAATGAAAAATACTTTGACCGCGACGGCTTATACGGAGACAAATCCGGCGATTATCAGGATAATTTAGACAGGTTTTCTTATTATTGTAAACGGGCCCTGGAATTATTAAAAGAGCTGAATTTTCAGGCCGATATAGTGCATTGCCACGATTGGCAGTCCTGCCTTATCCCGGTATATTTGAAGACCCGGTTCGCAAAAGATGTCTTTTATAAAAATACCAGGACTCTCCTGACCATCCATAACATCGGTTATCAGGGGCTTTTCCCGAAAGAGCAATTCCCTAAATTAGGGCTGGACTGGAGCCTGTTTAATATAGAGGGACTGGAATTTTATGACAAGATAAATATCTTAAAAGGCGGGATGGAATTCTCTGATATTATCAATACCGTCAGCCCCACTTACAGCAGGGAGATACAGACTAAAGAATTCGGTTTTGGCCTGGAGGGAGTTTTGGCCAAACGCCGCAACAGCCTGTTC
>JBAZGA010000027.1:0-17380 GCA_041653115.1 Candidatus Omnitrophota bacterium
AGCGACCCCGAGCCCCAGCGAGGGGGAGCGGAGCGCGCAAGATACGGCAGCGCCTCCAGGCGCGGTGCCGATAGATTAAGGTTTCTTTTGAAAATAAGTTCTAACAAAGCGGTAGATACACCGCCAGATAACCTGAAGAATCTATGCGCAAAATTATCGAGAATTTTTTTAGTTTAAGGGAACTTAATACAAACATCCGCACCGAAATAATCGCCGGCGTCACCACCTTTATGACTATGGCCTATATTATTTTTGTTAACCCGGCGATGATTTCCCAGACCGGCATGGACTTCGGCGCGGCAATGATGGCTACCTGTATCTCCGCCGCCTTTGCCACGCTATTGATGGGTTTATATGCGAATTATCCGATTGCCCTGGCTGCGGGGATGGGGGAGAACGCCTTTTTTACCTATACGGTATGCCTGACCATGGGTATTTCCTGGCAGGTGGCCTTAGGGTGCGTTTTTATCGAAGGGATTATTTTTCTTATCCTGACTCTCTTTAAAATCCGCCAGGCCCTGGTTAACGCAATTCCCGCTTCCATCAGGCACGGCATTGCCTGCGGTATCGGTATGTTAATCGCCTTTGTCGGCTTGATTGACGCCGGGCTGGTGGTAAGACATCCGGCAACTCTTGTTACTTTGGGCGATATACTTAGCCTGCCGGCAATCCTGGCAATCACCGGACTGATTATTACCAGCGTCCTTTTGGTCAAAGGCGTCAAAGGCGCAATGCTCTGGGGGATATTAGCCAGCGCAGTCATCGGCATTCTTTTGGGGGTGGTTAAATTTCAAGGCGTGCTCTCCGCGCCGCCCTCTCTGGCGCCTACCTTTATGAAGATGGACGTCCTGGGCGCGTTGAAATTAGGGCTTCCCACGGTTATTTTCGTTTTTCTCTTTATGGATATTTTTGATACGGTAGGCACCTTAGCCGGCGTAGGGGAATTAGGCGGTTTCATGAAGCAGGGCAAGCTGCCGCGCGCAGGACAGGCGATGTTTAGCGACGCGGTAGGGACCTGCGTGGGCGCGGCTTGCGGCACTCCTACGGTGACCAGCTACATTGAGAGCGCTTCGGGGATTGTCGCCGGAGGTCGCTCCGGACTGACCAGCGTTGTCACCGGGCTGCTTTTTCTCGCCGCTTTATTCTTTTTTCCTCTGGTAAAAATGATCGGCGGAGGCTATCAGGCGGCAGGAGGCTCGCTTTTACACCCGGTTACCGCGCCGGCCCTGATTGTCGTCGGGAGCATGATGCTCCACTCCATAACTAAGATTGATTGGAAGGATTATAGCGAATCCATTCCGGCATTTTTAGTCCTGATTTCCATGCCTTTTACTTTCAGTATTGCTACGGGAGTAGCTATCGGTTTTATCAGCTATGCCGCGATAAAGTTATTCAGCGGCAAAGGCAAAGAGGTCTCCTGGTTAGTTTATCTTTTGGCGGCATTATTTATTCTGCGGTTTGTATATCTGAAGGCGATATAAATATGAAAATTTGGAGAGGTCGCGTAGAGGCCGAGCGCGCGTGTCTGGAGTACACGTAACCCGCAAGGGTTCGAGGGTTCGAATCCCTCCCTCTCCGCCAGTTTTTTGGGTGAACCCTTCCGACAGGAGGGTGGGTAAAAACGTCCACACTAATTGTGGACGCAAACTCTACGAACATTCGATATCTTATTATGAAGAAGTTCAGATAAGGAGATTTCCTAAATGGACATTCCTCGGATTTTCAACATAACGGAAAGTGCTCATCGTATACACAATCCATTCACGCCTGAAAAGCTCGCCACTCTCGGTGCAGCGCTTCGTCTGGAAAAAGGGACTCGAGTGCTTGACCTTGGCAGCGGTTCAGGGGAAATGCTGTGCACCTGGGCACGCGATTACGGAGTCATCGGCACCGGCATTGACATGAGCCAGTTGTTCACCGAGCAAGCGAAACTCCGCGCTGAAGAACTCGGCGTCGCCGATAAAGTCAAGTTCATCCATGGCGATGCTGCCGGCTATGTCTCTGACGAGAAGGTCGGTGTGGCAGCCTGTGTCGGTGCCACTTGGATCGGCGGGGGAGTTGCCGGTACTATCGAGCTTCTGGCGCGAAGCCTGCGCTCCGGAGGGATCATCCTCATTGGCGAGCCTTACTGGCGGCAGTTACCGCTGAGGGAAAATATTGCCAAGGAGTGTCATGCCAACTCCATCTCTGACTTTCTCATACTTCCGGAGCTTCTCGCGTTTTTCGGCCGCCTTGGCTATGACGTCGTTGAAATGGTACTGGCTGACCAAGACGGATGGGACAGATACGAGGCGGCCAAATGGCTCACCATGCGCCGATGGCTTGAGGCAAATCCCGGAGACGAGCTCGCGAGAAATGTTCGGGACAAACTGACCTCGGAACCCGAGCACCACGCCGCTTACACGCGTGAATACCTAGGCTGGGGGGTGTTTGCGCTGATGCCGCGATGATTTGTTGGCGTATCCGGCCGAATTTGATTATCCAAGCAGCTCATTACTTAAATAATGTATTCGTAATAAGATTCTGTTTTTAGCGGTTCTTTAGTTTTTGCAGGTTTGTTGAATATGGGTTCGTCAAGGGCGATGAGCCAACCCATGCTACGTTTTCGATGAATTTCTATAAGTAGCTCTATTTCAAAGGGTTGTAGGGTTCGACTTTCATCCACGACTATCCGCCACTTAAGGCAGGGAGACTCGGCAGCAAGAATGAAAAGAAAAATATTAAATCTCATATTCATTTCGTTTCTATTTTGTTTCCTAGCTATAAATTTATCCGCAGTCAGTCTGGCACAGGGAACACAATCCCGGGAATATTCCGAGGCAGGTCTTTCACAAGTCATTTATTCAGACCCCAAGGGATTTTTTAAAATTCAGCCCCCGGCAAATTGGCTTATCAACGGCTACCCATCAGATACCAGAGGCAAGGTAGATTTCAATTCATCGTCCGCTTCCCCCAAGGCGCAACTGAAGATAATCGGGCAAGCCAGCCCTTTTTCAGATTTTTCCGCTCTTCTCACCGATTGCCGGAACGGCGCCGAACGTATGCGGATGCGCTTCGGCGGGAAGATCGCCGTAAATGAAATTGAGAAATTCAACACTAAGGTAGCGGAAGTCAGGTACGAGATTCCCGGTAAATTTAAACAGCTGCAGATTCAGTTGCTTATAGGAAAGAGCTATTACACCTTAGCTTTTGGCGGCCCGCCGGAACAGTTTGACAGATATGAAAAAATGGCCTTGAAAAGCATCGATACTTTTGAGCCGCTTCTCGACCAGCCCCGAGACATCAATCCAGCGAAGCATATCGTTGCTTCCAAGATCAGGACAGCAGAGGCTTATTTATCAGCTGGCCGCAAAGACCTGGCTATGGTCGCTATTAATGAAGGGCTGGAAGTCGACAGAGAGAACGAGAAGCTGCTTGAGTTAAAATATCGCTGCTTGCAATGATACCTGCGAAAGGAGGTGATTTAGATGGCAGAACTATTTCCAGGCATTTCTTTTCTTGACGCCGTAAGCGTAGTGTTGTTTTGGCTAAGTCCGCTGATTTTTATCTTTGGCTTAGCGTTATTAATAACCTCGTTAGCTAAATACAACAAGTTGGAAAGCGTTTTGGGCAGAGAAATAGGAGGCATCAGAAAAAGAGTCTTTCCCAAAATAGAAACCAATATCTATACTCTTCAGCAAAGATTACTGGAAAGCAAGATCGTTATTGCTTTGGTTTGTATTGTTTGTGCGTTTATCTTCCTTTTCTTGTTAAAGAAATAAGCGGGGATAACCGGCGAGAGACTGACTTTTTGGGTTTCAATTTAAATTTTTCTTGACAGGGCCCGTATTCTAAGTAAGATATAGTTTATTAATAGGGAGGAGATAATGCTGGCATTAACTTTGGTTGTCATCGGTATCTTGTTAAGATTCATGCCTCACGCCCCGAATTTTACGCCGGTGGCAGCGATTGCGTTGTTCGGCGGCGCTTACTTAAGCAAAAAGTACGCCCTGATAATCCCCTTAGCGCTTATGGTTATAAGCGACTTAGTTATCGGCATCCACGATGTGGTTCTTTTCACCTGGGGAAGTTTTGCCTTGATCGCGCTTTTAGGGGTGCGGTTTAAAAACAAGAAAAGTATCGCCAAGGTTACATTCGCGTCTTTAGCTTCTTCGTTTTTATTTTACGCAGTTTCTAATTTTGGCGTTTGGCTGATGGGCTGGTATCCGCATACCTGGAAGGGCTTGATTGATTGTTACGTATTGGCCCTGCCGTTTTTAAGAAACTTTACGCTGGCGACATTAGTATATTCCGCCGTATTTTTCGGCGCATATGAGTTAATCGCGAGATTGGTGAGGAATACCAGGTATTCACGCGTTCTTTTAACAAATTAGTAGCAGGAATATATGTTTGAAGGGAAGGCTGTGTAAATCAGCCGCAGTCCCGCTGCTGTAATCCCGCCCTTTCTATTTTAAGGAAAGGGAACTCTTTCAGTAGCCATATACCACTGTCCTGAATTTTACGGGATGGGAAGGTAGCTGAAAGAGCGGAAAGCCAGAAGACCTTAAGACATATATAACCAGGTACCAAATTATTCTGGTCGCGGACAAGCCAGAAGGGTGAAGAAAGCAGGGTATACCCCGAAGGAGGCGCTTAAAGAAGCGCAGCTTCGGGGTTTTTTATTTCGCACGAGCGAATACCCGCCTATCCAATAAGGCGGGGTATATGTCCGCAGAAAGGAAAGGCGATATGCAGGAAAAAATAGCTGCTTGCTCCTGGAGCAGCGGAAAGGACAGCTGTCTGGCGTTATACAGGGCGATACGCTCCGGTTTCAAAATCAGGTATTTGATGAATTTTATTTCGCGCGAATACCAGAGAGTATCTTTTCACGGCGCGCCGGCAGAATTAGTCAATCTTCAGTCAGAAGCTTTAGGCATACCGTTGCTTCAGCGGGAAACCACCAAGGATAATTATGAGGCGGTCTTCAGGCAGACTTTACGCGAACTTAAGCAAAAGGGTATTCATCAGCTTGTGCGCGGCGATATTTTTCTTCTTGACCTGAAGGACTGGGTGGAGAATGTCTGCGCCGGAGAAGGCATGGGCGTTATTTCTCCGATATGGGAGGGGGCGGGCGAAGAGCTGCTGAGAGAATTCGTCAGCCTCGGCTTTAAAGCGGTATTAACCAGCGCGCAAGGCGCGAAGCTGAACCGGGACTGGGTAGGCCGGACTATCGATGAAAAGTTCATTGAAGATTTAAAGTCGGTGTCCGGCGTTGACTTATGCGGCGAGAACGGAGAATTTCACAGCTTTGTCTATGACGGCCCGATTTTTACGAAACGTATCGAGATTACAAAAACGGACAGAGTGCTGATTAAGGGATATTGGTTCCTGGATATTCAGGAATATAAAACAGGAGATAAATAATGAGAAGGCCGATATTAATAATAGCAGGCGTATTGATTAATTTAACCTTTTTCTCGAGAAGCTGGGCCCAGGATATAGACCTGGAAAAGATTGTGATTACCCCTTATAGGACGGAAATTTCCTCGGAGGCAAACAGTTCCTCGGTAGAGAAAATCGATGTCAAAGAGCTGGAAAAAGAAGGCGTGGCTTTTCTTAAGGACGCCCTGGTTGCCTCTTCGAGCATCGCTGCTGTTTCTTCGGGGGGCCTGGGAGGAGATACTTCGGTATTTTTAAGGGGCCATAACTCCGCGCATACCAGGTTTATGCTGGACGGGATAAAAATATATGACCCGATGCTCACCGCCGCTTATTACAGTTTTTCTCATTTTAACCTGCAGGGACTGGATAAGATAGAAATTTCCAAAGGGCCGCAGAGTTCTCTCTACGGCTCGGATGCCATAGGCGGCGTAATCAACCTTTTCAGCAGAAAAGGAGAAGGCAGGCCGCGTTTTATTTTTCAGCAGAAGGCAGGCAGCTATAATACCTATATAGAATCCCTTGATTTCCTGGGCCGGCAGGAAGAGTTTGCCTATTCTCTGGGGGTTACGCGGACGGATATCGGCGGATATTCCCTGGCCAAGGAGAAAAACAATAACCACGAAAGAGACCCTTATCATAACCTCAATGCCTCTTTAAGGCTGGACTATGATCTTTCCGATAGCACTCAATTGGCGCTGCTCGGCCGTTATATATACGCCAAATACGAATATGACGGCGCCAGCTGGACTCCGCCTTATTTACCTACCGATGACGACGATAATTATGCCTACGACCGGGAAGGTATTTTAGGGTTTATTGCCAATCAGCGTATCAGCGATATCCTGGATTATAAGCTTACTTTAGGGATGACCAGAATAGCGAGAAAAGGCTGGGAGGATGCCGCTTCCGATAACTGGTATGATGGCAGGACTTATCAGGTAGATAATCAGTTCAGCTTGAAATTAGCGGATTTCGATAAACTGATATTCGGTTTTGATTATCTCAGGGAGCTAGGGGATTCTTTCAGGGTGGATAGCGGGTTCGTTTCTGATTTTCCCAAAGAGACCAGCAATAATAAGGGTTATTTTTTGGAAAATATTTTCAATCCCGGAAATCTTCTTTTGGCTCTTTCCTACAGGATAGACGACCACTCCGCTTTTAAGGACAACGATACCTACCGGGCTGCCGCAGCCTATACTTTCGAGGCGACAAAAACAAAGCTGAAGGCCTCCTACGGTACCGGTTTCAAGGCGCCTTCTTTGTATCAGCTTTATGCCCCGGCCAGCTCCTATGGGCCGATAGGGAATGCGGCCTTGCAGCCCGAAGAATCGCAGAGTTACGAAGCGGGAGTAGAGCAGGAGGTTTTCGATGATTTGAAGTTAAGCCTGGGCTATTTCCACAGCCAGCTGAAGAATTTGATAGACTATGACTACACCGCCGGTTATGTAAACGTCGGGAAATCGCGGATTAAAGGATTGGAAAGCGGTCTCGACTATAAAGCCAATAAAAACTGGAGCTTTGGTTTGGGCTATACCTGGCTTGATACGGAGAATAAGGATAACGGCGCTGAATTGGCCAGAAGGCCGGCAAATAAAGTCACCCTGAAAATCAAAAGCGAGTTTGATAGATTAAGCGCGGCTTTTGGCCTCTCTTACGTCGGGCACAGGACTTCGGATACGGCCGGCAGCCAGCTCTTGAAATCGTACATACTGGGAAATTTATCCTTCAATTATCGCCTGAGAGATAACCTGGATATTTTTACGCGGTTTGAAAATATCCTGGATGAAAAATATGAGCAAATCGCCGGCTATCAGACTCCCAAGTTTTCCGCATACGCAGGTTTTAAAGTAGAATTTTAAATTCGCCTCTTACCGCCTTCCGCTGAAAATCGTCTTGAATAGAGCGGGCGCATAGCGTATAATATAGACGTTATGCGCCCGCGTTTTTTATTCTTTAAAATTAAATAAATATGGGCTTTGACGCACTCGATTTTTTATTAAGCGTATTTATGGTTTCTTTTTATGGTATAATTTGCCTGGTTTGCCTGATTTTTACCTTTTCCTTAGATGGGTATAGAAAGATTAATGATCGGCTGAATGTGGATATATTTTCCGTCAATATCCTCAATCCGCTGGCCAGGAATATAGATTGGTTTGATGCCTGGATTATGTCCAATCATAAAATTATCGGCCCGATTTTAATTTTATTATCTTTGCTAGAGATGCGGGCCGGTTTTTATCTGCTTGATATACTGTAAATTGCTTGCGCCTGTAGCTCAACTGGATAGAGCACTTGCCTACGGAGCAAGTTGTTGCTGGTTCAAATCCAGCCAGGCGCACTTGAATTCAAGCCAGATCCGGAATAAAAAAGAGGAGGGTGAAGATGGGAGAGAACTTGTTTTTTCCGCTGCTTGCTAATTTTTTGAAATTATTTCTTATAATAACAAGCCCGGTTATATTTCTCATCGGTATATTTTTATTCTACGATGTCGATATTTACCTGAAAATAGAAAGATTCTTCGCTAAAACCTACGGTTTGCATAAAAAAAGCGTGATGAGCCAGCTGGGAAAAAGCAGGGAATGGCTGCAGAT
The DNA here is from genome assembly GCA_041653115.1 of Candidatus Omnitrophota bacterium. GTDB lineage: Bacteria > Omnitrophota > Gorgyraeia > Gygaellales > Profunditerraquicolaceae > JBAZGA01. Next base: position 8,013 of record JBAZGA010000027.1, read on the forward strand.
GCTTTTACTGAAAAAACGGCGCTCTCTCGGCATCGTTTGCCTGATAAATTCGATTTTAAATATTTTCATAATCGGTTTTTTACTAAGAAATTACTAAAAAATATTAAACTACGGTGGTTAGGAAACACGCCAAATTCATGCAGGAGGCCTTAAGGGAGGCGAAGCAGGCCTTTGCCGAAGACGAAGTTCCTGTAGGCGCAGTCGTTGTTTATAAAGGTAAAATCATCGCCCGCGGACATAATCAGATTGAACGCTTGAAAGACCCCACTGCTCACGCAGAAATGCTCGCCTTAACCTCCGCCGCCAATTACCTAAAGACAAAATGGTTGAATGGCTGTTCGCTCTATGTTACAATTGAGCCGTGCAGTATGTGCGCCGGGGCTTTAGTGCTGGCGCGGATAAAGGATTTGTATTTCGGAGCCCAAGACCCCAAGACCGGCGCCTGCGGTTCAATCATCAATATTGCCAATAACAGGAAGTTAAACCACCGGATTAAAGTTCAAAAGGGAATATCAGAAAAAGAATCCGGCTCTTTACTGAAAGAATTTTTTAGGAAGAAGAGAAAGCAAGGTTAGGTCCTGCGCCTTCGGCTTAGGACCAAATTTTCTGACTTGTAATAGATTGAAAATTTGGAGAGGTGGCTGAGTGGTCGAAAGCAACTCACTGCTAATGAGTTGGCCTGGGAAACTGGGCCCCTGGGTTCAAATCCCAGCCTCTCCGTAAATTTTTTCTGACAAAGAAAAAATTTACGGCACTCAAGCGAGCGTAGCCGAGCGACAAGCGAGGCAGCGAGCGGAGTGTCTGGTTCGTTGTAAACCTGACAATGAAACATAAAACGGATGCCGGATTAATGTAATCCGGCGCCGTGAATACTTAAATCCTTATGTCCTACACTGTTTTTGCCTTAAAGTGGCGGCCGCAGAATTTTGACGAGATTATCGGCCAGCCGCACATCGTTACTACCTTAAAGAGCGCTCTCCAGAAGAACCGGCTTGCCCACGCTTATTTATTTGCCGGGCCGCGCGGCGTGGGAAAAACCTCGGCGGCCAGGATCTTAGCCAAGTCGCTGAATTGTAAGGAAGGCCCTACGGTAACCCCCTGCCAGAAGTGCCCGGCGTGCCTGGAGATCAGCCAGAGCCATAGTTTTGACGTCATTGAGATAGACGGGGCTTCAAACCGCGGTATTGATGAAATCCGGGCTTTGCGCGAGAGCGTCAAATTCGCCCCGACACAAGGGAAGTTCAAGGTCTATATCATTGATGAAGTCCACCAGATTACCAGCGATGGGTTTAACGCGCTCCTGAAGACCCTGGAAGAGCCGCCGCCCTTTGTAAAGTTCATCTTTGCCACCACTCACCCGCACAAAGTCCCGCCGACCATACTTTCGCGCTGCCAGAAGCTCGATTTCCGGCGCATTTCGCTAATGGAAATCATTGCACAGCTGGAGCGGATTGCCGCACGGGAAAAGATAACGGTAGAAAAAGAGGTCCTTTTTGCCATTGCCCGCTCAAGCGACGGCTCCTTAAGGGACGCGGAGTCGCTTCTTGACCAGATGGTTTCCTTTTCCCAGGAGAAAATTTCTTTAAAAGACGTTATCTCCGTATTGGGACTGGTGGAGCAGGACGCGCTCTTTGAGATAATCGAACGGATAATCGCGAAAGATGCCTTGTCCGTCTTAAAATTGCTCAATACTATTATCGACGAAGGCAAGGATACCGGAGTCTTTCTGGCTAACCTCATTGAGCATTTCCGCAACCTGATGGTAGCCAAGATCGCTCAAGCGGATTACAAATTAATCGACCTGCCGCAGGATATCTGCGCGAGGCTATTGAAACAATCGCAATCCTTCAGCCTGGAGGAGATCTTCAGCGCTTTCAATCTGCTGGTAAATACGCAGGAGATGTCTAAAAGGCTGGAATCTTTGCGCATTCCTTTGGAAATAAGCCTGGTTAAACTGGCGCACGATAAAAAAGGGCCTGATTTCGTCCGGCCGCCTGTCCGGCCGCCTGTCCAGGAGGTGAAGAAAGAAGATGCCGCGCCGCCGGACCCGCCGGCAGAGCCGGCTAATCAGGTATCTTTAGAAGATATTAAAAATATCTGGAACGAGGCGGTTGAAAATTTAGGCAAGATTAAAATGTCGGTAGCTACCTATCTGAACGAAGGCAGCCCGATAAAATTAGAAAATAATATTTTAACCGTGGCTTTTCCCAAGGATTATTCGTTACATAAAGAGTGCCTGGAAACCAGGGATAATAAGACAATGATTGAGAAGGCGCTGGCGCAAATTCTCAACAGTAATTTAAGGGTTAATTTTATCCTCTCCCGGGAAGCCGCGCATAAAGACGTGGAGGAGGATTCTTTCCTGAGGTCTGCCTTGGAGATATTTAAGGGAAAGGTGATTAAGAAGGAGTAATGTCAGCTTATACCGATTCAATAGAGAAGTTAATCTCCGTTTTAATGAAATTGCCGGGCATCGGCAGGCGCAGCGCCGAACGGATTGTCGGCTATATCCTCAGCGCCCCCAAAGAGGAGATAGCCTTTTTATCGGAAGCAATAGGCAAGGTAAAAGGGAGCGTCCGTTTCTGCCGCATCTGTAATAACTTAAGCGAGGAAGAAACCTGCAGAATCTGCCGCGATGACCGGCGCAGGAAGGATATTATCTGTATCGTGGAGAAGGCCGGAGACGTGAGCTCAATAGAAAAATCGGGTAATTTTAGCGGGGTATATCATGTATTATTAGGCTCTATCGCGCCGCTGGAAGGCAAAGGCCCGGCGGATTTAAAGATTAACGGCCTGCTTCAGAGGATAAAGCAGGACAGCGTTAAAGAAATAATTATCGCTACGGATTTGGATACGGAAGGAGAGACAACCGCCCTCTATCTTGTCAAATTACTCAAACCCCTGGGGATAAAACTTACCCGTATCGGCGTGGGGATTCCCATGGGCTCTAACCTGGAATACGCCGACACCGCGACTCTCTCCCGCGCCATAGAAGCCCGCCGGGAAATCTAAAATCAGTTCTTCCTTAAAGCGCTGTTTTCCTGATATCGCAAGACTGCAGTGTTTCGCTGTCAATCTTTGCCCAGATTAATCCGCAAAACGAGCAGGCGAAGAATTTGTTCTGTAGCGGTATATTGGTGGTGAAGATAGCGTAGAATGGCAAGCTGCTGGGCCTGAAGAACGCCGCAGGATTAACATAATCAACCTGATTATAAACTTTACCCTCTAATTTTACTTCGTTATGGCACTGTGGGCAGTTTACGCTCACCATACCTCCTTAATTATTTTTTTGGGCACAATTTCAGCAATATCGCTAGCTGCGCAAGATAAACAGCGAATACCATTCCGCCCACGCTGGTTGTATGCAAAATACCGAAATTCACCATAGGCTGCCCTGCCAATTTCGAGATGAGGCAATAAATTACCAGAAGAACGCTTGCCACTGATGATACCTTTGCCCACTTTTCCATCTTCCACCTCCTTTATTTTATGGAAGAATCTTCTAACCTGCAATCCTTCGCGCCATCGATATTATTGTACATAAGACTATTCCTACTTGCAAGAGAAAAGATTTAGAGGTTTCTTAGCCGCAAGAACTTTGAAATCCTGATGATGCGGTACTGCCTTTATCGTAATTACCCTGAATCCGGCTTTTCTGCAGAGCCGGGCCCATTGCCTGAAGCTAATACAATACTCGCCCTCGTTAAGAATGTGTTTTTTTCCGTTCAGGAACATTCTTACGAAAGCCTCGACTCCGGCTTCTTTTAAAGCGGATATCCACTCGTTTTTCAAGACATCGAGTATGCGCTTGAGTCGGTTGATATCGGTATGTTTTCCGGTCGTATCCATATCTATTTCGCCGATAATCAATCTGCCTCCCGGCTTGATAAGCTTATAAATCTTTTTTAAGAGTTTAAGTTTATCCTGAAGATGGTGCAGGGTAACGGTAGAAGCGACGATATCAAAGCTATTATCTTTGAATTCCAGCGAAGAGGCGTCCATTAATTTATATACTATATTCCTGCCGAGCTTTAACCTGTCAATCTTGGTTTTTAAGACGGACAACATTTCCTTTGAGCTGTCAACACCGACAATCGAGCAGTCAGCCGCCTGCAAGAGCTTTAAGCTTAATAATCCGGTGCCACAGCCGATATCAAGGACGGTATCGTTATCTTTCACGCCTGAAAGCCGCGCCACCAATTCCAGCAGGCCCCGGTGAAAACTGATGCTGCCTAACGTGGTATCGTATTCGTTTGACCACCCCTTGAACCATTGGCGGGTAACCGATCGTTTGGTTTTAGTAAAACCTTCTTTTTTCATGCTTCATCCTTCTGCAATAGAATATCACAAAAAAGCTTTCCGTGCCAGTAATAGTAAAAAGGGCGCCAAGTGAGCCCGAGCCCCCGCTCGGACTCCAGCCTTCGGCCTAGAACCTGTCGTCCTCGCATTCGCTCGTCCTCCCCATGGGGAAACCCAATGGTTTCCCCTCTGGCGTCGCTGCGTTCCTGTCACCCCTTCCTTAGTAATCAAAGAATTGAATCTTAAGGGGAAAACGGTCTTTTCCCCTTAATAATCCCTTTTCTGTAGGTTCTCGTCCTCGTTCCTCCGCCAAAATTGGCACAAAAAAAGGCACCTATTGCTAGGTGCCAATTTTGGCTCCCCCGCGAGGACTCGAACCTCGGACCTGGTGGTTAACAGCCACTCGCTCTACCAACTGAGCTACGGGGGAATTGTGGGAATATTGTACACGAAATAAAGTCCCAGTCAAAGGAATTTTTAGGAATATACGGCGAGGCTTAATCCTTGCATTTTCGTCGCTTTCGTATATAATAAATCCGTTCAAGGTAGGCAATACGAATCTATTTCCTAATATGCCGGATTTCTCTGTAGTAGTTCCCATCTATAATGAAGAGGATTCCATCGCGCCTTTATATTTTTCCCTAAAACGCGTCATGGATAGCCTTAAAAAACCCTATGAAATAATTTTTATTAACGATGGCTCGCAAGATAATACCCTGGAAGCACTTAAGGGCCTTACGGGTGAATCAGCAGGGCTATGCATTATTGATTTGAATATGCGTCGCGGAAAGTCTCAAGCCCTGCAGGCGGGGTTTGACCGCGCACAGGGGAAAATCATTATTACCCTGGACGGCGATTTACAAAATGACCCTGCGGATATTCCCCGGTTATTAAATAAAATGGAGGAGGGCTATGATGTTGTCTGCGGCTGGCGGCGCATCCGCCGCGACCCCTGGGCAAAGAAGGCCGCCTCCGATGTCGCCAATTACATCAGAAGGATTTTTTTTCATGAAAATCTGCATGATGTAGGGTGCGCGTTAAGGGTATATACCGCGGCCTCAATTAAAGGGTTAAGGCTTTATAGGCAGCGCCACCGTTTTTTGACCGCCCTGCTTAAAAAGCAAGGGGCGCGTATCGGAGAAGTCGAAGTAGAACACCGCTTCCGCCGGTCGGGCTACAGCAAATACGGCACTCTCGTCAGGCTATTCAGCAGCATTCCTGATTTCTGCGCGCTTTTGCGGGAATATTATCTATCTACCCCAAAAATATCTAACCCTAAGACAAAAAATGCCGACACAAGAGAACAATAAAACTATTTATCTCCTCATTTTTCTAATCTCTTTTGTCCTTCTTGCCTTAGAATTGTTATATCCCTTAATCATCAGCGTGCTCTTGCTGAGCTTTGCGCCGATTTATATCATTTTTTATGTAATGTTTGGGCTCGGAGCAGGCGGATTCTTAGCTTATTTATACATTGACAGATTAACTCTCAAGTTAATCTTAAAAATAAACCTTTGGCTGGCCTGGTCAATATTTCTTACTTTCTTAAGCATGATTTTTATCCGCGAATTGCCTTATATAGCATTTATTCTCCCGTTAATCTTCACTTTATTCGGCTTGATAATGGGTTTTTGTTTTATAAAAGGAAAATCCCATCTTGTTTATGCTTTCAGTATGTTTGGTTCGGGGCTGGGGGTTTTATTCTTGTGGGCTTTTCTTCGCCGGGCCGGAGGAGAGAGTACCCTGATTTTATTATGCCTTTTTTTAATTTTATCTAATATCATTTTAAATAAGAAGAGAGCGTTAACCGCCGGCATCCTCTCCGGAGCGTTTTTCTTTATATTATTTATCGGCAATTCTCTTACGCATCAAATTGATATGTTAAAAATTATGCCCGTTAAGACCTATAATTACTCAGACCCGCAGCTTTCTTCATGGTTTTCTTCTTTGGAAAAGACTTTTGCCCACATGGGTCTAAAGGATAAGAATACTGCGCTTATGGGAACGGCGTGGAGCCTGCTTTCGCGGGTTGATATATTGAAAAAGCCTGTTTATCAAACAAAACAAAGGCCTTCTAAGGAAGTAGCGAAAATTCCCTACGGGAAGTCACTTTTTGACCGGAATCAATGGATTTCTATGGTCAGGGACAAGGATGATTCTTTAGGAAATTCTGCGCTTTACCCCTATCTTCTTACCCCGGATGCGAGGGTTGTAATTGTCGGTCTGGGAGGAGGGAATGATATTTTACACCTAAAGTATTTTTCCCCCCGTGAAATAACCGGCATAGAAATAAACCCAGCCATAGTCAGGCTGATGTCATACCCAAGTTCTTCTTACAGGCTTTTAGACAGATTGTATCTAATGGATGGGCGGGGCTTTTTTAGGGGCCGCAAAGAAAAATTCGACTCGCTGATTTTTAATTTCGCAGATACCTATATCAGACATCCCTATCTTATGCTGCATATGGAAAATTATCTTTATACCGTAGAAGCGGTAAAAGAATATTTTTCCCGGCTTTCAGAAGAAGGTATTATTTATATGGCTAAACATTTTAACATCGATCCCTATAGTAAAGAGCCCTTTGCGCTTTTAAGGATTTTATCTACAGCGATAGAAGGATTGAGGGAAAATGGCACCGTTGATTATCAAGAACAGATAGTGGTTATTCAATATCCCCATCCTCACGAGGGTGTCCGCAACTTATTAGGTGAAGAGGGGGCGCTCCTTATCAAAAAAAGGCCGTTTAAGAAAGAAGAGATCGATAGAATCTACACAATGCTCCCTCGCGGCTCCAAAATTATTTATGCCCCCTATTATAATTCCGAAGATAATTATTTTAAAAGCTTGATTCTTGCTGCGGACAAACAAAAGTTCTACCGGAGTTACCCCTGGGATATAACTCCCCTCTATGATAATAAGCCTTTTCTTTACCAGAGATATAAAAATAAGTTTCCCGAGCAGCGTAACCTGAAAATAATCTTTTTTATTACCAGCGTAATATTTTTAAGCACTATCGCCTTCTCTTTCCTGCGCGGAACCGGATACAGGAATAAGAAATTCATTAAATTAATAATTTATTTTGCTCTTTTAGGCGCGGGGTTTATGATTTTCGAAATGGCTTTAATCCATAAGTTCAATCTTTACCTCTGGTCACCGGTTATCTCGATGGCGGTAATTATCCCCGTGCTTTTAATCACGGCCGGCACAGGAAGCTATCTCAGCAGAAAAAAGGGCAGAAAATTTATCAGTGCCTGTATTTTAGTTTTAGCGTTGGCAATGCTTATTTTTCCTTCTTTTATCATGCTGATTATGAATTATGTCCCTCAATATTTGCCACTAAAAATAGCCTTTACTATACTGATATTACTGCCGTTAGGGTTACTCTTGGGGACACCGTTTCCCTCTGGACTGAAGATTTGCCGGGAGTCATTCGGAGAAAAAGCCGCTTCGCTGATGTGGGCCATAAATGGAATATACGCTCCCTTAGGCGCAATTCTTGCTATAAATTTGGCGATGACTTATGGTTTTACTCTTTTGTTCTATGTCGCAGGGATAATATATATTTTAATTTTTTTGAATTATACAATTTGGTAAGAGCACATGACAAGGAATTCCATACATGGTAATATAAAAAAATATACAAGCAATAATCCTCTGCTGCGCCTTGCGGTAAAGAATTTTCTCCGCAGGGTTGCCGGTTTGCTAGAGAATTTACCTATGCAGAAACTGCTTGATGCGGGCTGCGGAGAAGGGTATGTATTGCCTGTACTCTCGCGAGGACATCCCCGCGCTTTCTTTGCGGCTGTTGATAAGAGGAGAGAGGCATTGGCTTTTGCGCGGCGCAACAACCCCGGCGTGAGGTATATAGAAGCGGACATACTCCGTTTGCCTTTCAAGGAAAAGACATTTGACATCGTGGCCTGTACCGAAGTCATTGAGCACATTGCAGGGTACCGGCAAGTTTTGCAGGAACTGAAGCGGGTAACTGCGGGCTACTGTCTGATCAGCGTCCCCTATGAGCCGTTTTTTTCGCTCTTCAGGCTTCTTAGCGGCAAGAATTTGCTGCGCGGCGGCAGGCACCCTGAACATCTCCACAGGTTTACTAAAAAGGAAATCATCGAAAGAATAGCAGAGCATTTTAAAATTGAAAAGGTTGTAATCTCTCTTCCGTGGCTGGTGATTTTGGGGAGAGCCGAGCCCGCGGGAATACCTTATGGCTAAAGTCTTACTTACAGGATATCAAGAAACTCTACGGCGCTTACAGTGTCTTCGCGCCGCTGTTGATTCCCATGGGCCTGGCGTATCTGGCTTATGTTTTGGAAAAAGAAGAGGGGCTGCGCGGGATAGCGGGGATTTCATATAAAGAAAATGGTTCAGTTATTCATAATCCGGAGAGGCCCTATATTACGCGGCTTGACGAGTCGCCCTTTCCGGCAAGGCATTTGTTCCGCGTTGGCCGCTATCGCCCTACTTACTGACTCCTTATCCGGGCTCGGAATTATTCCGGCAAATCAGGGCTACTCTGCCGCAGGAATGGATTCGTTATGATGCGATGGCGGGATTTACTCCGTTTGAGCCTGTATATGTGCCTGGGGGTATAATCCAAAAGACCTTGGGCTTTTACAGAAGAAGACAATGCTTTCTTTTTACTGTTCGCCGAGGCAGTTGATCGGCCTTTGTCTGGCGTTTCTTAAATTATTTATATACAGAATATCCATAGCTACAAGAAGCGGGCGGCAAACTGCTCACCTCATAAATGCAAAGATTTAATTACAATCTGTTAAAAGGTAAAGCGTTTTTTTTCTTTTTCTGGTTAACCCTTATCATCGGCTTCCTGCTGAGGGTTTATCGCTTAGGCGGCTCTAATCTTTGGTTCGACGAGCTTATGACTGCAGGCAGGGTTTCTTTTCCCTTCAGCCAGATTATCAAAGGCACTGCCACGCTTCCCTTTCCTCCGTTATACTATATCGTGACGCATCTCTGGGTAAAGACATTCGGCATCAGCGAATTCAGCCTGCGTTTTCCTTCCCTGATATTTTCCCTGCTTTCCATTTTCCTGATTTTTAAGC
>JBAZGA010000028.1:0-14053 GCA_041653115.1 Candidatus Omnitrophota bacterium
ACCCGCCCAAAATCCAGGCAATCTACCGAGCGGTATGCCTTTAACGCGAAATCGGAAATCTTCCCGGCTAATTCATCGCTGATGGGCGCGGGGCAGACATACTCCAGCCGGTCGGAAGAAATCCGCGCGAAAGTATAAAATTTGTCATTCAGCTTGAGTTCTCCGTCGATTTTAACCTGGACTATCGGAAACACCTCCGGCGGGTCATTCCCGACGATAGCCACGGTGAATTCCTCTCCGGAAATAAATTCTTCCACCAGCGCCGCCTGCTTATAAGTATTGAGGACCAGCTCAACCTGCCTTTTTAAGCCCTGCATATCTTCCACCCGCGAATTATCGCTGAGGCCCTTGGAAGAACCTTCAAAGCGCGGCTTGACGATTAACGGGAATTTTAAGTGGTCGGTATCTGCGAGACTCTCGCTATCCCTGACTTCAAAGAATTTCGGCGTGGGGATTCCTTCGGCGATAAAGACTTTCTTGGCCATAATCTTATCCAGGGTGATGCCCAGCGTCAATGCGTCGGAACCCACAAAAGGGATCCCCGCCATCTCTAAAAGCACCGGCACCTGGGATTCGCGGTTTCTGCCATGGAGGCCTTCGGAAATGTTAAAAACAATGTCTACGTCGAGTGAGTTTATCTTTTCTAAAAGGCGGGGGGCATTACCGATTCTGTTTACCTTAAAGCCGCAGGCTTCAATGGTACCGGCTATAATATCAATGGTCGAGGGATGGTCGAATTCGGCATTAGCGTCGGGGGGGTCGCCCTCTTTAAAGGTATAATCTGCCTTGGAATCGTAGGTTAAACCAACGGTTTTCATCTCGATATAAAAAATAAGGGCTCACCTCTTTCTTGAGCCCTTAAAATTACTGCCTATTTTTCCAACTTAGGTTATCTAACCTCCATCAAAATCCTAAAAAAGTTTTTAAAATACGCTGACAATATTATTTTTTATCACAATATTTTATTTTTGTCAAGTATTTTCAGAAAATTCTACCCTGCCCCAGCTCATCAGGTGTTTTTTGATGACGATGATGACTCCCAGTATGCCGGGTATAGACTTGGCGAAGTTTAAAGCGCCGGGTAAATCGGCTTTAGATTTGACGCGATTGCAAATAGCCGTAGCTACCGCATCGGCCAAGGAGGTATTGCCGGATAAAACCACTACGCTGTCCGCGTGGCCAAAGCTTAAGGAATGACCGATTGTCCCCGATGAGGTACAAACGCCCAAAGGCGTATCTTTTGGTTTTATCTTCAAGGCCAGTTTATTCCATAATTTCGCCCTGCCCGCATAAACGCCGATGGCGCAGGTGCGGCGCGTCTTTAAAAATATATCCCCGCCGTTTTCAATAATCACGTCTTTATACCCCTTGCTTAATAAGTCCCGGCCCAGACATTCCGCCACTGCTCCGGCAACCGCCGCCATCGGCCCGATATTGGCTTTTTCTGCCGCCTCTGCCATTTGCTTAATAATCGCCGGCGCATTTAATTCTACCGCGACGGGCTTTAAGGCGCTTAAGAATCTCCTGTCTTTGCCGATATAATCCTGGATATCCCAGCGATAAGCGCGCACTCTTTCCTTAACAAACTCTTTATCCAGGGTCTTATTGGTAAGAATCTGCAAATCCGTTTCGCGGTCAACAAGATGCGTTAAGTGCAAATCCTTCGCCTTCACCCAATTCCGGTAAAACCTGCGCTGATATTTGTCTGTTTTCATTTAACAAATTCTCGGCAACGGTTCGGCGGTCAGCATATCGACGATACGCTCGGTGCCGATAACGGTTTCTAAAACCACGCGGCCCGCGGGTTGTTTAATCACTTCGCCGGCAATCTGCGCCCGGCGGCCTAAAGGGTGCTTTCTTAATAAACTTAGGACTCTCTTCGCGCTGTCTTTCCGCACGACCATTATCGCTATTCCTTCATTAGCGATATATAAAGGGTCAATGCCGAGTAATTCCGCGGCCGCCCGTACCTTGCTGGTTATCGGTATGTCTTTTTCTTCAATGATTATCCCCAGGCCGGAAGATTCTGTAATTTCATTTAAGGTGGTGGCGATACCGCCCCTGGTCGGGTCGCGCATAAATTTTACGGCATTTGTCTTCCTTAATATAGGGATAATTAAACCGCTTAAAGCGGCGCAATCGCTTAAGATATTAAACCCGAGGTCCAAATCCTTTCTCTTGCTTAATACCGCTAACCCGTGGCAGGCGATATTGCCGGTAATGATTACCTTATCCCCCGGCCGGATATTATTTACGGATAACTTTTTGCCCTTGATAATCCTTCCGATCCCCGAAGTATTGATGAATATTTTATCGCAGGCGCCTTTCTCCACCACTTTTAAATCGCCGGTAACGACCTGCGCGCCTGTTCTTTTAGCAGACGAAGAGATAGAATCGATAATTTTTTCTAAGAGCGCGTAATCCAGCCCTTCTTCGATAATCAGCGCTAAAGATAAATACTCCGGCTCTGCGCCGAGCATCACCAGGTCATTGGCTGTGCCGTAGACACTCAGCTTACCGATATCGCCGCCGGGGAAGAAAAGGGGGCTGACCACAAAAGAATCGGTGGTAAAGGCGGTTTTTTCTCTGTAATCGATGAAGGCGCTGTCGGTCAGTTCTTTTAAGAGAGGGTTATTTAATTTATTAAGCAGCAGCCTTTTAATTAAACCGTGCATCAATTTCCCACCGCTGCCATGACTGAGCAATATCGTCTTTTGAGGCATCAGTTTATCTTCACTCCCGCGCTTAATAAATCACGCTCTAATTGCGCCGCATCTTTAAAAACAAAACCCCTTAAACCCAATATAATCGCCTTCTCGATAAGTTCCGGCCGGTCATCAGTATAAAAAACACAAGGCGCGCATGAAGCCTCAAGCGCATTAAGTGTTTTTTCATAAATTAAAGGGTCGGGCTTCCTCAAGGACAATTCAAAAGAAGTAAGTATATGATTAAAGGCGTCAAAAACAGGAAATTCCTTTTTTAAATACTCGAAGTGCAGGATATTTATATTCGACAAGAGCGCTACTTTATACTGCTTCCTTAAGCGCTTTGCCAGTTGATAGACTTTCCGGTTCTCGTCGGTTAAGAAAAAAATCTCATTCCAGATAGGCAGGAAATCGCCGTAATCTATTTTTGAATTCAACAGTTTCTTGACGCTTAAGAAAAATTCCTGGGGTGAAATTTTACCTTCTTCAAAAAGCCCGGTGAGCTGCGAATCAAAGAAGAGGTTAAATATCTCCTCCGGGGTTTTATCGCTAAATCGGGATATCCTTTTTGCGGCAATCGTATGGTCAAAATTAACCACGACATTGCCTAAATCAAAGATAATCGCCTCAATGCGGTGGTTATTATCCATTAATTATTCTTGTCTTTGGGCTTCTTGAATAAATCCAGGAAGCGGTCTTCGTAATCTTTATAGACGTTCCATTTATCCAACTCGGCCTTCAGTTCGTTGGCCCGGGAAATATCCGTATTCGCCTGGCTAAAAAGCTTTTCAATCTTGTCTTTCACGGAAAGCGGCAGTTTCGTAAGCTGGCTTAACGATTTTTTTATCTTTTCAATCTCCTCCTCGCCGATGGGGCCGGCCGGGGGAGCCAGCTTTAGATAATCCAGGAGCTTATTGATTTCGTCTTCCATAATATGCGCCTGGTCAACAAGATTAACCAAATCTATCTTTAAGTTTAATATTTTAGTTAACGCCTCTAATACCGCTAAAGAAGCCCGCGGGTTTTCAATCTGAATAGTATAGAGGGGTATGTCTCCGAGCAGGCAAAAGCCCTCTAAGCCGGATTGTTTGGCAATGCCTAAGAAGAGGCCGTTCATGCCGCTGATTTGGCCTTCCGCAAGGAGATTGAGATTATGCGTCTTCAGGCTCTCAAGCAGCTGGCGGCTGGTAGCAGAAAACCAGACCCGGGGGCGCTGGGTATGGTCGATCGGCTGCGGCATGGCGGCGAAGCTGACGACCGTCTTTACCTTAAAACTCTTGGCGAGACAAATAATCCTTTTACTGTAAGCTTCTGCTTTGGATAAATCAGGCTGGGCGCTGCTGACGAATATGATTAAATCGCGGCCGGGCTGCCCGCGTTTGGCGGCGGGATTCTTCCAATAATAGAATTTGCTCTGGGCGAGCTTGGGCATACTTAAGACCCCTTCCTGAATAAGGCTGCCGGTTAAATAGAAAAAGTCTTCCGGAGGAATCTCGGCGAACTCTTCTGCCGGTAATTTCTCTACAAGATACGTTGCTGTTTTAAACGCCACTTCACCCATACCCGGCCAGGCTACGATAAGATAGGGGTTTTTTAACCTCGGCCTTTTAGAAATTTTAATTCCTTCCATAATCTTGCTCCTTTTAAAAATGCCTCTAAGATATAGGCGCCTTTATATAAATTATTAATCTTTACATATTCATCGGCACTATGGGCAGTGCCTGCCGAGCCAAAGCCGGTGGCCAGCGCAGGTATATTTCTCCTTTGGAAAAAAGTGATTACGGTTGCGCCTTCCGAACCTGTGATGGCGGGCCTGGCTTTAGCCTGACGCATCGCCCGGCAAAGGCCGATAACTAAGGAGTGCGCCTTGCCTATGCGGAAAGGCGCCTGGATTGCCTCTATCTCTATCTTAAACTTTTTAGTCTGTTTTTGCATAATCTTTCTGATATCTTTTAATAAATTTCTGGCTTGCGTCCCGGGCAAAAACCGGAAATCCAATTCAAATTCACACCAGTCCGCCACTACGTTTACCTTGTCTCCGCCTTTGATGGTTCCGATATTCATCGTCGGCGGCCTAAGATATTTGTTTTTTTCATAGCTAAACTTGCTCTGCTTTAACTCCCGGAGCATATCCATTGCCAGCTCAACGGCATTGACCCCTTGCCAGGGATAGGCGCCGTGCGCTCTTTTGCCTTCTATCTTTACCTTAAGCTGCATCAGCCCTTTCTGTGCGACGATGATATTGAAATCATCGGAATCCAAAACCAGCGCGGCATCCGGTTTTAAAATCCCTTTCTCCAGCAACGGGAGCAAACCCAGGAAAGAGCCGCTTTCTTCATCGGCAGTAGCGGCAAAAATTAAATTATAATCCAAGGCGACTTCTTCTTCGCTCAAGCTATTCATCGCCTCTAAGGCCACGGCTAAATTTCCTTTACAGTCAGTAGCGCCTAAGCCGTAAATCCTGCCGTCCTGAATCTTGGCGGCAAAAGGGCTGAAGCGCCAGTTATTCCCTCTGGGCACGGTATCCAGGTGCGGCGTGATTAAAAGCGAATATTTTGCATGCTTTCCTTTTAAAACACAAACTACATTGGAGCGCTTCTTTTTAAATTCATAAATTTTCGGCTCGAGGCCCATTCTCTCCAGATAGCGCTTGACGAAGCGGGCAATCTCAAATTCATTCCCGCCGGGATTCTCCGAATTTATCCGGATTAACGCCTGAGTAAGCTTAATCAGCCTCTGTTTGTTAATCATCTCTTGATAGTTTCTTTTACGGATGACGTGGCTTGGTTTTGAGCAGATTCGCGAAGCGAGATTTTCCTCGGCGGGGAAAACCGAGCGGTGCTGCGAGAAACAAGACACGACAGCCGTAAAATATCTAATAAGCGGTTATCTAAAAACTATAATTCACGCTGCAGGCGAAGGCCTCGCTGTCAAAACTTGAGCCTTCCAGGTTCAGCCAGATTTTTTTGCTCAGCGGTATATCCAGGCCGTAGATTAAGCCGATACTTTTGCTGCGGTCCGACATCCTGCGCTTCCTCTCGCCGGCCAGCGTATGGATATAATCCACCCTTGACCAGCGCATCCCAAGATACGGCGTAAATTTTTTAAACGCGCAGGAACCCAATAAAGACCATTGCCAGTCATCAAGGATAGCCTCATTGCAAACGCCGTCCACGTGCCTGACTTTAGGGTGCACGCTGATATGCTGAAACCCCAACACCGCTTTTAATTTATCTTGATCGAGAAATTTTACACGCAGCCCGTAGCCGCCGGAAAAATTCGCCGAATAATCAACTTCATCGCTTCCTACGGGGTGCTGTTTTATCTTACCGGCGCCGGCTTTTAAATCTATAGAGAGCCAATCAAAAACTCCGTAAGACATCATATAAAATTCCTGCTGGCTTTTTAATTTTCCGTGATTATCCTCTAAATACCGCTTAAAAATGCCGTAAGACTGCAGGCCGGCAAAAAATTTATTCTTTTCAGGCAGCTTTGTCCCGTAGCAGGGCGCGGCGCAACAAATGGCGGGCAGCATCAGAAAAAATAATAGACTATGAATTATCTTTTTAACGGGCATATTTCGCACCTCGGTTTATTTTTTAAACAAAATTCCTTTCCCAGTTTTACCAATAGCGCATGATACTCATTAAATAATTTACTGTCCGCCTTAAGGTTCTTCAGAAAAAAACCCTGTATCTGCTGATAATCGGCATCTTTTTTTATCATGCGGTGCCGGATGAGTATTCTTTTGGTATAGGCATCGACTACAAAAACCGGCTTATTGAAGGCGTAAAGCAATATCGAATCCGCAGTTTCCGGGCCGATACCGTTTACCGAAAGCAGCTGCCGGCGTAAATTCGGGGCTTGCGTTAAGCTCATTTTCTCTAAGTCCCCTTGATATGCCTGGAAAAAAAATTTTAAGAACTCTTTCAACCGTTTCGCTTTAATATTATAGTAACCCGCGCTTTTTATGTAAGGAGCTAACTGACGGTTCTTTAATTTATAGAGCTTATCTGCCGCTAGCAATTTATGTTTTTTCAGGTTATTAATCGCCTTTTCTACGTTCTGCCAGTTGGTATTCTGCGTGAGGACCGCTCCCACTATCACTTCAAAAGGCGAGTCTGCCGGCCACCAGTGCTGTAGGCCAAAATAAGCGATTAACTTCTGATACCAGGAATTGAGCGGATTACTCATCAAGCCGCAGGGGGTTATAATCGTAATATGCAAAAATAATCTGCGCGGTTGCGGCTACCGAGCCGCTCTTAGTACCTTTGGGAATCAGCCAGCCGTAGCCGGTATCCGCAACATCCAAAGTAGCGTAAGGCAGGCAGCTATACTCCCTGCCGGATGGCGAGGGGCTGGAAATCATCATTTTCCCCAACTCGGCCATATATTCGTCTGCCTTCATCTCATAGACGTGCGCCTTAGCCTTCATGCCTTTCTTATAATAATAATCTGCCAATGTCTTAAAAGCCGTAACCGCCCGGGCAGTGCGTTCGGAATAAACTATGCCTGCCCTGCCCCGGTTTATTTTCGGCAGAGAATCAAATCCTTTGACTTTAACCGCCATACCATCGGGCCGCTGGTAAAGCACCTCGACAACATATGTCTCTTCTGCAAAGTCCATAATTCTACCCGGGTTAATCCCCAATTCTTCCAGCTTCTGCGGCCCTATAGCCAAAACCGACTGGACATAGGTATCGAGGCCTGCTTTCAGCAGCCAGACTAAGGTCTTATCTCTGGCCCTGGCATATTGTGATTTCCCGGTAATCTTATACAGCATATTGAAAAAAGCGTAGGCATCAAGGCTGTCTTCTGTCCTGAGCCAGGTTAAATCAGGGCCGCCGCGGATACCGCCCTCTTGACCCTGGCTCTGTAAAGAAATTATCGCGCCGGCAATCTCTTCGGCTAAACTAAGGTAACGCGGGTCATCGGTCTTTTTAATATATTGTAGTATGGCGATACCCAGCCAGATATTTGGCCTGCTATATACGCTCTGTTCTGCCGCAGAACCGTCTGAAGAAGAGTAGGCGTTAAAAAACAGCTTATTCGCCCTTTTTGCCCTTCTTTGGAAAAAATCCAAGGCTCTTCCCACGCGCTCAAAATCGGAAAAGCTTGTATAAGCCTGGACAGCCAGGGACTGGTCATAAATAAACGCTAAATTGCTGACATCGGCGCTTCCCTCAAAGCTCCTGACTAAGCCGCTGCGCTGATTCTGGCGCGCCTGCAACCATTGATACATCTTGTATAAATTTGCCTTCTCCAGCGTCGCCTTTTTTTCATCCAAATGCAGGAGATCTTCGGTAACCGAGCTTTCTTTATGCTGCAGGACGATTAATTCTTCCTGTAAGGCATTTTTCTCCTCGTCCAGGCTTTCAATCAAGGCGTTGAGGTCCTTTATCTTTTTCTCCGTGATTGCCTTTTCTAATCTCGATGCCTGGCCCAAGCTCTCTTTTTCCTTTTCCACGGTCTGCATGCGTAGCTGTAAATTCTGGATTTTTGACTGCAAGTCCTCTCTTTCCCGGCTGATCTCTTTCACCTTCTGCTTGGCAATACTGGATTCCTGCACGATCCTCACTAATTGCCCAACCAATATCCTGTTGCTCCTGAGCAGCCTTAAATTCAGGTAACCGCCTACGCCAAAACCCAGCCCCAGCACAATAATCAGCGTCAGGGCTGCGGGGGCAAATAATTTTTTTGCCCGGGCATAATATATCAGCTGTTTGTTTTGTTGCTGATCGATCTCTGCGTAACTTAAACCGATGAGGTAACTATCAGGCCTGCTGGCTTCCTCGCTAACCCAGGCGCTATCGGCCAGGGCAGAGATGATTTTTTTGGTTATCGGCAATTCTATGCTTAAAGATATTTTCGCCTGTTTATCCATGATCAGCCCGGCCAAATCAGGCTTAAGGTTATTTACCGCCAGACATATACCGCCCTTACTGACATTGTTAGTAAACCCCTGGAGGCGCTCTGAGAGGGATTTTTTTCCGTCTAGGCTTATAAGGTGGAACTCTACCGGAAGGACCGTATCGAGGCGGATATATTGTCTGCGTTCAGCCATGGAGGATTCGTCGCCGGGCATCTTTATTTTACCTTTTCTAAAATTACCCTCTGCTTGATTTTTTTCGCCAACTGCTCAAAAAAGACCTTAAAATCAGGGTAATCGGCCGTTGAGACGGTTGTCTTTTTTAGTTCTATCTTTTGCCTGAATAAAAGTTTATTCTTCTTGCGGGAATACTCAACTATAAAACTTAGCCAGGCGGTATCTTCACTGACGCTATCAGGGATATATTTTATAACAAAATTATCCGGGATTTCAATCTCAAAAACCATCTCTCTGCTATCCGGCACGCCAAAATCAAGAGGGTAAATCCGCCTGTCTTTGGCAACCAGGCTGGTGTCAAGGCCGCTGAGTTCGGGCATCACCCTCAAATTGCCTGCGCTGATAAAATATTCCGTACCGCGGAATTCATAATCTAATACTACCGGTTTATTCAAGTCGCCTAAGTTCTCTATATTGTACCGGCCAAGCACCGCGCCGATGGAAATACCCTGTATTTTCTCTTTTAATACCTCCTCAACCAGTTGCGGCGGCGTATATAAAAGCCAGTAGCGCTGTCCCTGCCCGTATATGCCCTGGGTAAAAACACTCTTCCTGCCTGTAAGCGTCTCATCGCTATTTACCTTCAAAGCCAGGGTTTGCCTGGTCAGGTTGTGCCCGGCAGGATAAAGGGGCGTATTTTCTATCTCATATTTATCTTCCTTAATCAGCAATACCTGCCTCTCCTGGTCTCCGGCAGGAAGATCGCCGAAGGAGCAGGTTTCGGCAGTAGGGTCAAGAAAAATAATTTTATCTTCGAGCTGCAGCGCGGCAATGGCATGGTTAAAAAGCATGGAGGGGAAATCTGCGTTGAGATTATAGGACTCCTTAGTCGGGATAAGCACAGGCCAGGCATTTAACCCTGCCTCTCTTAACATCGTCACCAAAAGTATTGCCTGGTCTTTACAGTCGCCGTACTTATTCTTAAAGATATCTCCGGCATAATGCGGCTCATAGCCGGCCTGGCCGTATTCTACCGCGACATAACGAATCTCTTTAGCGCAAAAATTATAAATTGCCCTGGCCCTGGCTTCGGGAGAATTCTCTCTCCTGATTAATGCTTTTACTTTTTCCTCTATTGCCCGGTCCGCTCTCATTTTATCCCGGGCAAGCCTCCGCCACCATTGATAAACCTCCTCCCAGGAATTAAATGTAGAGATAAGTATGGCGGGATTAACCTGGACGGCGGGAGGCATATTGGATTCCGGGATGATTTGCGGGATATCCTTAAAGCGCCAAAAGTAATTCAGGCGGCCGCGCTCGAGCTCTATCCTCGGCCTTAAATCTGCCCCGAACGTATTATATTCATTGTTGAGCGTTTTTATGTGCAGCGCCCTGTCTGGCGGTAAATCTATGCTAAAATTTGCCTTGAGCATAGGCTGCCCCGCCTGAAGCGGATAACTCAAGACAAAATCCTTTTTATTAATCAGCTCATTCCGGTATAGTCTCATTTTATATTCTATGACCGCCCCATTGCTGACTTCGGGAAAGGAAATGATATAAACCCGCGCGTTGCTGTATAACGGGAAATTCAGGTATTTAGAGACATCGCGGATATGGCGCGTCCCCACCTCGGCTATTGTTCCGTCCGGTTTTATGGTGCGCGCATATTCCAGTTCTACCTTCTCGTAAGTAGAGTCGTACTCGATGTGGGTTTCCGAAAAATCTTCTTTGCCCCGTTCGTTAAGAATCTTGATGATGTAATGCAAAGACGCTACTTGGGTATTCTGCGCGGTAACTTCGATCTTTTCATCGCAGGATAAAATGAGCGCCCCTGCCTGCGGATAGGCATCTTCGCCGGGAGAAGCAAGGATAAGTTTATTAACTTCGGGGCTGATGTCTTTTATCTGTATTGCCCTGACCTGCTTTTCAATCAGGTTGACCCGCTCAAGCGCAAGCGAGGCGAACCCTCTATCCTTTATCTTTTTATAGACCTCCAGCGCCTTATCAAAAAGATTCAGCTTCTCGCAGGTCCGGCCGTAATAATATAAATATTCATCATCGGTTATTTGATGCTTACTAAAAATTTCCAGGGCGTCGGTATAATTACCCAGGCGGTAATAAGAAATGGCGAGAAATTTTTTTGCCCGGATATCGGACGTGTTTTTAAAAGCGCCGATGGCCTGTTCAGCCTGACCGCGGTCATAATACAATTTCCCCAACTCAAGATAGACCCTGTCTAAATCTCTGCCGCTTTTAATCAAACCTCTATATTCTGTTGCCGCGCGCTCATAATAAACTGCGGACTGTCTCTGGTATTCCCGGGCTTTTTCAAAATTCCCCTCTTTAATACAGCCCGGAAACAAAATCAAAAATATAAATCCGAGGAATGCCGGATTTTTAACGGTATTTATAATACGCATTACAGGCTCCTTCAACAGAGATCATGCATGGGCCGAGAGGGTGTTCAGGCGAACAAGCCTTCCTGAACAAAAGGCACTCATCCGGCTTGATTAATCCTTTCAGCACATCAGCGCAACGGCACTGCCTGCTCGGCTGGGCCGGCGGGCGCGATGCGCTCTTAATCTCAAGCGGCATTATCTTGGCAATATCAAATTGAGAAAATCCGGCTTTTAATTCCAGGCCGCTTTTAGGAATCTTACCTAAACCGCGCCAGCAAGTATCGCTAACCTTAAATACCCGGGAAAGGATTCTCCTGGCGCGGGGATTACCTTCTTTATTTACGACGCGTATATATTGATTTGCTACTACGGGCTTTTTCTCGGCTATCTGCCGCAGCAAAAGATAAATCCCCTCTAAAATATCCAGGGGCTCGAACCCCGTAATACAACAACCCCTGCCGTATGTTTTAGGAATAAATTCGTAAGGCCGGCTCCCAATTATAGCAGAGACATGGCCCGGACACAAGAACCCGTCCAGATTTAATCTTTTGTCCCTGAGTAAATAATCCATTGCCGGAGGGATTAATTTTAAAGCCGTAAAAAAGAAGAGGTTTTCTAATTTTCCCTTTTGCGCCTGCATAACGCTGAGGGCGACTGTCGGAGCGGTAGTCTCAAAACCCACGGCCAAAAATATGATTCTTTTCCGGGGATTAAGCTTGGCCAGGCGCAAGGCGTCTTGCGCGGAATAAACCATGCGCACATTGCCAAACTCTGCACCCGCTTTTTCTAATGTGGACCGGCTGCCCGGCAGGCGCAGCATATCGCCAAAAGTCAGGACGATAAAATCTTTGTTCCGGGCATAGAGGATGGCCTGGTCGATATATTCCGCGGAAGATACGCATACCGGGCAGCCTGGGCCGGAAATAAGACTTACCCGGCCGGGCAAAAGCTCGTCTAACCCGAAACGAAAGAAATTCTGGGTGTGCGTGCCGCAAACCTCCATCAGGTTTATTTTGCGGCTGGGCGCGAGAGCGTTTATTTTATCCCCCAGCTTCTTAATCAAACTTTTATTGCGGAACTCATCAATGTATTTCATTGATCAGCCTTAGGGTGTCTTTTGCCTTTTTGGGGTCGATTTTCTGGATGGCAAACCCGGCGTGGACAATTACATAATCGCCTGCCTGCAAATCGGGCAGCATCTGGATGTTCACGCTACGAATAAGGCGGCCTGCTTCTACTTCGGCAAATTCGCCTTTAATTTTCTTTATCTTCATGGGAATCGCCAAACACATAGTCTCACCCTGCAAAACCTGCGATAACTGCCTCTCCCAGCGAGACGCAGGAATCATTAGACGATAATCTCTGGTGCGTGAATACCTTAAAGCCCTGCTTACATAATAAATCCAAACTTAGGCGAAGTAAAAGACTATTTTGAAAAACCCCGCCGGATAAAACGACCTTATCGTTTTTAATATCGCGCCTCAAAACTGAACAGGTCTTCCCGACTATCTCAGAAACGGTTAAATGAAAGCGATAGGCAGTTTTTTCTGTGGGCCGCCGGGCTCTTAAGTCCGCGATTAATCCCTTAAATACCGGCACGGGGTCTATCACATACAGTCCGTTCCTTTTCGTCAGATTAAAATTATAAGGACTTGCGCCTGCCTGCCTGCCGGTTAAAGATAAGGCATAGCGGAGAGCTAATTTTTCCAATTCTATCGCTAATTCCGCCTCAAAGCGCGCTCTGCTTTTTGCCAAAATAAGGCTCGCTGCCGCATCAAAGAGCCGGCCCATGCTGCTGACCAGGGGGGAGTTGAATCCGCTTAAATAGAGCTTCTTCAGGACCTGCCATTTATTCTTATCAATCACCCCGATAAAAGGAATATCTAAACTTAAAAACTTTTCTTTATAAATTAAATAAAGCCAGGCGAGCGCCATCCGGTAAGGCTCCAAGATAGCCCTCTCACCGCCCAAAAGAGGGATTTCCCTTAAATATGCCTTTCTCTGAAAATGTTTGTAATCGCAAAAGAGAAATTCTGCCCCCCAGATAGTGTTATCGCTGCCTAAGCCGGTGCCGTCAAAAGCCACGCCGATTACTTTCTGGTTTCTCAGCCCGTTTTCTGCCATGCAGGAGGCGATGTGCGCATGGTGGTGTTGAATATTGAGTATCGGATATTGAGTACTAAGCGATAAGGCGTATTTGGTAGATTGGTATTCGGGATGCAAATCGCAGGCGATAACCCGGGGATTTTTTTTCAAAAAATATTTTATGTCTTGTTCAAAACCCGAAAAATCTTTGGGGTTGCTTAAATCGGGGTGCAGGCGACCGAAGTAAAGAGCATTGCCTTTGGCAAAGCAAACCGTATTCTTCGTCTGCGAACCGCAAGCAAGCGCCGGGCTTTTGATTAGAAAAGGAGCTTGTATTTTTCGATAAAAAATCTGGTTATCCTGCCGCATCTGCCTTTACCGATAATCTTTCCGTTTAAAGAGGCTACGGGCATAATGCCCGCCAAAGAATTCGTCAAAAAAACTTCTTCTGCCGCGTATAAATCCCGCAGCGTAAAATTCCCTTCCTCTACTTTAAAGTTATAATTTCCTGCCAAATCAAAGATGACCCTGCGCGTAATCCCGTCTAAACAACCGCAGGCTAAAGCGGGGGTAAAGATAAACCTGTCTTTAATAAAAAAGGCGTTGCTATTGCTGGCTTCGGTGATATAGCCGCGGTTATTCAAGATCAGGCTGCCCGCAAACCCTTTCCTTTTTGCCTCCGCGTAACTTAATTCATGTAAAAGCCGGCTCGTGCTTTTTATCCGCGCCAGAAGCGAGTTTTCATTTTGACGAAAACTGGAAACCGCGAGAGCAATCCCCTCTTGATATTTCCGCAGAGAATATGGCTGATATTTTTT
>JBAZGA010000029.1:0-13456 GCA_041653115.1 Candidatus Omnitrophota bacterium
TTCCGAACCGAGACGCTGCATGAAATAGGCAGTCTGCAGCGCGAAGATAAAACCGATAAAGAGAGCTAACAAGGAAACTATGGGCAGGCTGTCAAAACCGGCTTTTTTTGCCTGCTCAAAGATATGCCCTTTTCTGAAAGGCGGGGTAAATGTGAAATAGAACGCCTGGAAAGATAGATTAGCCAGGCCTCCCAAAAAATATAAAAATGCAAAAACCTTACGCCCTAAATTGATGAAAAATTGGCCAATCATTTTTCTAATCCGGCTTACTCGAAAATTAATTCTTCGTTCCTGCGCAAGACCTTTACCTGCGAGCCCTCTTTAAACTTCTTGGAAATTATCTCCGAGGCCAGGGGGTCTTCCAAAAAGCGCTGGATAGTCCTTTTTAACGGCCGGGCTCCGAATACCGGGTCAAAGCCTTTCTCGATAAGAAAATCCTTGGCTTCCTGGGCGACTTCCAGGGATATATTCTGCTCTTTGAGGCGGCTGGCGACAAAACCGATCTCAATATCGATAATCTGCTGTAAATCATCCTTCAAGAGCGGCCGGAAAACGATAATATCGTCGATGCGGTTTAAGAATTCCGGCTTGAAGGTACGCCTTACCTCCTCCAAGAGCCTGTCTTTCATTTCCTGATAAGTAATTTCTTCGTCTTTGGCCTTAAATCCCAGAGAGCCGGTCTTGCGGATTAATTCGGCGCCTACATTAGAGGTCATAATCACGATAGTATTCCGGAAATCCACCTTCCTGCCGAAACTGTCGGTGAGCCGGCCGTCTTCGAATATCTGCAGCAGGAGGTTAAAAACATCGGGATGCGCTTTCTCAATTTCATCCAGTAAGATTACGGCATAAGGCCGGCGCCTGACCCTCTCGGTAAGCTGGCCGCCCTCTTCATAACCCACGTATCCGGGAGGCGCGCCGATGAGGCGGGAGACATTGAACTTCTCCATATATTCCGACATATCCAGTTGTAAAAGCGCGTCTTCGTCGCCGAACATAAATTCGGCGAGCACTCTCGCCAAGAGCGTTTTGCCTACGCCGGTGGGACCTAAAAAGACAAATGAACCGATCGGCCGGCGCGGGTCCTTAATCCCGGCGCGCGACCTGCGCACCGCGTGGGCGATGGCGCTAATCGGCTCATCCTGGCCGATGACGCGTTTATGCAGCTCTTCTTCTATCTTCAGTAATTTTTCGCTTTCTTTCTCTTCCAGGCGGAATATCGGGATACCTGTCCACTGCGAAACGATTTTGGCGATGTCCTCTTCGGAAACTTCCGGCCGCATTTTATCTTTAGACTGCGACCATTCACGGTTTAACTGCTCCAATTCCTGGCGCGCCACTCTTTCCTGGTCCCGCAGCGCCGCTGCCCTCTCAAAATCCTGGGACTTAATCAGGACTTCTTTTTCTTTCCGCAAAGATTCCACTTTTTCTTCCAGGCTCTTTATCTCGGGAGGCACAATCAAAACATTCAGGCGCGCCCGGGAACCCGC
The DNA here is from genome assembly GCA_041653115.1 of Candidatus Omnitrophota bacterium. GTDB lineage: Bacteria > Omnitrophota > Gorgyraeia > Gygaellales > Profunditerraquicolaceae > JBAZGA01. The sequence continues at coordinate 1,491 of JBAZGA010000029.1, forward strand.
CTCATCGATGATATCAATAGCCTTATCCGGCAGGAACCTTCCGGAGATATAACGGTCGGATAATTTGGCCGCCGCCTGCACGGCTTCGTCGCTAAAGCTGACGCGATGGTGGGCCTCATACTTATCGCGTAAACCCTTGAGTATTTCAATAGTCTGCTCAACTGAAGGCGGCTCAACCATAATCGTCTGGAACCTTCTCTCCAGGGCCGCGTCTTTCTCGATATACTTGCGATATTCATCCATGGTCGTGGCGCCGATACACTGGATTTCCCCGCGGGAAAGCGCGGGTTTCAAAATATTGGAAGCGTCAATCGCTCCCTCTGCGGCACCCGCTCCCACCAGGGTATGTAATTCATCGATAAAAATAATCACGTCCTGAGAGCGCTTGATCTCTTCCATTACCGCCTTGATTCTTTCTTCAAACTGGCCGCGGTATTTTGTGCCGGCAACCATCAGCGCCAAATCCAAAACCACGATGCGTTTATTCCTTAATACCTCGGGCACGTTTCCCGCCACGATTGCCTGGGCCAGCCCCTCTACTATCGCGGTCTTTCCTACGCCTGCTTCGCCCAGGAGAACCGGGTTATTTTTTGTGCGCCGGCTTAAAATCTGGATTACCCGCTCGATTTCCGGCCGGCGGTCAATTACCGGATCAAGTTTATTGTCTCTGGCCAAGGCTGCCAGGTCCCGGCCAAAGGCATCCAGCGCCGGGGTCTTGGTCTTTGCCTGGTTTGAGCCAAGCCCGGGCAGGGCCGAGCCCAAAAGCTCCATCACTTCATTTCTTACCCGCTCCAGGTCCAGCCCGGAGTTTAATAATACCTGGGAAGCGACACCTTCGCCTTCGCGGATCAGGCCTAAGAGCAGGTGCTCGGTGCCGATGTAATTATGGCCTAAGGCGCGCGCTTCTTCCGCAGCTAACTCCAGCACTTTTTTTGCCCGCGGAGTAAAAGGGATATCGCCGATAATCTGGGTGGTGGGGCCGGGCTGCACTAATTTTTCAATCTCTAAACGGATATTTTCCAAAGATAAGCCGACCTTCTGCAATACTGCCGCGGCCACGCCTTCGCCTTCGCGGATCAGGCCTAAGAGCAGGTGCTCGGTGCCGATGTAATCGTGATTAAAACGCCTGGCTTCTTCTTTGGCTAAAATAATTACTTTTCTGGCTCTTTCGGTAAAACGGTTGAACATCTACTCCTCCTCAAATTATGCTTTTAACCTGTCCCTGATCAGTTCGGCGCGTTTAATATCCCTTTCCTGGCTGGACAGTTTCTTATTTTCTATTTTTTGCAGGTGCGCCGGTTGCGTAAGAATGAATAACTCGTTTATGCTGCGCCGGTCGATATCCTTGACTATCCCCAGGTCGCAACCCAATCTTACCATGGATAATAACTCCGTGGTTTCCTGGCTGGAAATAATATGCGCGCTCTCCAGGATACCGAAACTGCGGCTGATCCTGTCTTCCAATAACGGCTTGTTTTGCGCCAGCATCGCCTCCCTGGCCTGGTTTTCCTGGTCAATAATCTGACGGATCAAACCGTTGATATTGTCGATAATTTCTTCTTCGCGGTGCCCCAGGGAGACCTGGTTGGAAATCTGAAAGAAATTACCGGTGGCCTGTGTTCCTTCGCCGTAAAGCCCGCGCGTAGTAAAGCTTAATTTGGCAATCGCCGCTAACACGCGGTTAATCTGGCGCGTCATCACTAACGCCGGCAAATGCAGCATTACCGAACCGCGCATGCCGGTTCCGGTATTCGTCGGACAGGCGGTAAGGTAGCCCCAGTCCGGCAAAAAGGCAAAGCTAAGCACCGACGCAAAGCCATCGTCAACTCTATTAATAATATCCCAGGCCTGCGAGAGATTAAATCCCGATTGCATGATTTGTATCCTCAAGTGGTCTTCTTCGTTAATCATAATCGAGAGGACTTCCTCACCGTCGATAACCAGCGCCTTATGGTCTGTTTTCTGGGCGTGCTCCTGGGACATCAGGTGTCTTTCCACTAAAAACTGCTTGTCCAGGGCGTCCAAATCCGCCAAGTTGAAGATTACGGTATTTTTTAAATAATCTGCTGATTTCCTTGCTTCGTTGATTGCCTTTAATATCTCCTCGCCCTGTTTTTTATTTGCCCAGTGCGGAAAAGGAAAATCAGCCAAATTGCGCGCCAGGCGAATACGGCTGGAAATCACGATATCGGAGTTAGGGCCGCTACCTTTTAGCCATTCGCTGGTGTGCTTTAAGAGGTCATTTACTTCCATTCTTATTTTTCCCTGTTTTATTGTTATTCTGCATCTGCTTCTTCTCTAATTCCTTGATCTGGTCGCGCAGCTTTGCCGCCTCTTCAAAAGCCTCTCTTTCGATTGCCTGTTGAAGTTTATAGCGCAAATCCTGCGCGTCAATTTTTTTCTTTAAGCCCCCGGCCACCCTGACCGGAGTCTTTCCGAGGTGCTGGCTAGAGCCGTGGATTCTTTTTAAGAGCGGACCGAGGTATTTTTTGAATGCGGTATAGCAGGAGCCGCAGCCGAGCCTGCCGATTTTTTTGAAATCGGCGTAAGTAAGCTTGCAGCTGGGGCACTTAAGCGACGCCGCCTCCAAATCCTTTTCCGGCTTTTCAAATTCTGCCAAGCCCGCCAGGAGGTCGCTTAATCCAAACTGGGATTCCATCTGCGCGCTCTTCTGGCGCGCGCAATCTTCGCAAAGATGCAGCTCGGTCATCTGTTCATCGACGATTTCCGTGAGGTGCACGGTCGCCTGGTTTTTACCGCAGATATCGCAAAGCATCCAAACTCCTTAGCTTAATATTTTACCCCTTCTTTCTTCGTCAGCTCCTTGAACTTCTTAATCAGGCTTAAAGTAAGTTTTCCCGGTTTACCCGAACCGATAGAGCGTCCGTCAACCTTGACCACAGGGACAATCTCTGCCGCGGTCCCGGTCAAAAAGCACTCGTCGGAAATATATACCTCGTGGCGCGTAATCACGTGCTCATGCACCGGGATTCTATCCTTACGGGCAATCTCTAAAACCGAATCGCGGGTAATCCCGCGCAGAGTACCCATGCATTGCGGCGGCGTATAGAGCTCATTGCGTTTGGCGATAAAAATATTATCGCCGGTACATTCTGCCACATAGCCCAAAGAATCCAGCATAATCGCCTCATCGCAGCCGGCGTTTGCGGCTTCAATCTTAGCCAGAATATTATTTAAATAATTCAGGGACTTTATCTGGGGATTCAGCGCCTCGGGGAGGTTGCGCACCGTCGGCACAGTAATAATTGACAGCCCCTCTTTATAGAATTTTTCCGGATATAAGACGATTTTATCCGCAATAATAATCACCGTGGCTTTACCGCGGCACTTACGCGGGTCAAGGCCCAAGTCCCCTTCGCCGCGGGTGACCACTAAACGGATATAGGCGTCTTTAAGCTTGTTCTCTTTTAGGGTCGAAACCACCGCCTTAATCAACTGCTCTCTGCTTAAAGGAATATCCAGCATGATGCTCTGGGCGGACTCAAAGAGCCGGTCAATATGCTCTTTTAATTTAAAGACCAGGCAGCTATAAGAACGGATGCCTTCGAATACCCCGTCGCCGTATAAAAGCCCGTGGTCAAACACCGAGATTTTAGCATTTTCCTTATCATAGAATTTACCGTTGATATAGATTTTCATTTTGCGCACCCTCCCTAATTCACCAATATCCCGTCCTTTAAATGGTAAATAATATCCGCCTGTTTTACCAGCTCTATATTATGAGTAACTAAAATTACCGTCATCTGGGTTTCGCTGTTTATCTTTTTAAGCAACGAGATGATTTCGTTACCGGTCCTGGAGTCCAGATTACCGGTGGGTTCATCGCATAAAAGTAAGCGCGGCCGGTTAATCAGCGCGCGGGCAATCGCCACCCTCTGGCGCTCTCCTCCGGAAAGCTGAGCAGGGAAATGCGCTACCCTCTCTTTTAATCCTACCTGAGTTAAAAGTTCCAAGGCGTTGTTTCTAAACTCTGACTTGCGAACTTTACTTTCCGTCTTTACTAACGCCGGCATCAACACGTTCTCCCAGACCGTGAATTCGGACAAAAGATGGTAGAACTGGAAAACAAATCCCAATTTCTGATTTCTTGTCCTGGATAACAAAGCATCGCTTAATTGATAGATATTCTCGCCTTCGAAAATCACTTTACCCTGCGTAGGAGAATCCAGCCCTCCCAGAATATGCAGCAGTGTCGACTTGCCCGCGCCTGAAGGCCCGACAATGGCGACAAACTCGGCTTTACTTATTTTCAGGCTTACGCCCTTTAAGACGGTAAGCGCTTTTTTGCCGTTATGATAAACCTTATGGATATTTTCAGCTTCCAACACTTATTCGTACCTTAATGCCTCAACCGGTTCAAGCCTTGCCGCCTTGGCTGCCGGGTATATTGTCGAAACAAGAGTAATCACCAGCGCTGCCAAAATAATCAGCGCCATATCCGGCCAGGCCTGTATCGCTACGGGCAGCCGGTCAATATAATAGATATCCTGGGGTAATTTTATGAACCGGTATTTCTCCAGTAACCCGCAGAGGAGCATCCCTCCTGCCGCGCCTAAAAAGGTCCCGGCCAGGCCGATGAACAACCCTTCGTAAGTAAAAATCCTGCGGATATCGCCTGAGGTCATGCCAATAGCTTTTAATACACCGATGTCCTTGGTTTTTTCAACTACCATCACGATTAAAGTGCTGACAATATTAAAAGAAGCGACCAGAATGATTAAAGTAAGGATGATAAACATGGTCAATTTTTCTAATTTCAACGCGGCAAAGAAATTCTGGTTTGCTTCAGTCCAGGTCTTTAAAATGTAATCGGGGCCTAAGCTGACGGATAATTCGCTTTTCAGCTTATCGGCCAGATAAAGGTTATCTAACTTGACGGCAATGGCGCTGATTCGATTGCCTAACCCCAGGATTTCCTGCGCGGTTTTTAAATTGGTAAATACCAGATTCATATCATAATCATACATCCCGGAATAAAATATGCCGGCGACTTTCAGGGTATAAAACTTACCAAGGGCAGAGAAAGTGGTTACTTCCGAACCGGGCCTTAAGCCCAGCGCAAAGGCCAGCTCTCTGCCAATAAAGAGGCCCTTTTCTTTCAAATCATCCAGGCTGCCCTGAAGGAGGTATTGGTTAATTTTCGTAGTCCGGGCTTCCAGCTCGGGGTCTATCCCCTTTATCCCCACGGCAATAAATCTCTCGCCGCTTTTCAGGAGAACCTGCCCCTGGGCAAACGGGCTTACCCCCTGTACATGGCGGTTAGCCATTAATTCTCCTGCCAGGGATGCGTATTTATTATCATCCATGCCGCTAAAACTGGCGACGGTGATATGCGCGTAATTCCCCACGATTTTCTCGCGCAAATCCCGGTCAAATCCGGCCATTACCGCAATCACGGTAATCAGCGCTGTTACGCCGATAGCCACGCCGAGGACGGAAATCACGCTGATTAAAGAAATAAACTTTTCCTTCCTTCGAGTAAACAGATATCTTAAACCGATAAAAAGCGACGCATTCATCTTCTCTTCTTGCTTTATTGCTGCGGCCTTAACAGGGGAAACAAAATCACATCGCGGATCGAAGGCTGGTCCGTTAAGAGCATTACCAGCCTGTCTATGCCGACCCCCAAACCGCCTGCCGGAGGCATGCCGTGCTCCAAAGCTAAAACGTAATCTTCGTCAACGGTCTTTTTTTCATCCTTATCCAGCTCTTTGATTTCTTCCTCAAAACGCTTTTTCTGCTCCAGCGGATTATTCAATTCCGAATAGGCATTGGCAACTTCCAGGCCGGCGACATACAGCTCGAACCTTTCGGAAATTAAAGGATTCTCTTTTTTGGTCCTGGCCAGCGGGCATAAGCTGGTAAAATAATCCGTCACGAATGTGGGGTTGGAACCCATACCCTCCTCTAATATATCTTCGATAATTTTAGCTACCTGCGAACGCGAAAGCTTTGCCGCGTCCCGGGCGAACCCCTTATCCTGCAATTTCTTCAGCATTACCCTGGCTTCATCCGAAGGGACAATCCCGAATTTCTCTTTGACCATTTCCGCAAAAGAGACCCGCTGCCAGGGAGGAGTCAAATCTACGCTTTTGCCCTGATAGGTAAAACTCGTTTTTCCGAATACTTCCTTGGCTATGGAAACGAATAAATCCGAAACTAAGCGCATCATATCTTCATAATCCGCGTAGGCGGCATAAACTTCCAGCATCGTAAATTCCGGGTTATGTTTTGTGGATACGCCTTCGTTCCGGAAACTGCGGTTTATCTCATAAACCTTATCCAGGCCGCCGACGATAAGCCGTTTCAGGTATAGCTCCGGGGCAATCCTCAGGTATAAATCCAGGCCATATTCATTGTGGTGCGTCTTAAAAGGCCTTCCTGCGGCGCCGCCGGGGATAGAATGCATCATCGGCGTTTCCACCTCCAGGAAACCTTTGGCGTCCAGGAAATCCCTGACCGCTTTGATAATGCGCGAGCGCATTAAAAATACTTTTTTTACCTCCTCATTGGCAAGCAAATCCAGGTAACGCTGCCGGTAACGCAGCTCTATTTCTTTTAAGCCGTGCCACTTTTCAGGCAGGGGCCGCAATGCCTTGGTGAGAATGCTGATTTCCTCTACTTTGAGCGTCGGTTCGCCGGTATGCGTCTTAAAAAGCTCTCCCCTGACATTGATAACATCGGCAATATCAAGTCCTTCCACTATGCTGAACTTTTCCTCGCCTAAGATATCGGCCTTCAGGTAAAGCTGAATCCTGGCAGTCGAATCCTTTAAATCCAGGAACACGGCTTTCCCGTGCATGCGCTTCGCCGTAATCCGGCCGCAAAGGCTCAATTTCCTGCCTTCCTGAAAATCCTCCAGCGCCGCGGCAATCTCGATACGGTCGGAAGAGCTTTGCGCATACACCGCGATGCCCTTGGCCTGTAATGCCTCTAATTTGGCTTTCCTGATTTGTATAATCTCGTTTAGTTCCATAGCTTTATAATTATATAGTATAATTTCTCTACTGTCAATTAAGAAAAGGGCCGATCTTGGAATTAGAGAGAACTTACAAGATTAGTCTTTAAGGAGGGGTGGTCTGGATTGTCTTGATAAATAAATGGGCGATATCGGGGTCGAATTGGGAGCCGGCGTTGTTTTTAATCTCGGCCAGCGCTTCTTCCGTGGTTAACTTTCTCCGGCGATAAGGCCGGTCCTGGGTCATCGCGTCAAAGGCGTCGGCGCAGGCGAGAATCCTTGACATCAGGGGTATCTTTTCTTTTTCCAGGCCGTCGGGATAACCGTTGCCGTCGTACCTTTCATGGTGATGCCGCACAATCGGGATAGCCGGCCCTAAAAACTCCAGGGGCTCAAGTATCTCCGCTCCGCGCACCGGATGAAGCTGAATCATTGCCCGCTCCGCAGAGGTAAGCTTGCCGGGTTTACCGAGGATAAAATCAGGGATGCTGATTTTGCCTACATCGTGCACCTCTGCGGCATAGCGTAAAATCTCCAGCTGCGCTTCTGCCAAATTCAGGCTCCGCGCCGTCTCCAAGGCATATCTGGTAACCCGCTCGGTATGCCCGCGCAAGAACGGGTCCCTGGCTTCAATGGCTAAGACCAGGGCATGAATGGTATTAAAATAGTTGAGGTGTATATCGTCGTAGTATTTTGATTCCTGGATGGCGATGGCTACCTGAGAAGCAAATATGCTTAAGACCTCTATCTGCTCCTCTGAAAAATAATGCTTTTTCTTGGAGAGCGTAGTAATCACGCCGAGTATCTTTTTCTGATACAATACCGGCACGCAAAGCAACGAACGGAAACCCGCTTTTTTTAATAATTCCGCGCTCTTCAGGCCGGGGTCCCTTTCTATATCGGAAATTATCAAAGGCTTCTTCAGGTACGCCACCCTGCCGCCTACAGACTCGCCGACTTTCAGGATGGGGAGGTGTTCTATCAACGCCTCGTCAATGCCGAAACTGGCATTAACGCAGAGGGATTTTTTCTGCACGTCGATCAATCTCAAGATACAGGCCTGGGTGTGCATCAGCCTGCAGGTAAGCCGCGTGATTAAAGAGGTAACCTTTTTGAAATCTACGGTTGAGCTCAACACGCGGTTAACCTTAAAGATGTCCTGCAGCTCTTCTTTAATTAGCGTTAACTCATTCTTCTTTTTGCGGTACTTTTTTTCCAATATCCGCCTCATGCCGGAGAGGTTGATGGTCAATTCTCTTACCCGCTCTACATTCCGGCGCAATCTTCTGTTGACCGAAAAAAGATGATTGTGCATCCGTTTTAAACTATGGGTAATTTTCGAATTAATCCTTTCCTGGAGCACCTTTTCGCTGATATTCTGAATCAGCTCTAAGGCAAAAATTACCTTGTTTTGATTATCTTTAATCGGGCTGACGGTGAGTTGATAATACTGCTTCAGGCCTTCCTTGGTATAACCTATTCTTCTGGCAGTGTGGATTTTTCCGGTCCTGAATACTTTTAAGGTGGGGCATCCGCGGCAGGTGTGCCTGCGGCGCTCAAATATCCGGTAGCAGTGTTTACTGTAGAGGTATTGCGGCAGGCCCATCCAGTCAGACTGGGTTTTGTTTACCCATCTAATCCGTAAATGCTTATCAAGAAGCACTAAGCCTGCGCCAATTCCGTTGATGATATCTTCGGGATAAACCTTGTTGATTACCAATCCGCGCTCCTTTTGTTCATGGGACAAAAGGTAAACAACCGGACCTACCTTTTCAATAAAACATCAATACTCTAAAAAGGAGTATACACCATCTCAGAGGGTTTGTCAACCCTATAAAAATCGTTAAATAAAGTATTTATAAAGTATTTAACCTATTGATAAAAAAGGAGTTAACTAGAAAAAGATAGCCTTAACTAACTGCTATATTTGGAAAGCTCTTTGATACGTTTGAGCATATTGGGATGGGTGCTCAGGAGCTCTAATAACTTATCTCCCAGGCCCAAATTGAGCTTTTTACTCCTTAAAAACACTAATTCAGCAGGGTCAATCGTGCCGCTCTTATCCAAGTCAAGCTGCCTTAGCTCTTTAATCTCGTTTAAGGCGCGAGAAGGGTCATTGACAAAGAATGCCTTTAAGCCTTCGGCCTCTTTTAAGGAATCTTTATCCATGCGCGCCGCTCCATATACCAGCTTATACAGGCTGGAAGCAAGGCTTGCCGGGTTATTACCCAGCTGCACAGACCCTCTATCCGCGAAATATTCCCGGATGCGCGAGGCATAAAGTACCAGGAGGTTAGTGATAAAGTAGAACAAGAACGCGGCTAACCCGATCAGGACGGTATTCCCGCCCCTCCCGTTGCGCCGGCGGCCAAAGAATAAAAATTGCCAGGCAATCCGGTACATAATCATCGGGATTACCGAAAGCAGGGTAATCGTCAGGACATCACGGTTCTTTAAGTGGCTTAACTCATGCCCTAAAACCGCCCGGAGCTCGTTTTCGTTCAATAATTTTAAAATTCCTTCGGTAACGCAGACGCGGCCGTCCTTTAGGCCCCTGCCAAAGGCAAAGGCATTGGGAAGCGCAATTTGGGCGATGCCTATCCTGGGCATAGGGATTTTAGCGGCTTGCGCCAGGCCCTCTACCATTTGGTGTAATTTGGGGTATTCCTCTTTCCCGACATATTTTACCCGCATTGTCCATTCCACGATCCTGGGACCCAGCATATACTGGATATACATTAGCGCCAGGGAGAATATCAGGTAAAAATAAAAGTTGGCTATCCCCAGGTACGAGCCGATCATGACGACAACGGCATAAAGAATCGCAAAAAGCACAGCCACCAAAAGCCACATCCTTAGTTTTAAGAACAACATTTTTCCCCTTCCTCTCGTTTCTTTATTTTGCCACTTCCGCCTTGATCGTAAAGCTTAAAACCGGCTGAACCGGATTATCCGTATGGACGTAGACGTACTGCTGGATGAGGCCGGAATACCCCTGACTGTTAAATACGACCTGTATCGAAGTGCTTTCTCCGGCCGGGATACTCTTTTTCTTCACCTCGGGAATAGTGCAGCCGCAGGAAGCGATTACGTCTTTTATCACCAGCGTCTTGGCAGTTTCATTCTTCAGGGTAAACTCATGTTTTACTATCTCGCCCTCTTTGAGCCGGCCAAAATCCCAAAAGTAAGGCCCGGTTTGCTCTTGCGCAAGGCATGCGTTAAGACTAAAAAATATCAATAAAATTAAAGAAGCCCTCTTTAACATTACGCCCTCCAGAGCAGGAAGATGCCCAGGCCGAAAAACAGCACCGCCATCAATAGCTTTACCGTCAAAAGGTGGCGTTTTAAAAATTTGGAGAATTGGCCGGAGCTTACGCCCGATAAGGCGAGGATAAAAACCGCCAGCAGCGGGATAATAAACATAAAGTTATAAAGAATGAGGTAAGCAAAAGCCCGCAATTTAAGCGCGGATGTCTTTAAGATAAAGCCGATGGTCGGCAGGTAAGTCTGGCCGGTGCAGACCGCTTCCAATATCGAAATCAGAAACCCGGTAATAAAAGCGCTGCAAACCAGCCGGAAAAGATGTTTTTCCGGTCCTTTATTTTTACCATCCTTATCCCGGCGGTAATGCATGCCGATGATCCGGTGAATTTTGTTCTTTATGGCATCGGGTAATTGTAAAAACAGCCCTTCGGTCTCTCTGGTCTTCTTGAATTTTAAAAAATCGCAAACCGCCAAAACGCCCAGGATAACGCTGAAGATACCGATACTAAAATTCACTATTTTTGAAAACCCCCAGAATCCCCTGATGCGGTAGAGGAATCCGAATAGCCCCAGGCCGATGAAGATGTAGGTCAGAAATACCGCCAGAATAAAAGATATCCCGATCAGGGCCAGCTCTCTTGGTTTATATCCCTGCAGGGCTAAAAAAGAAATAAAGAAGACGATGACGGTAAAAGCGCAGGGGTTTATCCCGTCGAGCAAGCCGGCGCCTAAAATTACCAAGGGGCTGAAGGTCTTAAAGCGCTGCAAAAGGTCCGGTTGCGGCAAAAGATGCTCCTGGCTGAAAAACGGCTGCTTTAGCCCTGCGCTAATCAGGACTTCCAGGCGGTTTTCCGCTCCCGGAGCGCCGTTTAAAAAACGGCCGGCAAAGTAAAATACCGGCAGGGTATTCTTTATCCGGGCCCGGTATTTTTCTTCCAGGCCCAGTAATAACTGATAATTTATGATATCTCCGATATCGTAGTATTCGATTAAAATTTTGCCCTTGAATCTTTCTTCTATCTTTGGCATCAGTTTATCTTTTAACTCGGCGCATCTATGGCAGGAGGGAGAATGAAAAACCATTAATCTGGGTAAAGACGAAGGAAACCCATTTTCTGAAAAAAAAGGCAGGGCTAGAAAAGCTAAAAGAAAAATTAAAGGAATACGGCTTTTCATCTTTTCATAATATCTTCTTCAAAAATATCTGAAAGAGATAGCCGGCCTGGGAATAAAGGCTGGGTTTTTTTAGCATCTCAAAGACCAGGCGGCTGTGATTTTCAAAATCCGCCCTGCGCTCAATCAGGTCTTTATGTTTTTTTATCAGGGCGAATATTTTTTTAAATTCGTGCGCATCCAGGCGGTTATAGATGTCTTTAATCTTTAAGCCCACCTTAATCTCAAAAGCCAGCTCTTTTTTCCAGCGCGCGTCATAATCTTCCAGGCGGTTCTCTTTTATGCAAGCAGCGAGTATACTCGCTGCTTGTAAGCCGAAATATATCCCTCCGTAAGTCAAAGGCTTCAGCTGGCAGGCGGCATCTCCCACCAGGGCGATATTCTCCTTTACGGTATTCTCGCAGATGCCCACGCTGACCAGCCCTCCGAAACGCTCCAGGATTTCGCCTTTGATTTTTAACTCTTTGCAGAAACGGCTTAAATCCCGGTAGGGATTTTCGGAAATTGTGCCGACGCGCACCACATCTTTTGTCTCGGGACAATCCAGAAA
>JBAZGA010000030.1:0-11306 GCA_041653115.1 Candidatus Omnitrophota bacterium
CCGATGCCGGCGAAACAAGGGCAGCTCAGCTTTGGGGGGTAGAGAGCCTGCATAATATCGAAACCATCGAATTCCGGCACCACACCATCGCGGCCCTGAGGGCAAAAGAATTTTATGAGCGCGACGTGGATTACGTGATTAAAGACGGCGAGGTAATTATCGTCGATGAATTCACCGGCAGGATGATGCCGGGAAGGCGCTGGTCCGACGGCCTGCATCAGGCGGTAGAGGCAAAAGAGGGCTTAAAGATAGAGCGGGAGAACCAGACCCTGGCGACAATTACCTTTCAGAATTATTTCCGGATGTATGAAAAACTGGCCGGAATGACCGGGACCGCCTTTACCGAAGCCAATGAATTTGAAGCAATATACCAATTGGACGTCATTGTTATCCCCACCAACCGGCCGCTTATCCGCACCAACTATTCAGACTGTATTTATAAGACGGAAAAAGAGAAGTTTAACGCGGTGGTAGAGGGGATAGCCGAACTTTATAATCTGGGCAGGCCCGTGCTCGTCGGCACTATCTCTATCGATAGATCCGAGCGGCTCTCCGAGATGTTAAAACGCCGCGGCATTCCCCACCAGGTGTTGAACGCAAAATATCACGAGATGGAAGCGCAAATCGTTGCCCAGGCCGGCAGATACAAGGCAGTCACGATTGCTACTAATATGGCAGGCCGGGGGACCGATATTCTCCTCGGCGGTAACCCCGAATTTATGGCCAGGAGTTTAATCAAAGAGAGATTAAAAGCCGATGACCCTGATTATGGCGCAGAGTACAAGGGATTTTTAGATAAATACAGACAGGAGACCCAGGTAGAGCATGAAAAGGTGGTGGCTGTGGGCGGGTTGCATGTTTTAGGCACAGAGCGGCACGAAGCCCGGCGTATCGACAATCAGTTGCGCGGGCGCTCCGGCAGGCAGGGTGACCCCGGCTCATCGCGGTTTTATGTCTCATTAGAGGATGACCTGATGCGGTTATTCGGCTCGGACCGGCTGATCGGGATTATGGACAAGCTCGGCCTGGAAGAAGGCCAGGTGATTGAGCATCCCTGGGTAAGTAAGTCTATTGAAGTTGCGCAGCGGCGCGTGGAGCAGCACAATTTTGAAATCAGAAAGCAACTCCTGGAATATGACAACGTAATGAACAAGCAAAGGGAGGTTATCTATGTGCAGCGCCGCCAAATGTTGGAGGGGGCGTCTTTTAAAGAAGAAATTCTGGCCATGGCAGCGAGAATCTTAAACGATATCGTGCCTGTTTATATTAACGATAATATCAGCCCCCAGGAATGGGATATCCAGGGATTAATCAGCGCGCTGAAATTAAGGTTCAACCTGGAGATTGACTCCGCGCTAATCAAAGGTTCGCCTAAAGAGATAACAGAATCCCTGCTGGATAAACTCACCGACGCTTACAGCGAGAAAGAAAAATCTGTCGGGCCGGATTTATTGCGCCATTTAGAGCGGATGGCTTTTTTACAGATTATCGATAGTAAATGGAAAGACCATCTTTACGCTATGGACAGCTTGCGCGAAGGTATCGGCTTGCGCGCCTACGGCCAGCGCGACCCGCTGGTTGAATATAAACGCGAGGCATTTGAGATGTTTGCCCAGATGATGTCTTCTATTGAAGAAGAAGCAGTAGAGATGATGTTTAAGCTGCAGCCGGTAAAGCCGGAAAGTTTTAAAGGGGTATTTAGCTCTGCGGCGCAGCAGTTTGTCCATCCCGAAATCGATAAATTCGAGGGAACGCAAGGAGATGAACCCCTGGTAATGCGCGACCCGCGCCTGGGGCCGCCCACCGTAGCCATATCCCCTCCCCAAAAAGCCCATCCTAAAGTCGGCCGGAATGACCCCTGTCCGTGCGGTTCGGGCAAGAAATATAAAAAATGCTGCGGAAAATGAAATCATCTACGACATTAGAAGCCCGCCGGGCTATTAGATTAAAAGACTATTGTTTTTCTATCGCTTCGGCGATTTTACTCATCCTTTCTTTTCCCGATTTTAATCTCTGGATTTTTGCCTGGTTCGGGTTCGTGCCGGTATTCTTTGCCCTGAAGAACAAAACCCGCAAAGAAGCATTTTTCTTATTTTTTATTACGGGCATAGTTTTCTGGGCGGGGGTTATTTATTGGCTGGCGCATGTTACCTTAGCCGGGACAACCCTCCTGATTTTATATCTGGCTTTATACTTTGCGATATTCGGCTTGATTATCCGCTCGGTTACCAGGCGTTCTACGCCTTATGCCCTGATATTCATCCCCTCGGCCTGGGTTCTCTTGGAATACGCCCGGGGATGCCTGATGACGGGTTTCCCCTGGGCGCTTTTAGGTTACTCGCAGTATCTCAACCTCCCGGTAATTCAAATCGCGGATATTACCGCTGTTTGGGGAGTCTCCTTTTTAATTATGTTTGTCAATGTGGCGATTGTGGAAATAATCTGGTCGATAAGAAATCGTCTAATGTCCCGATTGAAAATAGTCGCCTTTTTCTTAATCCTGATTTTAATTTTAAGCTTAGGCTATGGTTATTATAGAATACTTGGAATAAAGGTTGCCAGTCAGGAATCAGGGTCAGTGAAAATCTCTATTATCCAGGGCAACATCCCGCAGGAGTTAAAGTGGGACGAGCGCTACAATAGGTTCGCGCTGGAAAAATATTTAGATCTTTCCCGTTTAGCAGCCAAGGGAAATCCGCAGCTTATCATTTGGCCGGAAGCAGCCGTCCCGGGAATATTCGGAGAGGATGACTGGGTATACGGCAGAGTTTTTTCTCTGGCTAAAGAAATAAAAATCCCCTTACTCGTGGGAGCGGTAGTCAAAGAGAGGGAGAATTACTTTGGCAGCGCCTTACTGATTAATGCCGCAGGCGAAATCGCCGGCCGTTATGATAAACTGCACCTCGTCCCTTTCGGGGAATATATCCCCTTAAAGAATATCTTTCCCTTTTTAGAGACCATTGTGCCTATCGGAGATATCCAGAAAGGCAAGGAATATACGATTTTTTCTCCAGGCTTTGCCGTCCTTGATTGCTTTGAGGATGTTTTTCCCGACCTGGCCAGAGAATTTGTGAAAAAGGGGGCGGGCTTTCTCGTAAACATTACCAATGACGCCTGGTATAAAAGAAGTTCAGCCCCCTACCAGCACCTGCAGGCCTCGGTTTTCCGGGCGGTGGAAAACCGGGTCTATTTAGCCCGGGCAGCAAATACCGGCGTATCAGGCTTTATCTCGCCGACAGGAGAGATTTTTTCTTTAGTCAGGGACGACTCGGGAAAAGAGATATTTGTTGACGGTTTTGCTACCGAGCAGATATTCAAACCGGAATGGCCGCGGACTTTTTATACCCGCTACGGAGACATTTTCCCCTTTCTCTGCCTCTTATTTATAATCTATGGTAAGATATTAACCCTTAAGCAGAAGCGATGAAAAGAATTATTTTATTTTTGTTTATTATTTTCTCCGTTTATATCTTTATCAGCCTTTATTTTCTGGATAAAACTTATTTTCTCTGCCCCATAGAATATAAAGACGCAATAATCATCCGTAACGATGCCTGGGGAGACGGGTTTTTTAGCGCCAAGCGCAGCGGCGGCAGAGTGCACGACGGCATTGACCTGCTGGCAGAAGTCGGCACCCCGGTATCGGCAGCCCGTTCAGGGATAGTCGTCAAGGCAACGCAGAGTAAGGGCATGGGTAAGTTTGTAATCATCCGTCATCCGGGGAATTTAACTACTATTTACGGCCATCTCTCGGAAATTTATGTTCATAAAAATGAGTTTGTCCGGCAGGGCAGGCTGATCGGACGCGTCGGCAAGACCGGGAATGCCAACCTGGGCGCTATCCAGGCGCATTTGCATTTAGAAGTAAGGATTAACGGCATACCGCATGACCCGATGGAGTATTTGGAATAATGTTTAACATTATCTTATTGGGGATTACCAGCTTACTAACCGACATCTCCAGTGAAATGGTTTATCCGGTACTGCCGGTTTACCTGGTAAGTGTTCTCGGCGCCAGCCCGGCGATTTTAGGGTTAATTGAAGGCATCGCAGAGAGCCTGGCCAGTTTACTGAAAGTTTTTTCCGGTTATTTTTCCGATAGGATAAAACGCAGATTGCCGTTTACCATCTTAGGATACGCCAGTTCCACACTGGGGAAATTCTTTTTATATTTATCTACCGGCTGGGGCTATGTTTTAGTCGGCAGGATAGTCGACCGTTTCGGCAAAGGTATCCGTACCGCTCCCCGCGACGCCTTGATTGCCGAGAGCGCAAAGGCCGGTAAAAAAGGCGCTGCCTTTGGCTTGCACCGGGCGATGGATACGCTGGGCGCGGCTATCGGAGTCACTTTAGCCTATTTATTAATTACGCGTTTTCACGGGGACTTCAAAGGCATCTTCTTTTTCTCGCTGATACCGGCTGGCTTGGGAGTTTTATTCCTCTTTTTGATAAGGGAAAAAAGCGCTGCCCTAAAGGAATCGCAAAGCAAGCCGCAATTCAGATGGGGCGCTTTGGATAAAAGGCTGAAATTTTTTTTAATCTTTACTTTTATCTTTACCCTGGGCAATTCTTCGAACCAGTTCTTGTTATTGCGCGCGAAAAACTTAGGCAGCCCCTTAGCACAGGTAATTCTTTTTTACCTTGCCTATAATATTATTTATTTTTTAGTCAGTTACCCCGCCGGCCGTTTATCCGACCGCATCGGCAGGAAGAAATTATTAGTTTCGGGCTATCTTTTTTACGGATTGGTTTATCTGGGATTTGCTTTGAATAGCTCTCTGAGTATGTTCTGGGTTTTATTCGCTGCCTACGGAATATATATCGGATTTACAGAAGGCGTAGAAAAGGCGCTGATCGCAGATATGGCGCCGCAAGACCTGCGCGCGACCAGTATCGGGCTGCACGCGACATTAGTCGGCATAGGCTTATTGCCTGCTTCTTTGTTTGCGGGGCTATTGTGGAAATTCTTCGGGCCGGCCGCGCCATTTTACTTCGGCGGGTTTATGGGAATAACTGCCAGTATCGGCCTCTGGTTTATCTTAAAGAACACCTAAAGATTATCCCCGGCACCTGTCTTTCGGCTCTATGTGCACCAGTACATCAGTGACTTCGGGGATTTCCCGCTTAATTGCCTCTTCAATAGCGTAGCTGACCTCATGCGCTTGGGCAACGTGCATATCCGGGTTTACCTGCACATGTAAGTCTATGTGGATGTCATCGGGCCTGCCGCGCGTCCTGATTTTGTGGCAGGTCTTTACCCCTTTTATCCTCAAGACAATATCCACTATTTTTTTTACATCCACAATGGCGGCGGTGTCGCAGAGGATACGCGAGCTCCGGGTAATAATGTCAAAGCCGGCCCGGGCAATAAATAAAGCAATGAGAAAAGTGGTAATCGGGTCAAGGATAGGGTAACCCAGCTTTATTACAACCAAGGCGATAATCACGGATAGCGAAGTAAAGATATCTGCCTTGGTATGGAGGGAATCCGATACCAGGATATCGCTCTGCAGGAGCTTACCTTGCTTAAATTCGTATTTCATTACCCCGAGATTAACCGCCAGCGTGGCGAGCATCACGCCGAAGCTGACCGCATCAATCCGGGGGATGATCGGATTGTACAGGCGGTTGATGCCTTCTTTAATCAGGTTGAAACAAATAATAAACAAGAGTACGCCGATGCCTAAAGAAAAAAAGGTTTCATATTTTTTATGGCCGTAAGGATGGTCTATATCTTTAGGCTGGCAGGCGAAATTTATCCCGATCAGGCCGATGATGTTGGATGCTCCGTCGGATAAAGAATGGAAACCGTCGGCAGTCATGCTGGCGCAGCGGCTGATCAGCCCGTAGAAAATTTTAGCCAGGGCGACCCCCCAGTTAAGGACCAATATCACCACCAGGATGCGCCGGATACGGCTATAGTGCTGCTGTATGTCCGTTACCATAGTATTAATTATATACAGGTTTATTTTAGATTTCAAACATTTATTTGGCATAATCGGCGCAGGTGTTGATTTAGCAAGCGCTATATGTTAAAATGAGGCAACCATGATAAGGAAGCTCTCTTGTCTTTTATTCTTTATTATTTTAAGCATCATCTCTGCCTCTGCCGAGCCAGCCGCGATAATAGCGCCGGATTCAGGGTTGATCGGCGCCTTCGAGCCGATTAAAAAGGAGGATTCCCTGCTTATCCTCGCTCCGCATCCGGATGATGAAGCTATCGGCTGCGCCGGAATAATCCAGCAGGCGCAGAGCGTCGGCGCGAAAATTCACGTAGCATATTTAACCAACGGCGACCACAACCAGGTCGCTTTCATTGTTTACGAAAAGCGGCTGACGCTGAGAACAGGCGAATTTATCCATATGGGCCAAGTGCGCCGGCGCGAAGCCATAAAAGCAATGAAGCTCCTGGGACTGGAAGAAAGCCAGCTTACTTTCTTGGGTTACCCTGATTTCGGGACGTTTACCATCTTCAGCCAATACTGGCAGGATACAAAGCCTTTTAAAAGCCTGTTAACCCGTATCTCGAAAGTGCCTTATAAGGAAAATTTGTCTTTCGGCGCCCCTTATAAAGGAGAAAGCATCTTAAACGATTTAAAGAGCGTGCTTTTAAAAACTAAGCCGAATAAGATTTTTGTTTCTCATCCCTTAGACGTAAATGTCGACCACAGGGCATTCTATCTATTTTTAGAGGTTGCGCTGCTGGACTTAGATAAAAAAATTCCCGTACCCAAAGTATACCCTTATCTTATCCATTGCGTAGGCTGGCCTCTGCCCCGCCATTATCATCCTGAGCTGGCCCTTGAGCCGCCGAAAAAATTTTTAAATTCCGAGATTAATTGGGCTCAGCTTAGATTAACCCCGGAACAATTAAAGAAAAAATACCAGGCAATTCTTTGCTACCGAAGCCAGACGCAATCCAGTGCTTTTTATCTCCTGTCTTTTGCCCGCAAAAACGAATTATTCGCAGAACTCAAGGATCTTATTCTTGATACCTCGGGCAAGCTTAGCGATACAGAGCGGGATCGTTACGGCCTTATCGGTGATTCTCTTTTTATCCGGATAGAAAAAAAGCCGGAGATAAAGCGCGGGTTTGTGATTATATTCTATCTTTTTGGTTACAGTAATAAACAGCCCTTTAGCAGTATGCCTAAGATCCGCATCGTTGCCGCGGCCAGCAGGCTCAAGGTATTCAACGGCAGAAAGATGATTAAGCCCGAAGGGGTCACTTTGGAATCGCAGGGAAAGAGCCTGGTTTTAAAAATTCCGCTTCAGGCATTGGGAGAACCGGATTTTATTTTAACTTCGATCAAGAGATATACCGGGGTTTTGCCTGTGGATGCCGCGGCTTTTCGCAGGATAAAGATTATCAGGAGGAGATAGCATGTTAGAGCTGAAATTAATTAAAGTGAAAAAGCCCGCGGACCTTAATTTTATTTTAGGCCAGAGCCACTTTATTAAAACCGTGGAGGATTTATGCGAAGTATTGGCGAATAATGTCCCCGGGATTAAATTCGGCTTGGCTTTCGCGGAATCCAGCGGCGCCTGTAAGATCAGGTCTGAAGGAAATGACCCGGAGTTGAAGAAGTTAGCGGAAGATAATGCCCTGGAGATTGGCGCAGGCCACAGTTTTATTATCTTTATGCGCAACGCCTATCCGATAAATGTCTTAAATGCGCTCAAGAATCTCCCCGAAGTCTGCACCATCTATTGCGCCTCGGCTAACCCGGTGGAGGTGATTATCGCCGAGACCGAAGCAGGCCGGGGTATCTTGGGCGTGATTGACGGCTTAAGGCCCAAAGGCATTGAAACGAAAGAAGATATACTCTGGCGGCGCGATTTATTGCGTAAGCTCGGCTATAAACTGTAATTTTTTGTTGCAATTTTTGATTTTTTTGTTATATTTATTATTTGTGCGGCAATGGATTCCAAAAAAATTCGTAAAAGCATTTCGCGTTTCTTCAGCTGGCTGGCGTTAATTATCTGTTCTTTGATACTTAAGGTGCTTCCGGCGCGTTGCATTTACGGGTTTGCCAGGAAGGTCAGCGCTCTGGTTTATCTGATTGCCGCCAAACAGAGGAAGATCGCCCTGGATAGTTTGACGATTGCCTTTGGCCGAAGTAAATCCGCGCGGGAACTAGAACAAATCGCCAAGGATTGTTTTGCCTGTATTGCGAAGGCCGGCATTGAACTGCTGTTTCTGATGGACAGGCCGGCGCTTTTAAGAAAACGCGTCACTATGCTGGGCCGTGAGAATCTTGACCGCGCCCTGGCTAAAGGTAAAGGAGTGATATTGGTGAGTGCCCATCTCGGCAACTTCCCCTTATTAATGGGTAAACTCTGCTTAGAAGGTTATCGGGCTGCCGGGATAATGCGACCGATGCGCGATACCCGCACAGAAAAATTTTTTTCGGCAAAGCGCGATAAGTTTAAGCTTAAAACTATCTACAGTCAGCCGCGCAAGGCCTGCGTTGAGGAAACGATTAAGGCGTTGCGTAACAATGAAGTGGTCTTTATCCCGCTTGACCAGAACTTCGGCACCGCAGGCGTATTTGTAGATTTTTTTGGCAGGAAGGCGGCCACTGCCACAGGCCCGGTGGTTCTGGCAAAGCGCACCCAGGCGGTTATCCTGCCGTGTTTTATCGTCCGGCAGAAAGACAATACGCATAAACTTATTTTTGAGCCGGCCTTGGATTTAAAAGAAGGCGAGACCCCGCAGGAAACCCTGCTGATTAATATTCAGAGGTTGACGGAAATCATCGAGTCTTACATCCGCCGTTATCCCGAACAATGGGGCTGGATTCACCGCAGATGGAAAAGCAGGCCAAACTAAGGGAGGTGAGCTATGGCAGAAGAATTAAAGCAGGAAGAAAAAAAGGTAGACGCAAAAAAAATGTTCTCTACTATTCTTAAGGTCATCTTAGGGTTGGTATTTTTAGCTTTGGGTATTGCCTTGATTATGCGCTGGAAGTGGTCCCTTTTAATCGTAATCAAGGGTTGCATAGGTTTATTCCTGATTTTGGCAGGCGTGATCACCTTGGCGATAGCCAAAGAATAGCGAAAAGCTGCTTTAAAAATGAGAAGGGTTAATAGGGGTTTCTATAAGAGATCTCTATTAACCCTGTTTTATTTTAGCGGGTCCGCTAAAATAATTATTGTCTATAGATATGAATTTTTGTTGCTCTAGAATAACTTTACTAAATTAATCTTTCAGGTATAATAAATATCAAAATCTACGGTTAAAATTTATCAGGAGAGGTGCATATGGAAACAATTTTAAATAAAGAGCTGATTGTAAATAAAAGCGCCTGCCGCCTAATCGGCGTCCTAGGGTTTGTGGCACTGATGAGCCTGGGCGCCTTTGTGCGCATACCCGTGCCGTTTAGCCCTGTGCCGATAACCCTGCAGACCTTCTTTGTTTTGCTCTCCGGCGCCTTTCTCGGAGCGGGCCCGGGTTTAATCGCGCAAGCGGGCTACATCTTCTTGGGTATATCCGGTTTATCCGTATTTACCGGCGCAGGCAGCGGTTTGGCTTATCTTTGGGGCCCTACGGCAGGATATTTATGGGGATTTATCCTCTGCGTTTTCTTTATCGGTAAATCTATCAAATATGCCCCGCGTAATTTATTGTCTACTTTTGCCATCTTCTGCCTGGGCGACCTGATTTTACTCTTCTCCGGCGCTATCTGGCTTAAATTACTTCTGGGTTATAAATTCACGAGAATATTATTTATAGGCTTTCTGCCTTTCCTTCCCGGCGATTTATTAAAAGCCTTGGTTGCCGCAAGCCTTTATTTAAAATTAAGAAGCCGGCTAAAAGAAGTTTTCTGATTCCGGGTTTCTATAAAAAAGGGGGATAGATGAAAGTAAAAGATATAATGACCAGGGAAGTTACTTTTGTTTCTCCCGAGACCAATGCTCAGGAGGCGTTAACGTTATTAATGAATAAAGAGATCAGCGGCCTGCCTGTCATCGACGATAAAGACAAATTGGTCGGGATGTTTACGGAGAAAGAAATTTTATCCTACATACTGCCGAGTTATATAGAGAAAGTAGGCAGGTTTATCTACGAAGAGAACCCCAAATCAACCAAGAAAAAATTTGCCGAATTGAATAATGTCAAAGTAAACCAGCTGATGCGCCGCGAAGTGGTAACTACCCAGGAAGATACGACATTATGCGAAGTGGCCAGGATTATGCTTACTCAGAAGGCAAGGCGTCTGCCGGTTCTGGATAAATCGGGCAAGGTAGTGGGTATTATAGCGCGCGGCGATGTGATAAAGGCTTTTGCCAAAGAAGGATAAAGGCGATAATTATGTTGAGAAAATTCGTTATCCTTATCGCGATATCTCTGGGTTTGGGATTTTTGACTAAGCATATCGGTTTAAATATCCATCAGGCCACCGCCATCTCCATATTTTCCGCTTCTATATTAGGGACGCTTTTTTTCTGGGATTTCCGCCTGGGGTTTGCTTTTTTGGGTACTTCCGTACTCTTGATGAGCCATACCATTGATTTAGAGCATGTAATCAAATTTGCCTCGTTGGACGTGATCCTTTTCTCGTAGGGATGATGGTGCTCGTCGGGTTGATGAAAGAGGCGGGATTTTTTGCCTGGATAGTCCAGCTGATTTTACGCGTCAAAAACATGACGGCGCGCAAGTTTGTCTTGATCATCTCTGTAATTTCGGCGTTGCTTTCCACGATGACTTCGGAAGTGGTCTCGATTATTTTTATGGTAGCGGCGGTATTGGAAATCTGCGATTATTTTGAAGTCGACAGCGTCCCTTATATTACCATCGCTGTTCTCTCAACAAATATCGGAAGCGCGGCTACCGTATTAGGCAATCCTATCGGTATCTTAATTGCTTCTAAAGCGGACTTGAGTTTCGAAGATTTTATTGTTAAGGCGTTCCCCCTTGCCGCCGCCTGTTTAGCCGTCGCCATATTCTTGCTGATGTTCTGGTATAGAAAAGCCATGCAGGAGATGGACAGGCGTATCAAAGAGATGGGCGCAAACGAGATGTTGATTAAGCTGATCTCCGTGCCGCCGGAAAAAGGGCTGAAGATCAGCCTGGTAATTTTCGGGGCAACCTTGTTTTTTATCTCGCTGCATCATCGCCTGGAGCTCTTGTGGGGCCTGGAGCCGAATACCATATTGTTGACGATGCCGCTTTTTTCCAGCGGTTGCGTGATCATCTGGAAATGGCGCAGGGCGCGCGATTACATCGAAAAGGACGTGGAATGGTGGACGCTTTTATTCTTTATGCTTCTCTTTGCCCAGGCAGGGACCCTGAAATATACCGG
>JBAZGA010000031.1:0-11212 GCA_041653115.1 Candidatus Omnitrophota bacterium
CCTGATTTTCTGGTTAATCGCTACCGCCAACAACAGGGAAATGGAGATCCCCAGCGGCACCACCCCCAAGACATAAAGGCAGGTGTTGCCGAGCGCCTTCCAGAAACGCGGGTCTTGGAAAAAAATATGGTAATAATTGCCAAGCCCTACCCACTGCGGCGCGCTCAGCGTATTGTAGCGGGTAAAACTCAGGAAAAACGAAGAAACTACCGGTATAAAGACGAAGACGCCAAAGAGGATAACCGCCGGAGCGATGAATAAATAAGAATATCTTTCTTCAATCAGCTTTTTCAGCAAACTTTTTTCAGCACGCATATTTCCTGGCGTATTCCTTGAGCATCAGGACGGCCTTGGGGATATAAACCAGCTCGTCCTGTTTGAAGAAATCCTGGCCTTCAAATTCTAACGAGAAAAATCCCCGGTAATCCGCCTTTTTGAGGATGGAAAAAATCCGTTCAAAGTCAAAAACCAGCTCTTTATTGTCATCGCTCATCCGGTGCACCTTGGCGTGGATGTGCGGGGCATAAGCAATAGTATCTTCAATAGCCTGATAATTATCCGCGTCCTGGTAATTACCGGTATCCAGGTTTATCTTTACCCACGGTGAATTTATCTCTTTTATCAGCCGCAGGGTATCTACTGCCGTCGGCAGAAATCCGCCGTCATTGTGCGGCTCAATGGCCAGGACTATTCCCGCGCCCTTTGCTTCCTCGGCACATTCCCGGATACACTCAACCATTGCCGGCCAGAGTTTTTCTTTATCCTGGTACGGCAAAGGCCAGCCGGAAAAAATCCTTAAGACCGGCGCTCCTAGAATATATCCTGCCTCCAGCCACTTTTTAACTGCCTCTACTTCCCGCTTTCTCTCTTCGGGCTTAGGCTTGCCGAAATCATTCCCCGGCGAAAGGCAACAAATAGTCAGGTGTAAATCCGTAGCCATTTTTTTATAGGCGAGCAGCGACTTTTTATCTGTCTTAGGCAGATGGTCGGCAATGATATCAATCCCGCCGAGCTTTAGTTCTTTGCCGCAAATTTTGAGTAATTTTTCAAAATCGATTTTTTTTGCTTCCAGTGATTTATGGTATGACCAGCTACACAGTCCCAGTTTCAACTTGATCTCCTTGGGGCTCAATTAGTGAGCCAGAATCTTTCTCCCTTATTCTCGTTAATCAGGCTAAAGACCACTTCTACCAATCCCGCATCATATTTTGAATCAGCGCCGTTCTTTAATTCTTCGCAGGCCTTCTCTAACCCCAGCGCCTCGCGATAAGGCCGGCGCGATGCCATTGACTCCAGGACATCGCTGACGGCTAAGATACGCGCCTCGGGGATAACGTCTTCGCCCTTTAAGCCCCGCGGATAACCTGAGCCGTCCAAACGCTCATGGTGCTGCAGGATAACTTCAGCCAGAGGAAAAGGAAAAACAATATCTTTAATCAGCTCATAGCAGGTCATCACATGCTGCTGCACCAAACGATATTCTGCGTCGGTCAATTTACCGGATTTATAGAGGATATCCAGGGGGATATTCATTTTGCCTAAATCATGCAGCTGGCCGGCTAATTTTATCCCCAGAAGCCGGTTATCTTCCCAGCCCAGGGTTTGCGCAATCTTCTCGGCAATGCTGCCGACCTGCCGCGTATGGCTGAAAGTATAAGGGTCACGCAGCTCTAAACTCTTTCCTAAAACAGTCAAAGCGCTAATCGCCATGCTCAGACGGCCTTCTTCTAAATTGGCGAAATCCGTGAGGTTACGGGTTATCCCCATTATCCCGATGATTTTTCCCTTTTTATCGTAATGCGGGAACTTGGTGGTGCTGACGTAGGTAATACCTCCATCAGAGCGGGGCGCTTTTTCTATCTTGCCGATGATGGCCTTACCGGTCCTGATGACTTCGCTGTCATCGCTGTAATATTTTTCCCCCAAACCCGGCGGGAAAAAATCAAGGTCACTTTTGCCGATGACGTCTTCGGGGGTTAAATTCAATGCCGCCGCATGCGCCTTATTCACCAGGACAAAACGGTTATCCAGGTCCTTAAAATAAATCATATCCGGGGCATGCTCAAAGAATGCCTCAAGATAAGCCGTTTTCCGGCGCGCGGATATTTTCTTCATTTGGCGATTTTTACCCACTTGCCTTTTTTGTCCGACTCGTATGCTGCTGAAATCACTTTAATCGTCTCCCTTCCCTCTGCGCCGGAAACAAAGGGTGGTTTTCCGTTAATCACGCAATCAATAAAATAATGCACGGCGTTTTCCCAGCCTGTGCCGCTGCCAAGCGCGGGGTATTCTTCCCTTAATATACAGTTAGGGTCATCCCCTTTTTCGGTTTTGGCTATTGTCACCGCTACCGGCTGTTTAGCTCCGAGAGAAGTGACCATTTTCCCTTTTTCTCCGTAAACATAAGTCAATACTTCATAAGTCCGGGTAGTCCAGCTGCACTCAAATTCTCCCTTTGTGCCGTCCTCAAATTTTAAGAGCACGGTAGCGTTATCGTCCACCGGAATATTCTTTTCCAGGGTCTGGATGCGGGCAAAGACTTCAACTACCCTTTTTGCCTTAAACCAGCGTACCAGGTCCGCGATGTGCACGCCGATATCCACCATGCACCCGCCGCCGGATTTCTTCTTTTCGTAATACCAGCCGGGATTTCCTTCTGACCAGTATTCCGGCCCGGCATGGCCGATCCTGCCGCGGATATTGTGAATCTTACCGAGGATGCCGGAATCCAAAACTTTTTTTGCCGCCTGGTGCACCGGGTCAAAGCGCTGCGTCTGCTCGACCATCAAAAACACCTTATTCTTAGCGGCCGCTTTAATCATCTTATTTGCGGCTTCCGGGGAAATAGCAATCGGTTTTTCTACCAAGATATGTTTTTTGTGGACTGCCGCGCCTATAGCCATTTTCTCGTGTAAGTAATTGGGCGTGTTCACAAAGACCACGTCTATATCTTTTCTCTGCACTAATTTTTCCCAATTGCCGACTATATCCACATCTTTTAAGGAAAACTTTTTCGCCAGCTCCTGCGCCTTGGCTCTTACGATATCGCAAAGACAGATAATCCTGGCCTGATGCGGGTAATTTACTAAATTCGGGATGCTCGCCCGTTCGCTGATTTTACCGCAACCGATAATTCCTACCCTGATGCTGCTCATCTTGTTTTTTATCGCTCCTGGTGTTATTAATTTCCGAAATAAACGCGCTTACCAAGGCGCGCTGATTTATAAATATTCCAGATTATCTCCTGAGTCTTGAGGGCATCCTCGCCGCTTACCTCCGGCTGCTCGCCCCGCCTTAACGCCTGATAGAATTTTTTTATCTGTATCCAATGACAATAACCCCAATAGTCCTTTCTGCCTCTGCCGTAATCAATGTATTCATCCGGGCTTGGCTTTGCCTCAAGCCTGCCGCCGCTGTAAAATCCGATACTGGCTGAGTCTTTAACCATTTTCACTCTTGCCTTCTGGCAGTCTAAATCAATCTCCGGGTCAGCGTCAAAAGAATAGAAGT
The DNA here is from genome assembly GCA_041653115.1 of Candidatus Omnitrophota bacterium. Lineage (GTDB taxonomy): Bacteria > Omnitrophota > Gorgyraeia > Gygaellales > Profunditerraquicolaceae > JBAZGA01. The sequence continues at coordinate 3,511 of JBAZGA010000031.1, forward strand.
TCATCAGGTAAAAACAGACGTAGGCGCCTTTCTTAAATTTAATCAGCCCTTCAGCGAGGTCCTCAACTTCAATAAATTTATGCATCCGGCGGCTGGTGTTTGCCTCCACGTATTCAACTTTATCGGCGATAAGCCATTTCAAGACGTCAATAAAATGGATGGCCTGGTCAATCAGGACGCCTCCTCCCTCCTTGCTAAACCTGCCTTTCCAGTCGCTCTTTTTATAATAAGCATCCGGCTTATGGTAAGTCACAATCAGCTTTGCCGCCTTAATCCTGCCGAGAGAGCCGTTCAAAATATTTTTCTTGACCAATTGCGAACCGGGGTTGTACCTGTTCTGGGAAATTACGCCTAATTTTACCTTATTCCGCCGGGCAGCCCTGATCATTTCTCCGGCGTCGTGCGGGTCAATGGAAACGGGTTTTTCCGTCAGGACATTTATCTTCTTATTCAGGGCGCGGATAGCCATGGGGGGATGTAAATAGTGGGGGGTGAGAATATGCACGGCGTCCAAGTCTTCTTTTTCCAGCATCAGTTTATAATCCAGATAAGAGCGGCAGCGGCAGTGCCTGGCTGCCTTGCGCGCGCGCGCAGAGCGGATGTCGCAGACCGCGCTTACTTCTACGCCCGGCGTATTCAGCAGGGACTGCGCGTGCATCGGGAAGATGTTGCCGCAACCGACAATACCTACTTTAAATTTCATCTTTTATACTTAAAGCCTAAAGCTCCCTCACCGAATTTCTCTTTACTAATTTTATATTGGTGAGGATAACCTTAACCGGCTGTTTGGGTTTCTTCTTAATTATATCGCTTAAGTATTTTAAGCCCAGTCGCGCTAAATCCGCAAAGGGCTGCTCAATCGTAGTCAGGGAAACCCCGGGTGAATCTGCCTGGGGGATATTATCAAAACCGACAAAAGAAATATCTTCGGGGATGTTTAACCCGGCCTGCTTTGCCGCTTCCATCGCGCCCAGCGCCATCTCATCCCCGGCAACAAAAACCGCCGAAGGAAGCTTTCTTAAGGAAAGGAGCTTCTTCATCGCGCTGCTGCCTGATTCCTTTGACCAGTCTCCGCTGACAATGTATTTTTTGTCCGGCGCTATTCCCGCCGCCTTCAGGGCATTTTTAAAACCCTCCAGGCGCATTACCCCTGCCTGGGCGTTCATTTTGCCGGTAAGCGTGGCGATGCGGGAATGCCCGCTTTTAATCAAATATTCTACCGCGATAAAAGCTGCTTTCTCATTATCAATACCGATACAGTTGTTTTTAGAAGCCGGGTCGTAATAATTCAAAATAAAGTAAGGTATTTTTTCTTTCCTGGCCCTTTTAATTGAAGACTCGTTGCCCATAATATCCGCGAAAAGAATACCGCGGCCGGGCGAAGCCTTCCAGGCCGTCTCAATCAACAAGTCCACGTCCTGCTCGATGGCCTGACGGCTGATTTCCCTGATAATCTCCATGGTGTAAAAAGTAGAAAACATATTCTCATAACGCGGGATGAGTAAGGTAAGGTTCAGGCGCTTTTTTTTCATCTTACTCTCCTTGCTAAAGCGACACAGCCGCCCAGGCCTGAGCCGACGCCTAAAAAGGCGACCTTTCCTGCCGCTTTTTTAGAAAAATAGATATTGGCAATGCCTGCGGCAATGCCGTCGTTGATAAGCCGGATTTTAATCCCCTTCTTAACGGATTCAGCCAAAGCCTTTTCCAGGCCTTTGGCAAAATTAAAACCGTCCTGCTTTCTGAAGAAAGGCAGGTAATCGGTAGAATTCAGGATATAACCGCCGGAAGAAACGCTGCCCGGGACTGCTACGCCGATATTCCGGGAGCAGGCTATCCCCAAGCGGCCTGCCGCGCTTTGGGCTTTGAGCACTAAACCGGCCAGAGACCCTAAAATTGCGGCGCGGATTTTTCTGCCTAATTGCCGTTCTACGGCAGTATAATTTTTACGTGTATCTAAAAATTTTTTAAGATGGCGTTTATAAGGCATCCTCATTGAGGCGCTGAAAAACCAATATCCTTGCTTCTGTTTTAAGACCCGGCCTGATTTCGGATTAACCGCTAACAAACCGACGCCGATCTCTTCCCTTCCTAAATCCAGGCCGATACAGCCGGTTGCTTTCGCGCGCTTTGCCTCGGCGTAGTTACGGCTTACCCTGATAATATTAATCACCGCACCTAAAAAACCCGCTTCCTTGCCGGGGAATCTGGCCTGATAGACTTTGAGCGCGGCTAACCCTTCGCGGGATAAATATTCTTTAAGCAGATTAACTAAAATCCGGCCGGTTTTCCCGCGGGAAACTCCGCCGCCGATAATTACCGCGTCTAGATTCTTCCAGTAACCCCTCTGGCGCGCCGACCAGCCTTTTTTAATCCCTTTGCCTTTGGCTAAAGCACTGATACCGAAAGCGCCGTTCCTGGCTAGATTTTCCAGAAGGGCTTGAGCGCGTTTTTTTGCTTTCGGATTATTGCTTAAGAACGCCTTAGTTACTGAACGGCCGGTGAGCTTGCCTCTTTCTCTAAAGCGGAAAAATAAGCCTTTCTCTTCAGCAGCCATCTGGGCCAAGGCCCGGCCGCTGAACAAATCTTCGAATGTCCTGCCCGGCGCAAGGGGGGATATCCCTTTTACATCCCAAACCTGGCCATCGCCTAAAATCTTCAGGTAGGTATCCATTATACTACAATTCCGCCATAAATCTATAATAAATATTACTACTATACCTAAATTAACTTAAAAGTCAAACATTTTTAAGTATCCGCGCCACGCCCATTAAATCCGCCCGTTCCAGCTCAATACCTGCCCGGTATTGCCTGGGTTTCATCATCCTTGACCAGGCTACTGCGCCTCTCATATAAAGGGGCTCGCTCTTCTCGGAAGCCTGCAGCCATATCTCCAAGGTTGTCTCTTTGGTTAATTCCTGGCTTGTTTCCAGGCCGATACCCTTGGCGCTGATATCATAGGTATGGGCCTGGGCTTCCTGGTTGGCCTTTAAATCCAAATAACGCAAGGCAACCTTTATCGGAAACCGCTCAAAGGTCCTTCTGTCCTCAAACTTTTCCATGGTCTCACCTCCTCCTTTCCAATACTTGTCTACTTTTTCCGGAAAATCCTGTCTCAGGAAACGATAGATTTTTTCTTTATTAACATCGGTAATCCTGTAGAAGTAAAGCCCGCAGAGATTATAGCCATCAACCATCCTCTGCCAGGCTAACCACGCTTCTGCCTTTATAATCAATTCATCGGAAAGCGCCAGCGTCAATTTTAACACCATATCTTTTTCCAGCTTCCGCTCCAAGGCAACTTTCACGCCTTTCAGGCTGATGTCAAGCAGATTACATTCGCAAAAAGTATCCTCATCCCCCAGCTTTATCCCTGCCTTACACTCTACCTGCCACCTGGTTATTCGCCTGCGGTCTAACATCTTATTTGCCTTTGCTAAGATTTATTGTCCACGTCTGCTTTTTTGTTTTCCCCTTATTATTAGATAAATAAAAAGATTACCGGTAAAACCTAAATCCCAAATTTCTTCGCAAAAATGATGGGTAATTAATTTATAACCTTGCTTAGAGATTATTTGCCGAACATACTCACCATGCCAGGGATAAGCAGAGTCAAAATACAGCAGAGCTTCATCTTTTAATACTTCTAAAGTATTTTTAAATAAAACTTTAATCTGTTCAGTAAGAAAACCGTGCAAAGAGTGGCTAACAAGCATTACTTTATCTATGCTTCTGGCAGACAAAGAAAAACCCTTTAGGGCGTCAGCCAAAATAAATTGTATCTGTTCCGGATTCAATCCCTGCTCTGCTGCGGCTCTAATCCCCATAGAAATATTTAAGGGGTTGGCATCTAAACAATAAACTTTGACGCCGGGATTCGCGACTGCCAAATTGATTGCCTCTCCTCCCGGGCCGCCTAAAAGGTCAAGTACAATTTCGCCGGGCCTCGGCTGCATAATCCCGCCGGAGGTAAAGTATCCGGAATTTGTCATCAGCCCGGCATCCGGACTTAAAGAACGCTCAAATTTATACCCGCTAATTTTTCCTTCCGATTTTGAAGCCTTTGTAGAGACATCAAAGAATTGCATGAATTTATCGCCGCATATACGATTGAATTCTTTTTCTTCTATTATCCCAAGCATAATCACCAACTCGGCAGCTGCCCGGCTATTTCGCAACCACTTTTTTCTATCTCTTTTGTAATCTTTAGCTACCTTGGCTAAGAATCTATCGGCGCGATAAAAATAATTTCTGATATTCTCCAATTGTTCTGATGCCTTTTCGTAACTTAACCTCACGCCGGTGGCACGGGTTTTCTCGGCTATGGCTGATAACGGCTCGTATTTTTCTCTTACCCCCATCCCCACCAAGCCGTTTTCTTTGCCGGAAAATATGCCCCGGTTATAATCAGAATGGAGGCGGATAACTTCCTGAAGCGCTATCCAGTAAGCGACTCTTTCGCCAAGGAATGCAAAAGCTTTAGTCAGAAAATCATAACGCTTATCCCATCTTATGCGTTGTTTTAACAAAGCCTCAAGCTCCACTTCGGTGGGCTTTTTTAAATCCAACCCGTCCTGCCGGCGTACTAAAGCCTCTTCGGCATGCAGAGCAACGAATTCCTTAGCTGCCTTTAGGTCAGTAGTGCGGCCAGGCTTATCGCCCTGGTCTTTCTCTATCAGGCGCTGTAACAAGGTAAGTTCATTAGTCCTATTGTAAAGCCTCTTGTATTCTAGGCGCTTGGCCTGATATTTAGTCTCTTCGTCAATTGGCACCTTGTTACAGATAAAGTCTTCTTTTTCTTCATTTGTTTTAAGGTTCTTGAATTTCTGAATATGCTGGGCCTGCATAGCGGCTATCTGCTGAATATCACGCCTGCTAAACCTGCCGTCACTACGCTTATTATGGCTGACTGTTGTTCCAATACCCCTGCCGTAAACTCGGTTGCTATTTCTTTCCTTTTTTTCTTTGATAATCAGGGTAACCGTATCCAGAAAAATAGCCGCGTCTGCCTTGCTGTAATATATATCAAATGTATACTCGCTCTTCTCTACATCATATTTAGCCAAGATTGCGCCGCAGGTATAAATCACTTCGCCGTTACGTAGCCACGGCTTTACTCCCCTTGGCCTCTTTGCGTCAGGCTCAAGGATTGGTCCGGAAATAAAATATTTTTCCTTCGGGTTGTACATATCGAATATAATTAACCTGATGTCGTAATGTTTCCTGCAGGCGCGGTTTTCTCTTGCCCGATGATAAAGTACAAACTCATAAGGCCTTTCCGGGATGCTGGCTACATAAGCAGAAGGGCCTAAAAACCCGTGGCTGACCTGCCGGAATATTCCGGCATCCTTCCACGGCCCGGCTAAACCGCGCTTTGACCCCGCCCATCTGATAATCTTTCCTCCTCTGGTATCCGGACGATAAAGCGCGTAGCAATTACCGCGGTGCGTAGGGTTACCTAAATGCACAAAATCTTTAAAATCCTTTTTCCTGCAAGGGCCGTCATTAATTAAACGCTTATTCGCTACCGGACGCCAGTTAAATTCTTTCCCTTCGCCTTTTCTTCCTTTTTTATCAGCTACCACCGCCAAAAAATCTTTCCGCTTATGCCGGAGCGTTGTTGAATAATAGCTTCCGTCTTTTTTTAATACAGTGAAATCAAGATATATCCAATTATCCCGCTCAAAGACTCTCGGGTCTTCATAAGCGACAGCGCAGCGGCCTTCAGGCACCAGCATTTCCCTGTCAATAGCCCTGATTTTACCTGTTTTTACGTTATGTTCATAAAGGCCGATTTCGGAGCGGAACTCTCCGCCGGGAGACAATTCTCTTACCGCTCTTCTGGCGAACAAGAAACGCGTGCCGTTTAAAGCCAGGACACCGGCATTTAAAATATATTTTTCCTTTGCTTTCGTAGCTTTTAAGATCATTCCTCTCTTTTTGACTTTTTTTACTCTCACGTCCAGGTTAAGAGTTTTTCCTTTCCTTGCCCCTGCGCGTGCCTTCTGCGGGTTAGGGACTGCGCCAAGCAGGAGTGCGCCCTCTGTCCCTGCCGGAACGACGTGGTAGATATCGCATTTATTCCCCTTGATGGTCTCTTTACCCTGCCATTTGACCCAGATCATTTTTTTAACATCTGCGGAGATATCATCCCCGAGTAAATCGTAAACTTCCCGGATATTATAGGTTGGCCGGCCGTAAACGGGAACGGCAACGAGTCTTTCTTCAATTAACCGGGCTTCTCTACTATAGCCGGATTCTTCAATTGCCGCAGTTATGCAGCTCCGGGAATCAAGATTTCGGGGATAAATAATGCCTTCTCTTATCGCGCGACCTAATTCAATTTCTTCTCCGGATGGCAAAACCAGATACCATCTCCAGGAAAAATACTCTAAGCCCCTATTTATAAAATCCGCCCCTCTCAGGAGCCAATTATAGGTACTCGGAATTGCTTCTGTACCGGCATGAATATATTTTACATTTGCTGCTCCGCCCTTTAATCGATAAGGATTTCCCGTCAAAAATAATACAGGCTTCTGACCGCCCAATTCTTCATCTATAACCCAAGGAAGTGTGCTAAGGCTTATTTCCTTCCAATCAAATACTGCGTGCCTATCCAACAGCTTATGCCCCAAAGAGAAATAGGCAGGACCGCGGTAATAGAAAACCTGTCCTGTCGCGTCTACGAGACGGACATAAGACTTATGGTTGTATATTCCTGCGGGAGGGATTAGGCTCCTGATTCCTTCGCTTAAGAAAACCAAAAGCGCGATGATAATAATATATGCGGTTAATTCTCCGGATATTCTGCGGAATTTTGTTTTTCCATTTAATAATTCAGGCACAAACTCTGGTACAAACCTTAATGCCCTATATAATAATATTACTAGCGCAAATACCGCTATATCTTCTATTAAAAAGGCTGCTGCGTCTAATAAAGAAGGCGCATGTTGTGTTATAATCCAACTATCTGTAAGCGGCGCACGCAGCGGTATTAATGTAAAAATCAGGGCCGTGCCCGCGAGGAAACCAAGCAGTTTTTTTGTAGCCATATAGGAAATTATCCTGATTGCTATGGCTACTATCATAATTTTTAAAATGAGGAGGACGGCTATACCGGATAAATAAGAAACCAGCTGCGCGGAAACGAAAACCAGCAGGGCGGTAAAGGCCGCCTGCAAGGCATAAACCGGATATTCACGGCTGATTTTGGCATGAAAAATCTCATGCGTTATCCAGGAGAAAAGCTTGCTAAACTGCCAGCTGGAAAATGCCTTCCATGTTTCGCGCCTCCATTGGGCAAAATTTATATAGGTGGCAATATTACGGTTGTTATTAAAAAGCCTGTAGCCATAAATTCTTGGATATGTTTCATGTTCCTTCTTTGCGTGAATAAGCAGTATTCCAGCTGTAATACCGCCAAGCAACGGCCAAAAGGGAGAAATTAGCCCGGTCGAAGCTAATCCCCAGAGCAGCAAAGTAATTAGTCCGACTGCAGCCGATGTCTTTGCTACCCCGGAAATAGTGGAATTGCATTCCAGGGTATAGCTTTTCGTTTCGCCAGCTGCTTGCGGGCTCAAGGAATCAATTCCTGCATTTAATGTTTCAAGGCTGCGGAAATAAGAACTTAATAAAACTTCCGGCCAGGCCAAATGATAATACTGTCTGCCGTCTTCGCGGATATGGGAGAACTTCATCGGATTAG
>JBAZGA010000032.1:0-11020 GCA_041653115.1 Candidatus Omnitrophota bacterium
ATCGACGGCCAGCTCGATGAATGTGATTTGACCCTCAAGGACTTAGAGAAGATTTCGGCGGTATTTATCCGCATATTAAGCGGCATATATCACAGCCGCGTAACCTATCCCGAAGAAACAAGAAGCGGTGAAAATAACAGTAAAAAACCTACAAAAGAAGATTCCCGTCAATCCGAAAAGGATAAAAAAGACAATTCTTAATGTCTTCTCCGGAGAGGGCAGGAAAGGCCCCGGAGAAATAACTGTTTCCTTTGTCACCGATAAGAAGATCAGGGGCCTTAATTCGGCATACTGCGGTAAAAATGTCCCTACGGATGTCCTGGCTTTCGATATCAGCGGCCCTAAAGGGGGCCATTTTGTAGCCGATATAATTATTTCCGCGGATACGGCTCTCAGGAACGCCGGGATTTTTAAGACGCGCCCGGCTTGCGAGTTAAACCTCTACGCCATCCACGCGGCTTTGCACCTCCTGGGCTATGACGATTCCACTCTAAGACAAAGGCGCCTGATGCGCAAGAAAGAGAAAAAATATGCCAATCCATAAAACTGAAGCACTGGTTTTAAAGCGGCGCGATTTCCGCGAGACCTCGCTGATCGCCGATTTTTATACGCGGGAATTCGGCAGGACCAGCGGCCTGTTAAAAGGCATCAGGACAGAACCCGAGAAATTCGCCAGCACCCTGGAGCCCTTTTCCTTCAACGAGATTATCTTTTACAAAAAAAGGAATTCGTCGCTGCACCTGGTGAGCCAGTGCGACATCAGGGATAATTTTGACGGCATCAGGCAGAGTGTCGTGAAAATCGGCATGGCCAGCCTGATGATGGAGCTCTTAGGCTGCCTGATGGCTGTTGAGGATAAAAATGAAGAGGTTTTTAACTTAAGCCTCGCCTGCCTGCAGGAATTAAAGGCCACCCCCAATCCGGAGCGGGTGATGACTATTTTTAAAATCAAGATGCTTTCTCTGTCCGGGTTTAAGCCGCACCTTGATTCCTGCGTTTGCTGCTACGACAGGATTTTAGGCCAGTCAAAATTCAGCCTGAGCTTAGGGGGCCTGCTTTGCCCGAGATGCTCCCATAAAGACGCCTTAAGCCGGGCTATATTCCGCGGCACCGTAGCCACGATTTTGCATATCGAAAGAAACGATTTTAAAAACAACCTTAACCTGGGGATGAATCCGCAGATTAAAAAAGAGCTGGATATCATCTTAAACGCATTCCTGAACTTTCATCTGGAGAGAGAGTTAAAATCACAGAAAGTGCTCACTAAGCTGGAAGCGGATGCGCCAAGGCGTAATTTCGCCGCGGAGGTCATATGAAGGTAGTTATCGTCGGCCCCGGGGCAATGGGCTGTCTCTTTGCCGCCTTTTTATCCAAATCCAAAGAAGAGGTCTGGCTGCTGGATAAAGACCGGGAGCGCGCCGCAAGGATTAATCAGCAGGGCATAATTTTAGAGGGCGTTTCCGGGAATTGGCAGGCGGGAATAAAGGCTACGGCTGAAGTAAAGGAAATCGGGGAGGCGGATTTATTGATTATCGCCGCAAAGAGCTATGATACCAAAGCCGCGCTCACGCAAGCCAGGCCCCTTATCGGGGAGGGGAGCGGAGTGCTTACTCTGCAGAACGGCATCGGCAATATCGAAATTATCTCCGAGATCGCCGGCCCGGAAAAGGTAATCGGCGGCGTAACCAACCTCGGCGCTACCTTGCTTGATACGGGAAAAGTCAGGCACGCCGGAAAAGGCGAGACGATAATCGGCCGGATTGACGGTAGAATTACCCCCCAGATGCGCTTTGTCCGGGAAATTTTTAACCGGGCAGGCCTTGAGACGCGGATTTCCCGCGATATCAAAGGCCTCTTGTGGTCTAAATTAATCATCAATGCCGGCATCAACGCGCTGACGGCAATCACCCGGCTGAATAACGGGAAGCTGGTTGAGTTTGAAGGGACGCGCAGGGTCTTAAGAGGGGCGGTTACCGAAGCGGTGCGGATTGCCAAAAGAAAGAGGATAAAACTTATCTACGACGACCCGCTGGCAAAAGTGGAAGCGGTTTGCGAAGCCACGGCAACTAACGTCTCAAGCATGCTGCAGGATGTCCTAAAAAATAAGCGCACGGAGATAGACTTTATCAACGGCGTGATTGTGCGCCAGGGCCAGGAATTAGGCATCCCGGTGCCGGTAAATACAATACTGGTGGATTTGGTGAAAACCATCGAATCCTCCTATAATCTAAACCGTTTTTAATCCTAAGCTCAAAACGTTTTTAATTTTGTGCTCAAAACTGCTTTTTGAGGATGACGATTGATTAGCAAAATGCGCAAATATTTACTGGCGGTATTAATCATCTTATGGGCAATAGTATTATTGCCGCGTTTGAATAGAGGCGTATGTCCGTTTCGGCCAAGAGCTGCCATATCAAAAATAGAAAGTATAAAAAAGACTAAACAGGATGCGTTCGTAGATAAGGCGTTTTTACTGCTGAAGGCGAGAAAAGATAAGGATGCTTTAGCTATTTTTGAAAAAATCCTGCTTGAGCAACCTGATAACCTTGCTTGCCTCTGGGGAAAGGCGGAAGTTTTACGCAGGATGCGCCAATATCCGCAATCCGAACGCATGGTCCAGGAGATATTAAAAAAGAATCCAAATCATACCCCCGCATTAATTACCTTGAGCTATATCAGGTATAAAGAAGAGAGGTTAAACGAAGCCTCGAAATTGATAGAGCAAGTTTTAAAAAATGATACCCTGACTAGGGATGACGAGGCGTTAGCCTACATGATGCTAGGCACCATCAATAGCAGGCGCGCTACCACCGGCTGGTTTTTGAACAAGGTCAGGTACGGCACGCAGATAAAGTGTTATTTTCTAAAGGCCAGAGGCCTGGCGCCGGATTTAGCCGAGGTGCATTTGGCTTTAGGCACGTTTTATCTTAAAGGGCCTCTTATTGTAGGCGGTAATTTGCATAAGGCTATCGAGGAGCTTGAAATCGCGGTCAAAATCGCACCGGATTTCGCTACCCCGAATGCGCGCCTGGCTCAGGCTTACCAGAAAAAAGGCGATTTGAAAAAATATAGTTTTTACCTTAAGCGGGCAAAGAGCTTAGAACCCGAGAATGAGGTCTTAAAAGAAATTGAAACAAAATAACCAAAACGTTTTTAAATTTGTTCATAAAACAGTTTTAAGCACAAAATTAAAACAATTTTAGCTTTGGGATTAAAAACGTTTTAAGGTGTGGGGATGAGGAATTCAGAGATTAGCCGTATTTTTCGCGATATCGCCGGCATACTGGAAATCAAAGGCGATAACCCCTTTAAAATCCGCGCTTACGAAAGGGCGGCGCAGAATATCGAAGGCCTCAGGGAAGAGGTAGAAACCTACGTCAAAGAAGATAAGCTGAAAGAAATTCCCGGCATCGGCAAAGACCTGGCGGACAAAATAAAGGAATTCGTTTCTACCGGTAAAATTAAGGCATACGAAGAATTAAAGAAAACCCCTCCCGGGAAACTGCTTGAGCTGTTGAATATCCCCGGGGTCGGGCCTAAAACCGCCAAGTTATTATACGAAAAATTAAAAATAAAAAATATCAGCGGCCTGGAAAAAGCAATCAGGGGAAATAAGCTTGAGGGTATTTTTGGGATCAAAGAAAAAACTATCGAAAATATTTCCAAAGGCATAAAGCTGGTTCAGCGCGGTAAGGAAAGGATGACCCTGGCAGCGGCAATAGAGGCGGCAGAAGAGTTTACCAGCGTCCTGAGAAAGCTGCCCGAAGTAAAAAGGATAGCTACCGCGGGAAGCCTGCGCCGTCAGAAGGAGACTGTGCGCGACATCGATATCCTGGTAGTTTCCGAGAAGCCGGAAAAAGTGATGTCTGCCTTTACCCGGATACCGGCGGTAAAAGATATTCTGGCAGAAGGGGAGACTAAATCTTCCGTGCGCACAAAAGACGATGTGCAGGTAGACTGCCGGGTAGTCGAGCAGAAATCTTTCGGCGCGGCGCTTTTGTATTTTACGGGCGCAAAGAATTTTAATATTAAGCTGCGCCAGATGGCGATAAAAAAAGGCCTGAAGATTAATGAATACGGCGTCTTCAGGAATAAACGGTTCGTCTGCGGCCGGACAGAAGAAGAGATATTCAAGGCCCTGGGGCTTTCGTATATCGAGCCGGAATTAAGAGAGGATAGCGGAGAAATTGAATTAGCCAAGGGCAATAAATTACCCGTTCTAATAGAGCTTAAGGACATCAAAGGCGACCTGCACGCGCACTCTAGTTATTCAGACGGCCAGGATTCCATTGCCAGCATGGCTTCGGCTGCGAAAAATAAAGGTTATTCTTATATTGCCATTACCGACCATTCGCAAAGCCTGAAAATCGCCGGCGGCCTGCAGCCAGCGGATTTAAAAAAGAAAAGAAAGGAAATAGAGCAATTAAACGCCGGCCTGAAAAATTTCCGCATCCTTTACGGCACGGAAGTGGATATAGATTCCGGCGGAAACATCGATTATAAAAACGAGATACTCAGAGAGTTCGACATCGTAGTAGCGGCAGTGCACACCGGATTTAAACAGTCAAAAAACCAATTAACCAAAAGGATAGTTAAGGCCTGCCGGAATAAATATGTGCATATTATCGCCCATCCCACGGGAAGATTATGGGGCTCGCGCGATGCTTATAACATAGATATGGAGCAGGTCCTTCACACTGCCAAAGAAACAAATACTCACCTGGAAATCAACGCCTTTGCGCAGAGGCTTGACTTGAACGATCTGCATTGCCGCCGGGCAAAGGAAATCGGCGTAAAATTAGCCGTCAATACGGACGCGCATACAACCGGGCAATTGGGGGCAATGAGTCTAGGCGTTTCTGTGGCGCGGCGAGGCTGGTTGTCCCGCGGCGATGTCATCAATACCTTAGCAGCCGAGGAATTGTTGGAGACGATAAAAAAATGAAAAAAGGCTCATGGTTGATAGTCGGTAGTTTATGGTTGGCGGTGATTTTAATCTTTACCGGGTTATGCGGTTGTCAAAACCGAGAACTCTACAAAGACGGCCGTATAATCATGGGAACATTCGTCAAGGTGACCTCGCCGGAAAAAAAAGCAGCAGGTATTGTTTTCCGGGAAATTAAAAGGGTCGAAAACCTGCTGAGCAAGTACAAGGAAGACAGCGAAGTGGCAAAATTAAACAGGCTGGGAAAGCTGAAGGTCAGCAAGGAGACCTTTTATGTCATTAAAAAAGCAAAAGAGTTTTGGCAGCTTACGGACGGCGCATTTGATATTACCGTAGCGCCCCTGATGGATATCTGGGGGTTTGCGGACAAAGAGTATGTTATACCGGGTAGAAAGCAGTTAAAAAAGACCCTGGCGCTGGTCGGTTCCGATAAAATTATATTGCATGATGAGGATAATCTGGTAGAATTTAAAACTCCGGGGATGAAAATAGATTTAGGCGCCATTGCCAAAGGCTACGCCGTAGACCTCGCCGTAAAGAATTTGAAAGCGGACGGGATTACCAGCTGCGTGATTAGTATCGGCGGCCAGGTATATTGCCTGGGAACCAAGTCCGGCAAGCCCTGGAGCGTAGCTATCCGTAATCCCGATAACGATGGCTTCGCCGGATACGTGGGCTTAACAGATAAGGCAATCAGCACCGCCGGAAATTATGAACAATATTTCACCAGAGGCAATAAGCGTTACGGGCATATCTTTAATCCCAGGACCGGTTATCCGGCGGAATCAGGGATTACCTCGGTCACAGTTATCGCCTCTGACGGCTTGACTGCGGATGCCCTGGCCACGGCTATTTTTATCTTAGGGAAAGAAAAGGGGATGTCGCTATTGAAAAATTTTCCCGGGGTAGAAGCAAAAATAATTGAAAGAAAAGACCGTTAATGAAAAATTCCCTGCGCAAAAATAATAATATTGATGTCTTTGCCTTATTCCTGCCGGATATAAAAGAGCTGATTCAGCAAAAGGACTTTAACGGATTAAAGACAATGCTGAAGACTGTGCGTTCCGTAGACCTTGCCGAAGGCTGGAAGCATTTTGCTCCGGCGGAAAAGATAATCGTTTTTAAATTACTGGGGACAAAGAAAGCCATTGAGGTATTTGAAAACCTGAGGTCAATTGAGCAGACCTATATTTTAAACAACCTGGATAACGCCGAGGTGGCGGAGATCATAAATGAAATGGCCCCTGATGAGCGGGCAGACCTTTTCAAGGAATTACCCGGCAAGGTATTTAAAAAGTTTTTCGCTTTGGTAAACAAAGAAGAGGCGCGGGATATCAGTAATTTATTGGACTACAAAGAAGACACCGCCGGCAGCCTGATGACCACGGAATTAGTGGAGCTAAAAAGAGATATGACCGCAAGGCAGGCGGTATTGTCCATCCAGGAGAACCTGCGCGCCGAATACCGGGAGAATATTTATTCAGTCTTTGTCACGGACGAAAACCATAAATTACTGGGCAGTATCAGCCTGCAGGACTTATTGAAAGCGCCGCCGGACATACTGATTAAAGACATTATGGAGAGCGCAGAATTTATCAAACTCGACGCCCATACAGACGTAAAAGAAGTGGCTAACTGGTTTCAGAAGTATGATTTGTTGGACGTGCCGGTGGTGGACAAAGAAAATGTCCTGGTGGGCATCATTACCGTGGACGACGTTATCGATACGATCAGAAAACAGGCTACCACGGATATTTACGAAATCGGTAAAATGGACGCCAAGGGCGGCGAAATCATCAGTTATGCCAAGGCAACTGTCTTAGAATTGGTAAGGAGGCGCGCCGGCTGGCTGATACTTTTGCTGGTATTCGACTTTATGACCGGCACAGTCTTAAAGAGCTTTGAGCATACTTTGAGTTCTGTGGTAGCGCTGGCTTTTTTCATCCCGATGCTTTTGGATACCGGCGGTAATGCCGGAGCGCAAACCTCTATTACGATTATCCGCGGATTAGCCACAGGCGATGTCAACTTAAGGAATGTTTTCAGGATTATCAAGCTGGAATTTGTTGCGGCGATTTTGATGGGAGTGATTGTGGGCGGCGTGGCTTTTGGCCGGGCGTTTCTCTTGCAGAAAGATTTTATGCTCGCGGTTGTCGTCGGGCTTACTATGCTTTTTATTGCCATCCTTGCCATTGCCACGGGGATATTCCTGCCGCTTTTTTCCAAAAAAGTCGGCCTGGATCCGGCAGTATTGGCCGGCCCGATTACGACCAGTATCGTTGATGTCTGCGGCCTGATTGTTTATTTCAAAGTAGCGCAGCTATTTATCCCGGCCCTGAGATTTTAAAGATGAAAGTGTCTATAAAAGAGATATTGGGAAAGAAGGTCCGCGGCGAAAAAATCACCATGCTTACCGCCTATGATTACCCCCTGGCGGATTTGATAGATAAAGCCGGAATAGATATGATTTTAGTCGGCGACTCGGTAGCTAATGTGGTTTTGGGCCTTGAGTCGACGACTCAGGTCGGGATGAGCGAGATGCTG
Source organism: Candidatus Omnitrophota bacterium (assembly GCA_041653115.1). Classification (GTDB taxonomy): domain Bacteria; phylum Omnitrophota; class Gorgyraeia; order Gygaellales; family Profunditerraquicolaceae; genus JBAZGA01. Next base: position 7,490 of record JBAZGA010000032.1, read on the forward strand.
CATCATGCCAAGGCAGTCACGCGCGCGGTAAAGCAGGCCTTAGTTATCGGCGATATGCCTTACGAATCATATCAAATTAATCCCGCCGATTCGTTGAAGAACGCCCGCAGGTTTATTGATGAGGCAAAGTGCGACGCGGTTAAATTAGAATGGTTTGATAAATGCCCGGAGGTAACCGCAGAGATTGTCCGGGCAGGTATCCCGGTAATGGGCCATATCGGCCTGACTCCGCAGACCGCAGATAAAATCGGCGGGTTCAAGGTGCAGGGGAAGGACGCCGAAGCAGCGATGCGGCTTATTGGGCAGGCAAGAGAACTGGAAGAACTCGGATGCTTTGCAATCGTCCTGGAATGCGTCCCGGATAAGATTGCCGAGGTAATTACGAAAAAATTAAAGATCCCGACCATCGGCATCGGAGCGGGGCCGGCCTGCGACGGCCAGGTTTTGGTAACGCATGACCTCATCGGGCTCTTCGAGCGTTTTACTCCCAAATTCGTCAAAAAATACATCAATCTCTCGCCGTTAATTTTAAAAGCGGTAGAGGATTATAAAAACGAGGTTGTGCAGGGTAAATTCCCCGACGCAGAACACAGCTTCCGGATAAAAGAAGAGGAATTGAAAAAACTGAGGTAGGCCGGTGAAAAAAAGGAAGATTTTTAGGAAATATATACCGATCGGGCTGATTTTATTAGCGATGCTTTTGTTTGTGGCTAAATTCAGCGGCCCGGCGATTTTAAGGCTGTATGTCGAAAGCGGTATCGGTAACTGCCGGGAAATACCGATCTTCTGCATGGTCCCCGCGCCGAAGATAATCACCCCGGAGATAGACGCAGAATATGCCGCAGGTTTACTGTCCTATGAATTCCCGAAAATGGAAATCTCCCTGCCCAGGGGTTTTAACGTAGTGCAGGAAAAGATTAAAAAGGTTTATTATAAAAAAACTAAACGCCTGAATAGCGATTCGGTGGTTTATCTGCTGCATAAAGGGCCGGGTTTCTTTATCAATCTCTTTCCCCAGCTAAAAAAGCAGGGGGTAAAAGATAATTATCAATTCGTCAGGCGGACAATGCACAGCGATATCAGGCAGATCAAGGACCTGACCGGGGCGTTCTTTGCGATTATAAAAGGGATTTTTATCCCCGACATCGGCGACCAGAAGAATGCGCGGATGGTCGAATTTAACGTTGCCGGCCGCAGGGGTTTTATCAATTATTCTTTCACCCGGACAGGAAACTATTTTGACTGTAATGTAATCGATGAGCAGGATAATTTCTTTAAGGTTTACGTAAAAGACAAAGGCGCGGCTTTGGATTTAGAAAAAGCCTTTACGATTATTTCCACGATAAAAAATAGAACCGCCCCGGAAAATTAGGAATTGCTTGACTTTCCGGAGAATTTGCGTTAAAAATAATAACCTATGGCTGAAAACTTGATGGAAAAAATAGTTTCCTTGTGCAAGCGCCGGGGATTTATTTTTCAATCTTCCGAGATTTACGGCGGCCTGAGCAATACCTGGGATTACGGCCCCTACGGAGTGGAATTAAAAAATAACCTCAAGCGCGCCTGGTGGAAGGCGGTTGTCTACGGGCGTGACGATGTCTTCGGGATGGACGCGGCAATCCTGATGCATCCTGAAGTCTGGAAGGCGTCCGGTCACGTAGAGAACTTCTTTGACTTAAAGAGCGACTGTAAATCCTGCAAAAAGCGTTTCAAGGTCGCGGATTTAAAAGATAACAAGGTTTGCCCCGAATGCGGCGGGGAACTGACGGAAGCCAGGCCCTTTAATTTGATGTTTGAAACGCACCAGGGAGCGCTAAAAGACGCGGCGAACCTGCTTTACCTTCGCCCGGAAACCGCCCAGGGGATGTTCGTGAATTTCCTGAATATCCTGGATTCAAAGCACCCCAAGCTTCCCTTTGGCCTGGCGCAAATCGGCAAGGCTTTCCGCAATGAAATCACGCCCGGCAACTTTACTTTCCGCACGCGCGAATTCGAACAGATGGAAATCGAGTATTTTGTGCGGCCGGAAGACGCGGACAATAAGCTGGAAGAATGGATAAGCGGGCGCTTCAATTGGTATATAGATTTAGGGCTCAAAAAAGAGAATTTACGCAAACGCCCGCACAGCAAAGATGAGCTCGCCCATTATGCCCGGGCCTGCACAGATATAGAGTATAATTTCCCCTTTGGCTGGAGCGAATTGGAAGGCATAGCTAACCGCACGGATTTTGACCTGAAGCAGCATGCTCGGCAGAGCGGTAAAGACCTGCAATATTTTGATGATCTAAAAAAGGAGAGGTTTTATCCTTATATTATTGAGCCGTCAGGCGGCGTAGACAGGAGCGTTTTGGCGTTTTTAGCGGACGCCTACCACGAGGAAAAAGTCAAAGATGACCTGCGCGTAGTTTTAAAATTGCATAAGGATTTGGCGCCTGTAAAGGTAGCGGTTTTGCCGCTCTTGAGGAACCGGCCGGAAATAGTCGAGCTGGCAAAAAGAATATCCCGGGACCTTAAGAAAACCTTTGTTACGGTATATGACGATACCGGCGCCATCGGCAAGCTTTATCGCCGGCAGGACGAGGTGGGTACGCTTTATTGCGTGACAGTAGATGTGCAGTCTTTGGAAGATAAGCAGGTAACCGTGCGCGAGCGGGATACAATGCAGCAGACCCGCGTAAGCATCGACACACTAACAGCACACTTGGGGACACTTTTAACCGTAAACGGGAACCGTCCCTAAGTATAGAAGGGAGGAGTTTTAGCAATGGCAGCAAAATATGTTTACTTCTTTGGCGGCGGCAAGGCAGACGGAAATGAAAGCATGAAGAACCTGCTCGGAGGAAAGGGAGCAAATCTGGCGGAAATGGCCGGGCACAAAGACCTGAAATTGCCTGTGCCCCCGGGCTTCACTATTACTACCGAAGTATGCACCTATTATTATAAGAACAGACGGACTTATCCTAAAGGGTTAAAAGAGGAAGCCGAAAAGGCCCTTAAAAAAGTCGAAACGCTGATGGGCAAGAGATTCGGCGATCCGCTTAACCCGCTTTTGGTTTCCGTGCGCTCCGGCGCGCGCCGCTCTATGCCCGGGATGATGGAGACCGTATTGAACGTCGGTTTAACCGAAAAGACCATCCCCGGCTTAATCAAGCAAAGTAACGGCAATGCGCGCTTTGTTTATGATGCTTATCGCCGGCTGATTATGATGTATTCCGACGTGGTGATGGAAAAGGCGGCGGGTATCGAGCCCAAAGACGAAGCCGGCATCCGTAAGCAGCTGGAGAAAATCATGAGCCGGATGAAAAGCGATAAGGGTTATAAAAGCGACACGGATTTAACCGCCGATGACCTCAAGGAGCTTTGCAGCTTATTTAAGGCAAAGATAAAAGAGGCCTTAAAAAAGGATTTTCCCGACGGGCATAATGAGCAGTTATGGGGCGGCATCGGCGCGGTATTTTCCTCCTGGAACGGGAAACGCGCCATCAGTTACCGCCGGATAGAGAATATCCCCGATGAATGGGGGACGGCTGT
>JBAZGA010000033.1:0-10591 GCA_041653115.1 Candidatus Omnitrophota bacterium
GTAAAAATTCACTCTCCTTACATTATTAGCCAAAATCCTCGATGAGCCGCCCTTGGTCCTTACCAGGCTGCTGTTTAGAGGATCTAAAATAATCGTTACCGCTTCCGGGTCCCAGCTGATATTCCCGCCGGATAAAACAGGCTTGCCGCCTGCGTCATATTGCGGCAGTTCAAAAGCTATGCTGTCTGAACCCGTGCCGGCCGGGTCATCCTGCAAAATAGTAAAACGCACAGGCGTACGGTTCGCCTGGCTTAAATCCAAGGCCATATTTTCCGCTGCCCGGCGGCTATTTGCCTGCAGGGTCGCCGATATATCCGTAGCCTGGAAAATAATCCGCGATTGAATCAAGGCGGTAGCTAAAATGGCGATTAATGCCGCCGTAATAAAAGTCACGAATAATCCTTCTAAGAGGGTAAATCCCTTTTCTCTCATATCACCCTTGTCCTGACGGTCCTGAGAACCTGGTTATAATTTCTTCCCGCCCTGCTTGTCCAGGATACACACACTTCTATCAATAAAGGGTCGGGGATATTCAGCGGGTTAATCACCACGGGATTGCCGCCTAAATCAAAATATGACAACTGGATCTGCTCATTACTCAAGAGCAAAGCCCCGATCTTGGCGGCGGGGTTGCTTAAAACTCCCGAAGGAAAATCTATGGGGAGATTGGAGAAAGCCGTATTGCTCAGCGCCTCCATCACATCTTTTAAATCGTCGGTAGCAATGGCGATTTCCCTTGCCTGAAGCACCAGGTTTATTGAATGACCGTAGACCTCAAGCAATGCCAGGCAAGCGACGATAACGATGAACGCCGTCACCATCAGTTCCAGAAAAGTAAACCCCTGATTTACCTTTTTCCTTACTGGCCTCAATTGATCTTTACCTCTTCTATGTGCGCCGCAGGGTTAGAAATCAGGTTGAGCTTTACCCTAAACTTGCGCTCAACCGACGTTAAGCTTTCTTTGTCTTTTAAAATCTCCTCAATTAACAAAGGGTTTAAGGTCAGGTTCACCTGTCTTAAATTTTTGCCTTGTAAAAATTTCTTTAATTCCTTGAGGACATAAATAGACATAGTCAGGGTTGACTTTACCTTGCCCCTGCCCTGGCAATAAGGGCAGGTCTGGAAAGAGAGCGTCTGCACCGTCTTATGGATGCGCTCACGGGTCATTTCCACCAGCCCAAACTTGGAAATCCCCAGGATATCGTATTTTGCCCGGTCATCGCTTAAGGCATTCCTTAAAATGCGTAAAACCTCCCTGCGGTGGGATTCTTTTTCCATATCAATAAAATCTATAACGATGATGCCCCCCAAGTCGCGCAACCTTAACTGGTGAGCCACTTCTATTGCCGCGTCGCAATTGACCTTAAAGGCGGTTTCCTCCTGATTTAATCTCTTTTTAAAGCCGCCGCTGTTTACGTCAATCACCACCAGCCCTTCGGTAGGCTCAATGATGATATAGGCCTTGGATTTCAGATAGACCCTGCTTTCAAAAATCCGGCTGATCTGGCGCTCAACGTCTTTATCAAGAAATAAATCGCCCCCCTTATATAACTCTACCCGCCTGGTTAAATAACTTAAGAATGTCTTCATAAAACGTATCAGGCGGTAGTATTCGTCTTTGGAGTCAACGATTAACTTAGCTACATCTTCCGTAAAAGAATCCCTGATTACCCGGAAAGTTAAATCGTATTCTTCATAGATTACACTCGGCGCTCTTTTGGTCTGGATTATCCTTTCCAGCCGCTTCCAGAGCTTAATCAAGAAAAGGGCGTCACGCAGTAATTCCTGTTTTGCCTTGCCGCAGGCGGCGGTACGCACGATAAAACCCACTTTAGAAGGCAGCTTCAATTCCGATAAAACAGCCTTCAGCCGTTTTCTTTCCGCTTCATCTTCTATGCGGCGCGAGATGCCGACCTGATCATCCTGCGGCATCAACACCAGGTACCTGCCGGCTAAGCCGATCTGCGTAGAAAGGCGCGGCCCCTTGGTGCCGAATGACTCTTTTACCACCTGCACTAAAATTTCCTGGCCCTTTTTTACCTCGCGATGTGCCGCTTGTCTCGGGGCATCCAGTGGCTCATAGGCAGACTCGATTTCAGACAGATAAAGAAAACCTTTCTTGGGTAAGCCGATATCTACAAAGGCGGCGCCCAAAGAAGGCATCACCGCCTCGATTTTTCCCTTATAAATGTTGCCGACGATAGTTTTATCCTGCGGCCGCTCGATATAGAACTCTTCCAGCCGCCCCTCGGAAAGGATGGCTACGCGTTTTTCCTGAGGCTCGACATTAATTAAAATTTCCTTCGACATTCCTGATCTCTATGCCTTCCGGCAGCTGTCTCTGCAGTTTATCTTTGAAATCTTCCGGGCTCACCGATTCCTTTAAAACAATAGTTGCCTCTTCATTCTCGCTTTCCAAACCCAATTTCAGCGCCCGCTTGATGCTTAATTTAGGATGAGGGCTAAAGCCCTCGCTCATTTTCAACGGCAGCTCTGACCGGCGCAATGCCCGCATCAAGAGACGCATCAAGTCTAAATGCGAGATAAACTTCAATCTGCCTTTCTTGGTAAAGATAAAATCCACTTTATACATTAGTTCTTTTTCTTCTTCTTATTTTTAACCACTGCTTTTTCAGAGGATTCCGGCGATAATCCTTTTTCCAGCTTGGCAATCTCCTCAGGCGTAAATTCACCTTCTTTGATAATCCGGGCGCTGATAAAAATAAGCAGATCGACTTTTCCGGTATCATAGGTCTCTCTTTTGAAGAGCGGGCCCAAAAAAGGGATTTTACTTAAGAAAGGGATGCCGATTTCCTCTTTGCTTTTTACGTCTTTCAACAGGCCGCCCAAAACAACGGTCTCTCCGTCTTTCATTAAGAGCTGCGTCTGCGCCTCGCGTACGTCAATCACCGGATATTGCACTTCGGAAGTAATTGCCGAGTCCCCGGTTCCGACTATGTTTTTAGCGGTAACACTTGAACTGGAAGAGGTAACGCTGGGATGGATAATCATATTAATGTAGCCTTCTTCGCTTACCTGCGGGACCACATTCAACCTGATACCGATTTCCTGGTAGTAATCCAAAGTCTGGGTCTGGGTCGGGCCGGTAGTATCTGTTCCGGCAGTGACCGTAGAACTTAAAATCGGGGTATGGAATCCTACCGAAATCGATGCCTCCTGATTATCCAAGGTGAGGATTTTTGGCGCTGAAAGGATATTAGTCCGCGCATCCTCTTCCAGGGCGTGGATGATAACTTCAAACTGCGTGCCGGTTAATTTTTTATATAAAAGCTCCAGTCCGGCAGTATAAGGATAGGCGCCGGTAAAAGCGCTGGTTAGCTCTTTGGGGGCAAAAAGGCTGGGAGTAAGTTTTGAGCCTAAATTACGGCCGGCGATACTAGACCTGTTCTGGGAATCTAAATTTATATCGGTGGGTGCGGCAGAACCTTCCGCCCCTGAAGTACCAGTGCCAAAGTCAATGCCGAAATCTCTTAACTTATCCTTGTTCACCTCCATAATCCGGGCTTCAATCAAAACCTGTTTCGGTTTCTTATCGATTTGTGGAAGGATAATATTGCGGATTCTGTCCAGGGAAGCAGCGGTATCCGTAATCACTAAAGTTTTCGATTTAATCGAGCCCTCAAATTCGGCTTTCTGGGAAACAACCCCGCCGGTTTCGTTCTTCTCGATAGAAATAGTTTCTGTCCTTGACCCCTCTTCCTTTTCCCGGGCAGCTTTTTCCGCGGATACCTCTTTTTTACCGATCTGGAATGAGCCGAATTTCCACCCCTTTTGGCCGCGGGTGTAGAGGATGGAAACCCTTCCCCGGCGCGTCAGCATCGGGATTAAGATTTTCATCGCATCCTGGGCATCCAGGAATTTCAGGTTGAAGATTTCGGTTTTCAGCGGTTCTTCCGCCTGTATCTTGGACATATTTTCTATTTTAGTTACCAGGATAATATTCCCCTGGCGTTCAGAGCCGTAGCCGTATGACTTCAACAGGACATCGAGCGCCCTTTCCCAGGGCACATCTACCAGGCGGATACTGACATTACCGATAACCTCGGGGGTGGGGACGATATTCACTCCCGCCTTATAAGAAATGATTTTCAGGACGTTGCGGATATCCGCGTCCTTAAAATCCAAAGTTACATTCTGCGTTTCGGTTAACCCTGCTTCGCTTTCCGCCGCTTCTTGCGGCTTTTCTTGTGTCGGCTGGAGTATTTCTTCCTGCGCTGGCGCAACTTCTGCCTGTGGCGCAGCTTGCTCTTGAGGCGCGGCTTCTGCCTGCGGCATTAATTCCTCGGAGGCAGTCTGCGGCGCTTCCACTGCCGATTGATTAGTTTCCGATTCTTCGGCAAAAGAGGCTTCTTTAGCCGGCCGGCAAATAAATATCAATAAAACAGATAAAATAAGGAAAGTAAAAAATTTTGACCCTCTCACTCTTCCTCCTTTTTAATTTCCACCGCGCGCATTTCCCCTTCTTTGATAAAGATAACCCTGTCTTCCTCTATTTTTAATACCTGATAACCCGCGATTTCATCGCCTACTTTGACCACCGCTCCGTTAACTATGGCGTAAGATAAGCCCTGGCTGTCGTAGATAATGCCTTCCAGCAACAAATCCGTGCCCGTGCCCTCTGTTTCCAGCCTGATGATTCTTCCGTCGGAACTGACCAGGGGTATAAAGGGGTTACGCCTGCCTTTAGAATTATAGACAAAACCGGCTCTCCCTTGGGAAGAAACTTGTTCTTCGGCGCAGAAAGCCCCCGCCAAAAAAAGAAAACATAAGATAAATAGGGCTAAGCGGCTTTTATTATTTAACATAAGTCCTGAGCACTAAATTTACCTTCTGAGATGAACCGTTTGCCGTATCGCTTGTAATCCTAAGGTTTTCTACTTTCAGGAACTCCTCTTTATTCTCTAAATCATTGAGAAAAGCCCCCAGCTCATGGTAACCGCAGGATAAATCTATGTTTATTGTCATCGGCGTAAGCTTTGCCGCCAGGAGCGTTTTATCGTCTTTTCTCAGCTGCTGCTTAATCGGCTTCATCTGCGTAAATTTTACATTACGCTTATTGGCAGTTAAAGAAATGTCTTCCAGCAAAGGAGTAAGCTGCCCTGCGGAAATAAATTTTTTCGCCCGGGCGAGCATTTCTCTCTTGGACTGCTCTTCCCTGCGCTTCAGCTCCTGAAGCGTGGCTAATTCCTGGCTTAATTTATCTACCTGTTTTTTCAGCTGGGTTGATTTTGACTTAGCGCTTTTTATCCCGCCCAACTGCGCCTTGATCACGAACTGAAAATCCGCATAAAGCAGGGTCAAACAAGTCAGGATAATTAAAATGATTTTCTTTTGGTCCATTTTTTGCCCTTATTTCAAGGTGCCCCTTAAGACGAAATCAACCACTTCCTGGCCGCCGATTATCCTTACCTGCAATGAACTTAATTCCAGGTTAACAAAATCTTTAAAAAAAGCGGCATCGCTCTTCAGGTTAGTCAATAACCTGTTGATTATAGTAACTTCCTCTTTGCGTAAAGACACTGCACTGCCTTTAAGGATAAACTCTCTACTCGAGAGGGAAATTTCTTCGAACCAAACCGTGGATGGCAAATTAAGGCTTAGCCGGTTTAATTTTTCAGCCCAATCTATCTTCTCCGCCGTCAACTGCTGCATCAGCTGCATATCGCTTGAAGATGCGGCGTATTCTCTCCGTAAGCCCTCCATTGCTCTCTTTTGCGGCTCAAGCTGGCGCAACTTACTGTTCAGCTGGCGCAGCTGATTGTTGTTGAAGATAAGAATAACCGCCAGATAGAGGTGCGCGACGATTAAGATACCGAAGAATACGGGCAATAAATATAAAAGCTTTTTTGTCTCTGCCGCTTTGGCTTCTTTTTTTACTCTTTGCCTTAATTCTTCCGGTACCAGATTTATCTCTATCATAAGTTATGCGCTTACCTACGTAAAGCCAGCCCCACAGCCACAGCCAATTGCGCGGATATTTGTTTAATTTTCCCGGCATCGGCGTCTTTTACCGGACTGATCTTTTTTATCGGGTCCCAGAATTCTACTTCAATGCCCAGCAGGTTAGCCAGGGTGTCTTTAACCCCCGCAAGGCTGCTCCCGCCTCCGCTTAAAAAAATCTTGCTCACGGTAGAAGCGCTCTGACTTTCATAATAATCAAAGGACGTCCTTAACTCGACAGCCAAGAAGGAAAGGGCGCTCTCTAAAGCCGTTGCCACCTTATCCATGCGTTCTTTATCGGGATTAAGCTTTAAATCTTCCGCAGCCTTAAATTCTACGGCTAGGATATCCGCGATTTTCTGGGTAAGCGTATTCCCGGCGATGCGGATATCGCGGCTTAAGCGCGGGATGCCGGCTTCCAGAATATTTAAATTACTGAAAGCCGCTCCCATATTCAAGAGGGCGACTGCTTTATTTTTCAGGCTCTCTTCTTCTGCGTAATTAAAGTTAAAGGCGTTCACCAGGGCCAACGAGTCAATATCAATGACATTAACTTTAACGCCTATGCCGTCTAACAACTTTAAGCGCTGGTTGATGACCTCTTTTTTTGCCGCTGCCAGCATCACCAGCATCTTATTATCCGGCAAGTCTTCCTTTAAGATATAGCTGTCTATATTTACTTCTGCGAGGGAAAAGGGGATGTATTTCTGCGCTTCAAAACTTAAAGCCTGCTTCAACTCCTCCTCTTTCATTTTAGGGAAATTGATATACCTGATGATTGCCGCCAGGCCGGAAACGGATATGTTTACCCTCCGGCCATCGTGGGATTGCAGTATTTTTTTTAAGACCGGCTCTAAATCATTGGCAGCGGGCTCCAGATTAAAAGCATGGAGCTCCGTACTCTCCTTAAGCAATTCTAGTTTTACCGCTTTGATTGCGGAGCTGCCGATATCCAGCCCGAGAGAAAAATTATCTTTCGCGTGTCTAACCGGGAACTTGAAGGAAAGTTTCATTCTCCCTCCTGCCAGTCCGCCATCAATTTGGGGTCGCCCTGCGTAGAAAAGAGCCACTTGAAACCCGGCGGGATATCGCCTCTTAAGACGCGGTCGGAATAATCCAGCTCCAGGTTGGTAATCCCTTCGAGCACTACGTCTCCGTTAATCATGACGTTGCCTTTGATCAGCTTGGTGGAAAAGGGCGAGGTTCCGCCTGTCCAGTAACCGTAGCTGTGCGAATAGATTACGCCCTCGCGTGTTTCGGAATCCGTGCTTTCGGAATACTGTCCCCAGGATATGGTGCTGAGGCGGGAGCCCGCAGCCTGTTGCGATGATATGTAAACAATATTATGAGTACTGATAAGCGTCAGGTCGTCCCCCGAGCTTAAAGAAGGACCCCAAACATAGATATCGCCCCCTCCCCACCAGCTTTCCGAGTTCCCTTCTACAAAGACGACCTTCTTCCTGGAGAGGTCCGACTGGGAGGTGAGGAGGACGCTGCCTGCGGTCTGAAGATAGATGACCTCGCTTTGCGGGTAGCTTCCGGCAATCAGCCTGCCCATCTGCACAAAATCGTCGTATTCGTTCTCGATGCCGTTATTATTGTAATCCGGGATGCCCAGGGTGGTCTGGTCAACGCTTACCCCTTCCTCTATGTCCTCGAACCAGCTGGTGCCCGGGATGTACTGGCCGCCGCGGTAAGGGATGCCCGAAGAATGGAACTCTCCGGAGATGCGCGTCTTGCCGCCTACCTTAAAGCTTGCCGGCCGGCTGCCCGGGGCATAAAAGATTATCCCTCCGCCCACGGAAAGGGTGTTTTTAAAGAGCTGGGGGACAGCCACGAGAGAGGCCTGGACAGTCCTTTGGGTATTGGTCCTGCCGAAAATACCGGTTACTTTTACTGCCAAGAGGTTACCGGCATCGATAGTATAGGTGCCTCCGCCGGGAAAGTCAACCGGCCCAACCGGCTGAGGGATGCTGTTTTTATAGTTATAGTAGGCCTGGTTTAAGCCGGCTTCGGCAACCCAGAAGGCCTTGGTGGAATCCATGTATCTGGCGGTGAGGTTGGTGTCTGAAACCGTGCGGGCGATGAAAGCAGAGGCAAAAATCGTCAGGACCATGATTACGACATAAGACAAAATTAAGGCGATACCGCGGTTATTCATTTCTTAAGCGCACCTCTTGGCGCAGGGAAAAAGAGAGTGCCCTTTGCCCTACGGCTGTTTTACTGGTTTGTAATTCAATCGTTAAAAGGTTTCCGCTCTGGGAAAATTTAAGCCTGCTGATATTATTGGTTAAGACTTTATATGTCAGCGGCGGATATTCCCGGATAAGCTGATAAACCACATTATCCTGATTAATATCATAAAGAGCGCCGGCGATGTTATCGCAATAGTAGCGGACATTGGTCTTGCTGTGGGTGTTAAAGATAAGCTGGTCAAAATTCGCGTCAGCCGTCGGTATGATCGTTATCCCCCTGGCTTCCCTTATTTCCCTGGTTATAACATCCAAGGCATGGATAGCCGGCTGTTTCAGCTCCAATAAGCCCACATCTGTATGATAAGCCATCTGGCCGCTATTCAAAATAAGGTATATGCCGGCCACCAGGATAGAAAGAACAAGCGTGCTTACCAGTAATTCTATTAAGGTAAAAGCTTTCATTAATAAGGCGAAGGAATAGTGTCGTCCAGCCAAATATCATACTCGGTAATCAGTGTGCTTAATTGGACCCTCCAGGTCCTCTGGTTACGGCCCGACCACTCAACGGTTACCTCTACCTTTAAAGGTTCTCCTTGGGGTGCGCTTATGCAAATCCGCTCATCGTCGGATAAAGCAACCAGCCCTTTGGCGGCGATGGTCTGGCTGTCCCAGCATGCCCCGTCATAAGTACCGGCAATGGCGCTGAATTCCGCGCTTTTAATTTCTTCCAGCGCGTACTGCGCGTGGCTGGTGGCAATGCTCAGGTTGCGGTTAGTTTCATTTAAAAATATACAATTGGTAAAAAGCGCTAAAATCCCGGTGAGCACAAGAGCTAAAATCGCGGAGGCAAAAAGCAATTCGGCGAGAGTAAAGCCTTTATGGGAGGTCTGCGTCATAAGCTTTCACCTACTCTTTCTTATTACACTCTTCAGAGACCACGAGGCCGGCCGTAGTTACGGTATAAACCGTTTTCCCGGTTAGGCCGCATTTCGCCGGGCTTGCCGAACAACTGTAGCCTGCCGGCTCAAGCCGGGAACAAGTGTAATTATAACCTTTGAGAGGAGAGGCCAGGATATAATCTCTATCCAGGTACGCCGGCTTAGACTTGGCTAATAGAGAAAATTCATTCGGAAAACTACCCTCTTTATCCCGGGCGTAATTCTCCAGGGCCGCGGAAATTAACTTTAAAGTACCCAGGGCATTTGATTCGTTCTGGGAGATATTTATCCTGAGCAGCTGCGTAAGCGCAATCCTTAATCCCAGAGCGCACACGGCGATCGCTATCATCAGGGCGACAAAACTCTTTCCCCGCCTCTTTTTCATTTTTCTTTAAAATATCCAGTTACTTCAATTTAACACAAAAATAATATCTTTGCAAGAGAAATAGAACAACCGCATCAATATCCGGCAGATTCAAGGAGCCTTGAATCTGCGTCGCAATCCATCCCCATCGCCCATCTGATTGCGCCTGTCTCGTTTACAAAAAAACACCTGGTGCCGGTTTTATTCAGCACTGCCGGTTTGGCAGTACAGGTATACTGGTTTGCGCTCACCCTGCTATAGCTGTAAAAATACCCCTGCCTCGGGTGGTCTTCGTCAATGGCGCTGGAAAGCGTAAGATCAATATACGGCGGGAGAGCGTCGGTTAATGTCGCCAGCTCCTCCGGATATGCCGGTATTGACTGGGCGGCGCGGTAGCTCTCCATCGCCGTGCTGATAGTGCGCAGCGCTGTGATGGCTACGGTCTCATTGGCATTGACCCTGATGCGCAGGATATTGGTGATGGAAAATAAAGACAAAAGGCTGACCAGCATCACCATAATCATAATTTCTACGAGCGTGAAGCCTTTTTTCATGAGTTAGAAAAAAGGCGATAGCACTTTAACAATTTGCCATCGCCTTTTTTAGACATCCTTGTTTATTGAATCGGGTCCGAAGTAGCATCGGCAGCTGCAGTATCTGACCTGATTACGCCGCTCTCATCTACGAAGAAATATCTTGTACCCGTTGTGTTTGGAACAGCCGGTGCCGCATTCAGGGTATACTGGTTGGCGCTGCTCTGCACGTAAGTATAATAATACCCCTGCCTGGCAGTGGCTGCATCAACTGCACCGGAAAGCGTAGAATCAATATACGGCGGTGTAGCGCTGCTTAAATCCGCCAAAGCATCCGGATAACTCGGTGTCGGTTGGGCGGCGCGATAGCTCTCTAATGCAGTGCTAATTGTGCGCATTGCCGCGATTGCTGCGGTTTCATTGGCGTTGACCCTGGCGCGCAACAGGTTCGGTATGGCAATCGCCGCCAAAAGCGCGATAATTGCCACGACGATCATAATTTCTACGAGCGTAAAACCTCTTTTCATGATAAAGACCTCCTTCCTAAGGTATAATTGACTTTCCTGCGCTTTACCGGCCTCTCCCTGCTTTGATTCTAT
>JBAZGA010000034.1:0-10570 GCA_041653115.1 Candidatus Omnitrophota bacterium
CCGGGCCCTGATTCTTTTGGGGAGCGCCGGGATCACCACCTCGATGGCTACCCTGGTATTGGCATTTATCGGCCAGTCGGGAAGAGGCATCGTGCTGCGGGGAGAGATCCTCGTTCTCGGCCTGGTGTTTATATTCTTTTTTAGCCGCTCAAGACACGTATACGGCTTAATGAAAAAGATTATCACGGCGGCGTTAAAGAAATGGACTACGCTGCGCGTCTATGATTATGAACAGATGTTCGGTTTAAGCGAAGGTTATGGCATAGTAAAAATCGTGGTTAACCAGGACAGCCTCTTTAAGGACAGGCAGCTTAAAGAGTTACGGCTGGAATTAGAGCACATTCTCATTCTGGCTATCTATCGCAAGGCAGGGGCAAAGATGCAGTTGATCGGAGCTCCTCACGGCGAGGAAGTAATCAGGGTGGGAGACGAATTAATCTGCTATGCCCGCGAAGAGGTAATTAATAAAGTTCTTATGCAGCGGGCTCAAGATGCCGGCAGTTGTTAGGGCTGCCAGAAAAAAATCTTGCTTTTTTAACTATCTTATGTAATAATAAAAAAAATTAAGTTGAGGAGGGATAATGCGCGAACATTTAGGGTTTTTAAAAGTATCCAGTATAGTGGTAAAAGTCGCTGCCTGGATTTTTTTGTTTCTCGGCATCCTCGGCGGCGCGTCCATACTTTTTAACATTGTGCAGGTCCCGGGTTATTCGCGCTGGGCTGGATTAGCGATTCTGGCGATGTATGCCTTTATGTTTTTCTTTCTTTACCTGATCGCCAAGATTGCCGACTTATTGATTAAGATTATCAACGAGATAAAGAAAGAATAAGGCAGCGCATTTTTAAGGAAAGGAGACAAGATGACTCGTCGGCTTATTCCGTTTTTCGTTTTTTGTTTTCTATTTTCTCTTTTGGCAGGCTGCGACCAGCTTAACGCTGTTTTCCCCAAAAAAAGCGCAAAAGAAGGCCAGACTCCTTACCGGATGGCGGTGAGAGGCACGGTTATTGCCAAGGTAAACAATATGCCCATCACCTTGGAGGAATTAGAAGAAGATACCGCTGCCTACAATTCGATGGTGCCCGCAGATAGGCCGGAAGCAAAAATTACCACCCGCGAACAGAAGCTCAATTACTTAAAAAATGAATTAGTGCGCCGCGTTTTGTTGTACCAGGAAGCGCAGGCAAAAGGCCTGGACAGGAAGGACGAGGTTATCCGGGCCCTGGAAAAGACTAAGCAGGACCTTTTGGTGGTAGAGCTGGTTAGGCAGGAGGCGGAGAAAGTAGATGTAAGTTCCGCGGAAATAGAAGATTATTATAATACTTATAAAGAACAGCTCAAAGAGCCCGAGGAGAGGCAGCTGCGCGAAATCGTTGTTGCTGGCGAGCAGGAGGCAAAGGATATCCTGATCCAGCTGCTGCAGGGCGCGGACTTCGCTACCTTGGCCAGGGAGCGGTCGATTACCGCCAGCAAGAAAGCAGGCGGCGACCTGGGCTTTATCAAGAGAGGCGTTAAATCAGCTCAATTTGACGCCGTGGCTTTCTCGGATAGCCTGGAGGTCGGCAGGATCAGCAGCATCTTTCAGGGGCCGGGCGGTTATTATATCCTGAAATTAGAGGCTAAGCGCGGAGGCAGCCTCAAGCCGCTTTCGGAAATGTGGGACGATATTAAGCGGGGCTTGACTTTTTTAAAACAGCAGCAGAAAATCGAAGATTTAGTAGGCAGGCTCTCCCGGGAAGCAAAGCTGGAGTTTTACGAGAGCGAAATAAAATAAGCATGCGCCTCCCTTTTCAATTACAAAAGCAGCAAGTGATTTTGATTGTCGGCATCGCCCTGGCAATTTTGGCTGTATTTATGATCAAGGTTTACCTGGATGAACAGCGCAAAGTGATCCAGGAAAAAGAACGGCAAAGGATCGAAAGGATACAAGCCAACCAGACTGCCGTCTTGGTAGCTAAAAGAGATATCCCGCGCGGAGCGGTTATTGAGCCGGATACTTTAGAGGCCAAAATTGTCCCCAACCAATTTGTCCAGCCCGGTGCGGTTACTTCCTTAGACCGGGTTTCCGGAATGACCACCATTGCCCCGATAGCCAGGGACGAACAGATAATCTTAAGCAAGCTTACTTTTCAGCGCGCCAGCGATTTAGCCGGAGTGACCCCCGCCGGCAAGAGGGCAATTACCATATCCGTCGATAATGTCGCTTCTTTGGCAGGAATGCTCAGGGCGGGAGATTACGTGGATGTAGTAACCGTAGTCCCTGTGCCGATGCAGACTGCCGACGGGAAACCCGCGGCGCAAATTACCACATTTTCCCTGTTTCAGAATATACGGGTCCTGGCAGTAGGCCAACAGGTCGCTGAGTCTGCCAAGGAAGAAACGCGTTATCGAAGAGAGCCCGAGAAAGAGACTACCCCCTTGATTACTTTGGCGCTCAGCCCTCAAGAGGCCAATATCGTTGCTTTTATCCAGGAGCAGCAAGGCAGGTTCAGGCTGGTCTTGCGTTCGCCCACAGATGCTAAAGTAGAACCGGTAGCGCCGGTGGACTGGCCAACGGTACTACAGTACGTAATGCCGCAATCAGCCAAAGCAAAAGAAGGGCCGCCGCCAGCCGGGCAGGTAGAAATATACCGCGGCCTGAATAGAGAAACAGTGCCTTTATACAAATAGGAAAGCGCATTGAAAAAATATTTTTTTATCACTTCTTTAATCCTGATCGGCCTTATTCTCGCCGTTAATAACTCTGCCCTGGGCGGAGCGCAAGAGGAGGCGGAGAATGAAATCAAGTTGTATTTAGGGGAAGCCAGGATAATCCCCCTTAATAACCCCACCCGTATCATTATCGGCAATCCCAATATAGTAGATGTAACGAATGTAACCACCGCGGAAATGACCTTAAACCCCAAAATCACAGGCACAACCAGCCTGGTATTCTGGGATAATTTCGGCGAACAGTCTTATTTGATAAAAGTAGTTTCGGAAAATATGAGTGAGATAAAGCGCCGCGTGGACAATATCATAAGAAAGCTGGATGCACCCGAGGTCTATACGCAGCTTGCCGAAGAAGAAGGCAAAGTCCTGCTTCTAGGAAATGTCAAGACCCCCGAAGAAAAAGAAAGAATCAACCTCGCTTTAGCGGGGTTAAAAGAAAAAATCACCGACCTGATTTTGGTAAAAGAGGAAGAGGCGGCAGTAGAGATAGACGTGCAGGTGTTAGAGTTAAATAAAGACGCGACGAATATCCTCGGGTTGACTAATCCGCTCTCCAGCGCCGCAGGGATAACTTTTACGGAAGTCGGCACCCCCGGAATTTCCGACCTCGGCGCGAAATGGTCAGCGCTTTTTAGGGTGGATAATTTAATGCGCGCGACTTACTCCGGCGGAGCTTATACTAAAAACCCCTTTGCCTGGACAGTCTATGCTTTGGTCCAGGAAGGCAAGGCGCGCGTGCTCTCCCGGCCGAGGCTGGCCTGCCAGAGCGGTAAGGAAGCCGTGCTTTTAGTGGGCGGCGAAAAACCGATTATGACTACCGATACCGTCACAGGCGGAGGCGAGACCACCGATGTAGAATATAAAGAGTTTGGCATTAAGCTGAAAATAAAGCCCACGGTAACCGAAGAAAAGCGGGTAAAATTAGCTTTGGACGTCGAGATCAGCGAAGTAGGGGCGGCCGAGATTCTCGGCACAGCCAGTTCCCCCAGTGCCAGGGCATACCCTTTATCCAAGCGCAATGCCTCTACCGAGTTATTCCTGGATGACGGCCAGACCTTAAGTATCGGCGGTTTGATTAAGCAGAAGAGCGAAGAAGATACGGTAAATACCCCGGGTTTAAGTAATATACCCATTCTCGGCGCGCTCTTCCGGAAGAAACAGACTAAAATCGGCGGAGGCGCAGGCGAAAGAGGCAATACCGAGCTCTTCATTATGCTTACCCCCACGGTTATTCCCGCCAAAGAAAGGTCTTTAGGGGCAAAAGAAAGAAGCCTGAAGATTACCGCGGTGCCCGCTGTCTCATCCGACCAGGACTTTGCGACGGAAATGGACTATAGCAACATTGTTCAGAAACGTATTTTAGAGAGCCTCAAGTATCCTGCTTCTGCTCAAGAGGCAGGATTCCAGGGGACGCTGAAGTTAGCTTTACGCCTTTCTTATTCGGGCGAGCTTTTGGATGTTAAGGTAGTAAGCTCGTCGGGATATAAAATTCTCGACGACAATGCCGTTTCCGTGGCTAAAGATATTGCCTATTATCCTCCTTTTCCCGCCTCTATCAATAAAAAGGAACTTTGGGTAGAGATACCCATAATCTATCGTTTAGATTAACCCATGGCCAAGAAAATCGTGATTTTCAGCACAAAAGGCGGCGTCGGCAAGACCCTGCTTGCCAGTAACCTGGCAGTAAGCCTGGCCAAAGATGAAGGGAAGCGGGTCTGCCTGACGGAATTAGACCTGCACGCTGTCGGCGATATGGCGCGGATGCTGGACCTGAAGCCGCAAAAGGCGCTGGTGGATTTGATTCACCTCCTAAAGAAGCAGCCGCAAAACATTAAAAAAGAAGATTTTTTAACCCATAGCCGTTCCCTGGGGATTGATTTGCTCGTCGGTCTCTTAAAGCCGACGCAGGCAGCGCACCTGGACCCGGAATGGATTAAAGAAGCCCTGGGGTTATTGGATAAGGATTACGACTATATTATTATCGACGCCGGCAAGAGTTTTAGCGAGGTCTTTGTCGCCAGCTTAAACCAGGCCAACCTGATTCTCCTGGTAGTAACGCCGGACATTCTTTCGGTTTATCAGACGAAGTGGATCTTAGACACACTGCAGTTCCTGCATTTTCCTTTGACGATGATTCGGATCATTCTTAACCGGGCGGAGTCCGCCTCGAGTATCAGTTGGCAGGAAGTAAGGGTCAGTCTGCCCGTAGATATCCTCGCCAGGATTCCCTCGGAAGGCAAGGTAGTCGGCGATGCCTTGAACCGCTCTATCCCGGTAGCGATAGATTCACCCCGGGCCAAGATCAGCCAGTCGCTCAAAGCCCTTGCCCATGAATTAGCCAGTAGCGAAAAATTATTTCTCGAGCATCGGGAAATCGGCAAGCTCGGCCTGCGTGAGCTGGGGCTGGAGAAGAGCGGAGAGGTCTGGCAAAGGCAGGGTTTAACCGAACCCTTGCTTGAGCTGCCGGTATCAGAAGAGGCGGATGAAATCCTGCTTTTAAAACGCCGCATTCACAGCCGGCTGATCGAAGAGCTTAACCTGAAGCGGCTGGATTCAAAGGTCTTTAGCGATACGAAGAAGACAAAGGAACTAAAAGAAAAAGCCGAGATGATGGTGGCGAATTTTCTCGCTGAAGAGGCGGGCAGTTTTATTTCTTCGCCCGAGGTGCGTAAAAAACTGGTCAAAGAGATATTGGATGAGGCCTTAGGGCTAGGGCCGCTGGAGGATCTTTTGGCCGACCCGACTATCACCGATATTATGGTGAATAATAAAGACGAGGTCTATATTGAGCGCTCCGGGAAACTGGAGCTTACCAGTAAGAAATTTATTTCCAATGAGCAGGTGAAAGTAATCATTGAGCGGATTATTGCTCCGCTGGGTCGGCGTATTGACGAGTCGGTGCCGATGGTGGATGCGCGGCTTGCCGACGGATCGCGCGTCAACGCTATTATTTCGCCGCTTTCTTTGACCGGCCCGTCGCTGACCATCAGGAAATTCCGCAAGGAGAGGTTCAAGACTGAAGAGTTAATCGGCCTAAAAACTTTGAATACGGCGATGGCAGATTTCATCAGGGCCTGCGTAATCTCCCGTAAAAATATCATTGTTTCCGGAGGCACGGGAAGCGGTAAAACCACGGTTTTAAATGTCCTTTCCGCATTTATCCCGGCTAATGAGCGGATTGTGACCATTGAGGACGCCGCAGAATTAAAATTACACCAGGAGCACTGGATCAGGCTGGAATCGCGGCCCCCTAATATCGAGGGAAAGGGCGCGATTACGATCAGAGAGCTCTTCCGCAATACCCTGCGGATGCGGCCGGACAGGATCATCATCGGCGAATGCCGGGGGATTGAAACGCTGGATATGCTCCAGGCGATGAATACCGGCCATGACGGCTCAATGACTACGGTACACGCCAATTCCACGCATGATGCCTTAACGCGCCTGGATTCGATGATTTTAATGGCCGGAGTAGAATTGCCGATCCGCGCCATCCGGGAAATGGTTGCCTCAGCCATCGATGCGATTATCCATACTGCCAGGCTCTCCGACGGCACCCGTAAGATTATCCAGATTACGGAAGTCGCGGGGATGCGGGATGAGACGCACATCGACCTGCGCGATATTTTTATCTTTAAGCAGAGCGGAGTGGACACCCAAGGAGGTGTCTTAGGGGATTTCCAGGCTACCGGCTATGTGCCTTCCTTTATCGAAGATATCAGAATGAGAGGCATCTCGCTTCCCGAAGACATCTTCAAATCTCCCTAAGCCGAACCCAAGACCGTTTCTACTTCCAATCTTAAAACGTTTTTAAAACCAAGCGCAAAGGTGCCCCTGAAGGCCAATGAAAATATTTAATCAAAGTAAAAATACGGTTTTAGCTGAAGCTGTAATTATTGCTGACAGGCTTTTCCCGCGGATGAAAGGCTTGCTGGGCAAAAAAGAGTTAAAGCCGAATGAGGCGATAGTTTTAAAACCCTGCAATTCTATACATACGCTTTTTATGCGTTTCCCTATAGATGTCCTATTTATTGATAAGCATAATAAAGCAATAGAAGTTATTTCTAACTTAAAACCTTATCGGCTTACCCGCATATATTTTAATGCTCGCTTTGCAATTGAGCTGCCTAGCGGCACGCTTCAAGCCACGGCAACCGCTAAAGACGACACCCTTCTCCTCATTTAAAACGTTTCTCCCTTCAATCTTAAAACGTTTTTAAATTCAATCTGAAAAGTGTTATTTTTTAAGTTTGACGCTCCTAAAATTTTAACGGATCTAAAAGAGATGGCATTTCTCCTAAAGTCCGGGCTCTGTTACTGCTCCATTTATAATCTGAAATACGCCCTTTTATATTAGCTCTTATAGGATTGGTTTCTATATAATTTATGCAATCCAGGACATATTCGTTTTTTTGCATAGCCAGGCTTTTATATCTACCCTGCCAGAGATGTCCCACCTTGCCATATTTTTTATTAAACCACCTAACATAGGCGAGGCTTATTCCCTGCATTATTTTAGCCAATTGCGCGGTATTATTAATTTCTAATACTAAATGCACGTGGTTTGGCATAAGACACCAGGCATAGAGCTTAAATTTGTATTTTCGCTTATAGTGCTTCAAGAGCGCCAAATATTTCTCAAAATCGCCTTCTTCCAGGAAAACCTGTTGTTTTTGATTCCCCCTGGCCATAATGTGGTAATAGGCACTCTCCATAAGGATTCTACCGCATTTAGACATGTTTATCACCTCCTGTTTAATAGACGTTTTAAAACCCTTTTTCTAACATAAATTTTATAAAATTTTTAGCCTGCCATTTTGACTTCTAATAAGCAGATTTACTCTTAGAATTAAAAACGTTTTAAGCTTAGATTTAGAAACGGTCTGGGAAATGAAATGTCCAATTTAAAGGGATTGACAAGGTAGATGATTAGTGCTATACTTATTTTTGCTTCAAGAATGTCCAGTCTGGAGAAAATATGGGTGTTATTTATAAACTAAGATCAGAAGTCAGGGATTTTATTTTGGAGACCAAGAAAAGCCAGCCAACCTTGAGTTGCCGCACTCTTGCTTCCCTGGCTTCCGAAAAATTCAAAATTCCCATCTCTAAGTCAAGTATTAATGCAATCATCAAGGAGGCGGGATTAAGCCTATCAGTAGGCAGAAGGCGTAAGGCAAGGCGTAAGCTTATCCAGCCGATGAAAGCCCTGGGAGAGCAGGCTAAAGCGCTAATGGAGGTATCTCCAGCAGAGCCTGCTCCAGCGCCGGTTGAGCTACCTACAGAAGCAGCTCAGCCGCCGGAATTACCGCCAGTACCGGTTGAGCAACCTCCGGTTCCGGAGGCAGCAGCGCCGCCTGCTGAGCAACCACCTGAAGTGCCTAGCGTACCCCCAGCAGAAAAACCCGAAGAACCATTACCGGCGCACCCTGAAGAGCCGGAAATTACACCAACACCCCCTGAAGAAGCAGCTCCAGTTGAGCCGCCTCCAGTTGAGCCGCCTACAGAGGAGGTAGTTACCCAGCCGCATGCTGAAGAGCCGCCTGCGCCGGTCACTCCTAGCCCTGAAGAGCCGGAAGAAAAACAACCGGAAAAGAAAGAAGAAGCGGTGCCGGAGATCCCAACGCCGCCGGTTGTCCCGGAAGAAAAAGCAGAAGAAGTCCCTCCGGAAGAAGCGCCCCCGCAGGTCCCGCCGCCACCAGCGGTTCCGGAAGAAAAAGCAGAAGAAGCGCCGGCAGAAGAAATAAAAATTTCTCCAGCGCCAAGTGAATTACCGACGGAGGCAGACGGTTTAGGCGCAATTATGCTCAAAGCAGCCGATTATTTAATCGGCGGCAGTTCTGCTTTTACAGAAATAATCCAGGCACGGCTTAAATCTGCGGAGCCGGATTTCTTAGCCAAAAACGAAGCCCTCATCTACGCTTCTTTATTTGACATCAGTGAAAGCGCCGCTGCCAAGCCAGATTGCGGGCTTTGGCCCCTGATTAATTACCGATTGAATAGCCAGGATATCTCCTCATATCTTAACCGGCTACAGGAAGCCAAGGGATTAGATGCCGAGATGTTCCGGGTTATTTCTAATATAATACAGGAAGTAAGGGGGATCCTGGTGAGTTTGGCCCAAGGAAACGTGCTCTATCTGGACGGCCAGATGCACACTGTCTGGTCAACCACCCACATTGCCTATGCTTTTTCTACCACCATATATAATGCCAATAATTATATCAATAAATATTTTCAAGACGACGCAGTCTGCGTTTTGTTTATGGCTCCGGGTTACGATATCCCGACCAAGGAGTTTTTTGAGTTTATTTTAAGTTTTGGCTCAGAAAGAAACGGCCTCTCGCGGATGACTCTTTATGACAACAAATTTGAGGAGTTAAAGACTATCCATTTTAACCAGTCTAAAAAACGCTTGTTTGCCTTTGGGCTTTGGCCTTGGCAGTTTGGACAATATCGTAAGGTAAAAATGTTCTCTGATTTTTGTCCATTCTACCTGGAGCCCCTGAAAAAAGAGCTATTTATAGCTGAAGGCGAGATTGAGCTGTTACAGCCGAATATAAATAAGGCAATTGCCCTCAGGGCCTGCGCTTTAAAGACCAGTCTGAAGGAAAAGATAAGATTAGTGGTTCTCAACAATATTCCTGTGCAACAAGCGCCTGCCGCAGAGGTAATTAACCTCTATCTTAGCCGCTGGCCGAATTTAGAGGAGGGATTTGAGGATTTTAGCCGGAAAATCGAACGTTTTACCTATACCGCCAACTCCCAGCGTTTTTTCACCAGCGATAATCTCAGCTTAACCAAGGAATCGCCGGGGGATATAAAGAGCCTGTTCACAGGCTATCTTCAGGCTTTAGATTCCTATGTGCGCTGGCACTTTTTGCCTTCCGGTTACGAAGACCAGGGCTTCCCGACGGTAAAAGAGCGTTTTTACGGCTTGAGAGCGCTCCTGGAGAGGAAGAAAGGATTTCTCCTTGCTACCTTTAAGCCGCCTGCCAACTATGCCTTTTTAAAGGACCTCGGTTATGCCTGCCACAGGCTAAACGAGAGAGAGATTAAATTCCCTGACGGCACAAGGGTCTGGTTTACGCTTTAGAAAACGCTTTCTACGTAAGGGTAAATATTCTTGACGCCCCCCTCTATAAATGCTATATTTTAATTGCAACTTGTAAGGCGGCAACGAAAACGCAACCCTGCCCTGGAGGTGGGCAGGGGCGCAAAGCCACGGGACTTTCGCTCGCTTTAGAATTTTCAAGCATTCATTAATTTATCGCTTCCGGGTCAGCGAGTGAGTTAGCCGGGTTACCGAAAGCCGAAAAACTTATTTGGTAACTCGGTTTTTATTTAAGGAGGTGAAAAGAATGAAAAGAAAAGGCCAGTCAACGCTGGAGTACGTAATTATTTTGACCGCGATTGTCGCGGGGATAATCATCGCTGCCAATATGGCTGTCCAGCCGAAAGTAAGGGATTCTCTCACTCATGTCAGCGGGCAGATGGAGAAGGCAGTGGAGAAAATAAACTACGAATAAAATTTAAGGAGGTGAATAAGATGTTAGCCAGATTAAGAAAAAGTAAGGCCCAGACTGCTGCCGAGTACGCTATCCTGATCGCCCTGGTTATCGGAGCGGCAATGGCAATGCAGATTTATGTCAAAAGAGGCTTGCAGGGCCGCATTAAGGACGTGGTTGACCATACCGGTTCAGGCGGCGATGTCGGCGGAGCAAACCTAACGCTCGGCGCCGGCCAGTATGAACCCTATTATTTGACATCAGAGGGGACGACCACACAGGAGACAAAGAGGGATATAACTACGCTGAAACAAGGCGGCGGGATCGGAAGAGACAGCGAAGTCGAGACCCAGAT
>JBAZGA010000035.1:0-10143 GCA_041653115.1 Candidatus Omnitrophota bacterium
AGGCGGGGGATTTTCGCTAAAAGGTCTCCCGCCTCTACTTTCTGGTTATCCTTGACCAGGATATGCGCTCCCACGGGAATGGGGTATATTCCCAAAACATCGTTCTTCTCGTCTAAAATCAATATCTGGGGATAAAATTCCTGTTTATGCTCTACGACCACGCGCTCGCTAAGCTTGGTTACCGGATTCAGCTCTTCTCTCACGGTTACGTCTTCTTTTAAATCTTCGTATTTTACGCGGCCCGAGACTTCGGTAAGGACAGGCGAGGTATAAGGGTCCCAACGCACAAAAGAAATTCCCTTGCTCACTTCCTCGCCGTCAGCGATATTGACGAATGCGCCCTGCGGCAGGGTGTAACGCTCCAGTTCCCTGCCCTGCTTATCGTTAATACTCAGCGACCCGTTACGGTTTAAGACGATAAACTCTTTATGCTTGGCGGTTACCCTTAAATTGTGGTATTTGACAATGCCTTTATTCTTCGATTTGATCAGCGACTGCTCCACTGTCCGCGAAGCTGTCCCGCCGATATGGAAGGTCCTCATGGTTAACTGCGTGCCGGGCTCTCCGATACTCTGCGCGGCAATTACCCCTACTGCTTCGCCTACCTCTACGCGCCTGCCGGTGGCTAAATTCCTGCCGTAACATTTGGTGCAGACGCCTCTTTCGGATTCGCAGGTGAGGGCGCTGCGGATACGGATTCTTTCAATGCCCAGCTTTTCGATCATCTCGGCTTTTTCTTCGGTAATCTCTGCACCCTGCTGCACAATGACGTTATCGGTGATAATATCGACGATATTATCCAGGGCGGTCCTTCCCACGATGCGGTCGCTTAGGCTGACCATTACCTCATCGCCTTCGATAATTGCGGAAACCGTGATGCCGTTAAGCGTGCCGCAGTCATCTTCGCTGACGATTACTTCCTGGGCCGCGTCTACGAGCCGGCGGGTTAAATACCCGGCATCGGCGGTTTTCAGCGCGGTATCTGCCAGACCTTTGCGCGCGCCGTGGGTAGAGATAAAATACTCTAAAACCGTCAGCCCTTCCCGGAAGTTGGCGGTAATCGGGCTCTCGATAATCTCACCCGAAGGCTTGGCCATCAACCCGCGCATACCGGCTAACTGCCTGACCTGCAAGCGCGAACCCCTGGCGCCCGAATCAGCCATCATAAATATAGGATTAAAAGACTCCATTCCTTTAAACAAAAGGTCGGACACTCTATCGGTAGTGTGCGTCCAGATGGCGATAACTTTATTCGACCTTTCGCTATCGGTAATGATGCCCCGGCGGTACTGCTCTTCGACCTTAGCCACTTCCTGCTTGGCTTCCTTGAGAACTTCCTGTTTTTCCTGGGGAATTTTCAAGTCGTCTATACCGATGGAAATGCCGCCTAAAGTGGCAAAATCAAACCCCACCCGTTTAATGTCATCCAGGAGCTGGATGGTCCGGCTGTGCCCAAAGCGTTTATAACACTGGGATACAATTTCGCCGACCGTGCTCTTATTCAAATCTTTATTCACGAAGCCGAACTCTCCGGGCAGCGCCTCATTAAAGATAACCCTGCCTACGGTGGTAGCGACATACTGCTTGCCGGGAATTATCTTTTTCTCGTCAAAATCAAATAAGTTCTCTATTCTTAGCTTTATTTTCGCATGCAGGTCAACTTCTCTGTCTGCGTAAGCAATCAGCACCTCTTCGGAATTGCTGAATATCCTGTTTTCTCCTTTTGCTCCGGGCTTTTCCTTGGAAAGATAAGATGTGCCCAAGATAATATCCTGGGTAGGGGTGACTATCGGCCGGCCGTCTGCCGGAGAAAACACATTATTTATGGAAAGCATGAGGATTTTGGCTTCAATCTGCGACTCTAAAGATAAGGGCACGTGCACGGCCATCTGGTCGCCGTCAAAATCCGCGTTAAAGGCGCTGCAGACAAGGGGATGGATTTTTATGGATTTACCTTCGATTAAAACCGGCTGGAAAGCCTGGATGCCGAGACGGTGTAAGGTAGGCGCGCGGTTTAAAAGTACCGGGTGGTCCTGGATTACTTCATCTAATATATCCCAGACTTCGATCTTGCCCCGTTCGACCATCCGGCGTGCGCCTTTGATCGTATGTACAAAACCTTTTTCTCTTAACTTCTTGATAATAAAGGGCTCAAATAATTCCAGGGCCATCTGTTTAGGCAGCCCGCATTGATGCAGCTTTAATTCAGGGCCGACGACAATTACCGAGCGTCCGGAGTAATCTACGCGTTTGCCTAAAAGGTTCTGGCGGAAACGGCCCTGTTTACCCTTGAGCATGTCCGAAAGCGACTTCAGCGGCCGGTTATTCGCCCCCATTACTGCCCGGCCGTGCCTGCCGTTATCCAGAAGCGCATCGGTTGCCTCTTGAAGCATGCGTTTTTCATTACGGATAATTATCTCCGGAGCATTCAGCTCCATCAGCTTCTTTAAGCGGTTATTCCGGTTGATTACGCGGCGGTATAAATCATTAAGGTCGGAAGTAGCAAACCTGCCGCCATCTAAGGGAACCAGGGGCCTCAAGTCCGGAGGGATGACCGGTAAAATTTCTAAAACCATCCATTCGGGCTTATTGCCTGATTTCTTGAAGTCTTCAATGATTTTTAATGTCTTGAGGATTTTACGGTTATTCAGGGATTCCTTTGACTTTTCCAAATCGCGGCGCAGCTTGCGGCAGGTGGCATCAAGGTCTAATTCCTTTAATAAATCCCTGACTGCTTCCGCTCCGATTTTGGCCTTAAAATTTGCGCCGTATTTTGTGAGCGCTTCCTGATATTCTTCTTCCGAAAGCAGCTCTCTTTTCTTTAAAGGCGCACTCCCCGGGTCAACTACCACATATTCCTCGTAATAGATAACCTTCTCTAAATCCCGCAGCCCGATATCCAGGAGAGCCGAGAGGCGGGACGGCACAGCCTTAAAAAACCAGATATGCGTCACGGGTGCGGCTAATTCAATATGCCCCATGCGTTCGCGCCTGACCGAAGAGCGGTCTACGGTTACGCCGCAGCGGTCGCAGGTAATGCCTTTAAATTTAATGCCTTTGTATTTCCCGCAGTTGCACTCCCAGTCGTGCACGGGCCCAAAAATCTTTTCGCAGAATAAACCGTCCTTTTCCGGCTTAAGCGTGCGGTAATTGATGGTCTCCGCTTTTTTTACCTCACCGCGCGACCAGGATTTTATCACCTGAGGCGAAGCGATCTTTATGGAAATACTATCGAATAAAATAACTTCTTCCATGGCTCCCTATTTCACTTTCTCTGTTCTGATATCCAGGCCTAAACCCTGTAATTCCTTGAGTAAGACGTTAAACGACTCGGGGGTTCCGTGCGTGAGGCGCTGCTCGCCCTTTACAATCGCTTCGTATATCCTGGTCCTGCCGGAGACATCATCGCTCTTTACCGTAAGCATCTCCTGCAGACTAAAAGCCGCGCCATATGCTTCCAAAGCCCAGACTTCCATTTCTCCCAATCTCTGGCCGCCGAACTGCGCCTTACCGCCTAAGGGCTGCTGCGTAACCAAAGAATATGGGCCGATGGAGCGGGCATGAATTTTATCGTCCACAAGGTGGACTAATTTCATCATATAGATGTGTCCGACGGTTATTTCCTGGTCAAAAAACCCGCCGGTATGGCCGTCGCGCAGCCGGATTTTACCGTTTTCGGGAAGCCCGGCTTTTTTAAGCATTTCCTTTACTTCTTCTTCTCTGGCGCCGTCAAATACCGGGCTGTCAAAATATATCCCGAGAACCTTGGCTGCCCAGCCCAGGTGTGTCTCAAGGATCTGGCCGACGTTCATCCGCGAAGGGACACCCAGGGGATTCAAAACTACCTCTACCGGCGTGCCGTCGGGAAGAAAGGGCATATCCTCTTCAGGCACGATGCGCGCTACCACGCCTTTATTTCCGTGCCGGCCGGCTAATTTGTCGCCTTCGGCGACTTTACGCTTGGTGACAATATAAACCACTACTCTCTTCAAAACACCCGAAGGCAATTCATCCCCGCGCCTGACTTTTTCAATCTCCTGCTGCTCTTCGGCCAGGAGTTCCTGCACCTGCTCGTCAAAGGAGACCGCCAGGATTTTTGCTTCTTCATTATCGCTAAAATCCAGCTTTTCGATTTTTTTCTTATCCACGCCTAAAAGGCTGGCCAGGCGGTTGATTTTCTCTGTCTGGACGAATTCTATCTCCTGTTTATAATAAGCCTTGATTTCCCTGATTTTTGCCAATTCCTTAGCTTTCTCTTCCTTGGATTTCCTGCCCCGCTCCTTGCGGCTGAAAACATGCACGTCTACTACTACGCCTTCGACGCCGGGCGGCACAGTCAAGGAGGTGTCGCGGACGTCTCCGGCCTTTTCCCCGAATATGGCGCGCAAGAGCCTTTCTTCCGGAGAAAGCTCTGACTCGGTCTTGGGCGTGACTTTTCCTACCAGTATATCTCCCGGCGCAACTTCTGCGCCGATGCGGATGATTCCGGTCTCATCCAGATTAGCCAGGGCTTCTTCGCTGACATTGGGGATATCGCGGGTAATCTCTTCGTTGCCCAGGCGCGTTTCAGTCGCTTCAATCTCAAATTCTTCCACATGAATGGAGGTAAGCGCGTCTAATTTGGTTAAACTTTCGCTAATCAGGATGGCGTCTTCAAAATTGTATCCCCGCCAGGGCATAAAGGCGCATAAAAGGTTCCTGCCTAAAGCCAGTTCCCCGTTTTTCGTGCCCATCCCGTCGGCAATCACCTCGCCCTTTTCTACATGTTGGCCTAATTTTACCAGCGGCCTCTGATTCAAGCAGGTATCGGCATTAGTGCGTAAAAACTTTTTCAGGTGGTATATCTTTTTACCGACGGCAATCGTAGAAGCATCGATACTGGTCACTTTACCCGACTGCTCGGCCACCACCATAGTGCCGGAATCACGCGCTACCTTGCCTTCCATTTGCGTGCCGACTAAAGGGCTCTCGGTAATCATCAAAGGCACTGCCTGCCTCTGCATATTCGAACCCATCAGCGCGCGGTTGGCATCATCGTGTTCCAGGAAGGGAATTAAAGAAGCTGCCACGGAAACCAGCTGCTTCGGAGAAACGTCCATATATTCAACCTGCTTGCCGTTGACCTTGGGGAAATCGCCCCGATGCCGGCAGGAAACTTCCCGCTCTAGAAAATTACCTTCGTTATCCAGAGGAATATTTGCCTGGGCAACGATTTTGTCTTCTTCCAGGTCCGCGGTCAAGTATTCAATTTTACGCGACACGCGCCCGTTTTCTACTTTGCGGTAAGGCGTTTCCAAAAGCCCCAAGGGGTTCACGCGGGCATAAGTACTCAGCGACGAAATCAAGCCGATGTTGGGGCCTTCCGGAGTCTCAATCGGGCAAATCCGGCCGTAATGCGAAGGATGGATATCCCGCACTTCAAAACCTGCGCGTTCGCGCGATAAGCCGCCCGGCCCCAAAGCGCTCAAGCGGCGCTTATGAGTCATCTCGGCTAAGGGGTTTACCTGATCCATAAACTGCGATAACTGGCTGCGGCCGAAGAAATCGCGGATTTGATTGGATAACAGTTTAGAATTTATCAAATAATGTACATTAAGATTTTCCAGGTCGCCTAATATGCTTAATCTTTCTCTTATCGAACGCTCAACGCGGCTTAAGCCGATCCTGACCTGGTTCTGTACCAGCTCTCCCACGGTTTTGATGCGGCGGTTACCCAGGTGGTCAATATCATCGATCTTGCCTTCGCCTGCCCTGAGCCTAATCAGGTATTCGATTACCCTGATTACCGTAGACGAATCGAGTATCCTTTTATCCAAAGATACGTCCATGCCTAATTTCCGGTTGAGAATAAACCTGCCTACTCTCTCTAAATCGTATCTGCCGGGGTCAAAAAATAAGCGGTAAAATAATGTCTCGGCAGCCTCTTTAGTCACCGGTTCAGTAGGCCTCATCTTGCGGTAGAAGTCTAAATATGCCTCTTCTTTGTTTTTGGTAAAATCTTTCTTCAGGGTATTGGCGATTTCGGTATACTCTTTGGCAAAGGCGGCAGTAATCTCGCTGTCTGTGCTAAAACCCAGTATCCGCAGAAGCTGCGTAGCGGGGAATGTCCTGCGCCTGTCCACATAAGCTAATATGGTTTCGGATAAATCATATTTGAATTCAAGCCAGGCTCCGCGGTAGGGGATAATCCGGCCGTAAAATATCTTCTTACCGGTGGGATGCTCTTCCTCTTCGAAAGAAACACCCGGAGAGCGCTGCAACTGGCTCACTACTACCCGCTCGTCGCCGTTAATAATAAAAGTGCCGGTTTCCGTCATCAAAGGTATATCGCCAAAATAGGCGTCCTGCTCCTTGGTATCGCGCGGCGTGGTCAGCCTGAATTTTACTTTTAAAGGCGCGGCGAAAGTCAATGCCCTGCGCTTGGATTCCGCGATATCGTATTTTGGCTTACCGAGCGTATAGGTGATAAATTCTAATTTTATCGAGCGTTCCGCATTTTCCAGCGGGAAGACATCGGCAAATACCTCCTGCAGGCCCTGCTGTTTACGTTCGGCCGGCGGAATATCCATCTGCAGAAACTCGCGGTAAGAATCAAGCTGGATATCTAAAAGGTTCGGCAGCTCATAAGGTTCTTTAAGTTTTCCGAAACTTTTGCGTTTAATCATATGCGTATACTCTGTGTTTGGCGCTATTTCAACTCTACGGTGGCGCCGGCTGCCTCGAGCTTCTTCTTCATCTCTTCTGCTTCTTCTTTGGTCGCGCCTTCTTTTACGGGTTTAGGTGCGGCATCAACCAGGTCCTTGGCTTCTTTTAGTCCGAGTGAAGTCATGGCCCGGACTTCCTTAATCACCGCGATTTTATTCCCGCCGGCACTGGCTAAAACTACCGTAAACGTGCTCTTCTCTTCGGCAGCAGCCGCAGCACCTGCGGCACCGGCTGCACCTGCGGCAGGCATCGCCATCATCGGCATATTCGCCTGCACGCCGAACTTCTCTTCCAGCGCCTTAACCAAATCCGACAATTCCAATACGCTCATCGTCTCTATAGATTTGATTAACTCATCCATTTTTTCCTTAGCCATTTTTTCCTCCTTTGCCCACCAGGGCAATACCGGCGCAATTCCAATAGCGCCGGGTATTAGCGCAAGGCGTCTTGTTAAGTAGCTTTTTTTTCTTTTATTTTATCAAGACAAATGACAAATTTAGTCAAAGTATTGTTTAAAACACGCACCAATTTAGAGATCGGGGAATTCAGGGTCATCACTACCTGTGCCCGTAAAATTTCTTTTGAAGGAAGTTTCGCCAGCGCTTCAATGTCCTCTGTTTTCAGGATCTTGTCTTTTAAAAATCCGCCTTCTAATTTCAGCTGTTCGTGTTCCTTGCGGAAATTGAACAATGCCCGCGAGGCCTCCACCGGTTCCTCTTTGACAAAGATTAAGCCACAGGGCCCCTCGATGCTCTGGACCAGGGTCTCCAGTCCGGAATCTTTTAAAGCGTGCCTGGCAACGGTATTCTTTACGACAAAAAGCTGGGCCTGCGAATTCTTCAAAGAGGCGCGCAGGGCGGTTAAGTCGGGGCTGGACAAACCGGAGTACTTTATTACCAGTACGCTGGCTGATTCTTTCAAATAACCCTTGATGCGGTTTTGCGACACTTCCCTGAATATCGAGCCTATTCTTTTCATATTGCGATTTTTAACCCGGGGTTCATTGTGGAAGAAAGATACAAGCTTTTGATAAATTTTCCTTTAACCGATGCGGGTTTTGCCTCATTCACCGCGTCCATCACGCGCAGGGCATTTTCATATATTTTATCTTCGGGAAAAGAGATCTTGCCTACGCCTAAGTGCATCCCGCCCTGCTTGTCCACGCGGAATTCAACTTTACCCTTACGCACATCTTCAATCGCCTTGGTAATATCGTTGGTGACGGTGCCGGTCTTGGGGCTGGGCATCAGGCCGCGCGGGCCCAAGATCTTGCCTAGCTTGCTCAAATCCTTCATCATTTCCGGGGTAGCGATGGCGCAATCGAAATCAAGAAACCCGGCAGCTACTTTATCGATTAATTCCGTGCCGCCGACGTAATCTGCCTGGGCATCCCGGGCCAGGCGCTCATGCTCGCCTTTACAGAATACCGCCAGGCGCAGCTTTTTGCCTGTGCCGTGAGGAAGTACCACTGTGCCGCGCACCATCTGCTCCGATTTCTTGGGGTCAACGCTCAGATTAAAATGCAGGTCCACAGACTCGTCAAACTTAGGACGCAGCATTTTTTTTAAGATAGAGACCGCATCCTTGAGGGCGTAGGTCTTATTTTTATCGTCGGCGAACTTCAGGGATTCTTTATATCTTTTGCTTTGTATGCGCATAAATAACTCTTTAGTCCTCTACGACAATACCCATGCTGCGGGCAGTGCCTGCGATAATCTTTACTGCGGCCGCCAAGTCAGAAGTATTGATATCTTTCATTTTAAGTTTCGCTATCTCTTCAACCTGCTTTTTGGTCACCTTGCCGATTGTCTCTTTACCCGCCGTGCCGGAGGCCTTGGCTAAATTTGCCGCGCGCTTCAAGAGAACCGAGGAAGGCGGACTCTTAATGATGAAAGTAAACGATTTATCTTCATAGACACTGATTACCGCCGGCAGGATTAAACCATCGCGGCCTTTGGTCTGTTCATTAAACTGTTTACAGAATTGCATAATATTTACGCCGTGCTGGCCCAAGGCCGGCCCTACGGGAGGAGCGGGATTCGCCTGCCCTGCCGGAACGTGTAACTTTATCTGTGCGGTTATCTTTTTTGCCATCGCTTATATCTTTTCTACCTGCCAGTATTCCAGTTCCACGGGCGTTGCCCTGCCGAAAATGGAAACGCTGACCTTGAGCTTGCCTTTTTCCGGATGTATCTCTTCAATCGTCCCGTTAAAATTTACAAAAGGTCCTTCCGTTACTCTTACCTGTTCGCCCTTCTCAAAGATAATCTTGGGGCTGGGCTTTACCTGCGTCTCTTCCGTCCGCTTTAAAATGCTGTCTACTTCCTGCTGCGGCAGGGGCATGGGTTTTTTCCCTAAACCGATGAAGCCGGTTACGCCGGTAGTGGTTTTAATCAGGAGATAAGTCTGTTCGTTCAATTCCATTTCTACGATCAGGTAACCCGGAAAAAACTTGCGCTGCGATATCCTCTTTTTCCCGGAACGGACCTCGGAAACCTGTTCCGTAGGGATGATAATCTGGCTAATCGAATCTCCCAGGGACTGCGCAGCAACCCGGCTCTCTAATAATGTCTTTACTTTGTCCTCTGCTCCGGTCTGTGTATGCACTACGTACCACTTTTTCATCTAAACACCAAGCTCAGCGCTTTTGAAAGTAAAAGGTCGATTATCCCGATAAATAAGGCCATAATCACGGTAACGACGATTACTACCAGGGTTGAACCGATCAATTCCTGGCGGCTGGACCAGGATACCTTGCCTAATTCCTGCCTCACTTCCTGCAAAAAATTTATCGGCTTTGCAAAAATGCTCATTATTTTTCTCCAGGGGCGGAGGGAATCGAACCCCCAGTCCTGGTTTTGGAGACCAGTGGTTTGCCGTTAACCGACGCCCCTAAATTTAGCACCGTAATCAAAATACGAAAACAAAAATTCTTCAATCCCGATATCTAAATCATCCGAAACGCACTCTTTTCCGGATTACTTAGTCTCTTTGTGGGGCGTGTGCTTACGGCAAAAGCGACAAAATTTCTTCAGCTCTAACCTATCCTGGTGCTTCTTTTTATTCTTGGTCGTCGTATAATTCCTGTTTTTACAAACCGTGCATTCTAAAGTAATGATTTCGCGCATAGCTTCAAATTTAAAGCTGGAGACGGGAATCGAACCCGTGACCCCGTCCTTACCAAGGACGTGCTCTACCGACTGAGCTACTCCAGCAAAAGCCCGTCACGAGCCTCTATCCCCCACACAGCATAAAAAAACCCCACCCTTCCAAAAAATGCCTTAAATTCTTGGAATTTTTCTACAACCTTTTAGTTTATCGGGGATTTATGTAGATTTTTAAGTATATATGACAAATTGGGTTTTGTCAACTTTTTTTTATGTTTTTTTAGGGCGAGCACGGCATCTCCGGATAGGGCGCTTAAATTTACGGGGATAA
>JBAZGA010000036.1:0-9242 GCA_041653115.1 Candidatus Omnitrophota bacterium
GAAGGCGGTGTGGCGAATCTGGATACTAAAGAGTCTCCTGCGAAGTCTCAGGAGTCACAATTGCCTCAAGAGACGGCCTTACCTATAAATAATACTACGAACGCAGCTCAACCTGTTCAAAAAGAGCTTCAAGGCGGCAGGCTCTTTAATGCACCGATTATCGGTCCTGTAATCAGGTTCTTTATGCCTTCAGCTGTCTTTGCCGCAGAGCAATCTCAAAAGGCGCAGACAGGTACAGGCGTATCGCACCTGACCAGGGGCCCGACCATAAGGAACGCGACAGCGCCCAGCGCAGGCGCTCAGTCGCGGATGGATATAAGCGCGCAAAATAGTAGCAGCAGCACCAGTATTACCGATGTTAGTGCCTTGGAAGACGTAGGAAATACAACTGGCGCAAGTGCAAACAGCCAAGGCGGAACAGGAAACGCAGAAGGTGTAACCAGCGCAAATGCAGGCTTTGGTAACGGAACCGGTGGTTCTCAAGGTGTAAGCAGCGGAAGAATCAAATTAGTAATCATTGAAACCTTTGAGTGGCTAAAACGTCTTTATCAGGAGCTCATCCGCTCGCTGAAACCCACCCGCCCGCATACTGGGCTCGCTCCGCCTTCCTTTATCGATAATTTAACCCAGAAAATTAGAACTTTAACCCGGCCGCAAATCCTGACTACCGTGGCGGTTTTAGGATTAGCGGCTTTGTTGTTAATAAGGGCGGTTGACAGCCCCAAAACCTCCGGGGATCTGACCCCTGTCGCCGCCCTTATTACAACTACAGGAGGTGTGCTATGGTTAAAATCAATTACGCAGAACTCACGCTGGACCATCTGGTTGTTTTTGAGCACGATAACACTATCTTTGCTTGCGCTCGCGAAAACGGAAATGGCCATACCCGCCTATTCCTGCTATTTGAGCGGGGTAATGGCCGCGTCTATACTCGTAACGGCCGCATTGACAGCTGGGAGCAGCTCTTTGAGAGCGACGCCGATAACATCCGCAACCGGGTTAATGCAGCCAGCGTACCAACCTACAGGGTCAACGGTTCCCACAACTAAGGCGGTAGCCGTTGATCTGGTGGCAGCAAGTAAAGTCGGACCGGTAAAACCGGGAGAGAAATCACAATTTAATCCAGAAGGGAATACGGAAGAACCCTACAAAACACCAGGTAAAAAACCCGCTGGGCAAGAGCCGCAAGAATTTCCTCAAATGGAAAGAGGCGGCCGCCAAGGCCGTAATGGCAGAGGTATCGGCAGAGGGCATCATTGGTTGCGCATTCCACATAAAATAGGTTTTCATGAAATAGACTTTAGTCTATTGCCCGAGTTTATCAAGAGATGGTTAGAGGCCCGCTTCTCTGATAATCCAAACTGGCTGGGATTCACCATGGCTTACAGCGGTAACCATTTTATGCACTGGTTAGCTGAAAAGCAAGGAAGGATAAAGGGCATCTTTACCGGAACAGGGCTTAGCCGCAGCCCGGCCAGCGACAAAGAAGTAGATGCGTATCAATTAATGCTCAGAAGGCGTTATGGAGAAGAATTTGATGAGCAATTATGGCCGGAAGAAGCAGCAACAATTAATGAGCTCTACCGGTCATTCTTGAAACACGGAAAAGTATTTGCCGAAATAAGCTGTTCCGCCGGAAAGAGTACGGTAATTTTACCCGCCTTAGCTTATCTTATCCGCAGGCATCAGGGCTACAGGGTATTTAGCACTGTTTCTCATGACCACTTCAGTTATCGCGATGCCAGGGCAGCGGCAAAGCTCTTCGGGAATAAAGAGGTAGTCGGCTATATTACCCAGGATAAAAAGAGCTTCATTTTCAGGAATCCCGCTGCCGATCCGGAAGAGTTATCCAGCCGCGAGCAGCTGTATAATGAAGCGACAATAATCTTT
The DNA here is from genome assembly GCA_041653115.1 of Candidatus Omnitrophota bacterium. Classification (GTDB taxonomy): domain Bacteria; phylum Omnitrophota; class Gorgyraeia; order Gygaellales; family Profunditerraquicolaceae; genus JBAZGA01. The sequence continues at coordinate 1,891 of JBAZGA010000036.1, forward strand.
GCCGTTCTCTCCGAATTTAATTTTGATTACCAGAATGAGTTACTCACTTATAGTTATAGAAACCTTGCGCAGGCAAAGAGGAATTGGGTGATACTTTCGGACGAAGCAGACGAATTTATGGAAACCCTATTCTCGCCGCACAGCATTTCAGCTGAAGGCGACGAAAAATTGGAAGGATTAATCAGGCAGGCCTTCGCCGTTGCCGAAGAAATAAAGGATAACCGGAAGATGCGCCGGATAGAGAATCGCACTATTGTCCTTGAGCCTGCTGGCCTGGCATACGTGAGAGAAAGAATAACAATAGAAAAGAAGAAAGAATGGTTCTCCTACTTCCTGGTAGAGCAAGCCTTGGGCGCGTTCCTCTGTTTTGAAAAAGAACGGCATTATCACATTCAGGACGGCCAGGCAGTAATCTTCGGCGAATCGCAGGAGCTTTTGCAGGGCAGGAGATGGCAGGATTACCTGCATCTCTTTATAGAATTGAAAGAAGGATTACCTCTGAAGACAGAAGGCAAGATTCATTCCCAGATGTACCTGGTGAATTATATCAATAGCCCGCATATTAAAGGCCTGATTGCCTTAACCGGAAGCTTGGGAGATGAGGCAGCGCTTGTCAAAGAGGTCTTCCCCGATGCCCAAGTCTTAAAGTTTAAGGATAAAGTCAGAGGCCGCTTAATTGACAATAAGCCGATAAAGATGGTTATGGCCGGCAGCGAGAAATTAGCCCAGACTGTAGAGCGCGTAAGCGAAATCTCCAGAACAGGCATACCGGTAATGGTCAAGGTTGGCCCGCTGGAAGAATCAGAAGGGCTCGGAGAGCTGCTTATGGCGCAGGGGATTAAGGCGGAGTTCATCAACGCCTTGAACAGCGATAATCCTGAGGAGATCGAAAAGATCGTAGCCAGGGCTTCAGAGCCGGGTAAAGTTACTATCGTTACCGCAGTAGGCGCCAGAGGTATTAACATCCTCTTTAATGAAGCGCAGGAAAAAACGCTCTACCTCCTGGACGCAGACTTAAGCTGGTCTTCTTTACGCACCAAACAGTTTAAGAGAAGAGGCGCGAGAAAACCGGGAGAAACTGCTTATTGGGAGGCCATATATTCCTTAGAGGACTCTATCTTTCATGATTTCCCCGGCTTAACCGAAGAAGCCAAAGATACCCTGAAGGTTTACGGCGCTGCCGGAGCAGAAAGAATCATCCGGGTCCTCCAGGGCAAAATACTCGAAGAAAAGATATTAAACGCCAGGTCACAGAAGAGAGTCTGGGAATACACCGGCAGCCTTTGGCAGCAATTAATCAATATCCGTTTGAATATTCTTCGTCACGGCATTGTAGCACTTTACGGAGATAAGGCGCAGGAAGTCCGGGAGAAACTTTCTCCGATGCAAAGAGCGGTTTTCGGTAAAGCAGCATTAAGAAGGCTGGATTCTCAGGTGGGTAATTTCTTTGCCTACGCCAATGAGTTCAAGCAGCAGTTGGATTACGAATGGCGCCATTCCTCTGAATGGAAGAGATTATGGCAGGTCTCTTATCCTGCGCAATTGCTGACCAGAGCGCGGAAAGCGCGCCAGGATACGGTCGCCGATATCTGGTCGGTGGTGGCGCCGATAGTTCAAGAGGTGACTGCCGAGACCGGCGTTGAGCTTCCCGCGGCGAAAAAGCAATCCAACTGGGGCATAATCGTGCCGGTAATTATCCTGGCAGCGGTTGCAGCTGCTTTCATCTTATTCTATAAAGCTGGTATCCTGGCCCTGCCAATCGCTATTCTTACTAAAACAGGTATTGCCTTGCCGGCACTCAGCCCGCTCTTAATGGCTCTTTTAGGCGTTGCAGCCCTCTTGTTACAAAAAGCAGTTTTAATCCCGGCGCTTTCCCGGGATACCAGCGCAGATGATTTCAGCTGCCTGATGAACAGGACGGCGCGGAGAGGCTATCTTAAAACAGTGAAATTCGTCTTAAACAAGCCGTTAGTGATAATCGGCTTTCTCGGCGCTATCGCCGGATTAATGGCTGTCTTTGTTTCTTTGGTATCTCCTGCCGGCTCATCTGTAGATATTCTGATTGCAGCGCTTGGATTACGGGTTGCTTGCTATGCTGTTTTGGCCAGCGTCATTTCTACTATTGCGGCTTTAGCTTTGAATTACAAGGATTTCCTGCGTAAGGTCATTTTGCACGACTATCAACAGGGTTACAAGTTTAGAAGGGTGTTTGAGTATTTAGGTGTCGGTTTAGTTGCGAATATGCTTACCTATATACTACTGTCTTCACTTTTACCTGGATCAGTAGTTGCTGGTTTGGGGACTTTGGGCCTATTATCTGCCGCGCTATTAAGCGGGTACATCCTTTCCGAAACCTACCGCTATATCAGTAGCTTTCGGGATACGCCGCATAAGACGTGGGCTCGCTTAGGCACTCTTGCTTCCGCAGCAACTTTTGTATCTCTCTATTATTTATTGCATGGTGGATTCGTTGCTGCAGGCGGGAGCGTGTTATCGGTTTCTGTATTGGGGTCATTTGCCTTTACCATTACGGGCATATTAATGATTGGCGCTGCCTTTTATCTTAGCCAGCGCTTTGCTTCCAAAGGCGCCGGCCGTACGGCAATATGGTTAGAAACCCTGCCTATAAACATACCAGGATTAGTTATTTCCGGATTTGGCATCTACGGATTGGTAAAGCTTATGGGTACAGGCGCAGTCGCTTCTTTACCTCTGGGCGGGATTGTGGTGATTGCTGTTTTTGGCTTATTGATGGCCGGCTTAGTGGCTAAAGGAAAGGTGCGCGTTGCTGCGACGATTACAGGCATGGTCATAACTTCCACGGTTGCGATGGGCTGCGCCAATAAAGGAGCCTATTTGAGAACTTCCCTGCCTTCTATAGAAAGGGCCGCGCCTAATCCCGCGTTAGATAGCCGCGGTATCGCTGCCTTAGATAGCCTCTCAACTCAGACTCCGGAACTTAGCGACGCAAATAATCTTCCGGCGATGGCTGAGCCGGAGGCTCAAGAGCCGAACCAGCCGATAGATACAAATACAATTCCGCAGTCCCCGGCAGCTGCTCCGGAGTTTATAACCGCTGCTCCGGCTGATGCTCCAGAGGCAGCTCTTGATTTAGAAACCCCTGCTCTTACGGGCACTGTAACGGCTGAGCAGGAAAGAGAAGTTGTTGATAACCGGCCGCTCGATGTCAATAATAACGGCCCGCCGGCAGCAGAAACTTATAGCCACCTCAACGCCATTACCCGCTTGTATCAGGATATCGCCAGCACCAGAGAAGAAATCGCCTTCCATAAAGACTTGCTTATCGTCTATCAGAACCATCAGCGTTCTGCCACTAAGATAGAGCAGAAGATTAAAGAATTAGAGAAGACTCTCACCGCCCTCAAAGCGGAATTGCAGAGAGCAATAGAAGTCGGCGAGCAAGTCGCCAAGTTACAAGAAGAAAGAGCCTTCCAACAGGATGTATTGGAAGTACACAAGAAACATCAGCGTCCTGCAGCAGAAATCAAGGCAATCGAACAAACAGTTAATCAGTTAGACAGAGAAATAAGCGCGTTGCGGCCGAATGTTGAAATTGCGCCTACGTCTAAGCAGCCTGTAACAGCCAAGACCCCGGCTCCCGCAACTCAAGAGCGAATAACTAAACCGTCTGCTCCTGTTAAATCTCAACCTACAAAGCAAGCCCCGGCTGAGAGAGTTAAGAAGCCGGAAGAAATTAGACAACCCGCAGCAGTTGTGGCGCCGACCCCCGCTACCGCAGCGCCGGCCGATATAAACCAGGTTGCTGCAGTTCCGCACATTCAACAGCCTTCGGGTATTACCGCTGGGGTTCAAACCGTGCCCATGCCTGCCCGGCCGGTAATAGACTTGAGTGTCGGGGATTCCCAAACATTCTATAAACTGCAAAAAGAGATTGACGAATGGAACTTTCTTAATGAGATAGGCACCTGGTTAGGCGGAGAAACAAAAGATGAAAAGAGAAGAAAGATAGCCGAGTTGCTCCAGCAGGTTCTTGAAGAAGATATCATACCTCAGATTCAGCAAAGCATTTTAGAATCCTCTGACGTAGATGTAGAGGCAATCAAGGGGCATTATGAGAGAGGCAGGAATTATTTACGCCAGGGCAGATATGTAGAGGCGGTAAACGAGTTTGAGCGGATTGTAGACCTTGACCCGCGGTATAAGCAGGATATAAAGCAAAAAGAAGAAGCGGCAAAGAAGTTCTGGCAGACACTGCGCCAGGCAGCGCTTATCGCTGCTGGCTTTTATCCGCCGGCTTGGCCTGCTGTTGCCGCGATTAATGCCTATGATGAGATAAAAGATAACGAAATCCGCGCTAAGCTGCGTGCCCAGGTAGAAGAGGCATTATCGCGCGGACAGGCAGTAGTCTTATTTGGAATCCCCGGCGATAAAATAAAGGTCGGCTTGCCTACATTCTGGAGAGACGAAGGCTACTTAGACACGACCATCCCGCTTTATATAGACGGCTTTGAGGCCGGCATCCCCATTACTATTGAAGGAAGGTCTGATAAGGTCTTTGCCTACGGCGCGTTTAATCCTTCTTTTGGAAAGGGCATATTAATTTCTCCGATGGGCTCGGCCTCAGGCAAACAATTCTCCCTGCCGCAGCAAAATTCCGCCAAAAAAGATGATTTAGGGGAATTAATAGGCAGAATACTGAGGATAGCTATACCGGTTGGCAAACAAATCCTTTGGTCGCAGGTGGTTAATGGAGACGCCGGAGAAGAGATGATTTTCTTTATTTCCGGCGTAGATATCTCCACCGGCATACTCGAACAGCTCGATATAGATAAAGATATCAAGGCTATCCCGGTAAATCCTGTCGGCAGCTATGTGGCGAAAGGAAAAGTTCAAGAAATAGAAAGACTTTTGAGTATGCCGGATAGCAAAGAAAATAAACAGAAGATTATCGAGGACTTATATTTCTCGGCGTTCTATTTTCTTGATTACTACTCTAACTTAGATGATAATGCCGCGCTATTCAGAGGAATCTGGGGCCGCAATCCTTATCTACAAGAGCCAATGAGAGATGAGGTTGAAGTAGAAGCACTGAATTTATCGAGAAGGGATTTAATCAGGTGGTTATTCAATCATGAAGTATACCGTAACCAGATCAGGAGCCAGGATAAATACGGCTGGGATAATATCTTCAGGCAGTATGTGTTGAAGGGGACGCTGATTAAGAATAAAGAGCGCGAGACAGTTCCGATATCTGGCCGCGACGCGCAGGGCGATAATCTTTATATCTATCATGAGCTGCGCAAGAATAACGGAGAGTATGTCGGCAGGGCCACGATTCACTTTAACGGTACAGGAGAATTAATCGGCATAGAATCCAGCGCCCGCGACGGCTCACGGGTAACAGTAAGAAATAGCAATGGCAACCTTGATGTAACTTTTGTCAGCAAGGATAAAAAGACCAAGGGCTATCTTGCGACTACTTGGCAGAGTTCAGAACAGAATCCGCAGTTTAAGCTGATAAAGACAGAAATCTTTGACCAGGATTTTCGTATACTTCGCCGGGATAATGCCGACGGCTCCCATAGCGTATTTACCCGGGAAAAATTAAAGAATGCCTGGAAGGTAACTGAGGTTTACACTGATAAAGAAGGCAAGAGGATTGAGAAAGTCGGTTATGAAACAGACAAGGGCTTTTATTCTCAAGAAATAAATCCCGAAACAGGAGAGATTCATTATTATTTTACGCCGAAAGGCCAAAAGGAAGCCACCCAGGAAATAAAAATTGAATTTGATGCGGTTAGCGGCGCAATGATAAGAGTGGCTATCGCCAAGCAGTTCGCTACCCATAACAACGAGTACTACACCCAGCACGGCCCTGCCTCAGAGGAAGTGCTTGCCGGCCAGGTAAACGTCGGCGATGTCTATGTTGCCCCGGCTAAAGGTAAAGATGCCACCAGACAGGTTAGCGGCGTGACTGTTGCCAACGGCCAGGTCAGCGGCACGGAAAGAGTAGCCAAATACTTCGCCAGCCATAATGGCGAATATTACACTGAGCATGGCCCTGCTTCTACTGAAGCCCAAGAAGGTACAGTTTATGTCTCGCCGGCCAAAGGTCAGGACGCCACCCGCGAGGTTACCGGCGTCAGCGTAAGAAATGGCCAGGTTACTGGTACCGAACAATTAGCCAAGCAGTTCGCTACCCATAACAACGAGTACTACACCCAGCACGGCCCTGCCTCAGAGGAAGTGCTTGCCGGCCAGGTAAACGTCGGCGATGTCTATGTTGCCCCGGCTAAAGGTAAAGATGCCACCAGACAGGTTAGCGGCGTGACTGTTGCCAACGGCCAGGTCAGCGGCACGGAAAGAGCCATTAAGGAATTTAGAAGAGTAAGCGGCGAGGTCAAAGTTAATAACCAGATTATTACGAACGTACCGGAAGGGACTACTCTTTGCACGGATCTTCAAAAAGGCAAGGGCGAACAAGAATCATTGAATTTCCCTGAATCTGAAGTAATAAAGGTAAAAGCAGTGATTGAGCAGGAATATAATTCTTCTTTAGATATAAAGACGAGAGAGGATAGAGGCAGACTCAATGCTGCCTATCTGCAGCTTTTAATCTTTGCCAATACATTTGATATTTCAATCGAAGAGGCAACAGAGGTATTAAGAAACAGCCAGATAGTTCCGGCAAATAGCGTTGATGCTCCGGTTGTCGTGCCGCCGGCCGAAAAAATCAACAGCGCGCCGGTATCATTCTTAAGCCGGTTTAGCCTTATACCTGCGGCTTATGGCGCGGAAAACAGGGCTGACAATAATGCTTTACCGCCGGCAGCCATAAACGGCCAAATTGAAGCGCGGGCCGATGGGTTATACGTAAATGGCCAGAAATTGTTTATTATCGGCGTCAACTGGCGCGGTATCGAATATGGTTATAACTTTGGCGCTCCGCAAGCAGGATTTGCTTCGCAAAAGCAACTATTGGAAATTCAATTAGCGGCTATGGAGAATGCCGGTGTACAAAAAGTCAGAATGAATTTACTGGATGACGCCCGCAACTTAAGCCGCGGCTATAATGCCTTTAAGGCGGATATTCAGGCATTCTTAGATGCCTGCGCAAAGCACAATATAAAAGTAGAATTCGTCCTGTTTGATTACTTAGCCGTAGCGCGCGGTAATTTCAATATGAGCGAAAGAGAAGTAAATAGCTTCATTAAGAATTTCTTAACACCTTTATTAAAGGATTCCGGCAATCACCCGGCTTTAATAGCCATAGATTTCATTAATGAACCGGAATGGATATTAGACCAGAGTGTTGCCGGCGGTTGGGGGGATAAGATGGAAGCCGGCCGTAAACCCATTGCTGCCGATAA
>JBAZGA010000037.1:0-8956 GCA_041653115.1 Candidatus Omnitrophota bacterium
AGGCAATATCGCCCCGCGAAAGGATATCCCTGCTTACCTGCTCGTCTTCCGAATGGGGGGTTAAACTATTTACCCCGGGCGTGTCAACCACGGAAACTTCCTGGTTGAGGAAACGGCCGACACCCTTATATATCTCAACGGTGGTGCCCGGATAATTTGAAACGGTTACATATTTTCCGGTAAGGGCATTGAAAACGGCGCTTTTGCCGACGTTGGGGTTTCCGATCAGGACAATTTTCATTGGGAGTTTAGATAAAATCCTCAAGAGCAGATTTAATGTCGATATCGCCTATCGGCTCTTCCACTAATGGGCCTCTTGCCTGCAGCCCGCTTTTCTCTTCGTAAATTCCGTCTTCTGCCTTGTAGATTATTCCGATGGGGATGCGCTCGCCCCATTCGTCCGCCTTCTCTATCGCCGCGTATTTATCCTGAGGATTATAGCCTTTATCATCGTTAAGCTTATAAATCCTTTTTGCGTACCATTCATAGGTATTCAGTTTATTAAAGGAGACGCACGGCTGCAGGACGTCTATCAGGGAAAAACCTTTATGGCTTATCCCCTCTAAGATTATCCGGGAAAGATGCTCCGAATCGGCAGAATACCCCCGGGCGACAAACCCGCAGCCCAGGGTAATCGCTACTGCCAGCGGATGAAAGGCTTTAAGCGCGACTCCTTGAGGCTGAAACTTGGTTTTGTATCCCGGCTCGGTAGTTGGCGAGGCCTGGCCCTTGGTCAGCCCGTAAATCTGGTTATCGTGGACAATCACCGTGATATCAATATCCCTCCTGATATTATGGATAAAGTGATTGCCTCCTTCGCCGTAGCAATCGCCGTCTCCGGTGGTGACAATTACGGTTAAGGCGCGGTTAGCCATCTTTGCCGCAACAGCCGCGGGGATGGCCCTGCCGTGCAGGCCGTTAAAACAGTTGCACTTGATATAGTGCGGCAGTTTCGCTGCCTGGCCAATGCCGGAAACCAGCAAAATATCTTTGGCAGGCCTGCCTAATTCCGCCAGAGATTTTTTTAGCGCGTTTAAAATACCGAAGTTTCCGCACCCCGGGCACCAGGCGATTTCATCGTTGGTTTTAAAATCCTCTGCGTTGAACATAGATTAGAATTCTTTTTCCAGGCATTCTCTAAAGAAATCCAAATCAAAGGGCCGGCCGTCAAATTTTAAGATTGATTTATCCATTTTTATCCCGGTCTCCCTGCGGATTAACCTCGCCAGCTGCGCCTGGGCATTGTTTTCTACGCTGATAGTCTTTTTAGCCCTGCCCAAGATACCTTCTATTTCCTCCCCCGGAAAAGGCCAGACCTGCGCTAAATGGATGAACCCGATTTTTTTCTCACGTATGCTTTCGGCGGCCTCTTTTAATATTCCGTAAGTCGAGCCGAAGCCGACGAGGATGATCTCGGCGCCTGGCACGTTAAAAAGAGTAGGCTTGATAATTTCCCGTTTCAAGCCCTCCATTTTTTTAGAGAAGCGCTTCTCGACCATCTTTACGCGGGTAAGCGCGTCCTCGGTGATGTGGCCGCTTTCGTTATGCTCGTCGCTATCGGCATAGAAAACTTCCTCTATCCAGGAAGGTATGGCGCGCGGCGAGATGCCCGAATCGGTTAATCGGTAGCGCCGGTAATCCGTGATATCTTTAGAGTCTTCTTTTGAGATAATATAACGCCGGGTTTTGGCGCTTTCCAGGTCAAACATCTCTATATTCCGGTAGGAATCGGCCAGGTGCTGGTCGCTCAAAATCAGAACCGGGATTTGGTATTTCTCGGCGATATTGAATGCCTTGACGGTTAAGTAAAATGCTTCCTCAATGGTGCCGGGCGCATATACGACCCTGGCAAATTCTCCATGACCGGCGTGAATGGCGAAATCCAGATCTCCCTGCTCGGTGCGGGTGGGAAAACCGGTTGCCGGCGCAGGCCGCTGCGCCAGAACGGTTACCAGCGGAGTTTCCGTCATGCCGGCAAGGCTTAAGCCTTCGGCCATCAGCGCAAAGCCGCCTCCGGAGGAAGCAGTCATTGCCCTGACTCCGGCAAAAGATGCCCCGATAGCCATGTTCACCGCGGCAATTTCGTCCTCTGCCTGCTCAACGGCGATATTAAACCGCCCTGCATAATGGGCGATTGTATTCATAATGCCGGTGGAGGGCGTCATCGGATAGGCGCAGTAAAATTTACACCCTGCCCTGATTGCGCCTAAGCTGAGCGCCTCGTGGCCGCCCAGCACCAGCTGGCTTTTTAAATCGCCCGCTTTTAACTGAAAAATCCGGCGCCGGAAATTATCTTTGATAAACTTATAGCCGGCAAGCGCTGCGGCAATATTTTTCTTCACCACATCTTCCGGCTTGTCGCTGAAGACGGCCTTGAATACCTCCTCTGCGCAGTTAAATTCCACGCCGGTCATTGCGGATAAGGCGCCGCAGGCAACTGAATTCGTAAAAATTTCATTCCCCCCTGTCTTCATGGCGAACTCAGACAGCGGTATGTCAAAGAATGCACTATTCTCCTGGCTGATGCCGAACTTACTCCTGTCCAGAAGCATCATCCCGCCGGAAGTTAAAGCCTCTTGATGTAAAGTTATGCTCGCCTTATCCAGAGCGACTGCAATATCAACATTGCGGCGTAAAGTATAAACCGGCCGGGAAGAAATCCTGATTTGGAAGAAATTATTGCCCCCTTTGATCCGGGACATATAATCCTGGTTGGCAAAAACATTCAGCCCGGCGTTTTTATAAATCAGGCAGAGGGCCTGGCCGATAGTCTGCATCCCCTGGCCCGCTTCACCGGAGATTCTTATATTGACTTCTTCTGGCATATCTTTAATTCTCACGCCGCTGCTTCTTATTCTTCTTTTATTTTTTTAAAAATTTGATGATTTCTCTGCAAAAAGCCGGCAGGTCATAGGGGTTACGCGAGGTAATCAGGTTGGCATCTACAACTACCTCTTTGTCAATATAATCAGCCCCGGCGTTGAGCAGGTCGTCCTTTATCGCAAAGAAAGCAGTGGCCTTCTTGCCCTTTAAAATCCCTGCCGAGGCCAAAACCCACCCTCCATGGCAGATTGCCGCCACTAATTTCTTCTGCTCAAAGAGGTTCCTGACAAAAGCGGTTATCTGGAGGTCTCTTCTTAAGAGATCAGGGGCGTAACCGCCGGGTATAATCACTCCGGCGAATTCATCAGCTTTAGCTTGCTCTATGGGAAGCTCTACCTGGGCAGGATAACCTTCTTTGCTCTGGTATTCTTTTTTTCTTGAGGGCCCGATGAAAACCGTATCTATCTTTTCTTCGCGTAAGCGTAAGTAAGGATACCAGACCTCCAGGGCTTGATAATAATCCTCTACCAATACCGCTATTTTCATCTACTGCCTCCTACATCTCTATTTTTATTGCGCTTACCGGACATTCATCTGCCGCCTCTCTGCAGGCTGCCTCTGTATATTCAGGAACACTCGTTACATAGGCAACCGCCTTATCGCCTTCCATCCTGAACGCCGCAGGACAGGTCTGCGCGCAGAGTGCACAACCAATACAGACATCCGGGTCAACAAATGCTTTCATTTCTTTCTTCCTTTCGTTGTAGGTTAATAGGCTATTTACCTTCTACCAGATACCGCGCTACGCCCAGGGCCGCTTTCGAACCTTCGCCTGCCGCAATAATAATCTGTTTTTCCGGCACTGCGGTGACGTCTCCGGCGGCAAAGATTCCCGGGATATTTGTCGCGCAGCGCGCATCCACCTTAATCTCGCCCCATTGGTTCTTTTCTACTATCTGGATAAAATCGGCAGCCGGAATCAGCCCGATTTCCACAAATACTCCCCCTACCTGAATAACCCGGGGCTGGCCGTTAACTTCAACCTTTATTTCCTTAACAAAGGCGTCCCCGACAATTTCTTTGGTCACGGCGTTATTGATTACCTCGGTATTTTTGGCGCCCTCTACTTTCTCCTTGAGAGTCGGTTCTCCGGCCAGGTGCGGGTTAAGGTTGATGAGATATACCTTACGGGCAATCTTAGACATCTGGAGAGCCGCGTCCAGCGCCGAATTTCCTCCGCCGACCACCGCCACATCTTTACCGCTAAAGAGCGGGCCGTCACAGACAGCGCAATAAGTCACGCCCTTATTCTTGAATTCTTTTTCTCCGGGGACGTTCAAGAAGCGGGGCGATTTGCCGGAAGCGATAATCAGCGCCTGAGACCGGAAAAGATCCCGTTTTGTTTTTACCGAAATTACATCGCCTTCTTTATTGACCGCGGTCACTTCTTCCGGCGTTTTCAATTCAATGTCAAATTGCGTTAAGTGTTCTTCAAATTTTTTTGTCAGCTCCGGGCCGGTGATAAATTGGTATCCGGTATAATTCTCGATATTGCCGCTCCAGGCAGTTTGGCCGCCGATATCTTTAGTGATAATCAGGGTATTTATCTTTTGCCTTGCCGCATATACCCCGGCGGTAATCCCTGCCGGGCCTGCCCCGATAATAATCAGCTCATACATATTTTAATTTTGTGCTTAAACCGTTTTTAGTTCCAATCTCAGAACTGTTTTGAGCTTAATTTTAAAAACGTTTTACTAAGGTTAAGGTTATTCTACCTTCACCTCGCGGGAACTCTGCCAGAGGCCGTGGATATTGCAATAGGAAAGCGCAAGCAGGGTTCCGGGCTTATCGGTTTTAAAATGTAAGGTTATCTCGGGATGCGTAAATACGCTGCTGGTATTCGGGCCCTGGACAGATTCCCCATGGGCGCTAAATTCGGCTCTTCCGATTTCATAAGGGAATTTCTCTCCCTGCGGCAGGAAATACGCGGCAATCCAGCGGATGTGATGTTCGGTGGTATTCGGGTGAGCGATCTCTTTGCCCACGCTTAATATGATTCTGGTAAAAGCTCCCTTTTTAAATTGATCAGGCGCCTCAATCACCGGCACGTGTTTTTCCGTTTTCCAGTCTGCAGACTGTAATAAATCTTTTAACCCAGTCATTTGAGTGCCTCCTTTTACGACATAACTATTTAATCTCTGTCCACATGGACCAGTTTAATTCTTCCCTAATATTCTTTGCCCTGGCTGTTCTTTCTGCGACCTGCTGGGCGATATTCTCTTTCCAGATAATTATCCCATTAGCCACAAGTGCCGTTATCAGGTCACTTATAAACGTGATGCCCTTCGAAGGAAAGCCTGTTGCTTGTATGCTTGGCTGACCAATCAATGACTCTCCATACGCCAGGAAGGAACCCGCAGTCTCAGCGGCTGCCTTTGACTGTTTTTCAAAAGACTCTGTCCCTTCCACCTTCTCGTTGTTTTCTATGCTCAATGTAAGCGCCGACACCCAGGCATTATTTTCGCTCATCGCCTTACGATATAGGGTCTGGGCCTTAATGTAGGCTTCTTTTGTTTCTTTCCCTTTGAACTTTTGCTTAATTTCCGAGACTATTGATTTTGCCATCTCTCGGTTCTTTTTAATTTCTATCCTAGCCGCGTTGTCGCGATCGCTAATTATAACCGGTTGACGGGGACACCAGGGCAGACAGGGAAAAACCCGGCAACAACCCGCTAATGACAGGAAAGCAATTACTATAGCTCCCATTTTGATTCTATAGCGCATACGGGCTCCTTTCTTTGGCTTATAAGGCACGATTACCGATTTATAATAAATTTTCCCAGGGTTTTTGTAACCAGGTATCTGCCGTCGTTGCAACCTTGTTGATTAGACCTATTTTTTTGTCGAAACATTTATAGAATCTATGAAGTATTAACTGCCCAATGTTGTCTTCCGCCGCGCTGCAGAACCTCAAGTAGTGCAATTAGTTGTGAAGATGGAGATTCGGCGAAGCAAGCGAATTTTGCTTAGTTTAGCAGATCCCTTACCGCCGGTATCCATCCGGAAGTCCCGGGCCTACCCAAATACCATAGTAGAAGCCCTAAGGCACATGCGAACTCCTCACTTAAAAGATTTAACATTACTATACATTATCACACATTAGATAATATCAAAAAATCTCTTTATTAGCAAACGAAATTAATGTGCCAGATTATACCGGGGTTAACTTTCTGGCAAGCTTTTGAATGCTGTTGGCGGGATGTTTGACGAGTTTATCTCTATCGTAGGCGATAAAATCGGGGCGGAGGGATATCCGATGCTGTTTTGATTGGGATAGTGCCGGGCATATAGACTTTATCGTAACGCTTGTATTCAAAATCCTTATAATCCTTATTCTGCTTCTCTGTCAATTCTCTAATAACAAGATCCATGCCTATATCTGGCTTCGGCATTTCGGAAATAATCTCTCCAAGCAACTTACATATTTCGGTATCGAAAGTTTTATGGAAGAACTTTTCTTACTTCAAATGTTTCTTCAGAACGCAAACCTCATTGCTTGAAACCGGCGTAAAAACAACAAGGATACTATTGTCTTTATAAATATATTTTAATGCGGGGGGTTTAAAAAGTCTCCTGTCTCCGATATTAAGAATAAAAATCAGTCTTGTTCTCTTGGCATTATTATTACTATTTGCTATGTAAAAATAACTCTTCCTGATTCTTTAGTCTTACTAAAAGGGTTTTATCTCAAAGCAATTCCTGCGCTTTCCATATGCATCTATCTGGCATAAGATTGATTACATTTTTGTCTGGGTCGACAAAAACTACCAGCCGGTCCTTTGGTTGAATATTAAAAGATTTCCTTAGTTTAAACGGAATAACCGCTTGTCCCCTTTTTCCTACCTTAACTATCCCCCAGATTTTGCTTTTGGCGCCCATTTATTTGTCTTTTACCATTACAAACAAGATATGGCCTATTACAAATATAGCGACGATAATCCGCATCTTTTCTCTAACGGCAATGCAATAATCATGCCCTATATCTATACCAAACTAAAAAACGAATACCATCCCTCTCCGAAACCAGCGAATATTAGAATAAGAACGCCGGTGACTAATAATATCGCTTTTCTTTTTTTGCTGGGCTTCATTTATTTTGGTTCCGGAGAACTTCTTCTTAAATCCTGAAAAAAGATTTGCCCTTTTCAGTTTTTTGCCCTATTCCATCCAAGAATATGTTGAGAATAAAACGGGCTGTTTCTTTTGGGTCTTGCGGCTCTAGGTGCCTACTTTTTAGAAACCAACCGATGATTATTGACGTAGAAATAGAATGTAATATACCTGCAATCTGATTGGGATCAAGATCGCTCCGAACAATGCCCTGCTGCTGTGCCATTTTAATAAGGCTGCGGGTTAAATTCGAATACTCAATAGATACACGAGAGTTTGATATCTTATAGTCTATAGCTAACCTCGATGCTTTATTCTCTGAAATAAATATTTGGAAGAAAGCTCGATTCTCTTTAAAAAATTCCAGCTCTTTCTTAAGAAAAATCTCAAGTTTTTCACTAGCATCGTTGGCCGATACGATTTCTTTTTTAATCAAACTCAAAAAGTCTTTCATCTTGCCTTCAAAAAGCGAAAAATAGAGCGCTCGTTTATCCTTGAAATACAAATAGACCGTACCGGCAGCGTACTGCGCCTCCTTAGCGATATCCTGTATTCTCGCTTTATCATAGCCTTTTAAAGCGAATATACGCTCTGCGGCCTTGAGGATATCTGTCTTACGCAATAACAAATCGCGTTCTTTTCTGTTTAAACCAGCCATTATCAGCGCCTTTTAAATAACATAAAAATGCTAATCGATTATCGCTGAGAATCTTAAATATTTATTTTGGGAAATTTTTCCTCATCTGGATTTTTATAATTTTTTCAGCCTGCAGCCAATAATCTAAATCGCGACCCTGCTTACATCCATCTTCCTTCCAGAGTTCTTCCGCCTTTACTCTGATATAATCGGTTAAATCCATTTCTTTGCCTTTCTTTTTCATAACTACCCCCTTTTTTTCTAATTACATCGAGCTAATCTCTATTTATCCCTGGAGGCGCTTTCTTCCAATTATATCCTTGCGCCGCCTCTTCATAACCCAGCTTAAAGAGATCTTGCATTTCAGCAGGGTCAAAAAGCTCTTTTGCTTTTGATACATGGGTTGCCGGAATATAGGCAAGATTAAAATCTCCCTCTCCATATTTAGTGAAAACATACAACTGGTAAAGATCGCCTATGCCCTGGGCATTTATTATCGTGTCAACCGCACGCTCAGCAATTGCTGAAAGCCTATCCGGAACCTCTTTATAGAGAGGATCGACATAACCGTTTCTTATTACATAGATTGCGTATTGAATCTTAGATGCGTCAATCCCTTTTTCTTTAAGGGCCTTGTCAAACCCCTGCAAGACATCATACAGAAAAAATACCTGCCTAGTTATGCCGCCGTCAACATGCATCTCGTCGTACGTCTTATCATTGGCTTCTACATTTAGATAAACTGGCGGGAAAGCGATCGGGATAGATGCCGATGCCAATATGACCTTACGAAACAGCTTCAAGGCTTTGTCATCTCCTATAGACGCAATTTTTCCCATATCCCAGATAACCAAACGCTGCGCATCCAGATTGGTAGTTCCGATATAAAGCCTGCGGCCTTTGTTATACTCAATGGCTATTTCCTTCATTAATTCTGCGTCAAAATACTTCTCGATCAGGCGCTGAAGCGGGCGGGTATTTGCAAAGGAGTTGATAAATGGAATCCGTATTCGCAGAATATCTCTCGTAGAATATTTTGTATAAAACTCCTTTAGCTTATAATCATATTTGCTTCCTAGGAAGGCAATCGGCGCGATAATAGCTCCCGTGCTTATCCCGGTTACTACTTTAAAAACCGGGCGCGTTCCCGATTTACTCCAACCGCTCAATAAACCGGCTCCGTACGCGCCTTCAGCAGCCCCTCCTGAAATAGCAAGCATATAGAAAGTCTGCTTGCTATTGAAATCAAGGAAAGAACCTTCACCTTTTCCCTCCTGCCCCAGCAATTTGACAAAATCCCTCTTGAAAGGATCGCTAGGGCTACCG
>JBAZGA010000038.1:0-8422 GCA_041653115.1 Candidatus Omnitrophota bacterium
GCTGACCAGCCCTCCGAAACGCTCCAGGATTTCGCCTTTGATTTTTAACTCTTTGCAGAAACGGCTTAAATCCCGGTAGGGATTTTCGGAAATTGTGCCGACGCGCACCACATCTTTTGTCTCGGGGACAATCCAGAAAAAATGGGGCTTCTTCAAGTATACCTCTACTAAATCTTTATGCCGCGGCCTGACCTTTAAGCGCAGTTGGATCCCCCGATACTGCCTGATATTGCCGTTTTTATTCAAGATGCCGCGCAAGAGAGAATTTGCCCCGTCAGCCCCGATAATGATGTCGGCAGAAAGCTCGGTCTTGTCCGTTTCAATGATATATCCGGATTTATTCTTTTCCAGGCCTAAAAACTTATTCTGAAACAATATATTTAACCCTTCGCTTAGCCCTTTATCAAATTTCTCCCGGTCAATGACGTAAGCGACCGATTTACGCCTGATCATAAAAGATTGATGGTCATAATGGATGACTGCGCCGTTTATGGTATTAATGATGGAGGAAGAGAGTCTCGGGTTAACGCTTTCGCTCTCAAAGACTTTTCCTCCCACGAGGCCGGTGCAATGGACGGGCCTGCCGACTTCGGCGTGTTCTTCGATGAGCAAGGGGCGATAGCCGCAGGTTTTTAAAACCCCGGCAGCGTAACAGCCGACCGGGCCTGCTCCGATAATGACTATTTTTTTAGACATCTCTTAGGGCTTGTAGTTCAGGATTTCCGCGATGACGCGCAGGTATTCTCCTGTCCCTTTATAATCGGGTTCGATTTCGGTGACTTTTTTAAATTCCTGGTATGCTTTTTCCAATTGATTAAGGTAAAAATAAACAATGCCCAAGTTAAAATGGGCATCGGTATAGTCGGGCTCTATGGCAATCGCCTCTTTGAACCTGCGGATAGCCTTGGCATAATCTTTTACCGCCCAGAGAGAACAGCCTAAATTATTATAAGCAAAGATAAAATCCGGGTTTATCGCGATGGTGCGCTCTAAATTGGAGGCGGCTTCCTGCATCTGGGCGTTTAAAATATAAGCGTAACCCAGATTATAGTATAGCTCCGGCCTCTTGGCTGCGTCCCGGTTTAAGGCCTTTTCGCCCAGTTTGATGGCTTCGCCTGTCTTGCCGGAATTGATAAAAATAAACGAGGAGTTAACCAGCGCAACTTCATCGTCGGGAGAAAGTTCCGCTGCTTTTTTCGCTTTCTCCACGGCAAGCTCTTTTTCATTCTGCCAGTAAAGGCCCAGGCCAATCCCGGCCTGCAGCCTGCCGTCGGAAGGAGCAACCTCCAGCGCTTTTTCAAAAGCCGCTATGGCCTGGCGGTAATTCCTCTCCTCCAATAATTCATACCCCTTCCGGGCATAGGGCGTGACCATCGCTTCCCTGATTTTAGCGGCCAGGCGCTTGACAATTCCTTGCGCGGGAAATCTTGCTTCCAGCTGCGTGAAATATAGGGAAGCTGCCTGCGCGTCATTCAAGTTATAAAAAGAAATATAGCCGGCATTAAACAAACCTAAATCTGCCGCCTCAAATTCAGGGTAGTATTCGGCAAGCCTGGCGTATTTATCCCTGGCCCGCAGGTATTCTCCTCTTTTTGAAAAAATAGAGGCAACCTCGTATTGGCTTAAAATACCTATCGCCCTCTCCGGATAGCGGTTATAGATTTCGTCAAAATAGGCGGTAGCCCGGTCGTAACTCTCCAGATATTTATGCGCCCAGGCAAGGTTAAATTTTGCCTTCAGGCCCAGATTACTTGACGGGTCAAGCTCTATCGCTTTCCGGAAAGCCGTTTCTGCACTGGGAAGATCTTTTAACTCCAGATAAACATTGCCTGAATCATAATAGCGCCTCTGCGCTGCTGCCTTTTCTTGTTTCGGGCCTGTCCTGGCTGATAAAATTTTGGCCTTGGCGATTAACCGGCTTTCGGAGATTTTTACGCGCGGCGTATAAATATAGCTGTTCAGCCGGTCTAATATTGACAAAACAATGTTTTTGCCGGCTGCCCTTGCCTCAATTACCGCCTGGAGATAAAATGCCATTTCATCCAGCTGCTCAAGCGCTCTGGGGCTCCCGGCGATATCCTCTGTCATCTCCAGATAAATCAGGTTCTTGGCAGAAGTGTTGCTTCTGGATACTTCATCTAAAAGCGGCAGGCGGAGCAGGGGTTTTATGCGTTGGAAATCTTCCGCGGTTTTTACTTTTTTGCTGACTTTGGCTAAGGCGGCCCTTAAGTTAAGGTTCGAGCGATCAACCAGATAGGCATTATAAAATACCAGAAAGGCGAGCCCGGAAACAATAACAAAAAAAATTTTTGGGCTTTTTTTTAGAGAGTGGTCCGGCCTTGACATGCTACTAAATTACCTTGGTGGGGATTTTCTGTCAAGCCTTTATTCCTCTACCCAGACCGGCCCGGTCACTTTCAGCTTCTTGGTTTCGTCATATGTCGGCTTGTTTTTATCTTCCTCGGGCATTACCGGAGAAGCTTCCTGGCCGTGCATATCTTCGGGCCTGGGTAAAGAAGCTTTCTGGCGGGCAGCAGAATAAATATAAATTGAGACACCGACTGCAATGATTAATGCTATCCAAATGATTTTCTTCATCTTCATAATCCCTCCTTTTTTAAAATCATATCACAGAAAACACCCTTTTGCAACAGAAAAAGGGTCCAGGCATTTTTATTATGGAAGCTCGCTTTCTATCCTGCGCCTGAGCAGGTCCTGGTTCAAAAAAGCGAACTTCTCTTTCCTTATCTCCCACCTCCCCCCAAAGGTCACTAAAAAAGAAAGCAGTATCAGGCGTATATCCAGAAAGAAGGTCCGGTTTTTGATATACCAGATATCGTATTTGAATTTGCGTTCGCGGCTGACATCGCGGGCAGCAAAAACCTGGGCCACGCCGGTTAACCCCGGCCGGACCTTTGAGCGCTCCTGAAAACCGGCAAAATCAAAGACACTCCTGGCCCTGCCTTCATGAGTTTCCTGCTCTTTCGGCACCAGCGCCCGGGGCCCGACAAAACTCATTTCTCCTTTTAGAATATTGATTAGCTGCGGGAGCTCATCCATAGCCGTAATCCTTAAAAAGCGGCCGAATTTCGTTACCCTGGTATCGTGCTCTTCTGCCTGAAGGAATTCGGCCCCTTTATCGGCTGCCGCCTTCATCGAGCGAAATTTAACCCCCTTAAAAAGCTTTGCGTTAAGGCCCACCCTTTCCTGCAGGTAAAATACCGGCCCGAAATCTTCCAGCCAGATTGCCAAACTAAAGAGCAGCCATAAGGGCCAGCTGATACCTAAACCAAAGAGCGCTAAGGCAAAATCAAAGGCTCTTTTCATTTTGAAAATCTCTCTTCACGGGTAAAAAACTGCGGTATTTTTAGAATTTTTTTCCGCAACAGCGTAAAGAATCCTGCTTTCAATCCATTGATTTTAAAAGCCCGGTAATCTTCTATTGACCTGGTGATCATGCTCTTAAAATTCCTGTTGCTTACTCCGCCGCTGCGCATCTTCACTAAAACTTCAGGCAAATAAGCGACGGAAATCCCGTATCTATAGAGGAACCTCAGCATCAGCTCATAATCCGCCGAGATTTTAAAAGCGGTATTAAAATAGCCGTATTTATCATAGGCCTCTTTTTTGACAAAAAAAGCCGGGTGGGGAGGCATCCATCCTTTAAGAAATAAGCCGCTTCTGTACGCGCCAGCCTTCCAGTACCTGATGATTTTCTGCGTATTCTCCTTATCCACGTAGACTAAATCTCCGTAAATACCCTCTACGCCTTTGGCGCTGAATTGCTGCGCTATTTTCTCCAACACCATCGAGTTTGCGTACAAGTCATCGGAATTTAAAATCCCGATTACTTCGCCGCCGGCGATGCGGATACCCTTATTCAGGGCTTCGTAAATACCGTTATCCTTTTCAGAAATAACCTTTCTTGAGCTATCTCTGTGCTTGTTGATTATCCCGACTGTGCCGTCGGTTGAGCCGCCATCCACGATAATATGCTCGATTTCCCTGTAAGTCTGCCCGGCAACGCTTTTAATGCAATCTTCGATAAAGGCGCGGTTGTTCAATACGGCGGTAATGATGGATATCTTCATCAAATCTATTCTTCTATCTTTCTCTCTCTGACTGCCAAAGCAGGGTTGCCCCGGTATACGGTATAGGGCGCGGTGTCCTCTACAGCGACACTTGCCACGCTTAATACGGAATGCGTCTTTAGCCTAACCCCTGGCGCAACAATGGCTTTTGCCCCAACCCAAACTCCGTCTTCTATGTTTACCTCGGCCAGCATTAAATCAAAAGTTTCCTTCTTGTAATTATGATTGCCGGTAAGAATAGAGGCCCCCTGCGAGATGCAGACATTGTTTCCTATGTTGACAAGGGCAAGATTATCAATCCAGG
This sequence comes from Candidatus Omnitrophota bacterium, assembly GCA_041653115.1. Classification (GTDB taxonomy): domain Bacteria; phylum Omnitrophota; class Gorgyraeia; order Gygaellales; family Profunditerraquicolaceae; genus JBAZGA01. The sequence continues at coordinate 4,396 of JBAZGA010000038.1, forward strand.
CGCCTTCGCCGAGCCAGCTATGATTGCCAATCCGCAACAACCAGGGGTATTTTATATTTACGCCGGGCTTGATCACCACGCCTTTGCCGATTTTGGCGCCGAATAGTCTTAAGAGAAAAACCTTAAGCCCGTACAGGTAGGGAAGAGCCGACCTGAATAAAAGCAGACTTACCAGATACCAGATTATTTTTTTCATTCTCCGCTCCGGATTAAAAGATACCTTTTGATATTTGCTTAAATCAACCTGCCTCATCTAGATTCACCCCGTATTCTTCCCGGATAAACTCCCTGACTGCCGCTTTGTCTTTGCCGGCTTTTGTATAAATTTCATAAAGTTTGGCATCGACTAAAAACCTGTACCAGAACCCCTGCAGGAAATGCCAGGTCAGGCCCTGGGGACCGTCAAGAAACCCGAGTTTTATAAAATACCTGTAAATAAAATAGAGGAAGGCCCTGATAAATAAGGGGCTTTTTAGATAAATTTTTGTTTTCAGCCATCTTTTTCTTGCCTCCTGCGTCCCCTGGAGTTTTTCTTCCAGCGTATCAAAAGGCAAAAAATGATATTCCGAATTTAAAATATCTATTGCCTCCCGCGTGGCATAGCGGTTATGCTTATCGATCCAGAAATACAGGTTCTTGCGGTTCTCATCGATGATATCGTTACGCAAAAATCCAGGCCTGCCTTCTCTTAACTTGATGTGTTCATCCATATATCGCTTCTCGCAATACCCTTTATCCTTTCTCCAGAGCCTTAAGAGCCAGGCCGGATAATACCCTCCGTGCCTCATCCATTTCCCGAGGAAATAAACTCTCCTTTTCACATAGAGCCCGCTGATTTCAGGGGCGAGGTTATTCAAGCTTGAAATCAATTCATCTTTAAGCCCTGCGGTTAAACGCTCGTCGGCATCTAAGCGCATTACCCATTCGGTATTGAGAGGGAGATTCTCTAAAGCCCAGTTAAACTGTTTGGCGTAATTTTCCCAGGGGTGCTGATGAATCTTATCGGTATAGCGCCTGGCAATCTCCAGGGTTTTGTCCGTGGAATAAGCGTCCACGATAAAAATGTTTTCTACCCAGCCCTGGATGCTCTCCAGACAGTCTTGAAGATTTTTTTCTTCCTGATGAGTGAGGATGATTACGGACAAAGAAAGTTTGTTCATTGCGGCAAGTCCTCTCTGTTTAGAACGGCGGCGTAAATCCGGCTCAATTTCCCGGCAATCGCCTCCCAGTTATATTCACGCCGGACAACCTCTCTGCCGCGCCCTCCCATTTCCTTTAATCCCTGCGGGTTATCCAGGCACCTCTTGATGGTATCGGCAATCTCTCCTACCTCCATCTCGGCGACGAACCCCAGCCCCTCCTTTTTGATTAAGGAAGCCAGAGGCACTCCCGGGGTTAGCAAAACCGGTAAGCCCGCGGCTAAGGCCTCAAGGACTGCCAGGCCAAAACTCTCGGAATGAGAAGTAAGCGCAAAAAGGTCTGCGCCTTGCAGGAGAAGCTGCTTGGCTTCTCCCTGGACATATCCTAAGATATGCGTGCGGCTGTAAATTCCTTCCTTTTCTAAAAGCCGCTTAATTTTTGCTTCATATTTTTTACTGCCGCTGCCGGCGATAATAAACCGGAAAGGGCGCTCTTTGAGCCGGCCGAGCGCCGGGATTAAATATTCCAGCCCTTTTTTATGATGCAGCCGGGACATAAAAAGAATAACCGGCTCGTTTCCCGGAATCTTCAGGAACTGCTTCAGGCGGAGAGGAGCGTCCGCAAGGGGCATCGACGGAGTTAAGCCGTAGGGCAAAATAAAACTCTGCGGCCGTAAATTAAGCACCCGGGCTTCCTCATGCTCCTGGCTTGAGGTAAATTCCAAAGCGCCTGCCCGGTCCAGATTAGCCCGCTCAAATAAATCCAAATAAATTTGCTTCTTCAACCTCCCCTGTTTTAAGGACCAGGCGCAGAGCATCCCGTTAGGCCGGACAAGGTAAGGGACTTTTTTTAGGCGCGCCATCAACATTGCCATGCTGCAGGTATAGGAAAATATGCCGTGGACATGCAATAAGTCATACCCGGAGATGCCGCGCAAAAGCCATCTGCTAAATAAAGCGGAAAAAGCGTATTCGCGTAGATAAGAGACGGCCGGAGAAAAACGGGGGAAAAACCAGACCGGCGCTCCCTGATAATCGCTCTTTCTGCATAAAGGCACATCCAATAACCCCGGGCCGTTATCATTAGTCGCGGCGATTTCTGCCTCAACGTTACAGGCGCGCAAAGCCTTCACCAGTTCCAGGGCTGCCTGGCCGGGGCCGCCGCGTACAGCAGCCAGCGAAGGAATAACATGCAGTATTTTCATAGGCTTAATAACCTGATGATGCTTTCGGCAAAGAGTTGCGGCGTATAAACCCTGATCTTTTCTTCTGATTTAGCGCCCATTTCCCGCAACCGCGCACTGTCCAGGCCGGCTATCTCAAGCATTAACCCGGCTAATTCACCTTTATCCCGGGAAGTAAAGGTATAGCCGTTTATGCCGTTTTCCACTAATTCCCCGGCTGCGCCGGCGACGTTTGTCACCAGGACCGGCAAGCTGCTCGCCATTGCCTCATTCACCACCAGGCCCCACTGTTCCTGGGTGCTCGCCAAAATAAAACAGGAGGCCAGGGCGTAATATACCGCCAATTCTTCGGGCTGCGCCGCTCCGAGAAAATGTACTCCTTTAATGCCTTCGATTCTGACCTTCCTTTTCAGTTTATTTTCCTCGGGCCCTGCGCCGCAAAGAACCAAGCTCCAGGTTGAATCAGCCGGCGCTTTCCCGCTGTATATCTTATAGGCATCAAGCAGGCGGATTAAATTCTTTTTTTTCACAAAGCGGCAAGCACTGAAAAAATACCTTTGCGGCAGATTATATTTTCGCCTGTTCGCCTCCGCATCGCTTCTGGCTAAGCTGCTCATCCTTCTGAAAAAATCATTATCCACGGCATCGTATCCGAAAAGAATCCGCTCCGGGGAAAGGCCTAATTCTACCAAGTAATCCCTGTGCAGCCTGCCGCCGCAGATAGCCCCGTCTATCCTTTTAATAATCCTTCTCTTCAGCCATTCCTTCCCAAAAAAGCGCGGGTAATCGTTGCGCTTGGTTTCCGAGAAAATAAAACATCTTTTATTATGCCGGTGCGCCCAATTAATCACCAGACGGTATTCCGGTGTATAATAACCGTTGACAAAAATAGCATCCGCGCCCCAATCCCGCAGTTTATTTATAATCGAGGCCCCTAAGTCTTTGTGCGCGATATCCCCGATATCGGAACGCGGGAATAAAGTGACTATCGGCAGGTCGCCCCTTTTTAGATACTGCCACCTGATGCCCCTGTCCTCCAAGGCGCCTCCGACAAGTTCTATCCCCAATAACCTCTCTCCCAGGCGCCGGTGTAACGCCTGGAAGCGGGCGACATGGTAAAAATAAAAAGCCGGCCAGATCAGGGCGACTTTTGGATAGCTGCTTCTTTTTTCTTCATCCATCTTAGTATCCAATACATCAATATAAATACATACCAGCCCTCATAGATAATCTGGTATGACCTTACGGCAACGAATAAAAACGCCAGGCCATAGCTGTAGATTAACAAAATCGCCGGCGAGCGCTTCGACATCTCCAGCAGCGAATCAAACTGCTTCGCCAGAAATCCCATGAAAATCCCGATTATGCAGATACCCATCCACCCCTGCGAAAGATAAAAGTCTCCGATGATTGAGCCGGCAATAGTCGATTGGCTGTACTCGGTGTTGACAATTCCCTCTTCAAAAAAATACGTGATTCCCATCGGCTTATTTTTCCAGATTGCCCGCGGGATAAAATGGTATAAAGGCCGCAGGATCAGGAATTCTCCGGAATAAGGGATTGCCTTAGGCACATACCGGGCAAACCTGAGTAGCTGATAAAACTGGTCGTCCCGATGATACTCTACGGGAGTCTTCTCGATCACTCCCGCGAGATTATCACGGATGACTTCTCCGATACTCATATCTGCCGGGGCATTCCTGA
>JBAZGA010000039.1:0-8288 GCA_041653115.1 Candidatus Omnitrophota bacterium
ATAAACACCAGGCCGAGAACGAGGATCTCTCCCCGCAGCACGATGCCTCTTCCCGACTGGCCGATAAATGCCAATACCAGGGTAGCCATCGAGGTGGTGATCCCGGCGCTCCCCAAAAGAATCAGGACCCGGACAATGCGCCGCCTTAAGGGGTGGGTTACTATTGCTTCTGACTCTAAAGTAGTAAAGCCTACTCCGGAAAATGCCGACTGGGCCTGAAAAGAAGCTATCTCGGGAGAAAGCCCGGTCAGTTCCAGGGCAACCGCTCCAATCCTGACGACGATGATAGAAAGCAGTATAATGATTAAAAGGCCGAATATCGCTATCATTTTAACCTCCGCTTCCGATCTGCATATTAGTAGTGGCGGTGACGAGAAATAATCCCGCGCATACCCTAACGGGATTGTTGATAATGATTAATGCGCCGCACAAGGCTTCTTCGCCCCGCGCTGCGAAAACACATTGGTAGCCCCAACCGGATTTGAACCGGTGTTTAGTGGCTGAGAACCACGCGTCCTGGACCAGGCTAGACGATGGGGCCAATAATAAATTACGATTATTTTATTATAAAGTTGTTGCGCGGTCAATAAATTTATTGACCCTTTGAAACTTTTATGTTCTAATAAATTAAACCAAGATGGCAATCCAAGCAAGTATAGGCCTAAGTGCGGAAAAAGACCCTGTTTCTGCGGCAAAGGAGGCAGTGCTACAGGCAAGGAGAAATCTGCGCGCGGAAAAAATTGACCTGGCGATTACTTTCGGCTCAGTAGACCTTTTTTCCGCAGGCCTGGTAAAAACACTCGGCGTTTATTTAGCGGATACACCGATAATCGGCTGCAGTTCTACTGCCATTATTTCTTCCCAGGGCATATATAAACGCGGCTTGGCAGTAATGCTCCTGAGTTTTCCGGAGGGCGTGTATTTTAACACCGCCTGCCTCAGGGAATTAGGCGCGAAGATGCCGCAGGCCGCAGGAGAAGAGTTGGGAGAAAAGTTATTATACGGGTTTAGCGGTATCCGCCGGGATTTAGGCATTATGTTCTCTGACGGATTGATGCGGGAAAACGCAAAATTGATTTACGGCCTGCAGGAAAGATTAGGCAGCAGCTTCCCTTTCGTCGGCGCCTCGGCATCGGATAACCTGCGTTTTTCAAAAAGCTATCTCTATTTTAATCACGATATATTTAGTAACGCCGCCTGCGGCGTCCTTTTGGGCGGTAAATTGAACTTCGGCTTAGGCACAAAACACGGCTGGCAGCCCTTAGGCAAACCGCGCCGCGTCACCAGGTCCAAAGACAATATCGTCTATGAAATAGGCGGCGTGAGCGCAGTCAATTTCTATGAAGAATACTTTGGTTATAGTTTAAGCAAATTAAGACGGGAATTAAAGCTTATCTCTGTATTGTATCCTATCGGTATATACCTCCCCGGCGAAGAGGAGTACCTCTTAAGAAATATTCTGTCTATAGAAAACGACGGCTCCCTGGTTTTTCAGGGTGACGTGCCGGAGGAAAGCGAAATCCGGCTAATGATCGGCACTAAAGAATCCGCCCTGGAAGCAGCCCGTCAGGCGCTGGAGGAAGCAAAAAAGAGTTTATCCGGCAGCCAGGTAAACCTGGTCCTGATTTTAGACTCGATATCAAGATATTTATTGTTAGGCAGGGACGCAGACAAGGAATTGGACGTCATCAGGGAGGGGTTAGAGCAAGACACCCCGTTAATCGGCCTGTACACCTACGGGGAACAGGCGCCTTTAACCGCAATTAATTACCGCGGTAAGGCATATTTTCATAATCAGACTATCAGTATTTTGGCTATCGGGAGTTAGGATGCTGTCTGGCGAATATCTAATTAACCTGCTGGGATTTGCTTTTGTGATTACCACCGTTTCCCTGGCTATAGCCATAGCCGTAAAAATGGAAAGAATCACAAAAATGCAATCCCAAGTTGATTACCTGAAAAGGGCGCTAGACGAAATGGACGAGCAGGCCAAGCTGATTGTGCGTACCGATATAGAGCTGAACAAGACACAGGAAGAGCTGGATAAAAAAGTAAAAGGCCTCTATGCTTTGCAAAAGATATCCCGCGCCATCAGTACCTCCCTGGAAGAGAACCAGATTTTTAAAATGATCGAGCCGGCTTATCTGAAAAATCTGGGCTTTGAAAAAGCCTGCGCTTTCTTGTGGTCGGAGCAAGAAGGGAAATTCCTGCTCAGTTTAAATACCGGCTATTTTGAAGACGAAATCAAGGCCATAGAATTAGCCGTGGCCTCGGATAAGAATATGTACCTGGATTTAATACAGAACAATGAAACCCTCTCTTCGATAGCGGGCGATGAGGCGTTAAAATTAAAAGAGGGAATGAAGCAGATTTTCAAGGTACATTCTTTTATGATCTCCCCCCTCTCCCCTAAAGAAGGCAATAAAGGGTTCCTTTTTATGGGAACAGAAAATATCGATACCCCGATAACCGCGGGCGACGAAGAGCTGGTCACCGTCTTTGCCAATCAAATCGGCCAGGCCCTGGAAAATGCCCGCCTCTTTGAGAATACCTGGCGCGCGCAACAGGACCTGGAGAAAAAAGTCGAGGAAAGGACGCGGGAATTAAAACGCGTCCTGGAAGAAGCAAAACTGGCCAATAAGCGCAAAACCGATTTTATTTCGGCGGTCTCGCACGAGTTGAGGACGCCGCTCACTTCCATAAAAGGCTACGCCTCGATATTGCTGGCGGGTAAATTAGGCAAAGTGCCTGAAGAAGTGCACAGCCGGCTTGATAAAATAAACCGGCATAGCGATGAGTTGACCCACCTGGTCAATGACCTCCTGGATATATCGCGCATCGAGTCCGGCGGAGTGGCGATGAAAAAGGAAAAACTCAGCCTAAACACTGTCCTGGGAGCCGTGGCAGATTTGCTGTCGGGGCAGTTAAAGGAAAAACAGCTGGAATTATCGGTGAATATACCCGAAGACGCCGACACTATCTGGGCAGACCCTTCCCAGCTCAAGCGCGTATTTATCAACCTTATCGGCAATGCCCTAAAATTTACGCCCCCAAAAGGCACAATTAGTATCAATAGCCGGAAAGCAGAAAACCATGTCCAGGTAGATATTCATGACACCGGATGCGGGATACCCGAAGAAGCGCTGGCAGCAATCTTTGAAGAATTCTATCGCGTGGACAACGCAATCAACCAGCAGGTAAAAGGCACCGGCCTTGGGCTTCCCCTGGTAAAACACATCATTAACGCGCACGGCGGCCAAATCCGGGTAAAAAGCAAGCTCGGCGAAGGCTCGACTTTCAGCTTTACCTTGCCCGAATCAGCTTAAAACAGAGGTGTCCTTATGCCGGTCAAAATACTGGTAGTTGACGACGATCCCGATATCAGGGATATACTAAAGCTTACCCTCGCAGAAGAAAACTATGAAGTCTTTGAAGCCGAGGACGGCGAAGAGGCTTTAAAGGCGATTGCCGCAAAACCCCCCGACCTGGTATTGCTGGATTACAGGATCCCTAAAATCGACGGCAGGGAAGTCTGCCGCCGGATTAAAAAAGACCTGCTCTTAAGGCACCTGCCGATTATTATGGTCACCGGAAAAGGCGACATCAGCGACAAGGTCGGCGGGCTTGACGCCGGCGCCGATGATTATATCGTCAAGCCCTTTGAGCCGAAGGAACTGCTGGCGCGCATCAGGATGATTCTCAGGCGGACGGAAAGCGACCTGGAGGCAAATCCTTTAACGCGCCTACCCGGCAACGTCTCTATTCTGAATGAATTGTCCAGGCGCCTGGAGACTAAAACGCTCTTTGCGGTCTGCTATATAGATTTGGATAAATTCAAGGCCTATAACGACAAGTACGGCTTTGAGCACGGAGACGATGTTATCCGCGAGACCGCGCGCATTCTTATCCGCGCGGCAGGGCAGTGCGGCAGGGCCGATGATTTTATCGGCCATATCGGGGGGGATGACTTTGTAATTGTCACGACTACCGATATTGTTGATAAGCTCTGTAAGAGAATTATCGAGGATTTTGAAAAAACCGCCCCTTCCTTCTACAATGAAGCCGACAGGAAAAGAGGTTATATTCTTGCCAAAGACCGCCAGGGCAAAGAGCAAAAAGTACCCCTTTTATCGGTATCGATCGGCGTGGTCACCAATGAATTTCGGGAGATAGAACACGTTGCCCAGATTGGCGAAATCGGCGCGGAACTAAAATCTTACGCCAAGAGCTTAGAGAGAAGCAACTACGTCAAGGACAAGCGCAGCGTTGAACAATAGCCCTTTTTTACAAGTATTGTTGTATTCTTTTCAAAATCTTTTCTGAAGCCGTCTTATCGTGGCTCACCGCTCCTACGCGGACCTCTACCCTGGTGGACTCCTCCGTGATCTTGCGGATATCAATCCAGATATTTTTGCCGTCGCTGTATTCGCTTCTTAACTGCGTAACATTCTCTTCTTTTGATTCTTTTATTACTTTCAGCCTCAGCGACCTGAGAGCCGATTCTGCGGCCCTGATCGTCCGTTCATAAGGAGTATTGAATTGTTGCGTTAATTTTCCGGACAGCCAAATCGCAGTCCCTGTGCCGGCGGCTGCTCCTACGAATAAAGCAAAACAACCGTACATATTTAGCAATAAGAACGCCGAAAAAATAAAAACCGCTATTTTCTTAACCATCTCCCCCCCCCAATCTTTTCCAAAAACAACCCCTCCGGAAATAATAAATTTCACTGCAATTTAGTGCGCGGGGAGGGAGTTGAACCCTCACGCCTTACGGCATACGCCCCTCAAACGTATGTGTCTGCCATTCCACCACCCGCGCGTCGCGCCTATCTATACAAGCTTAAGATACCCGACACAGGATACTACAAGAGGATGCCTTAATCAAGGAAATTTACCCTGGCCTTAAATTTTGGTGGCCTTGTAAATTTCTTCTTCAATTAATTTCTTGTGCTTGAATTCTTCGTTTAAAAGGAGTGTAAGTAAATCCTCTAAAGGCTTATTGGTAATCAATAATTTCTTGTATAACTCTATTGATGCCTCTTCTTTCTTTAAAGCCAGTTTTAATGCCTCTAAGAGCGTCATTTTTTCAACCCTCCCTTGGTATGCGGCAGGCCGGTTTAATCCCCTGCTTTTCATAATACTGCTGATGGTATTCTTCTGCCCGGTAGAATTCTTTTGCCGGCACGATTTCGGTGACGATAGGCCTTTTAAATCTGCCGGATTCCTCCAGCCGTTTCTTTGAGCGGCGGGCGAGCTTTTCCTGTTCAGGCGTATGGTAAAAAATTACCGAACGGTACTGGCTGCCGATATCCGCGCCCTGTCTCTCCGGCGTAGTCGGGTCATGGATATCCCAAAAAACATCAAGAAGTTCTTCATAAGAAACTTGAGCAGGGTCATATTGCACCTGCACTGCCTCGGCATGCCCGGTCTTGCCCGTACAAACATCTTTGTAAGCGGGATTTTTGAGTCTGCCTCCGGTAAATCCCGCGCTGCTGTCGGTTACGCCCTTTACCTGGCGAAAGGCAGACTCTACGCCCCAGAAACAACCCGCGCCAAAAGTGGCGATTTCCGTCGAGAAAGGAGTGTCTTTCGGGAGAGTTTCCGCTAGCTTTAAGGCAACGGCATTGATGCAGTAGCGCTTGCCGGTAGGGGGAGGGCCGTCATCAAAGACATGGCCTAAGTGCGCATCGCAGCGCGCACAGACTACTTCAGTCCGCCGCATGCCAAAACTATCGTCCGGGACAAGCCTGATGTTAAGCCCTGAAACTGGCTCCCAAAAACTAGGCCAGCCCGTTCCCGACTCAAACTTGTTTTCGTAGCGGAACAGGTGTGTTCCGCAACCGACACATTGATAAATACCGCTGCTTCCTTTTGGCGGAAGCGGACATTGCGCAGAAAATGGCTGCTCCGTCCCTTTGAGACGGGTAATGCGATATTGTTCGGGAGTAAGAATCTTTTTCCACTCTGCGTCGGTTTTATAAATTTTTTCGACCTCTTCAACCTTTCCCGTAGCCGCATTAAAAATAGGTGTCTTTTTTGGGGTATTGCCGCTATTTCTCATTTCGCCTCCTGTTAATAAAACTAAGGCTAAAAAGAATACCGTTATCCTAGCGTAACGCATGCGTTTTTTCTATCTATTTGTCCGCTCCAGGGCTCTCTGCGCTTTTACTTTAGCCTTTTCACATATATCTCTTTGGCAAGCTCTTCTTCCAGCGCCACCTGAGTCTCCTGTACCTGAAGCACAAAAGAAGGGGATACCTGGTGCAGCAGAATTAAAACACCGGGCACTATCCCCAGCGACATTAATTTGTGCAGCTGCGGATGCTTATGGGTCAACACATAAACTACCTTGCCTTTTTCGCCCGGCGCGAGTTTCGATAAAGGCACGACGATGCTCTCAAGCAGGGCCTTTGCCTTTAAACAACAGTTCCCCGGCGGTATCGGGTAGCCGTGCGGGCATTCTTTGGGATGGCCAAGCAGGGTACAGATACTCTCTTCAACTTCCTTTGATAATATATGTTCGAATTCGCAGGCGCAGGAATCCGTCTCTTTGGCGCTGACCTCCAGGACATCGGCAAGCAGGCGCTCTGCCAAACGCTGCCTCCTGATGATATCCCTGGCGATAATTTCTCCCCGGGGCATTAATTTGACGGCGTCTTTTTCTATTATGACATACCCTTGCTTTGCCAAATCCTCCAGCACATCCTCGTTAACTTTATCGCTGATGCACTTTTGAATCTGCTCCCGGTCAAAGATTTTCTTTTCCGCCTCTTCCCAAATTACGGTTAAGGCTTCTTCTAATTTCTGGGTTCTTTCCATAGGCTCGCTCCTATAAACGACTCGTCTTGAATAATTATATTACTGCTATCCCTAAAGTTTCCACAAAATAGCGCAGAATGAGATTCAGAATATAGCCGGCAAAAAAAGCAATGATAAACACGGATACGCCGATAATCGAGGCGACTTTTATGCCTCTTTCTTTTATGGTAATCAAGAATTGCGCGATACAGGGGACAAATAAAGTGACCACCACCAGGCTGACCAGGAGCTGAATCTTGTCGAGCTGGCCGGTTTTTGCCAGCATATAAAGCCCGGCAGCGCCGTAATCCCTTCTTAAGAACCCGATGATGAAGGCCTCGGTAGCTTTTTGCGGCAGGCTTAACAGCCCGACCAGTAACGGGCTCAATAAGGCCTCTATCCATTTCAAAATACCCGTTTTATCCGCCACAAAAAGAATAAATGTCCCCAATAGAAACAAAGGCACGGCTTCTTTTAAATACCAGCTTAACCTGGCCAGGGTTTTGGCGGCGATGTTTTTTAGCTGCGGCAGGCGGATAGGCGGCATCTCCTGGATAAACGGACTCCTTGCCCCCGGGATAATCCTTGCCGCGGCAAATCCCACGCTGATCATAACCAGCATTACTACGCCCAGCCAAAGCAAAAACGCTTTAATCGATAAGCTGCCCAAGAGCCCCATGATTACGCCTAACTGCGCCGAACAGGGTATTGCCAGCGTAAGCAATAAGCTGACCAGGATGCGTTCTTTCTTGGTATCGAGAATCCTGGCGGTTAATACAGCCATCGTCCCGCAGCCTAACCCTAAGGCCATCGGTAAAATCGCCCTGCCGTTTAAGCCCATGGTCTTAAATACTCTGTCGGATAAAACCGTAAGCCTGGCAAGATACCCGGAATCCTCAAGCAGGCCGAAGAAAAAAAAGAAGGCTGTTATGATGGGGAAGATAATCGCAAAGGCGTAAGTCAGCGCCATGGTAATTAACCCATAATCGCCCACCAAGGCTTCTTTTATCAGCTGCAGAGGGATAAACTTCTCTGCTATATTTATAAAAAACGGGTTGAGGTATTTGCCGAAGACGGTATTCTCGAAAAAATCCACCAGTATCCCGGCGGCAAACCTGCCGACAAAAAAATACATCGCCAGCAAAACCAGCAGCAATATCGGTATTCCGCTTACCGGCCTGATGGTGATGCGGCCGAACGCCTCGGCAATACTCTTCTTTAACGGCCGGGAAACCACGAGGAGCCCCCTCACTAAATCATTGGCTATCCGGCTCCTTCTCTTGAGTAATTGTATCGCGTCTAACTGGGAATCTCCTTTTACGCGCCGGACTAAATCAGGATTAGGAAGCTTTGCCTTGAGCACGGCATCTTTTAACTTGGCAACTCCCTCGCCGGTGATCGCCACAGTCTCTACCGCCTCTATGCCCAGCTTTTGCGAGAGTTTCTTTAAATCTATGGCAATGCCCCTTGCTTTGGCCTCGTCGCTCATA
>JBAZGA010000040.1:0-7934 GCA_041653115.1 Candidatus Omnitrophota bacterium
CAAAAAATATTTGAGTTCCGGTTTATAAATAAAAAACCCGCAGTTGCAAAAAATACAACCGCGGGAATAAAAAAATTGCTGTTTAGTTGGCTTTTCCGGGAGTTAGTATCTACACATTATAGGAAGTTAGCAGTTTATCTCTCTGGGAAGCTCAAATCTGTGTTTAATGAGAATAAACCGGTTGAAGCGCTCTTTTAACCAAGCTTTATGGAGATATGTTTAGGTTCTTGCGGCTGGGATTCCGCGCGGGAACTAATCACGTAATAACCGCCTTCGATTTTGATGATTTTGCCGGCTACCAGGCCATCGGCTATGGCTTTACGCGCCCTCCTGAGTATCCGGCTGAAGGTCTGCTGGGATATACGCATAGATTTGGCGGCTTCTTTCTGGCTTAAGCCCAGGAAATCCGCCAGGCGCACTGCCTCAAACTCATCCATGCTTAATTTAGCCTCGTCAGGCCTTCCTGCCTTGCCTCTTGGGCTAAACTGGCTGATCCTGGGGTCCTGCTTGACTATCCTGTATTTTATCGGCCTGCCGCGCGACTTCATTTTCTTTACCTGAACTTACCTACTTTTAACGCCCTATTTATTATGAGTAAGTAACCATAAATAGTCATTTCAAGACCCGATCTCGCGAGTACCTGAATAACTTGTAAGATCGGGCCTTGGGTTGGAATTGCTTAAATCTCCGCGTCTTTTACGAGCTTGCGGTAATACTCGATGCACTTATGGCAGGTTTCTTTGCTTTCCTTCCACTCCGGGTGGTCGCGCCGGATTAAATCTATGAGATACTCTTCTGTCTTAATATGGCTGATGCTGACGAAATCATCAATATCCCGGTTGCAGAGCTGGCACCTGTATTTCATTCACTCTCCTATTTTAAACAGTCGCTCCTCCAGGCGCACCCGGCCTGGTCGCAATAGTTACGCGCCGTGCCGAAGCAGTCAAAATTGCCTTCTTTACGCTGGATTGCCTTGATCAGGTCGGGTTTAGAGAGTTTCCAGGTATCTTTGAGCCCCAACCCTTTAGCTTTCTTTTCTATCTCTGAAAGCCTCATCTTACACCTCCTCCTTAAGGCTCATCTGGGAATATCCGGATTAAGCCTTAATAACTACATCGTGCTGCCTGACCCTTGAATCAACTAAAAGGCCGATTTCCTGGCCCTTTTTTGCCGTGTTTATCGGGACGCGGTCAATTTGCAGAGAGGTTATGTTCTGGGCAAAATCCGTAGTGTGCCCCTTAATCTTTACTGTATCGCCTACGGCCAAAGGGGCTTTTAGCTTGATTACCGCTGCCCTGACATGGGGAAAATAATGCGTAACTATACCGATAATATTCTCTTTCGGTTTCTTTGCTGAAAGAGGTTTTTTGACGGGTTTTCTGGTTATTTTTCTTTTAACAGGCTTCCTCTTAGCCACTTTTTTCTTTACCGGCTTCTTTTTGGGCGCTTTTCTCTTTAAAGGCATAAAGACTCAACCTCCTCTCTTTCTGCTTTTTTTAGAATTTCTCCCAATGTAAAACTTCTTTTAACGGCTTTTTCTCCGGCGCCTCGCCAGGAGCATCTGAATAACCTAAGGCAATCAGGCTGACTAATTTAAAATCTGCGGGAAGATTAAGCAAGGCCTTTACTTTTTCGCAATAAGGCTTTTTATCCCCGGCAACCCAGCAGCTGGCTAATCCCAAATCAGCCGCCCGGATTAAGATATTTTCCGTTGCCGCGCAGCCGTCTTCCAGATAATATTTCGTATCGCGGCAAAAAACCGCGATGCAGCAGGAACTCCCCGCGATAAACCTTCCGTTGTCCGCGACTATGCCGGCCAGATCTTCCAGGGCCTTCCTCCTGGTAACCGCTACGAATTCCCAGGGTTGGACATTCCTGGCTGTAGGAGCAAGCCTCCCGCAATCAATCAACTCTTCAATTAAACGCTGCGGGACAGGCTGGGAATTAAAATTACGGGTGCTGCGGCGGCCTAAAATGGCATTTTTGGCTTCCAAATCCCTCAACCTCCATTCAAGAACTTTTTACCTCTACGAAGGAGTTCATTTCGCCAAAGGGGTTTGTTTCTTTAAAGGGATTAGCCGGGTCCTCGCTCCATTTGCCGTCCACGACAAAACGGTAATGATGGCGGCCTGGCTTTAGTTTCATTTTTTTGGTCCACGTCCCGTTCTCCTGCCGCATCTTGCTGCTTTCGTCCAATTTCCAGTTGTTAAAACTGGCGGCAAGGTAAACCTCTCTTGCCTCGGGCGCGGCCAGCGAAAAAACAATTTCATTCAGCCTGGGGATTTCTCTCTGTAAAACTTCCTTCATCTTTTTCTCTAAAAGAGGCATCATTTCCGCAGGCGGCGGCGCTTCCTCCTGGGTAATGATTTCACGGGCCAGGCTGAAATAATCCTTGCTGCCCCGGCAGTATTTGTCGTAATCCAAAATATGCGCCCCCTGGTTCTGCGCCTCCTTCAATTTCACATTGACGTGGATAATGTTGCTGAATAACCTGCTCTTAAACTCCGACCTTATTCTGCTCAGCATCTGGAAAGAATGCCTCAGGCGCGAGTCAAAATTAGTCACCAAAACATGGTACCGGACATCGTGGTTAAGCCTCTCCCTGATGAGGTTGATGATTTCAATCAATTGCGTCAGGCCTTCCAGGGAAAACCGGCTGGCTTCCACCGGGATAATTATCTCATTGGCCGCGCGGATGGCGTTGATGGTCAAAATCCCTAAATTAGGCGGGCAGTCGATGAGCACATAATCGTATTTGCCGCTGAAGCTGTTTAAGACTTCCCAAAGCCGGCTCTCCCGGCTGATTTCGCCGGCTAATTCCTGCTCCAGGGTGCTTAAGACTATGCCGGAGGGCGCCAAGTCAAAGTTTGGGCTGACGTTTTTGATGATATCCTCCAGCCTTGCCTTTTTGTGAGTCAGCTTGGAAAGGACGTTATAAATGCTTAAATCCGTTTTTATATTTAATCCCAAAGTTGCATGCGCCTGGGGGTCTAAATCTATCAGCAGGACCTTCCGGTTGTTTCCGGATAAACAGGCGGCTAAATTTACCGCCGAAGTAGTTTTACCGCAGCCTCCCTTTTGGTTGGTTATCGAGATAAGGCGCATACTTTACCCTCCTTTTTTAGCGTAAAAGCCGCACACTGTCTATATAAACGATACCCTTTTTATTTTTCGTATCTTTTTCTTCCACCGCAAAAGAAAGGCTTTCTATTTCATGCCAGTCCTTTATATTTTTAAAAGCAGAAAGCGGAATTTTATAATCCTGCCATTTGAAGGAAGTTAAATCGGCAATCAGGATTTCCGAGCTCTCTTTGGCGGCGTTGGTAAATTCGACTTTTAAAACTACCTTAGCGTCAAAATCGGCTTTTCTGGCAGAAAACCTCAAGGCCTTAAAGCTGGCCAGGTTAAGCTTGTTCAGGCTTAAGGCGTAAAGCTCTTTTTTCACCGGGTCAAAATTAAAATTCATCCTGACAATATCCGGCTCTAAGACAAAGACAAATTCCGAGGTTACATTGGGTTTAGAGCCCGCGTTCTTAGTTTTAGCAAAAAAGCTAAGCGAAATCGCGCTAAAAATAAAAATCAGGGCAAGACCGGTAAAGAAAAGTGCTTTGGGGTTCTTATTTTTTTTAGTGCTTTTCTTTTTCTTTGACGAGGCGTCGAGGTAGATTTTTGCCAGGTGTTCGTAAATATCTTTTTTATCCATAACTTAATTTCTTATTTTACTAAGTTTATTTTTATAGCATAAAACTTATTATCTGTCAAGCAGTTATGGGCTTAAAGGGCGCTTTAAATAATCCGGGGTATCTTTGCCGATGAGGGTATAAAAATTGGACAAATGCATGCGAAAGAGCTTGTCAAAATCCGCGTGGTCCTCTCCGTACCACCAGAACCAGTCGCTGCCTTCCAGGACATGCATTTGTTTCCAGGCCAGCTCGTGTTCCGTATTGGATTGCTGCGCCACTTGCTCTAATTCTTTGCGCGCTATAGCCAGGCATTCCCAGGCTTTCACTTTATATGGATTTCCTATCCACTTGCCGAAATCCGCGTAAATCCAGGAACCGCTGGCCAAGCGTTTAATTTCCCTGACAGCAGGGTGATTATTCAGGTATTCGCTGACGGTGGTCGTCTTGACGAAATCCGCTTCGGATAATCTCTGGTAAAGCAATTCCAGAAAATCGTGCCCGTCGTTTGTGTAATATTCCCAGGCGTTCTCTCCGTCCATGGCCACGGTAACCAAAACATCCTTTTCTTTATAAAAGGCGGATATGTTTTCCAGGTGCTTCAGGAAATCGGCCACCGCGTCTTTGGCTTTCCAGCGGTGATAGACAAAGCCGATTAAATCGGAAAGGTTCCTGTCGCGGAAGACAACATTTAAATTGCCCTCCCTTCTTTTCAAAAGAAAGGGCTGGTATAAAAGACGGGTATCCCTTTTTTTCATTTTTAGCGATTTAAAAAGAAGCGCCTCGTCGGTGACAATCCAGTTTATTCCGGCCTGAATTATAAAAGGCAGGATATGTTCGCTTACCCCCTCTTCTGACGGCCACATCCCCTTCGGCTTGACCCCAAAACGCTGCTCATAAAACTTAACCGCCGCTTCAGTCTGGTATTGCGCATCCTGCGGATAGGAAAAATTTATTTTCGGCAAAATTGTCCGCGGGTTCGCTTCCTTGGCGGTTTTGCTATTATAAAGTAAAGGCAGTATCGGATGGTAATAGGGGCTGGGCGTTATTTCTATCTGGGAAGCCTGCATAAATTTTTTATACGCGGGGATGATCTCTTCTAAGATTTGTATCTGCTTGTCCAAGCAGAGGCGCTTATCTTCTTCGCTAAAAAACCTCCCCTTGCGCACAACCTGCTTTAATTCCGGGTAATTTTCCCGGAAATAGGGGTCTATCCAGCTCAAATTAAACCAGACCTGTAAATCCAGGTAGTCCTGTTCGTCGAATTCTTTTTTCGCCAGTTTTTTAAAATAGAGCTCATAATAGCGCGGTGAAAGAGAAATCACTTTTTCTTTATCAATCATAAAGAATTTTTCCAGGACGAAGGTTTTTTCCGCGGGAGTTAATTCGGATGCGCTCTTATAAGACAGCTCTAAAAACTTGTCTTTTAGTGTGCGCTCTGTATAGTCTTCTATTTGTTCTACGAGCGACGGGACCAGGTTAAAAGTCTGGCGGATGAGCGGGTAATTTTCCAGGATCTTGACCATATCCAGGTAATCTTTAGTGCCGTGCAGGCGCACCCAGGGCACGTCCGCTTCCTGGGTCAGCAGGTTCTTGTAGTAGGGTTGGTGCATATGGAAGATAAGGGCAAGATATAACATAATTTATAAATAATAACGACTATAAAAAAACCCTCGGGGAATCGCTCCCCCGAGGGTTTTGGCGATTACATCAGCTGTCTTAGAAAGTAACTTTCATTGAACCGATGACTTCGGTGGCTGTCCTGCGGGACTCCTTGGTAAAAGCCGGTCCCGGAATAAGCACGCCGGTCATTAGACCAAACTGCACATCTTCGGTATAGTCATAGGTTGCTTTGAGGTCTATTTCCTGAGCTACGAATTTTGAATCAGTAGCTGTTACGCTGTCGGCTCTCCGCGTTACAACTGAAGCGCCTTCGCTATAAGGCTTATCCCACCAGTAAGCATAATATTCACCGGTTACGGTAATGTCATCTGCTGGTTTCATTGAGCCGGAAGCCATCAGGATGTGTGCGTTGCTCTGATCAAATAGCGCATTGGCAATATCGCCGAACCTCTGGTCTTCAAACATCGGGTCCCAGGCGCGATAATGGCTTCTGTTGTCTTCGCTATAGCTGTCTTTTTCGCCGCTGAAGAATGCATAACCTAAGGTTGTTGAAGGAGTATATTTTACGTTCGGCATAGCATAGGTCAAAGCAGTCTCTAATCCCCATGCCCTGCGGTCAACTGTCGGCCTGGCTGCTGTTGTCTCATTGTGATAAGTTCCGAACTGATAAGCCGCCTCTAAGTTGTAGCTCAAGTTATCTTTGAGCTGGGTAGCCATACGGGCACCTAGTACATGGGTTTTCATTCCCTTAGGAACCTGAGCATCTTTTTTTCTGCCATAATGCTTCAACCAGTAATAACCTTCTAAAAGAGTTTTATTACTGAGTTTATAATTGGCATTCATACCGTAAAGGTTGACATCGTCAGCAACGTTTTTGGTATCTTCTTCAACTTTTGCTGCCACGATATCCACGACTAAGGGGTCATAGTCCAAGACCAGCTTAACGGCGTCAAATGCCTTGCGCGCGCTTAAGTCAGGGTCACCGCTTGTCCCGCCTAAAGCGCTGGCAGAAGTGGCTACGTTATTGGTATCAGGATCACCAATAATCATCGCGTTTCCGTAACGCAGTTCCTGGCGGCCTAATGCCAGAGTTAAATGGTCATTGAACATATTCGGCAAGAATTGCTTTAACGTCACATAGGCCAAATCCAGGTCAATGTCGGTATTATCTACCGTTTCATCTTGCTGCCCCCAATATCTTTCATTGAGGAACCTTACGGTTGCTGCTACATTATCGGTAAGGTCGGCATCAATTCTGACGCGGGTAATGCTGATCATCTCCTGCTCTTTATCCGGTGTAGCATCAACATAAGCAATATCGAGATTACGCATTACGCCGTACATAGTGATGTCGCCGCTTACCTTGACGTTCTGGACTTCGGCGTATGCGGTAAAGGCAAAGCCTGCCACAAACGCGAGGGCCAGAATCAGTATTAAGCGTTTACTCATTTTTGTGTATCCTCCTTATTTTGATTTATACCCAAATATATTCAACTAGGGTTTTAAAATTTATCTCCTAGGTAATTGCTATCTATATTTATATCACCGGATTGCTTATGACTTTAGGCTTGGAATTTAGTCCACCTCCTTTTTCGCCTGTAATTAAAGCCATTTCCAGTGGTATAACCCGATTTTCTACCTTTTTATCATATAACCCCTTGGTTGTCAAGGGTTTTTTTAAATAACCTTACTTTATCGGCCTTTCAGCCCTTTTTGGTGATTGCGATTTCGGGCCTAAGGATATTATGATCTCCACGGCTTTGCCTTTGGCAAAGAGGCTGACGATACAGCTTTCCTGCTCGCGGTCAAAATTGAGCATCCGCTGCCCGTACTCTACCACGTTCAATAGCCGCCAGTTATACATCGGCATCTGCTCTTTATAGAAGTTGATTACCTGGTCAACATCGGCCTTGCCGCGGTATTTTAAAAGCCCTACGCGGATGCCTGAGCTTTCAAAGGAATAGGAATCCTGAGGCACGGCTTTAAACCCTGCCGGGATAGGCACATCGCCGAATTTCAAAACTGCCTGCGGCTCTAAGATTTCCGGGGCTGTATCCCTGTTTTTTCCGCTCAGCGCTGCGCAGCCGGTCAGGCCAAAAATCCCAAAGAGAAACACTACTAAAAGAAACCTTTTCATCCTCCCTCCTTCTCTTTTATAAATTTAATTGTCTCCTGATGGATTTCATCTATTTCTTTCTCGCCTAAACCCGCCTTACGCCCTACCCTGAATAATTCCCGGGGGCTGATAATATCTTCGGGTGAGTGGCTGTCGGTATTCAGAATCAGGCGAGCGCCTATTTTTAAGGCACGCTCGGCAACATGGCGGTTTGTAGTAGAGTGGCCTTTACGGCTTGAGATTTCCAAAAAGATATTTTTTTCTTTGGCTGATTTTACGTCTTCATCGCTGATCAGGCCGGGGTGCGCCAGGATATCGATATCCGCTTCCAGGGCCGCGCGGTTTGTGCCTTTAACTACCGGCTCAACAATGGTTTCGCCGTGCGCGACGATAATTTTAATTCCCTCGCCCCGCGCGTATTCTGCGAGCGTTTTAAACTGTTTCAGCGGCAGGTGCGTTAATTCAACTCCCGGCAGGACGCTGATACCGGTGTCTTTTGGCCAGTGTCGCGTGAA
>JBAZGA010000041.1:0-7039 GCA_041653115.1 Candidatus Omnitrophota bacterium
ATGGCAAGGATACCAGGCCTTCGGTAAGAGCGAGGGCGCAAATCGTTTACGCGGATAAGAACTGAAACATACAGGTTGAAGGCGTGGCGGTAAGCTATGCTAAGTTACGTTCATCTGTCCCGACAGTCGGCAGGTTCTTTACTGAAGAAGAAGTGAGGATGAGGAATAAGGTGGCTTTGTTGGGCACCACCGTGGTCAAGGAACTCTTTGGCGATGCCAACCCCATCGGCGAAACCATAAAAATAAACCTGATTAATTTCAGGGTTATCGGTATTTTACCCGCAAAGGGTTCAGCCGGTCCCCAGGATCAGGATGATACGGTGCTTATTCCCGTTACCACTGCGATGTATAGGGTCTTCGGTAAACAATACGTAGATTCTATCTATGTGGAGGCAACCGGACCGGATATGACTGATGATGCCGAGAAGGCGATCAGCAAGCTGGTTATAAAGCAGCACCGCCTGATCACCAAGGACCAACAGGAATCATTCCGGATCCATAATATGTCTGACATCAAGAAAACGCTTGAATCTACCACTCAAACAATGTCTCTTCTCTTGGGTGCGATTGCCGCGATTTCGCTATTGGTAGGCGGTATAGGGATTATGAACATTATGCTTGTGTCGGTAACCGAGCGCACGCGCGAAATCGGCTTGCGCAAAGCCATCGGAGCGAATAATAAAGATATTATGATTCAGTTTCTGATTGAGGCAGTGTTAATGTCGTTTATCGGCGGATTAGCCGGTATTGCCTTTGGCAGCGGCACAGCTTTATTGATTACCGTTATAGCAGGATGGTCGGTAAGAGTGTCCTTATTTTCGATGATTCTGGCTACGGCTTTTTCCTTAATAGTGGGGGTGGTATTCGGGCTTTGGCCTGCAAAGCAGGCTTCGCAACTTAACCCGATTGAGGCATTAAGGTATGAATAAAATAATCGCTTATTTTTTAATTGTTTTTCTTTTTCTGCCCTCTCTTTGCCTGGGAGCGGAAGAGGGGATATCTCTGGCGCTGGATGAAGCAGTGGCGATTGCCCTGCGGGATAACCGGGATATCCTCCTGAAAGCCGAGGATGTAAAAAAAGCGCAGCTTAAAATCGCCGAGGCAAATGCCGCGCTTTTTCCGACACTGGATTTTACCGGCAGCTGGACGGATACGCGCGGCTTATACCCTAAGGACATCAGTAAATCCGCGACCCAGGCTACTTTAAAGCAATATCTTTATCAGGGCGGCAAAATTGTGAATACGATTAAGCAGAACCGCGATGAATTCGAGGTTTCCCTGGCATTATTGGATAAGGCCAAATTAGAGACTATTCTCACGGTAAAAAAGGCTTTTTATACCCTTATCTTAGCCGATGAATTTACGGGCTTGAATGAAGCTATCTTAAGTAATACCCGGGAGCACCTTAAGGCGGCCGAGGCGCGCTATCTCACGGGCGAAGTTTCGCAATCGGATATCTTAAGGCTGCAGGAATCTTTAAGCAGTGTCGAATCCGCCTATGAAGCTTCTTTAAATCAGGCAGAATCCAGCCGCGCCGTTTTAAATAATTTGTTATCCCTGGATAAAGATGTTAAAATAATCCCCGAAGGAGAATTCAGTTACGAGCCCAGGGAAGTTATTTTTGACGAGGCATTCTTAAGGGCGTTGGAAGCCAGGCCCGAAATCAGGCAATACCTGGCGCAGGAAAAGGCCGATAAAAGGGCAATTGAAATCGCAAAGAGCGATAACCGTCCGAGCATCTATGCTTCCTGGGATTATTACAGCCAATCCACCTCGACGCTTAGTTTTTCGCCTATCAAAGGCTGGCAGGATTATAATATCGTCGGCTTAACTTTTTCCTGGCCGCTCTTTGACGGCTGGGCAACCAAGGCAAAAGTAGAGCAGGCAATCGTAGATTTAAAAGCAACGCAATTGAACAAAGGCAAGGTAATCGGCGATATTGCCCTGGAATTAAAGAACGCTTACTTGGCGCTAAAAAATGCCACCAGCAAGCTGAGGGCGGCAGAAGCGGATATAACGCTTTATCAAGACCGGGTGCGGGATTTAACGCAGAAATACAGCAAGGGAATCGCCAGCGAACTTGATAAGCAGGACGCGGATTTAAGTTACCGGGTTGCGCTCTTTAACCAGAAAGAGTCAATCTATGATTATATCGTCGCCAAGGACGCATTCGATAAGGCAACCGGAGGGATGTAAATATGAAAAGATTTTTTATTATTCTTTTATTATTATCTTTTTCTTCGCTGAATCTGCTGCTTGGTTGTATAAAGAAAGAAAGCAGGGAAATCACCCAAGAGGCAATTCCGGTCAAGGTAATGAGAGTGAAATCAAGAGATATCCAGGAGACCCTTGACTATGTGGGTAATATCAAGGCCAGGGATGAGGCGATAATTTATCCCAAGGTGAGCGGAAAGATTATCCAGAAAGTAAAAGACGAAGGGAGCTTCGTGGAGAAACAGGATGTAATCGCTTATATTGACCGCGATGAAGTGGGTTTAAAATTTGAAAAAGCGCCGGTAGAGAGTTCTTTGGCCGGCGTAGTCGGCAGGGTCTATGTGGATATCGGCGAACACGTGGACCAGCAGACTCCCGTGGCCCTGGTGGTAAATATGGATAAGGTAAAGATAGACCTGGATATTCCGGAAAAATACCTGCCGCAGGTTTCCCTGGGGCAGCAGGCAAGCGTTAGCGTTGACGCTTATCCGCAGGAAGAATTTTCCGGCGAGGTGACAAAAATCAGCCCGGTAGTAGATTTAACCACGCGCTCCGCTCCGATTGAAATTAGCGTGGACAATTCCGGACACCGCTTAAAATCCGGGATGTTCGCCAATGTGCGGCTGATTCTTAATGAACGCAAAAACGTTCCAGTGATATTAAAAGAAGCGCTGATCGGCAAAGAGCCGGAGCTTTTCGTATATGCCGTAAGCGATGATAAAGCGATTTTAAAAAAGATTATCCTGGGTATTCGCCAGGGGCCTTATTTTGAAGTCCGCTCGGGATTAAAAGACGGCGACCTGGTTGTAATTATGGGGCAGCAGCGGTTAAAGGATAATACTAAGGTAAGGGTTGAAATAGAAGAAGAAAAGGACAGGGTTTATGAATCTTCCTGAATTCGGCGTTAGAAGGCCGGTAACAAATTTAATGATTTTTTCCGCCATCCTGATTATCGCTTTTTATAGCTTATCGAACTTAGGGGTGGATATGATGCCGGAAATCGAGCCGCCGGCAATCAGCGTGATTGCCACTTATGAGGGCGCCAGCCCGGAAGACGTGGAAATAAAAGTAACCGAGCCGCTGGAAAACCAATTAGCGACTACGCCCGGCCTGGATAAACTGACTTCCCGCTCCCTGGAAGGGGCTTCCATAATTACGCTTAAATTCAAATGGGGGACGAACCTTGACGCGGCATCCAACGATATCCGCGACCGCATTGAATTAGCCAAGCGCTTCCTGCCGGATATCCCGGATGAAATGGATAATCCCTACATTTTTAAATTCAATACGGCGATGACCCCGATTATTTTCGTCGGTATCACCGCAGAACAGACTTATCCCGAGCTTTATGATTTGGTCGACAAGAGGGTCGGAGATGCTCTGCGGCAGCTTCCCGGAGTGGGCACGGTTCAGTTGTATGGAGGGCTGGAAAGGCAGATTAATATCTGGATAAACCGGCAGCGGCTGGAAGGATATGAATTTTCTGTGCTTGATATAGAGAATGCCATTGCCCAGGAAAATATTACTCAACCCCTAGGCAGCATAAAGTCAGGGTTGACTGATTATCTATTGCGGTTGCCCGGAGAGTTTGCCGCCCCCGAAGAAATAAACCTGATTATCTTAGGCAAGCGCAACGGCAAGACCGTTTATTTAAAAGACGTAGCCAGGGTTGAAGACAGCTTCAAAGAAACAATAATGAAAGTGAGGATTAACCGGCACCGCGGCCTGATGATGTCGATCCAGAAGCAGACCGGCGTCAATACCGTGGAGGTGGCCGAGCGCGTCAAAAATGTCTTAAAGGAGCTGGAAAAAACCCTGCCTGCGGACGTTAAGATGTTTCTTATTTTTGATAATTCCCAGGATATCATCAACGCGCTGAATTCCCTGAAGTCAGCGGTCTGGCTGGGGATAGTGCTGGTCATTCTGGTAGTTTGGTTTTTCCTGCGGCAATTTTCCGGCAGCTTGATTGTCGCCCTGACTATTCCCGTTTCCCTGCTGATCGCCTTTATTTATCTTTTTTTAAACGGCAGGACGATTAATATCATCAGTCTTTCTTCCCTGGCAATTGCCTGCGGCATGGTCGTGGATAATGCCATCGTAGTTGTAGATAATGTCTCCCGGCACATAGAAAGAGGAGAGCGGCCCAACGAAGCAGCGGTTTTTGGGACTTCCGAGATATTCCTGGCGATTGCCGCTTCCACGCTTACCACGGTAGTAGTATTTATGCCCATGTTGTTTATCAGCGGTGTTGTCGGCATCATGTTTGGAGAGCTGGCGGTTATCGTCATCGTCACGCTTGTGGCATCTCTTTTCACGGCGGCGACTTTCAGCCCGATGCTTTGCGCAAAATTGTTTAAGCGGAAAACCCGGCGCAACAAGTGGATAGAAAAGTTCTATAACCTGTCCGAAAGATGGTTTAAATCTACAGAGAATTCATATGCCCGTTTACTTGCATGGTGTCTGACTCATAAAAAAATAATTATTTTCGGATTTTTAGCGGCATTTACTTTTAGTCTATTCTCTCTGCGTTTTGTGGGAAATGAATTTATCCCCGAAGAAGATACCGGCGATATCCGTATTACCGTCAACCTTGCCTTAGGCACGCGCCTGGAAGAAACGGATAAGGTCGCCGCAAGGATCGAGGATATCTTTCAGGCAAAGGTACCTGAGGCGAAGTTTATTTTTGCCCGGCCCGGGACTACGTCGGGAGTCGGCAGGGTAATGGGAGGGCAATCAGGAGAGCATATTGTGGCGGCAGGGGCGAAGCTGGTATCTAAGACAGAAAGAAAACGTTCGGTTTTTGAAATCGGACAGATGCTTAGAGAAGAAATCAGGCGTATCCCCGGCGTCTTAAAAATCGATGTTGCTACGGGTAATCCCATCGGCAGGATGATTACCGGGATGGGCGGGAAGGCAATACAACTGGAGATTATCGGTAATTCATTCGAGGAAACCAATGCTCTGGCAGAGAAGATAAAAGAGGTAATGGAGAAAATTCCCGGCGCCGTGGATGTGAGTATTTCCCGGGAGATAAACCGGCCGGAATTAAGGATTGCCGTGGACAGGGAAAAGGCGGCGATTCTCGGGCTGAATATGAATACTATCGCCTCGAGCATCAAGACTTTTATCGAGGGGACAACCGCCAGCAAATATCGCGAAAAAGGCGAAACCTACGACATCTACGTCAGGCTGGAAGAGGCATCGCGCTCGAGGATAGAGGATATCGAAAACCTGATCCTGGTTTCGCCGGTTACGGGAAAACAGGTGAGGCTGGCTAATTTTGCCCGGATTTACGAAGTCGCGAGCCCGGTGGAGATTGAGCGGCAGAACCGGGAGAGGGTCGTCAGGGTAGAATGCAACGTATTCAAGCGTTCCGCCGGAAAGGTAATAGAAGACATTAAAAAAGAATTGGACAATATAATCCTGCCGCAGGATGTGATGCTGAATTTCGGCGGAGAAACAGAGGAACAGACCAAGGCATTCAGGGACTTGGCGCTTTTGCTGATCCTGGGCATCGCCCTGGTCTATATGGTCATGGCTGCCCAGTTCGAATCTTTGCTTGACCCTTTCATTGTCATGTTTGCCGTTCCTTTTACATTTACCGGCGTATTCCTGGGTTTTCTCCTCACCGGGACAACCTTAAGCGTTATCACCTTCATCGGTATAATTATGCTGATGGGGATTGTCGTCAACAATGCCATCGTCCTGGTCAGCTATATTAATATCCTGCGCGCCAGGGGATATTCTATGATGGAAGCAGTGACCAGGAGCGGCAAGGACCGTTTAAGGCCGGTACTGATGACTACGATTACCACTCTGATGGGGTTATTACCTCTGGCTATTTCCAGGGGCGAGGGTTCGGAAGTCTGGCAGCCCCTGGGGGTTACGATGATCGGCGGGCTGTCGGTATCGACTTTAATTACGCTCTTATTCGTCCCGACGTTTTACGCGGCGGCAGAGGCGCGGATTAAGAAAACGGCAGGGAGGGGAATAAAAAAATGAGTAAGATGGTGATGTTGGCTTATAACGAAGCCATAGACGCCGAGGTAATGGAAGTCTTGTTGAATTGCGGCTTAAGTAATTACAGCAAGATTATGGGGGCATTCGGCAAGGGCACTGCTTCCGGCACGCATTTAGGCAACGACATTTGGCCGGGGAAGAATAACATTCTTTATGCAGCTTGCCAGGATGACCAGGCAAAACAGTTCCTTTCCTGTATTAAGGAGCTGCGAAAGGACCTCCGGCAGGAAGGCATCAAGGCGTTCGTTTGGAATTTGGAGGAGATTACTTAGGGGGAGGTAATCTATGCGCGTAGAAGAATTAACAGGTAAATTAGTGCTTTTTAAGCTTTCCGAGGAAATCAGAGGCGATTTTTCTCTTTTCCAGATTTATAAAGACGAATTATGGGCGGTGGTAACCGGAATTGATAACGAGGGAGTCTGGATAGAAAACCCGGCATATGAGCTGGGGATTTGGTGGGACGAGCAGGGTAACTTAATTCCGCAGGATAAGCAAGTCAAGGAGAAAGTCAAGGCCAATATCCTGATTTTTTGGCGTTATATCAAAGGCGTGATGAGCGTTGACGATGAGCGCTTTCAAAAGGTTAAAAGCGGCAGGCTTCCGGGTTTTCAGGTTTATCGCTAAGGTGAAAAACCCCGCGGCGCTTTTCTTTCTATTGGTAATTTTGTTTCTCGGGGGCTGTGCTACTTTATATAACCCCGCCACCGGCAGGAATGAATTTATCCTCATTGACAGCGAAACAGAAACTGCTCTCGGCAAGAGTGTCGTCAAACAGGTTACCCAGCAGCACCCGCTGGCGGCTGAG
>JBAZGA010000042.1:0-5933 GCA_041653115.1 Candidatus Omnitrophota bacterium
CGGCGTAATTATGGCTACTATGGAGCCCTTAAACATATTTTGCCCTCCGTTTTATCCGATATAAGCCATTTCTTTTAGTGCCTCTATGCGTTTACTTATCGGCGGGTGCGTGGCAAATAAATCCGCTGCCCAGCCTTCTTTTAATCCTAAAGCGCGGCCCCTGGGGTCTGATATACATAAATGCGCGGTTCCCTGGTTAATCGAGCGCGTAGGCGCGGTGTGGGCGTCTATTTTTTCCAGGGCATTGGCCAGGGCCAAAGGATTACGCGTCAGTTCTACGCCGGAAGCGTCAGCCAGATATTCGCGCCTGCGCGAAACAAACATCGCCATCAGCTGCGATAATATCGGCGCCAAGATTACGCTGATTAGCCAAATTACCAAAATTACCAGGGCGACATACCCCCCACCCTGGCTTCTGCGGCTTGAGCGCCGGTTTCCGTAAAAAAGCCCGCGCCTTGCCCAATCGGCAAGCAAAGCTATTGACCCCACTAAAACCGCGATCATCAGCATCAGCCGGATATCAAAGTTTCTGATGTGGCTCATCTCATGCGCTGCCACTGCCTGCAATTCGTCGCGGTTGAGGCTGTCAAGCAACCCCCGCGTCACCGCAAGGGATGCGCTTTGCGGGCTTCTGCCCGTAGCAAAGGCATTGGGGTCGGGGTCTTCGATAATATAAGTTTTAGGCAGAGGCATACCGGCGGCAATACTTACTTCTTCCACTATATTCTGCCACTGCTTCTGCTTAGGGTCATCCAGGTCCAGTTCCTTAGCACGCGTCGAATAAAGCACGAGCCGGTCGCCGTAACGCCAGCCGCTGTAGGCTAAGACCAGACCGACTAAAAGCGCGGCCGCTGTAAAGACAGGCGCTCCGCCCAACCCATAATAGTAGTCGAAACCCAGTCCGATAAAGAGAAAGAACGCGATAAATATGCTGATAATCAACCGGCTCCAGCGCCGGTTGTGCGCCTGCTGCTCGTAAATATTCATCTTACTTCAGGTTCAAATCCACCTTGGGCACTTCTCTTTCGGCGCTCTGCGTGATTTCAAATAGCTCTGCCGGATGAAACCCGAGCATTCCGGCAATCATATTCGTGGGAAAAGTCTGCTGCGCGATATTGAATTTAGTGGCGATATCGTTATAAAACTGCCGGGCAAACCCGATCCGGTTCTCCGTGGAAGAAAGCTCTTCCTGCAGCCGGGAAACGTTTTCATTGGATTTCAAATTCGGGTAGTTCTCCACTAACGCAAATAACTGCCTTAATGCCCCGCTTAAAACATTTTCCTGGGCCGCCTTATCTGCGATGCCCTGCGCAGCAATGGCTTTATTGCGCGCCTCAATTACCTGCGTCAGGGTCTTTTGCTCAAAGCTCATTACCCCTTTTACGGTCTCCACTAAATTCGGGATTAAATCATGTCTCCTTTTTAACTGCACGTCAATCTGCTTCCAGCCGTTGAGCGTTTGGTTTTTCAGGGAAACCAGGCCGTTAAAAGTGGCGATCAACCAAAGCGCTATCGCGGCCAGTGCCGCTAAAATTATCCAGCCCACCATATGCTATCCTCCTTCATTCTTCCCGTAATTCTCCCCGGAAGACTATTTTCGCCTTTCCTTCCAGCCAGACATTTTTAAAATTATTGCCGGACTTCTCAAAATATACTCTTAGCGTTTCGCCGCTTTTGGTCACGACATTTACCCGCAGGCCTGCGGGTAAGGAGTAACGGACAGCGAAAATTAGAGCTGAGGCGACCGCCCCTGTGCCGCAGGCCAGGGTTTCATCCTCAACCCCTCTTTCATAGGTTCTCACTTTCAGGGAATTATCATCCAAGACCTCGACAAAATTGACATTTGTCCCGGCAGGAGCAAATTTTTGATGAAAACGGATTTGCCTGCCCAGGCTTGCGATATCGATTTTCTCCAGGCCCTCGGCGAAGATTACCGTATGCGGCACCCCGCTATTGATAAAATTCACTTTTAACAAACGGCCGTTGATTGTTAAAGGCATATTCAATTTTAACTTTTTCGGTTCGGTTAATTTAATCTTAATCTTATCCTTGTTCACTTTAGTCTCGATGATGCCGGCCCTGGTCTCAACTTTTTTACAACGCCTGCCGATAAACAAGGCTACGCACCTTGCGCCGTTGCCGCACATTTCTGCCTCAGAGCCATCGGCGTTAAAGACGCGCATCTTTATATCGGCTATCCCGGATTTGCCCAAGACTAACAAGCCGTCGGCGCCTACCCCGTATTTCCTATCACAGACAATTCTGGCTAAATTATTCGGGCTTCCGGTTTCCGGCTTGCGCTTTCCGGCCCTGACCACAACAAAGTCATTGCCCGAAGCTACCATCTTGGTAAAACTTATCTTGTTCATTATAGCCCCGATAAAAATGGCGGCATTACTTCGTTACGCACCAGGTCGTTGTAAGTCTGGCGCCTCCCGACAATAAATATCCTGTCTTTGGCGACTAAAATTTCTTCCGGCCTTGGCCTGGAATTATAATTGCTGGACATACTAAAGCCGTAAGCGCCTGCGCCCATTATCGCCAGTAAATCGCCTTCTTTTAACCTCGGCAGAACCCTTTCCCTGGCAAAGAAATCCGCGCTTTCGCAGATAGGGCCGACAACATCGGCCTTTACCCTGCCTGCCGCGCGCTGCCGTAAAGGCAGGATATTATGATAAGCGCCGTAAAGCGCGGGCCGGATCAAGTCATTCATCCCCGCGTCGACAATCACAAATTTTTTCCTGGGCGTCGATTTGATATATAACACCCTCGTCACCAGGATACCGGCGTTGCCGGCAATAAACCTGCCCGGCTCTAAAATTATCTTTAAAGCGGTTTTCTTCAAGTAAGGAAGCACTTTTTGGGCATAGACCTTGGCTGTCTGCGGCGTTTCTTTATTATAGATTATCCCCAAGCCTCCGCCGATGTTAAGATATTCCAGGCTGATGCCGATCCTTTTTAAATGGGCGGTAAAATCCGCTATTTTCTTAATCGCCGCTACAAACGGCGCGCTTTCGGTAATCTGCGAGCCGATATGAATGTGCAGGCCGCAAATTTTAAGGTTCCCGAAATTCCTGCGCAGCAACAATATTTTATAAGCGTTGTCTAAATCAACGCCGAATTTATTGGTAATCTTTCCCGTGGTAATAAACTTATGGGTTTTGGCTTCGACATCAGGGTTTATCCTGATAGCCACCCCGGGAACCCGGTTTAATTTTTTGGCGATACGGTTGATATTTTCCAGCTCAGGCAGGGATTCGACGTTAAAAAAGAGAATCCCTCTCCTTATCGCCTCTTCTATTTCTTTATCGGTCTTACCTACCGAGGCATAGACGATTTTTTGCGCCGGGCAGCCGGCTTTCATCGCGCGAAAGAGCTCTCCGCCGGAAACAATATCCAAGCCCGCCCCTTTGTCCACCAGGGCCCTTAAAATCGCCAGATTGGAATTTGCTTTCACCGAATAGCAGATCAGCGGCTCAATCTCGCGGAATGCCGTTTTTAACTTAATATAATGGTCAATCAGGGTGTGGTAGCTGTAAACGTAAAGAGGCGTGCCGAATTTTTCCGCTAAACCCTCTATTTTTATTTTCTCGCAGTAAAGGTGATTATTTATATATTTGAATTCATGCATTTATTTTTTTACTCCAGATAGCAAGCTGTTTATTTACCAGCTTCGGACTCGTCCCGCCGTAAGATGTCTTAAGATTAACCGAAACCCAGGCATTCAGGATATTCTTTATATCGCTGCCTAATTTGTCTGAATATTTTTTAAGTTCTTTGCCTGTCAAGCTGGAAATTTTTCTGCCTTTGTCCAAGCAATCTTTTACCATCCTGCCGACGATATCATGCGCTTCTCTATAAGAGAGCCCTTTCTTAATCAGGTATTCTACGATATCTACCGAGAATAAAGACTCGTCCATGAGCCTGGCGGCAACCGCTTCTTTTTCAATGACGATATTTTCAAACAATGCGATAAATATCTCCAGCATATCTTTTACAGTATCAATGGCGTCAAAAAGCGGCGGTTTGTCCAGTTGTAAATCCCGGTTGTAGGATGAAGGCAGCCCCTTCATCAGAATCAGGACGCTGGATAAATCTCCCTGTATTTTGCCGACAGTACCCCGGATTAATTCCAATACATCCGGGTTTTTCTTATGCGGCATAATACTGGAGCCGGTGCAAAAAGAAAAATCTATGTCAATAAAGTTAAATTCCTTGGTAGACCAGAGGATTAAATCCTCGGCAATCCGGGATAAATGGACCGATAATATGGATAAATCTGCCAACACTTCAATAATGAAATCCCTGTCGCTGACGCTGTCAATGCTGTTTCTCGTCAGGTTTTTAAAGCCGAGCTGTTTTTTTACATATTCCCGGTCGATCTTAAGACCGGTTCCGGAAAGCGCGCAGGCGCCTAAGGGCATCTGGTCGGCTCTCTTCCCGGCATCAGCCAGCCTCTCCTTGTCCCTTTCCAAACCTTCGACATAAGCCAGAAGATGGTGCGCCAGGAGTATACACTGCGCTACCTGCAAGTGGGTATATCCCGGGATTATCACCCGGGAATTATTTTTGGCGAATTTTAAAATTGATTTCTGAAGCAGGCTGAGCAATTCTCCCAGGCCTTGGATTTCATCTTTTAAGTACATCTTGACATCCAGAGCAATCTGGTCGTTTCTCGAGCGGGCGGTATGCAGTTTATGCGCTGCCGGACCGATCCGCTTGAGCAGAGTATCCTGAATATCGGAGTGTATATCTTCTGCTTCGAGGTCAAATTTAAACTTGCCGTTCTCCATATCTTTTAAAATCAAGCTTAATCCCCTGACTATCAGGTTTGCATCCTTAAAGGGGATAATTTTTTGTTTACCCAGCATCCTGGCGTGAGCGATGCTGCCTAAAACATCGTATTTTGCCAGACGTTTATCAAAAGATATGCTGGAAGTAAACCTGTCGGTCAAACTGCTTGTTTTTTTAGGGAACCTGCTTCCCCATAACTTCTTGGACATGTTTTGCTCCTATCTCTGATAAGGCATTCCCCAGAGCTTAATAAAGCCTTCGGCTAATTTCTGGTTAAACTTATCCTCCCTCCCGTAAGTGCTAAGCTCCTTTTTATAAAGCGAATGCGGCGATTTTCTCCCCACGGCGATACAGTTGCCTTTAAATAACTTTAGTTTTATCGTGCCGGTGACGTATTTTTGCGTCGCTTCCACAAAGCCGTCCAGGGCTTCTCTTAAAGGAGAATACCAGAGGCCGTAGTAAACCAGTTCCGAATACTTGAGCGAAATAAGCTCTTTAAAATGCGCGGACTCCCGGTCAAGCGTCAGGCCTTCTAATTCCTTGTGCGCGGCGTAAAGGATGGTAGCGGCCGGCGCCTCATAAATCTCCCGGGATTTAATCCCGACGAGCCGGTTCTCCACTAAATCAGTCCTGCCTACGCCGTAAAGGCCGCCGATTTCATTCAAATGGCTGATTAATTTTTTTAATTTATGGGCCTTACCGTCCAGCTTCCTGGGTATGCCTTTTTCAAAATAAATTTCGATATACTTTGGGTAGCTGGATGTGCCGGTTGGGGTCTTGGTAATCAAATACGCTTCTTCCGGCGGCTCCTGCTCTAAATTTTCCAACACCCCGGCCTCAATACTTATCCCCCAAAGGTTTCTATCGATGCTGTAAGGCTTCTTTTTAGTCACATCAATGGGGATATTATACATCTGGGCGTATTCTATTTCTTCTTCCCGCGATTTAAATTCCCACTCCCTTACCGGCGCAATAATTTCCAGTTTGGGGTCCAGTATCGCGGCCGTAACTTCAAGCCTGACCTGGTCATTGCCCTTGCCTGTGCAGCCGTGGGCAATGGCATCCGCCTTTTCTTTATGGGCGATTTGCACCAGGTATTTGGCAATCAAAGGCCTGCCTAAGGCGGTAGCCAATACATA
>JBAZGA010000043.1:0-5714 GCA_041653115.1 Candidatus Omnitrophota bacterium
AGTTCCACGGAAGCGAAATCAGTATTTGGGGCGTAAAAGGCGGGCTTTATCAGGACGGAGACAAGGCAAAGAAGGGCGCTGAATTCATCAGCTGGGGCTCGGAAAGGACAAGCTCTATTCTTGAAGGCAGGGTTGTTGCCGACGGCCCGGTTGCTTATGGTTCAATGAATTTTGAAAATATTCCTGCCGCGGCTATAAGAAGCAATATTTCCCGCCGGGGCAGCGAGCGGACTTTAGAGTGGCGCTCGGTTAACATCAAGAAATCCGAAGATATGTACGCGGGCGGAGGCTCTCCCTCCGGCGCGATTACCGACCAGAGCGCTGATTTGCTTGTTTCAGAGCAGAGTACTTATCAAGATGGAACACCGAGACAGGGATTCTGGAACATTGGAATTCAAGGCACACATCTTTTCTCATACCAGGGCGTTTCCGATAAAGGCATCCTCTTAGAGCATACCTTTGGCAAACTAGGCAACCGGCTTAATTTAGATGTTAATGGCGAAGCTACTGATGAATTTATCGGCACGCAGACTGCCGCCGCAGGCTATAGGGCAGGGACTTTTTATTCTTTTGAAGAGGCAAAGACAGAAGTGGATGTCGGCAGGGATGTTGACGGCGACGGCGTACTGAGTAAGCATGTGATAGCGGAATACGCGCCTGCCCCGGTACTAAATATATCCGAAGAGGCGGAAAAGAAACTTAAAGCCGGCCAGATATCGGAAGATGACTTTAACGCCCTGGTTAATAAAGGGCAAAAAGGCAAATTAAGCCTGACTACGGATGCCAACGGCGAATTAACTTTAGTAATAGACGGAGTGGAGGCTATGGCCGGTGAAAGGCCGCAAGTAACAAAAGTTTATGGTTATCCTTATAGTCTAACTACAAGCCAAGAACCTGACCTTGC
The DNA here is from genome assembly GCA_041653115.1 of Candidatus Omnitrophota bacterium. Lineage (GTDB taxonomy): Bacteria > Omnitrophota > Gorgyraeia > Gygaellales > Profunditerraquicolaceae > JBAZGA01. The sequence goes on from JBAZGA010000043.1 coordinate 905, forward strand.
CTGGCGGAAAAAAGGCCTGGTTTTTGCCAAAGATCCTGTAACAGGAGAATATAGCTGGCAGGAACGCTGGCTGCACAAGGATGTCGTGCCCGAGGTCTGGGATGATGAATTTGACAAGGGCGAGATTGTCCTGCTGGAAAAAGAGGGAGTAGACCGCCAGATAAACAACGGCGTTTACGGCAGAAGCGTAGGCGGAGAAATGGCATTGCAGCGCAGCGTTTTCAAAATCGGCGATAAGTATTACTACGCGATGCGCCTCGCTCCCGGTCAATATAAGTTAACCAATAGACAAAAGGACAGAGTGGGTAATCGGAATGTGGAAGTGCTCCTGCCTGCTCACGGAGACGAAAAAGGCTACCTGGACGCCGGATTATTCTTTGAGTCGGCAGCGGAGAACGTGATTGAAGATTTCTACCGCCAGCACAACTCCGGAGGTACAAGAGCCCTCTGCGATGTGCCGGCAGACCGCGTGGACAAGAACTTGCTTCAGGCAGGCATAAACTCCGACCAGATAGCGGCGTTAAAACGGAATAAGAATGAAAAAGGCGATAAGTACCGGATGGAGATTGATGTTGACCAGCTCAAGCCTATCCTGGCAGGAGAGAAGGTAGATGAAAGCAGCTATGTGATAGTTGAATTCAACGGCAAAGAATATAAACTTGATTGCAATGACTGGGTTGATTGGTGGTGGAGATATAACGACCTCGAAGATAACCTGCAGGAGATTACCGTAGATACTATTTCCGGGAACTGGCTGGTAGGTGAGTTTTCCGAAGCCGATGTCTTGAGAATGAAGGGCAGGTATTCCACGCCCGACCAGGTAAATATCGAACAATTCAGAGGCGCCGACGGAAAATACCGTTTACGTATTCCTAACGGGGTAACGCTGAAGAAGAACGCCGGGGATGGCTGGCTTGGAGGCTTATTTAACCGCAAGAGCGACGATATTCAGGTAATGATTAATGGAGAGACCTATTACATCGAAGGCGGCTCCTGGTTTGATTCTGATTTTGAAGATATACTGGAGGTTAACTCTTACAATCCCGAATGGGTAAATGATTCCGCATATATACAGGCCAGAAATAAACTGCTTGGCCTGGAGGATCGCGATGAAGTAAGTTTTGTTGGCGGCGCAAAGGTAATCGGCTTAATCAAGGCCACGGATTTAGAGTGGTATTTTGACCACAGCAGCGCTGCAGCGGCAGGATTAAAGGAATGGCTGGATAATCCGGCTAATATCGTGCCCCGCTCAGATGGTATTTATTACCGGCTGCCTTTAACCACAGAAAAGCTTTTTGAGAACAAGTATCAAGGTATTAATTCCGACAATATCCCCGTGCTCGTCCCGCTGGGCAAGGGCAGAGAAAAGACGATGTATATAGACGGCGGCAGTTTTCTCTGGGGTTATTGGTTTGAGTCTGATTTAGAAAACGCAGTTGAAGATGTAGCGCGGATGCCCGAACCCTTAAGCTTATTCAAAGGTATAAGGGGGGAAATTGGGATGTCCGCCGACAACTGGAGAATTTACAACGGGAATAAGGTCTATTACGCGGACGGCTCTTCGCTCAAAGGATATTCCATGCAGCTTTGGCGCAACGACCGCTCAAATGACCGCTCTATTTTCGATTTTATGTCCCATGTGCATGCAACCTCGGATTATGTGGATGAGGTAGCCTTGAAAGCCGCAGAGGTAGCCGGGACAGCAGCCCTCACAGTAGCGCTGTTCTTAATCCCCGAACCCACCACAAAAGGCGGTGGCGCAGCTACGGGAGCATTCGCCATTAATTCATTTCGGTTGCTGACGCTGGGGTATAAGGCAGTGAAGACTATCAGAACCGCCTTAGTATTCTATCATCTCTTTGGCGCAGGAATTACCGGTTATAATGAAGCCAAGAGCTGGATAGTAAACGGCCAGTTTATGGATCCTTTGAGCGCCCTGAGGATGTATACCAAAGTAGGCAGGACTGCGGCAGCTTATGAATTAGCCTTTGCCGGTCTGGCAAAGTTAAGCAGGTTAGCGGTTGGCGAGTGGTGGACCGGCACAAGGTTAGCTAAATGGGGCGCAGTGAATGCAGCCAAGTCCGGAGTGCGCGGATACGCCGGCCAGATAGTGTCAAATCTGCCGGGGAACTTATTAATCGGCAGCACCTTGGGCGCCGGCCGGGCGTTGATGCACGGCTCAGACCCATTTGAAGCGGAATTCTGGAAACAGGTCGGAACAGATGTTTTCTTATTTATCTTAGCCGCTCCTCTGGCCGAACGGATTAGCAAAGGATTAGCGAATCGGAAGTTGAATAAAGTCAGGGCTACCAACCCTACTTATCTTAAGTTGAAAAACGGTTCAGGCGGCGTGAATGCAGCAGAGACCTGGCTGGCAAATACGCCGCGAGGTATGAATGCCGGAGCGCACTTTAACGAAATGTATATGTCCAGGCTGCTTCCTATTACCGGCGGCTTAAGCAATGTCGGCACCGGCCTTGCCAATTATTATCTCTATGGTTCTAATCACGAAAAGACTTACGGCTTAACCACGCTGGCGATGGATTTCTGGGCTGGTTATTTGGGGACCGCTACCATAAGGTCAATGATGGGATGGAATAAAAACAGGGTCGCCAAAATAGGAAACAATTCTTATAAAACGGAAGGCCTCTTATCGGAGAATGCATTATGGCAGGGAGCAAAGAGATGGGCCTTTGGCGGGCCTTCAGAGATAAAGACAGGTTATTATTTAGCGGACAAGATGCTTGCGGCTTGGGCAAGGACTCCCAAGCTGGGGCTCTGGATTGCCGGCGATATCGGCACAGATTGGCTTTTAAAACGCGAATTGATTGGGTTGCATACGGCGCAGACCATGCATAACTTTAATAATGTCTTGGCAATAGTGACTTTGGCCAGCGCATTCGGCGGAAGGCCGGGAGGCGATAATGAGGGAGGCTTGAATGGGCTGAAATGGAAAGAGTTCAAGCATCCTATAGAGGCATTAAAGAAAGCGGGTAGTGCCTGGTGGGAGGGTTCTGGCAAATATACCATTGGTTCCAAGGGTGTATTTCTCCCGTTTAAAGGCGGCAATGCTGTAGAGTGGCTGGCTACCTATGGCTGGGTATTATTAACACCTGAAATCTATGAACTTAAATACGGGCAAGGCTCATGGAATTCAAAAGATAACCGGTTCAGGGATATCTACAGTGGAGTTGCCCTGCTGCTCTTGGGCGCGAAAATTTTAGGCCCGGCAGCAAATAATTTTGAAAAAGTACAGAGAGAATGGTTTGGGCCGACTGGAGATGTCCACCCTTGGACGCTGGCAAGAAGGATGGCCAGCGAAGTAGCGCATATTACCCCCCAGCTGGCTTATATGATGCCTTTGCTTCCTCTTGTTCAGCAGCGCATGTATGATAATGATATAGGAAATACCCTGCCGGGCTTAGGCGGCTGGTTAGCCGATGCCTTTGATATCCCGGTAATGAGCAGAGATACGAAGCAGGATATTGCCAAGATAAACAGTTTTGTCTCGGAAAGGGAAATTGAGCTATATATCGGACGTTTAGAGAGCGCCAAAGACAGAAAGGACCTTGCTGACCGCATCGAAGAAATAAAAAGAAGCTATTCAGCTGAGGAAAGCCGGCAGGAAAGGCTGGATACTATGAAAAAGCTGCTGGTTTCTTACCTTTTAGATACAGCAGGTATCCAGGGCACTACCCGCCGCTATATTGATTTGGGTTTAAACCCGGGCTTCTCCTTCTGGGACCTCCAGAAAGGCGCTACTATCACTGAACTGGAAAACCGGCTGAAGGTGAGTATTGACCGGGTTGAAATTATACGCTTACGCCAGATGCTGGATGAGGTGCGCGGGATGTCCACAGGGGTATTTGCTTTCCATCAGATGGCTACTGCCAGCTGGGAAGGCGCCAAGACCGGGTTTACTTTCGGGCCGACGATGTATTTTGTCAGGCCGGTCTTACATCCGGGATTGGTAAGAATGCCTGTTTTAGCAGATATCCAATGGTTTATTCAAGATGTTTTGGGCGATAAAATTATATCCTACAAGCCGATAAACCGTTTTCAGGATTTCTTTGTTGAAGAAAACTTCCGCGAACAGATTACTACTTGGTTATTTACCCGTCCTGTATTCACAAGAATGGGCGGTATTTTCGCCGGCCCTAACCGCGCGGAGTACAGCCGCTATGAAGATTATATTGCCGCCCAGTCCCGTTATCAACAGGTAATGGAGTGGTTCCAGGAATCCTTTGATAAGGGCGTGCCGATGGTTTCGCTTTCCAGCCTGATGAGAAAGCCCGGCTCCTTCTGGGATCCGTCAATTGCCGATATCGGTTTAGGCGCCAAGACAAATACCGAGGTAGGCCGCGTAATTGCGCGGGCTTATCGGGAAGCCGCAAAAAGAGGCGAGAATTTATTAGAGTTATCTTTGGCGGATTTATCTTCACGCTATAATATTAACACCCAGGCCTTGGAGCAGGCATTGCGCAAAGCCGGGCTTGACCCTTCCAAGGTTACTATTGCCGTGGTGCCTAATTTATACCGGCTGAGCGACCAGCGTGAGCATGTAGGCGTGGGCAGGGCCAAGGTTTATGTGAATGCCGCGGCTTTTGAGCAGGGCGGGAACGCGGAAGAATTAATCAGCCACGGGATAGATGAGTTAGCCGGTCACAGGCAGGAAGCGCAAAAGCAGGGGTTATTAAATCCAGAACAGATTGGCGAGGAATTTGGAGGCATATACAGCGATAAATTCTTAAGAGGGCATCCCAACCGTAAATATGTTTTAGAGACCTTCAGACGTATTCATAATGCCGCT
>JBAZGA010000044.1:0-5434 GCA_041653115.1 Candidatus Omnitrophota bacterium
ACACCCTCTACGCAGGCCTCTTCTTTATCATTGTCCAGAACGCGGTATTTTTCCTCTTATTCTTCCGGCGCCCTCAGCTGAAGAAATGGCTCCTGGCGCAGGCGATCATCATCCTGCTTTATCTGCCGTGGGTACATCTCTTTATGTCTGTCTTGTATTATTGGACCGAGCCGCAGTGGGTACCTAACGAAAATAATTATTTACTGTTTTTATCCGACCTATTCACACAAACAGTAGGCCTCCCCATCTGGACATGGTTAATAAAGCGAGAGGTAAGCGCCATATACGTATTCCTGTTTGTTTCCGCTTTTTTCGCTTTTCGTAAAAAGGGAGAAGAGCTTAGCCTGCCCTTTATAAATGATAAGTATTTTCTCCGGGTAGCCTGGCTGATTATTCCGATTATCGGTTTTCACATCTTATTTTCCGAGCTAATAGGGGTTTATATCGTACTGTGGTTAAAAATTCTCTACGCAATGACTATATCTGTCTTCTTGTTTATTTCTGCTTTTCTAGCCTTAGATAAGAGAGAAGAGGGGCCTACCCTTTATTTCCGGCCAAAGGAATATTTCCTGCTCGTCTGGATTATTCTTCCTATTGCCGGACTTTACTTGATTCATATTTTTATTTTTCCGATACTCCGGGTAAGATACATCGGCTTTATCCATATTCCCCTGATTATCCTATTCGCCAAGGGATTAAGCAGGTATAGCGCGGGAATCAAGCAACTCGTTTTATTCCTTTTATTCTGCCTGTTATTTTCATACTACATCTATCCAAATCATAAATACAATAGTAAATTCTATGTTACTTACCCTCAGGATTGGAAGAGCTTGTTCGCAAGAATCGACGCGGAAAAGAGCGATAATACGCTCATCGCTACCTTCTCGAACACGGTTATTAACGATATGTATTTCTATTTCTCCAAAGGCGTAAAATACTATAATCATAGCCAGGAGATACCGATGCTCACCCCTGAGGAGTTAGAGCGGCATATCCGCGATAAAGGATACGATTCAATTTTTATCGTTTATTATGGCGTCCCCAAAACAGAGATGAGTATCGAGGGTTATCGTTTAAAAGAGAGATTTGAAAATGATCCCATAGGTTATGTTTGGTTCAAAAAAATTGTAGAATAACCGGCAAGAAAGATGTATAATTACGGCAAAAAGGTCCTCCTTCGCCAAGAGCCTTAAGCAGCAGCGGTTTTGAAAATGCCGGAAAGATATATAGTATCGAAAAGTAGAGACGAGATATATTACGAGCATGCCAAAAGATATTCTTTTGCCGGCGCTTTTATTGGCGGCAAGGAGGTTCTGGATGTGGCCTGCGGCAGCGGCTACGGGAGTTATTACCTGGCCAAGAACGGCGCGCAGCATGTCACCGGGATCGATATCTCGGAGGAAATGATCCGTTATTGCCGGCGCCGCTACCGCCGCCCCAATTTAGCGTTTCAGGTTATGGATGCTGCTGATTTGAAATTTCCGGATAATAGTTTTGACGCGGTAATTTCTTTTGAGACTATCGAGCATATTTATCGACCGGAATTATTCCTTTCTGAATTGAAGAGGGTCTTAAAGCCTGAGGGGATGCTGGTTATTTCTACGCCGAATAAGGCAGTTTACGGCCTCTTGCCGGAAGACGCCCACGAGTTTCATCTCAGGGAATTCTATTTAGACGAATTCAAGGAGCTCCTGGGCAGGTTCTTTAATATCCAAAAGCTGTACGGCGAGAAAAGGTCAAAATATTACGAAGAGAAGATGAGCGGATATAAGAGGAGAATGGAAGAGGCGCCCAAAAGAAATATTTTATTAAGGTCTAACCCGTTAAAGCTCAAGAACCTTATTCCGAACAAGGCGCGCTATTACCTGTCTGATCAAATCATAAAGCTGTCCGGCAAGGTAATCAGGATGTCTTTGCCGCAGCCTTCGGTTTCCTCTCTTGAGGATTTGACGATATCGGAAGAGGGGATCGAAGTAAGTAAATTCTTTATCGCTGTATGTTAAAGAAGCTTATCCAAAATTTTGCCGTCAAAATAAACTTTCCGCCGTTTGTCTGGGTTTATCAGGCCTATTACGCCGCAGTCTTGAAGATCATCATAGAGAGCTTAAAAAAACAGCCGGGGATTATGGCAATTTATTTAATCGCCGGCATGGCGGCAGGAGACTCTGTATACGGCTTAAGCGACATCGACCTGATCATTATCATTGACGACAATAAAGAAACTAAAGCCAGGGTCGCCGGAGCATATAAAAAGCTCAGCCGTCTCAGTCCTCTCCTTAAAGGCGATGAAATGGGCATATACGGCATCGAAGATGTCCGCCGTTCCTACGGGCAAACCGATTTATACCTTAAATATAAATTTTTTACTGAATGCAAGAAAAGAGGGAAACTCCTCTATGGCAGGGATATCCTTCGGCAATTCAATGAATTGGAAGGGATACAAAGGAATGAGTTTATCCTCGGCCAGCTGGCATTTATCTGGTCGCTTTTCCTGAAAAACTTCCTTATCGGCGGCAGAATACAGAATAAGCTGATGCGCAATTATATTTGTTACAAACTAACCAGCGATACCTGCAAGGCATTTATTTCCGCGCGTAATAATCAGGAATTATTTAGCAGGAAAGAAGCGCTGGAATACGCCGGGCAGTATCTCAACGGGCCGCTTAAAATCCATATCGATAAAATAAAGGCGTTATCAAAGAAAAGATTCAATATGGATGTTCCCCGCCTCCTCGCGGATACCTATGATTTTTACCTGCGCACGGTACAGGCAGCGATAGAGCAGATGCCGTGTATCGATGAATCCGCTGCCGGAGGCAAAGAGATAGATAAAGAAGTATCTTTTGATTTTGAGAATTTAGATTTTATCATCTCGGACGCGAACAAAGCCAAAATAAACGCGCTGCTGGCGCTAATCCGGGAGAAATATAAAAACTGTATTCGCTCTGTATTGGTATGCCCTTTTGACCTTTTACATAATAATCCCCTTGATGAAGAGCATATTTCCATATTTATAGTCCCGCAAGGACAGCTTACCCTGGAAGCAATAACGGAATTCAATGGAATAATAGAATCAAGCTTATCTGCGCAACATCTATATTTATATATGGTAACCCGCGATATGGCAATTTCATTGAACCGGCTCGACGCCGGGCAGATACACTCGGCCCTTTTTCCATTGCAGTGGATGGATATCTCCGTATTATTATATTTAAGCAGCCCTTCTTCGGTATTACTGGGCCGGCCTTTGGAATACGATAGAAAGAAAAAGCTCGTAAAGAATTATTTTTCAGAGAGGCTTCTGGATTGGGTTCCCAAACACGAAGTCCTGGTTCGTAAGTCTATCTCTGATCCGAAGTTCATTCGTTGGCCGACTATCGAATTTCAGGTCTTCTTCTGGCATGCCCTGCGCCTAAAGCTTTTAACGAATTCCGGCAGCACAGGTAAGACCTTTATTCCCTTGTCAAGCAGGCAGGTCTGCCGGCAGTGCAGGAAATCGGCCGATTTTAATTTCCCCTGGCTTGAAGAATTCCATAATGAATACCAGAAAAATTTAAACGGCCTAAGTTCATATTCAAGGGCTTATTTCCCGCAGGCAATTGCAGCTTTAAAGAAGATATATAATTTTGAATTTGACTCCTCTGAGTTAGAGGCGGACCCCCTGAAGAAAAAAATGATAATTTCCGTGGTTATCCCCACTTTTAACCGGGCAAAGATACTGGAAGAGGCCCTGACTTCGCTCGCCGCGCAAACGCGCATCCCCGACGAAGTTGTCGTAGTTGATAATAATTCTTCCGATAATACGAAAGAAGTTGTGGAAAGTTTTAACCACGGCCTAAAGATAAAGTATGTATTAGAGCCGACGCAGGGTACTTCGACAGCGCGCAATACCGGAATAAAAAATGCCTCGGGAGATATCATAGTCTTCTTTGACGATGATTGCGTGGCGGATAAGGAATGGCTGCATTATTTAGAGCAGCCTTTTTTAGGAGACCCTTTTATCGGAGTGGTAGGGGGGGAGATATTTGCCTGCCGGGTAAAAGGGACCCTGGTAGAAGATTACTGTATTGCCGATGCATTGTTACGCGTGGGGATAAGATGATTTCAAATATATTGCTCAATAAGGGATACAAGGGCTACGGGAAAGGATACGTGCCTAAAAAAAATGATTCGGCGATGATTCAGCCGTTCTTTCCCACAGCAAATGTCGCATTCAGAAAGACTGCCCTGGATGAAGTCGGTTTTTTTGATACGGTCTGTAAGACAAGCGGGGAAGACCTGGATTTGTGCATCCGGCTGGCAAGAACAAAATGGGAGTTATTCTTTGAGCCCGGCGCCACCGTGAAACATAAGCACAGGACAACCCTCTTTGGATTGCTTAAGCAATGGTATGGATACGGTAATTATCACCCCCATATTTTTAAAAAACACACTCCTCGTTCCCTGGAAATCATCTTTCGCAATCGTAAAAGCGAGCGGGGCTGGTCTGTGCTGCGTATTTCTAAAATCCTGGGGCTGCCTTTTCCTTTGCATATTTTAATCTTTGTTACTCCTTTCCATATTCTTAATTTATTCCTTATCCTGGCGCTGGCGGCGTTGATTATCAAGTCGGGCGGGCTATTAATATTAGCTTTAGGGATGTGGTTTGCCGGCTGGATATATTTTTCAGGCAGGGCGTTTTTTCAAAATGTAATTCTTAAAAGAAATATCCGCTGGATATTCTATTCTTTATTGAGGTATATCTTGAATTGGGCATATGTGCTGGGAGCGTTTTTCGCCGGGCTTAAAATAGGGATAATTTCTCTTGAGGTCACCCGGGAAGAAACTCCTTCAGCCTAGGGGGATTAGTAAGTTATCCAGCCTTGAAACCGCTCGTGAAGCGCCGGCAGGCACCAGTGGCAGAGCGAATTTTCTTTTCTTATCACCCTTCTCATCAGTCTGAAATTCCTGTTGTTCCAGGTATTATTTATGCCGTCCTTGAATATATTGCCGAGCGGAAGAAAGTATGAACAACAGACCCGGATTGTCCCGTCCATCAGCACATTCAGCGTATGCCAGGGCTGGTTACACGCGCTATAATGGCGCCTGTAGTCAGGATAGTCCAGGCTTATCCCGAGTTCTTTCGCCCTCTTGCTTGCCGCGGCGAAGTTTTCCTGCCTCAATGCCGGAAAATTCGTCAGCGATTGCTCTTCTACGGCCAGGCCCCGGCCGAATACCCTTAAAGGATTGATTGCCACTTTTTTTATGCCTAATTGATGCGCGAGCTCGATTATCCCGGGTATTTCAGATATATTTTCTTTCATCGCCGTAACCATAAAGGATAATTGGGGATTCTCCGAGCGGTATTCCTGCTTTAGGCGGTTTAATGATTTTATATTATTTACTATGCTTTCAAACTTCGCCCCTTGTCTTATCTCTTCAAATAAGATCGGAA
>JBAZGA010000045.1:0-4585 GCA_041653115.1 Candidatus Omnitrophota bacterium
TATTACCAGATTTTTTTCCAAGACCCGCGTTTCTGGAAGGCGCTCGGCAACACCTGCCTTTATGTCTTGGGGGTGGTGCCGCTGGGGATCTCCATTTCCCTGTTGTTGGCGGTAGCGATTAACCAGAAAATCAGGTTCAAGAATTTTTACAAGATTATGTTCTTTATGCCTTTTGTCACTTCGGCCGTGGCTTATTCGGTAATCTGGAGGTGGCTTTTTGCCGGAGAGAAATACGGCCTGATTAACTACTGGTTGATGAAACTGGGGATCAGCCCGGTGAACTGGCTGTTGAGCCCGGCCTGGACGCTTCCGGCGATTATGATTATGTCCATCTGGGCAGGCTTGGGATATAATATGCTGCTTTTATTGGTTGGTTTACAGACTATCCCGCGCACCTTTTATGAAGTCGCAGAGATTGACGGGGCAAATGCCTGGTACCAGTTTTGGCATATCACCCTGCCTTTGCTGAGGCCGACTCTCTTGTTTGTAGTGATTATATCGGTGATAAATTCCTTCCAGGTATTTGAGCAGGTGTATATTATGACTGCCGGCACCAGCGAAGGCGTGGGCGGCGTGCTGGACTGCGCTCTGACTATTGTGGCCTATCTGTATGAGATGGGCTTTCAGCGTTTCCAGATGGGCTATGCCTCGGCTATCGCCTATATATTATTCGCGATTATTTTGATTGCTACCTTAATCAATATGAAGGTAGTGCGTCAGCGCTTTGAATATTAAAATGAGACATTCATCCATCAAAACCAGGCGCAGGATTTTCAGTATCGTCGTTTATGCGCTGCTCAGCGTGGGGGCTTTAAGCGTGGCTATTCCCTATATCTGGATGATTGTTACTTCTATCAAGCCGATTGAGGAAATCCAGACTTACCCGCCTTCATTTCTTGTGCGCAACCCGACGCTTCAGCCTTACAAGGAACTATTTTCCCTTTTGCCGATGGCGCGTTATATATTCAACAGCCTCTTTGTCGCCGGAGTCGTGACCTTAAGCAATGTCTTTTTCTGCTCACTGGCAGGTTATGCCTTTGCCAAACGCCGTTTCTGGGGCAGGGATAAATTATTTCTCCTCCTTTTGAGCACCCTGATGATTCCTTATCAGGTAAACCTGATCCCCGGCTTTATTATCGTCAAGAGCCTGGGGTGGCTGAATACCTTTTATGCCCTAATCGTGCCTAACCTGGCAATGATTTTCGGCATTTTTTTATGCCGGCAGTATATTATGAGCATCCCCAGCGACCTGATTGACGCCGCCAAGATTGACGGTTGCAGCGAATTCGGCATTTACCGGATGGTAATCCTGCCTTTAATCAAGCCGGCATTGGCCACTTTAGCTATTTTTACCTTCTTATCGCAATGGAATTCATTTGTCTGGCCCTTGATTACCATCCATACCAGCTCCATGCGCACTGTGCCTTTGGCCTTGTCAGTATTAAACAGCCAGTTCGGGCTCGGGGCGAATTGTGCTATGGTTATGGCCGGGGCGACGGTGGTAATGCTTCCAGTATTGATTGTATTTATCTGTTTCCAGAAATATTTTATCAAAGGCATTGCCTCAATCGGCTTAAAAGGATAGCAATGAAGAAAAAATTTCTCTTTGTCTCTGATTTTGACAAGACGCTTTCTGTAGGAGACATAGGGTATATACTAAGCGCAAAGTTGGGAGTATCTGCTCAGGCATTCGACCGGAAGATCGAAGAAATAAAGCGCAGAAACATCGTACAGCTCGGCGGAGAGCTCGCGCATTTGATAGTTCGGGATCCTGATTATGCCGGGAAAGTAAGTAAAGGCCTTCTTTATGAAGTAGGGAAAGAGGTCGAGCTAAAAAAAGGGGTTACCGAACTAATGAAAATCCTGGCTGAAGGAATTGACAATTACCGTTTCAGCGCGTATATAGTATCTGCAGCGCCTAAAGAGTGTGTTGAGAAAGCAGTAGAACAGATCCTGCCTATTGGCAACGTCTACGGCACAACTTTTATTTATAAAAATGAGATCGTCCAGGATGTTGAAAGGACTAATGCCGGGCATGCCAAAGTAGCCACTCTCGATATGTTAAAGGAAAAAGAGAATGTCCCCAGGGATGCCATAATATATGTAGGAGACAGTTCAAGCGATGTCCATGTAATGTTGCATATTATGTCCTACGATGGTTATGCAATAACCGTTTCTCCGTCGCCTTATATGGGGCATATCTGCCGAAGAAGCGTAATATCCGATAATGTTCTTTCTATCTTAGTGCCTATTCTTGAAGACCTGTTAAAATACGATCAAGAAAAAGTCCGGGCATACTTTGAGGGTAGAGGACATCCAATTTTAGAATGGAATAGAGCTGATACAGAGTGGTTAGATATTGCTTAATAAAACAGTGCGCACTAGAGAGAGGAAATCAGACATGAAAACAAGCAAGTATCCTATATGCAAGCGCTATAAAGGGAACCCTATCTTGACAGGCAAGGATTTTCCGCCTGAGGCCGATATTAAATATGTTTTTAATTCCGGCATCGTGAAATACAATGGTATTTATATGATGGTTTGCCGGGTGGAGAATTCCGCTTTGTTTGACCGTTTTTGGATCGCGGAAAGCGCGGACGGTTATCATTTTAAGCCGCGGCCAAAGCCGGTGGATATGCCTTATGATGATCCGAAGTTTAAGAAGTATGCCGAATCCATGATTTATGACCCGCGCGTGACAAAAATCGGGGATACATATTATATGGTCCATGCCGCGCACTCCGGCCACACCTGCCGGCTGAGCCTGGTCAAGACCGGGGACTTTAAGAAATTTCAATGGATGGGGTTTATTTCCGAAACAGATAACCGCAACGGGGTGCTTTTTCCGGAGAAGATCAACGGATTGTACGCGCGCCTTGACCGGCCCAATACCGGAGCCAATACCGGGGATATTTGGGTGTCTTATTCTCCGGATTTGATCTTTTGGGGAAAGAGTGAATGCGTGTTCAGGAACTGGGAGGGGATTCGCTGGGCCTGGACAAAAATCGGGCCGGGAGCCGCTCCGATTAAAACACCCGAGGGATGGTTGAATATTTTTCACGGAGTGCGTACTCAATGCAAAGCGCATTTTGTTTATCAATTAGGCGTTTGTCTTTTGGATTTGAATGATCCGTCAAAAGTCAAGGCTATGGCTGAAGACGCAATCTTGATTCCCGAGGAGCAATACGAGCTTGTGGGACAGACTCCCAGCGTGGTGTTTACCTGCGGCGCTGTGGCGGAAGATAACGGCGAGGTTAAAATTTATTACGGCGGCGCTGATGCGGTTCAATGCCTGGCTACCACGACCTTAGAGCGGCTTATCGAGGCATGCCATGCCGGGAAGAGGTATCACGGTCTTCGTTAAGGTCAATTTGTAAGAAGGAATGCCCGGCGCTAAATGATGCGCCGGCGTTGTGTCCGTACATAAAGGAGGAAACAGAATGCAAGAAGCTAATGTTGCTGGCGGGAAAAAGGCCTGGCGGGATCATCTTCCGGTTTCTACTAAGGCGTTCTATAGCCTCGGCACGGCAGTTGATATGTGGGGCCTCTGGTTGTACCCGGCGGTTGCTTTTGCGGTTTTTAACATATATTTGGGTGTTCAGCCGTGGCTGGTGGGTTTGGCGCTTACCTTGATCCGGGTTTGGGATGCGCTTGTGGATCCGCTGGTAGGGTGGCTGTCCGATAATTTGCGTTCCAAATACGGCCGCCGCAGGCCTTTTATTTTGATCGCCGGTATTCTCAGCGGACTGATGCTCCCGATTTTATTTTTGGTGTCTCCGTCGTGGGTCCAGATAAAATTCCTCGGCGTCTCCGTAGTCTTTTGGTACATGCTCTTGTCCACCCTGGTTTATATTCCCATCATCAGCGCTTTTACCGTGCCTTATTACAGCTTGAGCTCGGAAATGACGCCTGATTATGAAGAGCGTACCTCGATCATGGCTTACCGCAGCATGGCGCAAAAGGTTTCAGAGCTGGGTAATTTTTACGCCCTGCGCTTTACCAACCTGGCCTGGTTTCTTATCCCCGGAACAGGGCAGAAGAATACGCTTCTCGGGATACGGGTGTACACCGCAATATTGGGCGTAGTAATGGCGATAATTGCCATAACCATTTTCTTTAAGACTAAAGAGCGCTACTATGAGAGAGTGGTGTTGAAAGCTAACAAAAAAATTTCCTTTTTCAGCGGCTTTGGCCAGGTTCTTAAGTGCTATCCCTACCGTCAGATGGTGATTATGGGCGGCGCTTTTACTTTGGGCACCAGTATGGTGGGTGCTTTGGGTTACTATGCCACGGTTTTTTATGTCGCCGGCGGCGATAAAATTATCGGAGATAATTGGCAGTTTTGGATGGGTGTAGCTTTTATGCTCGGCGGCCTGATAGGCGTTCCGCTGCTGGCAAACCTGTCGCATAAGATCGGCAAGCGCGAAGCGGCAGTGACCGCCTGCGTCATAGGCATGTGTGGTTACGGCGGTTCCTGGTTCTTGTATACGCCGAAGATTATATGGCTGCAAACAATCGCTTCGGGTCTGATGGGAATGGCCGCGGCATCCCTGTGGATGCTGCATAGCTCCATCGGTGCCGACAT
>JBAZGA010000046.1:0-4530 GCA_041653115.1 Candidatus Omnitrophota bacterium
TCATCGCCGTAACCATAAAGGATAATTGGGGATTCTCCGAGCGGTATTCCTGCTTTAGGCGGTTTAATGATTTTATATTATTTACTATGCTTTCAAACTTCGCCCCTTGTCTTATCTCTTCAAATAGTTCCGGCCTGGCCGCGTCAAAAGATATGGCGAGATAATCCAGCTGTGATTCGATTAACTTTCTCGCTGCCGCTTCATTGATCAAGCTCATATTGGTTACCGTTCCTACCTCGCAATTTTGCGCCTTGGCATAGGCGATCATCTTAAAGATATCTTTTACCATAAACGACTCGCCCCACCCGTAAATATTCAGCCGGGTAACATATTTACAGGCATCGAGTATTCTTTTGAATTCTAAAAAAGAAAGCTCTCTCTTCTGGGCCGGCAGCATGGGAAAGCACATTTTACAGGATAGATTACATATGCCTTCAATGATAGTTATGTCCAATCCCACCGGTTTTGCGAAAGAGAAAGGCAGGCGTAAAGCGCTGTCGATCAGGCAGAAAAAATAATTGAATAATCCCTTAAATTTATATCTTTTGTAGGATTTACCGGCATTGCGGATTCCCCGCAGTATAAATTCTTTGCTACTCATTACAGGCTGCTTTTTATAAATTGTGCGAGAACCCGGCTGTTTTTTCTTTTATCCGGGCTTAAGCGGAATTCAAATACCCTGGACTTGCTTATTACCTGCAGGGCATTATTGAGCCGGGAAATTCCCAGAGGGACCTTTTTTATTATTTCTTTGGGCCCCTTTTGAAATATATATTCTATCCCCTGATAAAGCCCCAAGCCGATTACGGAATTTTTGATGAATTCTTTTAATGCTTCATACTTTGAAGACGGCTTGATTTCAGACGGCCCGCTCAAGATCCTCCTGCCGATGATTATCATAAAAGGCCGGCAGGGGTTGCGGCAAATTTTATCCTTGAAACATTCCAGGTCTATTAATATCTTCGGGCCAAATTCACCCCTCGCAAAATATCTTTGGCAATCTTTGGGTATCTCGGGGGGTACCTTGCCCGGGTGCATTCCTATCCGGATGGGAAAAGGCAGGATTTCCCCGCGGGGATCTATCAGGGGGGAATCCTCGGAGATTAACTTTATATTTTCTCCCGATAATAAAAGGTCCATGCCTAAAGTAGTTTTTCCTCCGCCCATTTCCAAGAGTACGAGAATCGCTTTGTTATCAACGGCTAGGCCCAGCCCGTGCACGCGATGCAGGCAGCGCCTATCGAGCCTTTCATTAAGCAGGGAAAGGATAGCCATATAAGATATTTCATATAACAGCGAATAGTCATTACTATAGATATCGCATCTTGAGCTTTTCTTGTTATATACAGCTAACCCTTCCCCCGAATAATCGATATATTTTATTCCCTTATGGTAATAGCAGACATTCCGCGGGGATACGTAACTGGCCTGCATCGGAGGAAGCCCGTCATAAGGCAGGAGGCGGCTATGGGCCTCTATGGTAATCTGGGGGCTGCCGGCGGCAGCCTTGAAGAAAGAGAAGTCCCTTCCTATGTCTTCGGTTAGCTTTTCGCTATCGCTATCAAGCCGGATATCGATTCCGTAAAAGGAAAGCGTCAGGGAGTGCATATTTTACTTTGCATAAATATCGTTATATATTATAATATTATAGTTAAAATAAACCATTTGTATAGAAAAAAATCGATGAGATTACGCAGGCTGTTCGAAAAAATAAAAATAAGAGGCAATGAGATATTTAAAAAATCCAACTATAGCCTTTTCGTTGAATTAGTCCGCGCTAAATTCAAAGTAATTGACCACAACTCGGTTTTAGGTTTTTTTTGGAGTTTAATCAGCCCGCTCTTTACCCTTTTTGCGATGTACCTTGTTTTTAATGCGCCATTTGGGCAGGATATCAGGGCATACCCCTTTTACCTTCTTGTAGGAATTATCTGCGTCAATTTCTTTGTCACCACCACAACTTATATAATCAGATTATTATTTTTTAACAGAGACATCATCCTGAATTCAATGATATCGCGCGAAATATTTATTTTAGCCGATACGTTTATTCCCACCTATAAATTCATTATTGAACTGATCCTCTGTATTATTTTAAGCGTCTTCTACAATATATTTTCATGGAAGTCGATTCTTTTGCTGTTGCCATTATCTATCAGCTATATCGTCTTTGTTTTAGGCGTAGGCCTGACGATCTCATTGATTTATTGTTTTGCCAAAGATATAGAGCATATCTGGATGATCATATCGCGCCTGCTCTATTTTGTTACGCCTATATTTTATACGCTGGATAAGTTTTCGCCGCTTACCCGGAAGATTATCTATTGGGCGAATCCTTTAACCCCTTTTCTGCTTTCTTTTCAACAGGTTCTTATTGGGCAGAACAATATCGATATCTTTACCTATCTCTATTGTTTATTGTTGGGAACCACCTTTTTTATTGCCAGCTGTTTCGCCTTTATGCTTCTAGAAAGCACTGCAGTAGAACGCGTATGATATGAAGAAAAAGGCCCTCTTGTGAAGACACTCTTAATCTACCCGCCATATTCTCCGTTGTTCGGGGGTTATAAAAATCAGGAGGTGCCTCTCAGCGATATCCCCCTGGGCTTATCTTATCTGACGGCATGCCTTAAGCAAAGAGAGCATGAAGTTTCTGTCCTTGATTTGAATATTAAGATGTATTTTGATGCCAAAGAAGAAGATAAAATACTTTGGTATAGAAAAAACTGGAATCTCTGGAACATTAAAAAGTTATTTTTGAATAAAGTCCTGCCGCGGATACAAGATATAGAAGAGAGATGGGTAGAGGATATATTGAATTCCGGTTCCAGGATTATAGGTTTCTATATTGCCTGCACTTCCCAGTGGCCGGCGCTCTCCCTCGCCAGGAAGCTCAAAGAAAAGGACAGCGGTATAGTAATTATCTTCGGGGGGCCAGGCTGTTCCAGGGAGGATAGGGACTCCGTAGAGAGGTTCCTGCGGACCGGCGATGTAGACATAGTGGTATTGGGTGAAGGTGAAATCACGCTTTTGGAAATACTGGATTCCTATAAAAGGACGGGCCGGATAAAGCCTGCTGCGGGCGCCTGCTTCCGGGTGAACGGCGGGATCGTTTATGGCGGCCAGAGAGAGCCGATAAAGGATTTGGACAGCCTTCCTTATCCCGACTTTTCTGGATTTATTGATGACTATAAAGCTCTTTTTGGAGATAAAACCTGTCTTTCTATTTCTTGGGTAAGAGGCTGTACGCACAGATGCCCCTTTTGTTACGAGACCAGGTTCTGGGGGTATCCCAGGTCGCGCTCAGCCGAGAGTATCTGCGAGGAGTTCATTTTTCAGAAAGAGAAATATAACGTGAACGTGTTTTTTAAGGGCGATTCGATATTGGCGTTTTCAGAAGAAGTCCTCTTTAAGACCTGCGACTTGCTGATTGAGAAGAAAGCGGATATTTACTGGGGTTCGCAGGCCCGCCTTGATAAGTACCTGAACCGGGAGTCTTTAGAAAAACTATATCAGGCCAGGTGCCGGTCTTTATGGTATGGGTTAGAAAGCGGCTCTCAGGCCGTGGTTGACCGGATGAACAAGGGCTTTCGGGTAAATGAGGCGCAGGATATCATCATCAATACCAAGAATGCGGGGATAAAATCATCGATAACGGTTATGGTAGGTTCGCCGGGGGAAACACTAATCGACTTCCTAAAGACCGCCGCGTTTATTATGAAGAACGCAAAGTTTATAGACGACATGTTCGTAACCCTGGCGGGAGTTATGGCGATGACTGATTGGTATCTTAAGCCGGAGCAATATGGCATTATGATGGAGAAGAAGCGTTCTTATTTTTGGAGGACAAGAAATTATCTTAACAATCACTATGTAAGGGCAATTGAAAAGCATGCGCTTGACGCAATATATAAGATCTCGTTGTGAAATATATCTAATCCTCATCATCGGCTTCCTGCTGAGGGTCTATCGTTTAGACGGCCCCAGCCTCTGGTTTGACGAACTCTTGACCCTGGGTAGCATGGACCTTCCCCTCATTCAGATCGTTAAAGGCGCTGCCACGCTTCCCTTTCCTCCGCTCTACCATATTGTGACGCATCTCTGGGTAAAGACATTCGGCATCAGCGAATTCAGCCTGCGTTTTCCTTCCCTGATATTTTCCCTGCTTTCCATTTTCCTGATTTTTAAGCTTGCCAAAGAGCTCTTTGGCCGGCAGGTAGGATTGCTCGCCGCCTTGCTCCTTGTCATATCTCCTTATAGCATTGGCTATGCCCGCGAGGCCAAGATGTACTCTATGCTCTGGTTCTTCGGCCTGCTTTCCTTTTACTTCTTCTATAAATTCACCCGCGATAACAAAAAGCGCGACCTGGCCTTATACATTCTTTCTACCCTAGCCAGCATCTACACCCTCTACGCAGGCCTCTTCTTTATCATTGTCCAGAACGCGGTATTTTTCCTCTTATTCTTCCGGCGCCCTCAGCTGAAGAAATGGCTCCTGGCGCAGGCGATCATCATCCTGCTTTATCTGCC
>JBAZGA010000047.1:0-3859 GCA_041653115.1 Candidatus Omnitrophota bacterium
TGATTTGGAGGCCAGGCCTAATGCGGCTCCCAAGTTTTTATTAAAGGTGGAAGCCAGCCATATTTATCTGGTTGACTATATTCTTGGAACGACTTTCCGCAACATTAAGGTTAATCCGCGCGTTTCGCTTTCATTTTTCGATAGCGACGCTCTTACGGGTTACCAGATTAACGGTAATGTCCGGATTATTGACGGCGGACCGGAGTATCAGTCTGCGCTGGATGATTTACAACGTAAAGAGATTGACTTATCCGCAACCAGGATTATTGATGGCGTGATCAAAGGGCAGGTGCATAAAAATTATGAGGTGGCTGCTTCCAAGCAGTTTGTAATTTTAAAAATCAAGGTCGAAGAAATCGTTCAGATACAGTCCAGCGGCACATTACACCGGGAAAAAGTATGATAAATCTAAAAGGCCTGGCAACCGGTATCGGCAGCCTTCCATTAACCGACGCTCAAATCGCGGTAGATTTAATCTTGCGTTATGTGCCTGCTGCGCCTTTTTGGCCGCAGCTGCCAAAGACTAATCCGCGCGAAGGTATGTTGGCGCAGTTTAGCGAGAACCTGCCCGGGCTAAAGTTTGACGGCGGCGATTTACGTTTTATCTCAGCTGACAGGGAAAAAGAGCTGGAATTATTTTATGATAGGCTTATTGCCCAGGACTTGGAATATTTTAAAATCAGCCCGGATTTTGCCCGGGGCCTGCCCGCTTTTTACCAGCGCCTTAATGGTGGGGATTTATCCGGCATAGAGTTCATTAAGTGCCAGGTTACCGGCCCTTTTACTTTTTGTTCAGGGATAACCGATAGCGAAGGCAAGAGTATCCTGCATGATGAGGTGTTAATGCAGGCTATGGTTAAAGGTTTAGGGATGAAGGCGCTCTGGCAGCTGGAATATTTTAAGAAATTCGGCAAAAAGATGATCATGTTTTTCGATGAACCATATTTGACCGGCGTAGGTTCTGCTTATACGACGGTTGGCCGTAACGCGGTAATTGATGTTTATACTGAGCTGGCTGATACTCTAAAAAGCCAGGGCAGCTTAATCGGCATACACTGTTGCGGGAATACGGACTGGTCGATGCTTACCGATACTGCGGGCATAGATATCATTAACTTCGATGCTTTTAATTTTCAGGAACGATTTGTGCTCTATGCGGACAACCTTAACCGTTTCCTTAAAAGAGGAGGGATTATCTGCTGGGGGATAGTTCCTACCCAGGAATTTAATGCCGATCAAAGCCCTGAGTTGCTGGCGCAAAAGATAAAATTTGGCTTAGATTTATTGGTTAAGAAGGGAATTGACCGCCAGCTTCTCTTGGAAAGGCTCCTGATCAGCCCGGCCTGCGGTTTGGGGACTCTGAATGCTCAAAAGGCAGAAGGAATCCTAGGCCTGCTTAGCCAGACTAGCCTGTTTATCCGTAAAAACTTCTAAAATAAAATTGTTTGACAAAGTAAAGCTTAGGCTATATAATTAAAAAACTTTTAGGTATTACTTTTTAGGAGTATTATGAAAGAAATTAGAATTCATGCCCGTGCAGGCCAGGGCGCAATCACAACCGCAACATTATTAGGGTTTAGCTATTTTAACGAAGGTAAGTTTCCTTATGCTTTCCCTAACTTCGGGGCAGCTAGAATGGGTGCGCCGATGAATGCTTTTGTGCGGGTAGATAGCGATCCCGTGCGTTTACGCAGCCAGATTTATGAACCCGATTATGTTATCATCGTTGATCCTACCTTGATGCGCGGATTTAACTGTTTTTCCGGGTTAAAAGAGGATGGGGTAGCGATAATTAACGGTAAAGAGGATTTGGAGCTGCCGAAGTTAAAGGCTAAACAGAAGGCTTTTGTAGTTCCGGCCAATGAAATTGCTTTAAGGAATATCGGCCGTCCGTGAGGGAATACTGCTCTGATCGGCGCTTTTGCCGCGGCTACCGGAGAGCTGAAATTAGACAATTTGATCGAGGTAGTCAAGAAACGTTTCAGCGGTAAGGCTCAGGCAGGTAATATTCAGGCGGTTAAAGAAGGTTTTGAGTTCGTGAAAAATAAATTAAAAGGATAAGATGTTCGGGCCATTGACTGTAAATCCATTAAAAAGTAAAGGCAGTAAAACCGGTAGCTGGAGAACTTTGCTGCGGCCGCATTATTTGCATAAGAATTGCATCGCTTGCCGGCTCTGCGCCATGGTTTGCCCGGAAGATTGCATACATGGAAAAGAAAAAAACACCTTTGACGCTGATTTTAATTTTTGCAAGGGGTGTGGAGTGTGCGCGGACATCTGCCCGAAAAAAGATATTGAGATGGTCAGCGAAGAATCAAAGAGCGAGGATAAATGAAAGAATTTGTAGAAGGATCACATGCGATAGCGGAAATTATCAAGGCAACACGCCCGGGAGTGATTTCTGCCTATCCGATAACGCCCCAAACACATATTGTTGAAGATTTGGCTCAGATGGTATCTAACGGTGAGCTTAAGAGCCAGTTTGTTAATGTGGAAAGCGAGCATTCCGCTGCCTCAGTAGTTTTGGGCGGTTCGGCTGCCGGTGTGCGGGTTTATACCGCTACCAGCTCCCAGGGATTATTTTATATGCAGGAGGTAGTTTTTAATATCGCCGGAATGCGCCTGCCGGTAGTAATGACTTGCGCTAACCGCGCGATAAGCGCTCCGATAAATATCTGGAATGACCAGCAGGATTCTATATCTTTGCGGGATGCCGGATGGGTCCAGATCTATGCCGAAGATAATCAGGAGGCAGTAGATTTTCATCTTATCGCCTATCGTTTAGCCGAAGATAAGCGGGTGATGCTGCCGGTAATGGTTTGTATGGATGGTTTTATCCTGACTCATGGTATGGAGACAGTGGATATGCCGGAACAGGATAAAGTAGATAAATTTTTGCCGAATTACCAGCCTTTATATAAATTAGATCCTGCTCACCCGATTTCTATGGGACTTTTAGCCGATCCGGATTATTATATGGAAGCGCGTTTTGCTATCCAGGAAACAATGAAGGAAACAGTAGGTTATTTATCCGAGATCAGCCAGGAGTTTAACGCGGTTTTTGGCCGGGACTATAAAGATTTATTAGTTGAAGAATATCAAACCAAAGATGCCGAGAAGGTGATTGTGGCTATGGGTTCAGTCTGCGGGACAATTAAGGAAGTGATAGATGAACAGCGGGCAAAGGGCAAGAAGGTCGGGCTTTTACGCATTATTTCATTCCGCCCTTTCCCGTATGCCCGGGTTTATGAAGCCTTAAAAGACGTGCCCAGGGTTGCGGTTCTAGATAAAGCAGTTTCTTTGGGAGCTTATGCGCCGATTGCCGTAGAGATAAAAGCGGCATTTTATGGCAAGAAAAAAGGCCCGAAAATTATCAGCAGCTTTGTCGCCGGCCTTGGCGGAAGAGATATAACATTAGAATCAGTACAGGAAGTATTTAGAAGATTAACAGCTAAGGAAGTTAATTCTGATTTCATAGATTTAAAACCAGAATTACTCAAAGAAGAATATGGAGAATAATCCTTTATTCAGGCCGGGACATACCGCTTGCGCCGGCTGCGGACAGGCGATTGCCGCCAAATTAGTTATTGAAGCAGCAGGGGCAAATACAATTATTGCTAATAATACCGGCTGCCTGGAAGTTTTTACTACTAAATACCCGGATACCGCCTGGGGGGTTCCCTGGATCCATTCCTTATTTGAAAATTCTGCCGCAGTGGCTTCAGGCATTGAAGCGGCGCTGATATATTTAGGTAAAAAGGATGCGATTAATGTGATTGCTCAAGGCGGAGACGGTTCAACCGGAGACATTGGTTTACAGGCCTTAAGCGGAATGCTTGAACGCGGCCACGATATTTTA
>JBAZGA010000048.1:0-3681 GCA_041653115.1 Candidatus Omnitrophota bacterium
TAGCTTAATTAAAGTATATCAATTGTATTTAAGGGGCTTTTTACCCGGCTTCTGCCGTTTCCATCCCACATGCTCAGAGTACACGCGGCAAGCGATCGTAAAATATGGATTTTGGAGCGGAGTTGTTAAGGGTATTAAAAGGCTTTTGATCTGCCATCCCCTTTCGGGAAAATTCGGATACCATCCACTGGAGTAATTATGGAAAAACGTTTATTGTTAGCAATCGGCCTCTCGCTTTTAGTTTTATTAAGCTGGTCAGCATTTAGTTCCAAGACGCAACCAATTGATAATAAACAAGTTACAATAGTAAGGCCAACCGTTACCGAACCGGCGCAAAGTCCGGCAACAGCAGTCAGCCAGGCTGCCCTTCCGGAGATTCCTGCTCAAGCGTTGATACCCTTTATCCAGAACAATACAGAAATATTTTTTGATGAACAGCGCGCGGCAATGAACAAAGTCGTATTTAAGGGAATCCGTACTGACCATTCCCTTCCGCTGCAATTCGGGTTCTTAAGCGATGCCGGCGCTTTGAAATTTGTTAAAAGCAGCAGTAGCCCGCAAGAGATTGTTTTTGTTGGCCAGGATGCTTCCCGGAAAGTAACCAAAAGCTTTCTCTTCTATAACTCTAATTATACCATAGATTTACAAATTAAAATTCAGAATATTTCACGCTCTCCTATTACAGTGGATTGGCCGCTGATCTTGGGTAGGTTAGATTTATCCAGCCATAATGAGCAATCCCGTTACCAGGACATCTATTTGGTCAACCCGGAAAAATCTTTGCATTTAGCAGCGGGGAAAGATTACCGGGGAGAGAAAACTAAAATTCTGGGGTTAAGAGATCGTTATTTTTGCCTGATTGTTGAGCCGGATAAAACTTCTTCTTATGGCGCTTTCATCAAAAAGCTCAGCAATACCGAATCTGAAGTAGGTTTGAACACTGAAAGCGTAGTATTGCAACCTGGAGCTCAGATTGGACATTTATTTAAAATTTATTTAGGCCCCCAAGATTTAAAAATAATCAATAAGATTAACCCTAGTTGGTCAGGGATCATCTATTTTGGAACCTTTGATATTATTTCGCAGGTGCTTTTACAGACGCTGGAATTCCTCTATGGCATATTCCATAATTGGGGCTGGGCTATTATTGTTTTGAGCATCCTGGTCTATTTGATCCTTTATCCGCTATCAGTGAAGCAAATGCGCTCGATGAAAGAGATGCAGGCTGTCCAGCCCAAGGTAGAGGAACTCCGTAAGCTGTATAAAGATAATCCCCAGAAGATGAATAAAGAAATTATGGAACTCTATCGTATACATAAAGTTAACCCTTTTGGCGGGTGTTTGCCGCTCTTATTGCAGATGCCTATATTTTTTGCGCTTTATAATACCCTGATGCGTTCTGCTGCTCTCAAAGGGGCAAAATTTCTCTGGGTTAAAGACTTATCTGAGCCGGATAAGCTATTTACCTTACCTGTATCATTGCCGGTATTGAGCAATGAATTTAATATCTTGCCTATAATAATGGCAATAGGCATGTTTTTCCAGCAAAAAATATCTTCAGCTAGCGCCAGCGGTCCTTCAGCAGAACAGCAGAAGATCATGTTGATCGTTATGCCGATTATGTTCGGCTTAATTTTTTACCGTATGCCAGCAGGCCTGGTGTTATACTGGCTGGTCAATAGTATGCTCATGTTAGCTTTTCAAATTCAAATGAATAGGGCAAAATGACCACTCCTAAGAGTATTGAAGTAGCAGGGAAGACCGTTCAAGAGGCAATTAAAAAAGCACTGCAGCAATTGCAATTACCCCGCAGTAAAGTAAAAATTGAAATTCTGGCTGAAGAAGCCAAGGGGCTTTTTGGTATGCCCGGAGCTAAACCAGCCAAAGTGCGCGTAAGCGCGCTTAAAGAGAAATAATGCTTGACATTCTCCGTAAATTTAAGATAATAAAGATTGAAAATAAATGTCCGAACTGAATGTTTCCGCGTGGAACAATTCATAACTCTATGAATTACAATGGGTAAGGTAATTACAGTTTGTAATCAGAAGGGTGGCACAGGTAAAACTACTTCCGCAATTAATATTGCTGTATTTTTGGCGGTTGCCGGCAAGAAAGTTATGCTCATAGATTTAGATCCGCAGGCAAACGCTACGAGCGGTAGCGGCATCAATAAACATAATGTTATCAAAAGCACTTATCATGTCCTGCTGGAAGAATTAGATATCCAGGATGTTCTTCAGGCCTCCGCAGTCCCCAATCTTTTAATCGCTCCGTCAAATTTAGATTTAACCGGCGCAGAGGTAGAGCTCGTCGGTTCATTGGGCCGGGAATACCGCCTAAAAAGAGCGCTGGAAAAAATAAAAAATGAATTTGATTTTATGATCATTGATTCTCCGCCGTCATTAGGCCTCTTGACGATTAACGGCCTATGCGCCGCGGATTCCGTGCTTATTCCGGTGCAATGCGAATATTATGCTCTGGAAGGTTTAACGCAACTTCATAATACCGTTAAGCTGGTGCGGGATAATATTAATCCTCGCCTGGCTATCGAGGGCGTGCTGCTGACTATGGCGGATTTCCGGACTAATTTGACTAAAGAGGTCATCCGGGAGGTAAGGAATCATTTTAAAGATAAAGTTTATAACACGGTAATCCCGCGTAATATCCGCTTGACCGAGGCCCCGAGTTTTGGCAAGCCGATTTTCCTCTACGATAAAGATTCTTTGGGAGCGCAAAAATACCAGGAGTTATGCCGGGAGATTCTAGGTTTGCCCTTAACAGCCAGTTCGGTTAAATCAGAAGGAGAATCCTAATGGAGAGAAGAGCCCTAGGTAAAGGTATCAGCGCCTTAATTCCGGAAAAAGAAATCAGCGTTAAAAACGAAATTAAATATGTCCAATTTGATCAGATCAAACCGAACCCTTTCCAGCCGCGCGAAGAATTTGACCAGGGGCATATCGAGGAATTGGCGCAATCCATCAAAGAGAAAGGGATAATCCAGCCGCTCTTAGTCAGGGGTAAGGGGGATTATTATGAATTGATTGCCGGAGAAAGAAGATTGCGCGCTTGCAACTTGTTGGGGCTCAAAGAGATACCGATTATTGTCAAAGATGTAGATGACCGGGATTCTTTGGAGTACGCCTTAATTGAAAACATCCAAAGAGAAAATTTGAACCCGATTGAAGAGGCGCACGCTTACCAGCATCTGATCGATAAGTTTCAGGTCACCCAGGAAAAGATCAGCGAAGCAATGGGTAAGGCTAGGGCGACTGTCGCCAATACTTTACGCTTGCTTAAGCTTCCCCACGAAATACAGGAAGAATTAAAAAAAGGGAGGATCTCATTTGCGCATGGCCGGGCGCTGCTGGAATTAGAAGATGACAATTTACAGCGCAGGCTCGCGCAAGAAGTGATCTCCAAAGGCCTTTCCGTAAGAGAGCTGGAGAGCCTGATCAAGATGCGCAGGCCCAAAATGCCCAGGCGCAAGCCCGGGGTTGCCGCGCGCGAGCCTTATGTCGCGGTTTTAGAAGAAGAGCTGCAGCATGTTTTATCGACCAAGGTTAGAATAGCCAAGAGGAAGAAGCGGGGGCACATATCCATTGAATTTTATTCCCAGGAGGACTTAGAGAGGATCGCCGGGATTATCCGAGGAGGAAAAAAATAATGAACCAGGCAGTCTTA
>JBAZGA010000049.1:0-2014 GCA_041653115.1 Candidatus Omnitrophota bacterium
TATCCGCCTCCAAGGCGGCATGATTAGTCCCTTGGATTACTGGTTCGGCCGGGGTTTCGCCGTGGCCGATGATGATTTTTATTCCTTGATTTCTGGCGTATTTTGCCAACGGAATAAAATGTTTTAGCGGCACATGCGTAATTTCTATTCCCGGTAAAACTCTTATTTTTGAATTACTTGGCCAGTGCCGGGTAAAATTCAGGACTGCTCGAACCACTGAATCAATGTTGCTGTAATCAATATGGTCGGTAATAGCGATAACGCGATACCCGAGGCAGGCGTATCTTACGGCGATTTCTGCCGGTAATAAAACCCCGTCGCTTAATAATGAATGGCAGTGCAGGTTGTACATTGAGCACCTTAAGTTTTTATTTAGCGAAATCCTTGTGAGCGTAAGCGAATAAGGACAACACCTGTTTTTGTCTAGCGCAATCCTTGCGAGCGCAAGCGAGCAAGGATAATAATTCTAATTTAGTGCCCCTGGCAGGAATCGAACCTGCCGCGCGCAGTTTAGGAAACTGCTGCTCTATCCTTATGAGCTACAGGGGCATATTCAAGTCTTCAAGAGTTAAGCTAGTACTTAATCAGCGAATAAACCGGATACTCTTTCAACTTTTCCCTGCCTTTTAAATCCTTTAGCTCAATTAAAAAGACGATACCGGTAATCTTGGCTTTCGCTTGTTTGATTAAATCGGTTACTGCTTTGACTGTGCCGCCGGTCGCCAGAAGGTCATCCACAATCAGGACGCGCTCGCCCGGCTTAAGCGCATCCTCATGCATCTCTAAGGTATCTGTGCCGTATTCTAAGTCATAGGTTACGGAATTCGTTTTCCAGGGCAGCTTTCCCCTTTTACGCACCGGCACAAAGCCCGCGCCCAGCTTATGGGCAATCGCTCCGCCCAGGATAAAACCTCTGGCCTCAACCGCTACCACGGCCTCTATCTTTTTATTTTTATATTTCCCGGTTAAGGCATCTACTGCCCCCTTAAATGCCTGCTTATCATTTAATAAGGTAGTAATATCCCTGAAGATTATCCCTGACTTGGGAAAATCAGGGATAGTGCGGACGCAGGCTCTAAAATCCATTTTCTTACTCACAGCTCGCTCTCCTGCTGGGCAAGGAACTTCCTTAGTTTCTTCAATGCCTCTTCTTCGATCTGGCGCACCCTTTCCCGCGAAATGCCTAAATCCTTTGCCACCTCTGCCAGGGTATGCGGCTTGCCGCTGGCTAAGCCGAAGCGCATATCCAGGACGTTTTTTTCCCGCGGCATCATGATTTCCAAAAGGTTATCCACGCGCTCTTTATCCAAAAGGTGCTCGATTTCGGCGCTGGGCTGCTGGGCATTCTGGTTTTCAATTAAATCCTGCACCTGGCTCTCCTCGTCTTCTCCCACCGGCGCTTCCAGGGACGAAGTAGTAGTTGACAGCCAGAAATTTATCTGCGACATTTTATCCCGGGAAATCTTCATCCTCTGGGCAATTTCCTCATCGCTGGGAACCCGTTTCAGCTTGTGCGATAGGCGTTCTTTGGTTTTTTTCCACTTGCTGATCAGCTCGTTCATATAAACCGGGATACGGATAATCTTGCCCTGCTCAACTATGGAGCGGGTAATGCTCTGTTTAATCCACCAGGCAGCATAGGTGGAAAAACGGTAACCCTTATGCGGATTGAACCTGTCCACTGCCTTCATCAGGCCGAGGTTGCCTTCCTCGATTAAATCCAAAAGGGGTATCCCTAAATACATATAACGTTTGGCAATATTAATTACCAGGCGCAGGTTTGAGCGGATCATCGTCTTACGCGCCTGCTCATCGCCGCTTCTTATCTTTTTGCTTAAAGATACCTCTTCCTTGGCAGTCAAAAGCGGGATGTTACGGATATCCTTTAAGTAAGTTCTTAAGGCTTCCACTATTTTTTATCCTTGAGGGCTGCCTGTGCAGCAGCGAGCTTTGCAATCGGCACGCGGAAAGGCGAACAGCTGACATAATCCATGCCGACGCGGTGGCAGAATTC
>JBAZGA010000049.1:2024-3611 GCA_041653115.1 Candidatus Omnitrophota bacterium
GCGGGTCGCCGCCGTGCTCGCCGCAGATGCCTACCTCCAAATTCCTGCGCGTCTTACGGCCGCGCTCGATGCCGATTTTTATCAACTCGCCGATACCTTCCTGGTCGATAGTCTGAAACGGGTCTTCGGGAAGTATGCCTTTCCTGATATACTCGGGCAAAAATCCGCCGATATCATCGCGGGAAAAACCAAACCCCATCTGCGTCATATCATTGGTGCCGTAGGAGAAAAATTCCGCCAATTCCGCTAATTTTCCGGCTACCAGCGCCGCGCGCGGAATCTCAATCATCGTGCCGAAGAGATGCTTGATTTTTTTCAGGCCATATTTGCTTAAAACTTCCTGATAGACTTTTTTCGCAATCGCCAGCTGATCGCTTAATTCTTTGACATCGCAGACCACGGGGATCATGATTTCCGGATAAGGCTTCTTGCCTTCCTTAAGCAGCTCTGCGGCAGATTCAAAGATTGCCTTAATCTGCATTACGCTTACCTCAGGATAGGTAACCCCTAAACGCACGCCGCGGTGGCCCATCATCGGGTTAGACTCATGCAAGGCCTCTGCGCGCGAAGATAACTCTTCCATGTTTATATTCAATTCGCGGGCGAGCTGCTCCAGCCTTGCCTTCTCGCGGGGGATAAACTCGTGCAATGGCGGGTCAAGCAGGCGGATAACTACCGGCAGGCCGTCCATTGCCGCTAATGTGCCCTTGATATCTTTTTTCACATAAGGAAAAAGCTCATCTAGGGCCTTACGTCTTTCTTCCGCAGTTTTGGAAAGAATCATTTTGCGCAATACAAATAACGGCTCATCAGAACCCTTGCCGTAAAACATATGCTCGGTGCGAAAGAGCCCGATGCCCTCGGCGCCGAATTGTCTGGCCCTGGCAGCATCCTCGGGAGTATCGGCATTGGTGCGGATGCCTATTTTTTTCAGCACTCCGCAGATTTTCAGGAAATCGCTTAGGAGCTTGTTTTCTTCGCCGACGTCCATCATCGGCAATTGTCCTTCATAGACATTGCCTTTGGTGCCGTTTAAAGTAAACCAGTCGCCTTCCTTGAATACTTTTCCGTCCAGATGCGCTTCTTTTTTATCGTACTCAATGTGCAAAGCGCCGCAGCCGACAATACAGCACTTGCCCCAGCCGCGGGCAACCAGCGCGGCGTGCGAAGTCATTCCGCCGCGGGCGGTTAAAATCGCCTGCGCCGCGCGCATCCCTTCCACGTCTTCGGGGTTGGTTTCCTCGCGCACGAGAATTACTTTTTTCCCCTGCTTTGCCCATTCTACCGCTTCAGGGGCGGAAAATACAATCTGGCCGGTAGCGCCGCCCGGGCCGGCAGGCAAACCTTTGGCAATCGGCTTATGGGTTAACTCGGCTTTCGGGTCAATAACCGGATGCAAAAGTTCGTCTAATTGAGCCGGCGTGACGCGCGTTACCGCCGTTTCTTTCTTGATTAATTTTTCCTTAAGCATATCCATGGCCATGCGTATTGCTGCCGGGCCGTTGCGTTTGCCGACGCGGCACTGCAGCATAAAGAGGCGTCCTTTTTCAATGGTAAACTCAATATCCTGCATATCGTGGTAATGCT
>JBAZGA010000050.1:0-3496 GCA_041653115.1 Candidatus Omnitrophota bacterium
TTATGACAAGATAAATATCTTAAAGGCGGGATGGAATTCTCTGATATTATCAATACCGTCAGCCCCACTTACAGCAGGGAGATACAGACTAAAGAATTCGGTTTTGGCCTGGAGGGAGTTTTGGCCAAACGCCGCAACAGCCTGTTCGGCATCTTAAACGGCCTGGACTATTCCATTTGGAACCCCGAGCTGGATAAGTTTATCGCCAAGAATTATTCTCTCGGCAGTATAGAAGATAAAGAAGAGAATAAAAAAGATTTGCAGAAAATCTGTAAACTCCCGCATAAGGCGGGGGTCCCGCTTTTCGGAATTGTCTCGCGCCTGGCAGAGCAGAAGGGGTTTGATATCCTGGGTGAAGCGATCGAAGAAATCTGCAAGATGGAATTACAGCTGGTGATTTTAGGCACGGGCGATTTAAAATATCACCTGCTGCTTGAACAGATCGTCAAAAAATATCCCAAGGTTATCTCCCTGCATCTGAAATTCGATAACACTCTGGCGCACAAAATCTATGCCGGAAGCGATATTTTCCTGATGCCTTCAAAATACGAGCCTTGCGGATTAGGCCAGTTGATCAGTTTGCGTTACGGCACCATACCGCTGGTATTTAAGACCGGCGGATTAGCGGATACGGTAAGTGAAGATAATGGATTTATCTTCGACCATTACAGCAAAAATGATTTGATTAAGGCGGTAAAAAAGGCAGCCGCGGCGTTTAAAAGCAGGAAAGAGTGGGGGCGGCTTAAAGAAAAAGCGATACGGTCTGATTTTTCCTGGGAAGCGTCAACTAAAAAATATATCCGGTTATATGAAAGGGCAAAGGCGCGTTAAAAAAAAGAAAATAATCCTTGGGCTGACCGGCAGTTTTGGCAGCGGCAAGACCACGGTAGCCGGGATGTTCGGCAGAGGCGGCGCGACAGTCATCGACGCCGACCGGCTGGCGCATCAGGCGATTAGACCGGGTACGATAACTTATCAAAAAATAATCGGGGCCTTTGGCCGGGATATCGTCGGAGAGAATAAGGCCATTGACCGTAAAAAATTGGCGGAAAGAGTATTTAACGACGGCAATTTATTGCGCCAGTTAAACCGGATCGTGCATCCGGAGGTCATCAGGCAGATTAAACGCCAAATCGGGAATACGTCAAGCCGGCTCATTGTTGTGGACGCGCCCCTCTTAATCGAAGCGGGATTACGCGGGTTAGTGGATAAATTGATTGTCGTCAAGGCCGGCCGCCCCGTGCAGCTAAAAAGGGTGAAGAAAAAGCTGGGCCTTGCCAAGGCCGAGATTCTCCAAAGAATTAAAGCGCAGTTATCCCTTTCCGATAAGGTCCGCATGGCGGATTTTGTAATAGATAATAACGGAAGTAAAGAAGAAACAAAACAGCAGGTAAGCCAAATAAGGAGGCGGGTGTGGAAAAGTTAGATATCGGGAAATTAAAAGAAATGAAAATTACCGAATTAAATAAGCTGGCCAAGGAACTGAATGTCAACAGCGTCAGCGGCCTGAAGAAACAGGACCTGATCTTTAAAATCCTGCAGGGGCAGGCGGAAAAGGAAGGGTTGATGTTCGGCGAAGGAGTCCTGGAGATATTGCCCGAGGGGTTTGGCTTCCTGAGGAGCCCGAATTATAATTACCTGCCTTGTCCCGATGATATTTATATCTCGCCTTCGCAGATCAGGAAATTTGATTTAAGGACCGGGGACACGGTGAGCGGAGAAATCCGACCGCCTAAAGAAGGAGAAAAATATTTTGCCCTGCTGAAAGTCCAGGCGGTGAACTTCGAGAATCCGGAAGAGGCAAAAGAAAAAGTGCTCTTTGATAACCTTACCCCCGTTTATCCGCGCGAGCACTTTATCTTAGAGACTGTGCCCCAGGAAGTATCAATGCGGATTATGGATTTGCTCGCTCCGATAGGAAAGGGCCAGCGCGGTATGATTGTGGCGCAGCCTTACAGCGGCAAGACTGTCCTGCTGCAGAAGATTGCCAACGCGATTATCCACAACCAGCCCGATGTGATATTGATTGTCTTGTTGATTGACGAGCGGCCGGAAGAGGTCACGGATATGCAAAGGCACGTTAAAGGCGAGGTAATTTCCTCGACCTTTGATGAGCCTCCGGAAAGGCATGTGCAGGTAGCGGAAATTGTCCTGGAGAAAGCCAAGAGGCTGGTAGAGCATAAGCGCGACGTAGTGGTCCTTTTGGACAGCATCACCCGCCTGGCCAGGGCCTACAATTCGGTAGTGCCGCACAGCGGAAAGGTTTTATCCGGCGGCATAGATTCCAATGCTTTGCAAAAACCCAAGAGGTTCTTTGGCGCGGCGCGGGCGGTAGAGGAAGGTGGTAGTTTGACGATTATTGCCACGGCCCTTGTAGAAACCGGCAGCCGTATGGACGACGTCATCTTTGAAGAATTCAAAGGCACCGGCAATATGGAGCTGCAACTGGATAGGAATCTGTTTCAGCGCAGGATTTATCCGGCGATTGACATCAAACGCTCCAATACCAGACACGAAGAGCTACTGCTTAAGCCGGAGATATTACAGAAAGCCTGGATTTTAAGGAAGGTCTTGAATGAACTAAGCAATGTGGAGGCAATGGAGCTTTTAATCGAGAAATTAGCCAAGACCAAGAATAACGAAGAGTTCTTAAACAGCATGAATCAGTAAACCGTTTTTAAAATTAAGCTCAGAACAGTTTTGAGATTGAAAACAAAAACGTTTTAAGCACAGATTTAAAACAGGTTTGAGATTGGAATCAGAAACGTTTTAATTTAGGAGGAGAAGAGATGAGAGAGAAGATTCATCCCAAGTATCAGGATTGTGTGATTGTCTGCGCCTGCGGTAATACCATCCATACCCGCTCTACCAAGCCGAGTATCAGGGTTGATGTTTGCTCCAGCTGCCACCCGTTTTTTACCGGTAAGCAGAAATTTGTCGATTCCGCAGGCAGAGTAGACAAGTTTATCAAGAAATACGGCAAGAAAACAGCATAAGACTTATGTTTGAGCAGCTGGAAAAATTAGAAGACCGTTACCGGGAGCTGGAGGGGCTCTTGGCTTCGCATGAAGTCATTTCCAACCAGGAGCTCTGTAACAAATACGCAAAAGAGCTCTCCGCGCTTAAAGACGCGGTATCACTATTCCGCGAATATAAACGGTTCTCTAAAGAAGCCAAGGACCTGGAGGCAGTCTTAGGCGAAAAACACGACAAGGAATTTCTGGAATTGGCTAAGAAAGAACTCGGGGACTTAGAAGGGAAAAGGGCAGCTTTAGAGGAACGCTTGAAACAGCTTTTAGCAGGCGAAGATAAAGATATCGGCCGCGATGTAATCTTAGAAATACGCCAGGGTACCGGCGGCATGGAAGCAGGGTTATTCGCTGCCGACCTTTACCGGATGTATACGCAGTATGCCGCGAATAAAGCCTGGTCAGTGGAAAACATGTCGGCTAACCCCACAGAGCTGGGAGGTTTTAAGGAAAGAGTTTTCAGCGTT
>JBAZGA010000051.1:0-3433 GCA_041653115.1 Candidatus Omnitrophota bacterium
TAAACCCCACTATCTATTCCTCGTTTTGAAGTTGCAGGCTATTGAGAAAGCAATCGCTAAAGAATTAGGAAAAAAAGCGCTGGAAGAGATTAAGCTTCTTTACGAGATAGAGATGACTGAGCGCATCTTAAGGAGCACCGAACACTAAAATGATTATTGATGCCCATAGCCACTGGCTACCGGAAGAAATTATCGCCAATGCCCATTTTTTCTCCAAAAGCTGGGGAGAGATTGAAAGCCAGGTCAAGGCTATGGATGAAGTGGGTATTGATAAAGCGGTTTTATCCTATCCTACAACGGATGCGCATCTGAAATTAGGAAGCATATCGCTGGTCGCCAAGATGTTTAACGACAAGGTAGCGCAAATCCTTAAAAAGTTCCCGGACAGGTTCATCGGCGCGGCAATTTTACCTATCGATAATGCCCAGAATATGCAGGATGAAGCTAAACGGGCGATTGAGAAGTTTGGCTTTAAGGCGCTCTCCCTGGCCAGCAGTTTTAACGGGATGTACCTGGATGACAAGATATTCTTACCTGTATATAAGCTGGCCCAGGATCAGAATATACCGATTTTTGTGCACGCTCAGATCCTTAAGCCTATCGGCGTTGAGCGCGTAGAAGACCCTTTGCTTACCCCGGTAATTGAATATGTTTTTGATACGACGATATGCGTCGGCAAGCTTTTGATGTCGGGTATCCTGGCGGATTATAAGACTAAATTTATCTTCGGCCATTTTGGCGGAGTTATCCCTTTTCTGGCGCAGCGCTTTGACGCGACCTATCAAATGCTGCGGGGCATAAATTTTGTCAAAGACCTGAAAGCTAAGCCCACGGAATTATTAAAAAATATTTATGTGGATACCAGCGGGGACACGACCAAGGCGAATTTCCAGGCAGCGCTGGAATTATTGGGCCCGCAACATATTTTATGGGGCAGTGACTGGCCGGCCAAGCGCGACATTGCTTCCGGCATCCAGGCAGTCAGAAATTTGGATATATCTACGCAAGATAAAGAAAATATCCTGGGCGCCAACTTAGCCCAAATTTTAGCTCTTTAGATAGTTATTTGATATTTTGCCTCCAGGTGTTATTCGCGCGCTGAAAATTTTCGCCGAGCGCTACGGTTTACGGCTCACTCCCGGAAGGACTTACGCTAGGAGGAATTCCTCCGTTCGCCGTAAATCCTTGCACTCATCTGCCGAAAATTTTCTAATGCGCGCTCCCAACACCCTTCGGTAAAATATCTTATGGCTTAGTTCCGGAGCAGGGTAATGATAGGGACCGTTTCCCTATGTATTTTAGCGGGTGGCGAGCGGAGGGAGTTTTGCGCGGGTGACGCGGAAGAGGGGCATCCCTGTTCCGAGGACGGCACGGCCGCCCGCAGGAATGGGGACACTTCCGCGGCAGGCCCTGCTGAATCAAGCGAGCCGGACAGACCCCGCGTAAGGTCAAAGCAGAGGAGAGAAAGATGGCTGATAATCAGGTAATTAGAAAGGAAGACGACGGATGGGAGATCTCAAATACTGCTTTTGATCTGATCATACTGGCGGTTGCCCTGACTTTCGTATTTATAATTTCATTTTTCTTCAATGTATTCGGGTCCCTGGTAATGTTTTTTGAGCGAAACCCCGCTGCCCTGAATTTTGTCGATGAGATTATTACCGCCCTTTTGATTTTAAGCATCGGCTTGGCCGTCATATCCTGGCGCAGGATGCGCGAACTAAAAAAGGAGACTGCCGAGCGGATAAAGTTACAGGCAAAAATTATCGAGGATTACGAAACAAAATTGGCAATGGAGAAGATAATCTGTAAAAGCCTGCATTGCGACATTGAGGCGTATAGGAAGATGGAGAAAGAGGCTTTATCTCAGAGGCAGGAAGCGCGGCAGCAAGACCAGGAGAAGGCAGCAGACCTTCCCTAAACAAGGAGAATTTACATGCAGATGATCAAGGATGTGCATTTAACAGGAAAAGATCTTACGGAGATGGTGCAGCTTAGGCCGCAGGACGTGGGAAAATACGCCATTGTCCCCGGGCCAAAGGACAGGCTGGAAGTTCTGATTAAAAAAATCGAGAACCCGGTGCGTAACTTTTCCTTTATGGAATACACAATGTATACCGGCACCTTTGAGGGGATAAGGGTCAGCGCGATCAATGGCGGCAGGTTTTCCACCGATACCTCCATTACCACGGAAGTAATGTGCAACGCCAAAATCGCCAACATTATCCGCGTGGGCACAGCCGGTTCCCTGGATGAGAATATAAAAGTAGGGGATTTATTCGTGGTGGATGAGGTCATCCGCGGAGACGGAGTCACGCCCTATTATGTAGATAAGGATTTTAAAACCCTGGCCGATAAAAAAATCAGCGATAAGCTTTATGAGACCGCTAAATCCCTGGGTTTGACTGTGCATCGCGGCAAAGCCTGGACAACTGACGCGCTTTTACGCGAGACCAGGGAGATCGTTGAGGCTAAGCGCAAAGAAGGCGCGCGCGCCGTAGATATGGTTTCTTCAACGCTCTTGACTATCTCCCAGACTTATGATATTAAAGCCGGATCGATCCTGGCGGTCAGCGACAACGTAGTTACCGGCGAGATGGGATTTATGAATCCCCTGTATTATATGGCTGAGGCCAATCTTTTGAAGATAGCCTTAGAAACAGTCAAAAAGTTAGAAGGAAAATGAGATTTTCTCCGTTATTCTGGCCAATTCACTTTAAACAGGGCGTAATCTACATCCTTGACGAAACCCAGCTGCCGTATAAGCTTGACTATATAAAAACCAGGAATTACCGGCAGGCGGTTAAGGCGATCAAGGAGATGAAGACGCGCGCTGTGGGGCAGGTGCTCTTGGTAATGTATATTTTCCTGCAGCTTAGCCGACAGAAAAAGCAAAAAGAGCTGGCCAGGGCAGCCCAAGCCATCAATGCCAGCCGGCCAACCCTTTCTTTTAAGTTTTTGACGGATATGGTTTTGGGTTGGGCCGCAAGCGGAGCTCCGTTAGAAAAATGTATTTTAGGTTTTTTAGAAAGTTTAAAATACAGCCGCATCCGGCAGGCAGAAGAGGTAAGTAAATTAATTAAAAGCGGAGACGCTATACTTACGCATTGCAATATCAGCGGCTTAATGCCGCTAATCGGGGAATTTTGCCGTAAACAAAATAAAAAGGTCATTTTTTTTGCGACTGAAACTCGTCCGTACCTGCAGGGCTCGCGCCTGACTGCCTGGGAATTAAAGCGGCAGGGTTTTGACGTGACGCTCATTACCGATAATATGGTGGCCGCGGTTATGTCGCTGGGGAAAGTCAATAAAGTAATCGTCGGCGCAGACCATTTAGCCAAAAACGGCGATATCGCCAACAAGATCGGCACTTACGCCCTTGCCGTATTAGCCAGGCATTTTAAGATTCCTTTTTATGTTCTCTGCCCGCCGG
>JBAZGA010000052.1:0-3160 GCA_041653115.1 Candidatus Omnitrophota bacterium
TCCAGGGGTTCCTTTCTCTGCTTGGTCGCCTGGATAGCGATCTTCAGGTTGTCTACAACATCCCTGTGGCCTACAAAGTCGGCGAATTTTTTCGGCCGCAGCGATATGTTTAATACCACATCTTCTTCAGATTCTTTCGTGTCGCTGATCGCCGGATTAGCTTTAAGCAGAGTTTGCCTGGTCTCTTCGCTCATAAGGTATGATGTTTTCCTTATTCCTGGATATGGTTATATCTTCAAATGCCGCGTCCTGCCTTGCGATTATCTCCTTCATTTTTGCCAGCTCCAAAACCGCAAGGAACACCACGATTATCTCCATTTTGCTTTTAACCGTGCTGAATAATGTTGAAAGCTTGACCTCCTGCTCTACCAAGAGAAGATGCAGGATGTCATGCACCTTCTGCTCGACGGTGAACTGGTCTTTGATGACCTCGTAGAAAACCTCTTTGGGAATATCCTTTACCGCCCGGGAGAAGGCGCTGATCAGGTCAAATATGCTGGCCTCAAAATAAACTTCTTTGTTCCCTTCCTCTTTTATTTCAGGGGCCGGGCTTTCGGTTTTGGGCCGCTTAAAAACATCCTGCTGGGTGAGCTCTTTTTCCCTTAATTGTTCGGCGATCTGCTTGAACTTTTCATACTCCAAGAGCCTCTTAACTAACTCAGCTCTTGGATCCTCCTGCTCCTCCTCTACCGATTCTTCGGCAGGGAGCAGCATCTTGGATTTTATCTGCATCAGGGTTGCTGCCATGACTAAGAATTCCCCGGCGATATTCAGGTCCAGGAGCTTCATTAGATCGATATACTCAAGGTACTGCTGGGTAACTTTGGCTATCGGTATATCGTAAATATTAAGATGGTCCTTTTTTACCAAATACAATAACAGGTCTAACGGGCCCTCAAACATATCTAAGCGGATTTTATAATTCACCCCGCACCTTCTTTCTTAATTTATTAAACCGATTCATTCTAATAGCTAATTTTACTGAAGGTGCGGGGTTCATATTTTAAATAATCCTCTGACTTCAACGATCGTCTTCTTAGCCGACAATGACGCCTTTTGATTACCAGAGGCTAGAATTTCCTGAATATACTTTTTATCTTTTTGTAAAAGCTGCCTTTTTTCCTGAATGGGCGCCAATAAATTAGCCAGTAAAGCTGCCAATTCCTTTTTACATTCCGTGCAACCAACCATCGCTTTAACGCAACGCTCATGCACCTGATTTTTTAGCTGAGGGAAGAATGCCGTATAATAAGAAAAAACACTGCATTTATCCGGATGCCCGCGATCGGTGACACGAATACGCTCCGGATCGGTAAACATGCCCTGCACCTTTTTACGGATAACTTCAGGCGTATCGGAAAGAGCAATATAATTATCATAACTCTTGCTCATCTTGCGGCCATCCAGGCCTAAAAGACGGGTAGTCTGGGTAAGCAGGGCCTGCGGCTCAGGAAAACAAGTAGTCTTGTAAAGATGATTAAACTTCCGCACAATCTGACGGCTCAGTTCTAAATGCGGCAATTGATCCTCGCCTACGGGCACACTATCGGACTTATAAAGCAAAATATCCGCAGCTTGTAAAACCGGATACCCTAAAAAAGCATACGTGTTTAAATCGCGATTAACCACTTGGCGCAGCTGTTCCTTATAGGTAGGGCAGCGCTCAAGTAATCCTAAGGGAGTAATCAGGGAAAGAATAAAATAAAGCTCTAAATGTTCGGGCACTTGCGACTGGATAAAAATAGTAGATTTTTCAGGATCAATCCCGCAGGAGAGCCAATCAATAACATTATCCAGTATATTGGCTTTGAGATCGTCCGGATTTTCATACTCAGACATCAGCGCATGCCAATCCGCAACCATAAAGAAACAATCATATTCATCTTGAAGTTTGGCCCAATTGGCCAAAGCACCCACCAGATGGCCCAGGTGTAATTTACCGGTAGGCCGCATCCCGCTGAATATTCGTTTTTTATTCATAATAGGTCAATATTGAATTTATTATTTTGTAGTGACACGCAAGATTTTGCCTCTCTACATTATGTTTAGCATTAATAGCAATTATAGTTTCCTGGCGATTTTCTCTATATCATAAGCTTCAATAATATCGCCTTCGAGTAGTTGATCAAACCCGCCAACGGCAATACCGCATTCATACCCCTCACCGACCTCGCGCACATCATCTTTAAAACGTTTAAGGCTGGCCAGTTTGCCTTCAAAAGCAATTGCTCCGTTACGCAAAATCGTCACCATGCAGTTACGGTTAATCTTACCCTTGGTTACAAAACATCCGGCAATTAAACCGGAGCGGGAAAGATTAAACATTTTCCTTACTTCCACCCAGCCCAAAGATATTTTCTTTAATTTTGGATCAAGCATACCCTCAACCGCAGCTTTGATATCGTTAGCTAACTCATAAATAATATTATATATTTTTAATTCTACCCCTTCTTTGGAAATTAACTCTTTGGCCGGCTCATCAGCAGAAACATTAAATCCTAAAAGTAACGCATCAGAAGCTACCGCTAAAATCACATCGGAAGTATTGATGTTCCCGGCAGCCAGATGCATGATATTAATCTTTATTTCAGAAACATTCAATTTATCCAAAGTATCTTTAATTGCTTCCAACGATCCCTGGACATCCGCCTTAATAATTAAATTCAACTCTTTGATTTTGCCTGCGGCAATCTGGGTATGTAACTCTTCCAGGCTTATCCTCTTTACCTCTTTAATCTGCTGTTGCTTATCTTTTTCCACGCGCGCCTGGATTAAACTCTTGGCTTGCTTTTCATCTTCAATCACAAAGAACTGCTCCCCGACCTGTGGAATTCCGCTGATCCCCAGAATTTCTACCGGAGCCCCCGGGCCAACAGTAGTTACTCCTTGGCCCCGGTCATTAAGCATCGCCCTGATTTTTCCATATAAATTACCTACGATTATATTTTGGTTAAGATGCAACGACCCGTTCTGCACTAGTAGAGTAGCTACCGGCCCCCTGCCTTTAGCCATCCTGGCTTCCACTACCACTCCATGGGCTAAGCGGTCAGGATTGGCTTTTAACTCCATAATTTCGGCTTGCAATAAAATCATTTCAAGCAAGCCGTCTATTCCTGCTCCGGTCTTAGCCGAAACGGCAACTGTAATCGTTTTACCGCCC
>JBAZGA010000053.1:0-3049 GCA_041653115.1 Candidatus Omnitrophota bacterium
AAACCGTCCTTAGCGTCAACTCCCACAATAATTTTATTCTTAAACTTCTTAAAAGCCTTGGCCAGGAATATTTTATCCTCAACAGCCTTTGTCCCCAAAACAACCCGGGCAACTCCCGCCTCTAAAACACTACCCACAGCCTCTATACTCCTTATGCCGCCTCCGAATTCCACCGGAACCTTGATCTGGCCGGCAATTTTTTTAACCACTTCAAGATTCTTGGGTATGCCGGTGAATGCTCCGTCTAAATCCACAATGTGCAAAAACTTCGCTCCCTGCTTAACCCAATGCTTAGCTACCTTAAGCGGGTCTTTTGAATAAACCTTTTTACTGGACTTACCCTGCACGAACCTCACTACGCAGCCGTCCTTTAGATCTATCGCCGGGATGATCAGCATAAATTTACGAAATTCTCCATTATCCTTAAACCCACTCCCTGGCTTTTTTCAGGATGGAATTGCGCGCCATACACATTGTCTTTCCACACAACGCAAGGAAAATCTATCCCATATTCGCAGGACGAAGCGATTGAATTTTCCTCCTGCGTTTTAGGATAATACGAGTGGCAAAAATATACGAAAACGCCCGCGTCCACGCCTTTTAATAAAGGGCAGGAGGTATTTATATTCTTCATCTGGTTCCATCCCATATGCGGGACTTTCAGATCAGAAACCGGAAATCTTTTAACTTCGCCCTTGATAATCCCTAAGCCTTTGCGCTTAGGCGCTTCTTCGCTCTTTTCAAACAAAAGCTGCATCCCTAAACAGATCCCCAGGAACGGCTTTTTCTTCTTTACCTCATCCTTAATCAAAACGGATAATTTCCGATTATCCAGCTCCGCCATCGCGTCGCCGAACGCGCCAACTCCAGGTAAAACTATTTTCCTGCAGGCAGCGATTTCTTTGGGATTATTGGTAACCTTGACCTTTGCGCCAAATAATTCCAGAGCTTTCCCAACGCTATGAATATTACCCATACCGTAATCAATTATCGCGATCATTTTTAAATTTTCATAGGGACGGTTCTGTCTAAACTCTGCTCAAGACAGAACCGTCCCTATGCCGCTTAATCAATAACTCCCTTTGTAGAAGGAATTCCCTTTCTACGGGGGTCAATTTGCGTAGCTATATCCAAAGCCCTACCTAAGGCCTTAAACACAGGCTCTAAAGTAGCGTGTAAATCTTTATTAGGATTATCTATTCTTATATTAAGATTCATTCCTAATTGTTTGGCAAACGCCTCAAAAAAATGCTCGGCGTATTTAAAATCATAGCCGTCTTGCGGCTGAGGACTATCCGTTGGCAATATTCTCTGCTGCCCAAAGTTCAGTTTTGATGAACCTCTTCCACTTATATCAACCGCAACATTCGCAGTGACATCTTCCATCGGTACAGACATAGAGCCAAGCCGGTTGATGCCGGCTTTATCTCCCAATGCTTCCTTAAAAGCCTGGCCCAAGACAATCCCCAGGTCTTCATTAGTGTGGTGAATATCCACTTTCAAGTCAGCTTCGTTAGTAGTAATCTCTAAATCAAAGTGCCCCCAAAAAGCGAATAATTCCAGCATATGGTCTAGAAAACCTATGCCGGAATTAATCTTTGAAACTCCTGAGCCATCAACATTCAGCTTAACCGATATGTCGGTCTCTTTACTTTTCCGGTTCTTAATCGCTTCTCTCATCTTTTCCATTTATTCAAACCTCGCCTTTACCGAATCCAAATGCTTGACTAATCCTTCAATTCCCGCGATTTTCTCCAAAGGTTCCCGCATTTTCTCCAGGGCCTTCTTGGAATAACTGATGATGTGATTGCTTTTCATGAAATCACATACTGAGAGCCCTGAAAAAAATCTGGCAGTTCCTCCGGTCGGCAAGACATGGCTTGGCCCGGCAACATAATCGCCGACAGCAACCGGGCTGTATGGGCCTAAGAATATCGCTCCGGCATTCTTTATTCCTTTAAGCAGGCGCTTAGGGTTTTGCACTAAAATTTCAAGGTGCTCAGGCGCGATTTTGTTGCTGGCTTCAACTGCCTGCTCTAAATTCTTAGTTAGAATAATAAAACCGTCCTGATCTGCGCTTTGAGATTTTACCTGCTGGGCCAGGGCTTTAGAATTAGTAATTAACACAGCTAAACCTTTAGCGTGCTCTTTCTGGGCAGCTAAATCCGCGATGATAAATTTCGGGTCGCTAAAACGGTTAGCGATAATCACCAGTTCTGTCGGGCCGGCGATCATATCAATATCCACCTGGCCAAAAACCTGTCTCTTAGCCTCGCTTACATAAATATTCCCCGGGCCGACTATTTTATCTACCGCAGGAATTGTCTTTGTGCCGTAAGCTAAGGCCGCGATCCCTTGAGCGCCTCCCACCCGATACACCTCATCCACCTTTAATAAATCCGCCATTACCAATATGTGCGGATTGATAAGCCCAAATTTATTCGGCGGCGAGATAAGAGCGATCCTTTTAACTCCGGCAATTTTCGCCGGAAGGACAGTCATATAAACCGTTGAAACCAATGGCGCGGTCCCAGCCGGAATATAAATTCCCACGCGTTCTAAAGGAGTATAGTTTTCTCCCAGGACCACTCCATCGTTATCTTTCATTCTCCATGATTTTTTCATGGTCTTGCGGTAAAAACGGTTCACGTTTTCAATCACTGTCTTAAGGCTAGATACAAAATTCGGGCTTATATTCTGATACGCCCCGCTGATCTCAATTTCAGAAACCTTTAATTGCCTGGGCATTAATTTAACCCCGTCAAATTTCTTGGTGTATTTCAGCAAAGCGTCATCGCCAAATGAACGCACGTCATCAATGATCTTTTTCACCTTCTCTTCGACGCGAGCCTTCTTAAATGAACCGCGATTGTAAATTTTTTCTAATTGTTTGCTTCCAAAACGGATTATCTTCATGGGTTAATAACCTTTCTCAATTCATCCATGGCCTTTCCTAAATTTTCAGGCTTTGACCCTCCAGCCTGCGCGAAATCCGGCCTTCCGCCTCCTGAGCCGCCGATAAGCGGCGCTACCTGACGAATCAACGCTC
>JBAZGA010000054.1:0-2737 GCA_041653115.1 Candidatus Omnitrophota bacterium
TACGGAATCAGTCAGAAGCTGGAGGTAATGGGGGTATTCCGCGGCTGGTGGGGATTGATTAACGAAGAATTAAAGGTGCTTAACCATCGTTCCGTCTCGGGGATTATTAACCAGGGCGGGACTATTTTGAAAACCGCCCGTTGCGCGGAATTTAAGACCGAAGAAGGGCAAAGGCGGGCATATGATACTGTTAAAAAATACGAGATTGACGGTTTGGTAGTTATCGGCGGCAATGGGTCTTTCGCCGCCGCCCATGAATTTTACAAGAAATATAAAGTGCCGGTTGTGGGTATAGCCGCTTCCATAGATAATGATGTTAACGGTATTGATTATACTATAGGCACGGATACAGCGATTAATACCGCCCTTGCCGCCATCGACAATATACGCGATACCGCCACCAGCATGGAGAGGATTTTTGTGGTTGAAGTAATGGGCAGGGATTCTGGTTTTATCGCTTTAACCGTTGCGCTTGCCGGAGGATGCGAAGATGTAATCATTCCGGAAAAGAAAATGGATATTGATTTAATCTGCCATGGCATTGTCCACGGTAACCTGATTGGTAAAATGAGCTGGATTATCGTGGTTGCCGAAGGCGCTGGCAAGGCAGAGGATATCGCCAAACAAATTACCGAGACTACCAGCCTTGAAACTCGGGTAGTAGTTTTGGGGCATGTACAGAGAGGTGGCCG
Source organism: Candidatus Omnitrophota bacterium (assembly GCA_041653115.1). GTDB lineage: Bacteria > Omnitrophota > Gorgyraeia > Gygaellales > Profunditerraquicolaceae > JBAZGA01. The sequence goes on from JBAZGA010000054.1 coordinate 693, forward strand.
GCCTACTGCTGTCAGCCGGGACCTTGCTATAAATCTCGGTAAGATCGCGGTTGATTGCCTGCTTAGTGGAAAGAGCGATATTGCCGTAGGCTATGGCTGCGGAAAAATGGTTGAGGTTAATTTTGAAACCGCTACACAAAAAAAGGACCTGAAGATTGAACACTTGTTCAACCTGGTTAAGATTTTAACATAAGGAGGATTAAGTAATATGGGAAGGAAACCGCTTGAGATTGATAAGATTGTGATGGATTTAATTTTAACCGAGGACGCTGCGGCGAAAAAAAAGCTGGCTAAAAAGATATGGGATATCGCTTATAAAAAAGGAATTTATCCCTCCAGTATCCACGATTATTATATGGCCCGCGGCAGGGAAGAGTTTTCCGGTTCAACTGTCCCGGCGATAAACTTGCGTAGTTTGACCTATGATTTGGCCAGGGCGATATTCAGAGTAGGCAAGAAGAATGATGCCAAGGCTTTTATATTCGAGATCGCGAAATCCGAGATGGGTTATACCGCCCAGCCGCCGGTTGAATATTCCGCGGTAATTTTGGCAGCGGCAATCAAAGAAAACTACAGCGGCCCGGTGTTTATCCAGGGAGATCATTTCCAGGCGAACTTAAAGAAATATCAGGATAACCCGGAAAAAGAGGTTGAGGCCTTGCAGGCCTTAATTACCGAGGCGGTAGGCGCGGGGTTCTACAATATTGATATTGATTCTTCGACCCTGGTGGATTTAAGCAAGCCAAAGGTAAAAGACCAGCAGTTGGCCAATTACGAGGTATGCGCCAAGCTTACCCAGTTTATCCGCCGTATTCAACCAAAAGGCATAACTGTTTCCGTCGGCGGGGAGATCGGCGAGGTGGGGCATCAGAATTCCACCCCGGAAGACCTGCGCGCGTTTATGGAAGGTTTTAAAAGCCGCCTGCGCAAAGGGCTGGTTGGCATCAGCAAAATTTCTATTCAGACCGGGACATCCCATGGCGGGGTGGTTTTGCCCGATGGCTCGATTGCCCAGGTAAAACTTGATTTTGAAACATTAAAAAATCTTTCGGCGCTTGCCCGTAAAGAGTTTGGCTTAGGCGGCGCAGTGCAGCATGGCGCCTCAACCTTGCCCGAAGAGGCTTTTCATAAATTCCCGGAGTGTGAGACTTGCGAAGTTCACCTTGCCACGCAGTTCCAGAATATGATTTATGATTCCAGGCATTTTCCGGCTGATTTAAAGAAGAAGATTTACGAATGGCTTAAAATTAACGCTGCCAATGAAGCTAAGGCCGGAGAGACCGAAGAGCAGTTTTTCTATAAAACCAGAAAAAAGGCCCTTGGAGCTTTCAAAAAAGAAATTATGTCGCTGCCTCAAAGCACGCGCGATGCGATTGCCGGAGAGATTGAGAATAAATTCGAGTTTCTCTTTAAACAGTTGAATGCCGTCAATAACGCCAGCCTTGTTGATAAATATGTTACTTTAAAAAGGGTGATTGTGCGTCCGCGCCAGGATGCCGCGGGTGTAGTCCACGATGGAGAAGGCGCTGATTAGGTCAGTATGTAGTAGGTAGCCTGCCTGGCCGGCAGGCAGGTATATAGTAGCCAGGGAAAATCAGAATCGAGAATAAAAATAAGAGAGGTAAAATATGCGTTCAGATCAAATAAAGAAAGGTTTGGAGAGGGTTCCGCACCGGGCGCTCTTGCATGCCACCGGTTTGTCGCGTAATGATTTAAAGCGGCCGTTCATCGGAGTAGCCACGTCTTTTACTGATCTTATTCCCGGCCATATCGGCATGCGCGACCTGGAGAGGTTTATTGAGCGCGGGGTTTGTTATGGCGGCGGCGTGCCGTTTTTATTCGGCGTGCCCGGTATCTGCGATGGTATAGCCATGGGCCACTTGGGGATGTGCTATCCCCTGGCCTTAAGGGAGCTGGTGGCAGATATCATTGAGACGGTTTGTAACGCTCATCAACTGGACGGCATAGTTTGTTTGACTAACTGCGACAAGATTACTCCCGGCATGCTTATGGGGGTAGCCCGTTTAAATATACCGGCGGTAATT
>JBAZGA010000055.1:0-2691 GCA_041653115.1 Candidatus Omnitrophota bacterium
GAGTTGATCCGTGTTTCGGTTATTTTTCGGCTGCCTCGGGCAAAAGCCGGAATGGTTATTAAAGATCAGGTAAGGGCGATTGACGTAATGCCTACGCTTTTGGATTTGCTGGGGGTTAAGGTTTCAAATAAGGTTAAAGGACAGATGCAAGGCGTCAGTCTTCTTAGGTGTCTGAATGGGGAACATATGGATTTAACGGCGTTTAGCGAGACGGACTACCGTCTTTATGTCAATAAAAGAGCAATCCGGACACCGGATGGCTTTAAGTTTATCTATTCGCTGGACACGGGTATGAAGGAACTCTATAATTTAAAGGATGATCCTGGTGAATTGGATAATCTTGTCGATAGACACAAGAGGCTCGCCTATGAGCTTGAGCAAAAACTGTTTGGCTGGTTTAAAGGTATGGGTTATGATGAAAGTTATCCGCGGTCGATATTAAAACAGGTCCTCAAGATAAAAGAATACTAAGAATATGCATATTGATGAATTACGTATTTTAGGCGGGATAGGAAAAAGCGGGCAGCCGGAATTGGTTAAAGAAATTGTCCTTAAGATGGGCGATGTGATCAGCGTGGTTGGCGCAACCGGTTCAGGAAAAACTACTCTTGTTGATGATATTGCGCTTTTTGCTGATCGTAACACCCCTACACAACGCCGTATTCTTATTAACGGCGTTGCGGCTCCCGAAGAGTTTATTAATGATCCTTCCAAGAATCCGGTTGCTTTTATAACCCAGCACACAAACTTTCTTTCTGATCTTCCTGTTCATGAATTTCTGGAGATTCACGCGGGTATCCGGTGCCGGAATAATATCTTATCGGTTGTCGAAGAAACAATTGATTTTTCAAACAAACTAACCGGTGAACCTATCGACCCGGAAAACGCAATGACCGAATTATCCGGGGGGCAGACGCGCGCTTTACTCATCGCCGATGCGGTGGTTATAGGCAATTCTCCGGTTATACTTCTGGATGAAATAGAAAATGCCGGGATCCATCGGACAAAAGCCCTGGAGTTATTAAGAGGGTATGAGAAAATTTTTATATTTGTGACACATGACCCGCGTATCGCGTTGTTATCGGATTTTCGCGTCGTAATGCAGAATGGAGCGATGGTTAAGATCATCACTACCCATGACGGGGAACTTAAGGTTGCCGAGGAAATAAAAAAACTTGATGACTTAATTTTGCATTGCCGGCAATTAATCCGTCAAGGAGAAAGAATAGATGAAGATATATTCAAAGGAATATAAATGAAGGTTATTATTTGCGCCGGCCCGCCGACAACCGGTAAGACGACGGTCTTAAAACAGGTTATCAAAAAAATAATTTCTGCGGGGTTTCATCCTGCATATTTAAAAGTAGATGTGCAATATGCCGCAGAAGATGAGCTTTTTAAAAAAGAATTTGGTATTCCCGTTAAGAAAGTCTATTCCGGAGAGCTCTGCCCTGATCACTGTAACGTTATGGTTTTAGGGGATGCCGTTGAATGGGCCGGGAAAAATAATGCGGGTTTTCTTTTTGTGGAAACGGCCGGGTTGTGTTTACGCTGTTCCCCTTATATTGAGGGGGCCCTGGGGATTGTGGTTTTGGAAGCTACCAGCGGCATGAATTTGCCCAGAAAAATAGGGCCGATGCTTACCCTGGCGGATATCGCGGTAGTGACAAAAATAGACTTAATCTCGCAGGCCGAACGGGAGGTTTTTAGGGCCCGCATTATGAGTGCTGCGGATGGTGTGTCCATTTGTGAAACCAACGCTCTTTACGGTATAGGTATAGACGCAATCGTCAAGAAAATACTTGCTTCATCAGAGGTAAGTTATCCCTTGATGCTTCGGGGCAATCCTCCTGTAGGTACCTGTACCGTCTGCGTCGGGAAAAAAGAAGTGGGGTGGCAGCAGCATTTCGGGGTTGTTAGACCTCTGGAAAACGATATTTTTTATCGTGGAGAATAGGAGAATAATCATATGAGCTTTCAGGATCAATCCGTCAAGAAAGTTTTAGAACAATTGCCAGGCTTAGACTGCGGTATGTGCGGCCAGAAATCATGCGAGGGTTTTGCTCAGATTGTTTCCGTAAGTCCCCGGCAGATAGCTAAATGTGTGCATTTGGCAGGGGAGAGAAGCGGTATTCCTGCGCCGGTAGAGATAAAAAGCGAAGCAGTATCGTGGAAAGATTCTCTTGGCAGGGAGTATGATTTTATATTGGATTCTTTTGTCAATGAACCCGGGCCGCGCGAAACGATACTTCCGCATAATCCAGCCAGAACAAAGGATTTGGATATAAAGCCGGAAGATATAATCATCGGCCGGCCTATGGGGATGTCATGCGGTTGTCCGATTACGCATTGCGGTATAGTAATGGACGCAGATCAGGTTAATGGGCTTATAAATTGGTGTGTTAGCGGTCCGTTACATCCCCGTTCCAAAGAATATAAGGATATCGGTTATTATGCCGCGGAGGCATACGAGGGAATCGTAAAATTGAGCAATAAAGAACTGAAGATCGGAATGCGGTATTGGTTTTTACCCCGTCGCTGTATGCTCCAATGGCGCCATAGCGGATTGATAAACTTTATTAATAAAAGAAATGACGGTGTCCAGGTTCGTATTGAAGGGCTGATGATAGGTTAAGGCCAATCTTAAATACATATCCTGCCGTAGAAATTTTGGTAAATTTCCGATCTAAA
>JBAZGA010000056.1:0-2668 GCA_041653115.1 Candidatus Omnitrophota bacterium
CAAGTTCCATGGATTTCTTAAAGCATTCAATCGCCTGGGCATACTCTTTTTTAAATAGGTAATAATCGCCCAAAAGCAGCCATTTGTCAGGCTTAACGCTTAATACTCCTGAAGTCTCAGGCAGCCCTAAAGATAAAGCCAGCTTGCAAAATTCCTCATAACGCCTGAACCTTTCTGCATAATTATTACCGTTAACCTCCCAATAAAGATGGTGGTCTTTATTTTTTATGCCGAATTCTTCGGCGTGAGTATAAAGATACGTCCCCTTATCTATAACGCAGAAAGATTGGCTGGCTAAAACAGAATCAATGTGTTCTCTGTTCCTTTTAAGAAATCCTAAGGTTTCCTTAAAATCATCTTCTGTTTCCGTGGGTATACCGAACATAATATTAACCTGCGTGCTGATTCCCGCCTGATGGGTGTCGCGCAATACCGCTTCCGCATTAGATATGGAAAAATGCTTATTCATGCTGTCTACGACCCTCTGAGAGCCGCTTTCTAAACCATATCCGAGCCACTCGCAACCGGCCTTTCTCATTTTCTCCAAAAGTTCCTTGGTCATTTCCGGCCTGATAACTGCCTGCCCTGCCCATCTTATTTTTAAACCACCCTGGATTAACAAATCGCAAAGCCTGGATAGCGCCTTTACATCGCCATTTAACAACGAACCGATAAAATAAAAATAATTCACGCCGGGGAATTTTCTTACCTGGTAAGTTATCTCCTCAAACATCCTATCCCCGCTCATTGAGCGGTACGCTTTCCAGAATTGCCATTCACTGCAGAAATGACACCGCGTAGTACATCCTCTGCTATCGAGTATATCCAACCGTTCAGGTTGCCGGTAACAACCTGAGAGTATATCATTACGAAAATCACTGTAATCGGGAAAAGGGTTAAGGTCTAAGTTTTTTATGACTGGCCTGTCGCCGCAGTCGATCACCCTGCCCTCTCTTTTGAGCAATGTGCCGGAAGAAAATTCTATTTTTCCTTCCCTCTCCGCAATATCCACAAGTTCCGGCAGGACTTCATCTCCTTCGCCGACAGCAACGATATCAACCATATCTTCTTTAATAATTTCCGGCCCTCTTAATTCCCTGCAGCAATCCGGGCCGCCAAATACGATAATTTTCTCCTTATCCTTATTTTTAATTCTCTTAGCAATTTCCAGGCTAACAAGCAACGAGGAAAAATGAACCGTAAAGCCGATAATCTTTGCTTCTGTGCCTAAAATTCTGTCAACTTGAAAATCTATCATTCTTTCATTTTCCCGGATAAATTCAGAAATTAAAGACGGATTACCCCAAAAAGAATACATATCTTTATCATCCCACATTTTCTTGTAGGTATCCGAACCGCTGCAATATAATGCATTATTAAGGTCAAAACCAAAAACTTCATGTCCTTTTCTGCGCAGGCAAGCGGATAAAAAGGCAACCGTATAAGGAGGGCAATCCCTGCCCCAGCCGGGACATTGAATAAGGGCTACCTTCATAACTTGTATCCTTTCAGGATCTTCTCGCTTAAGCCCGGACGAAAATTGACATGCGAACGTATATCGTTTATATTCCCGCTGCGATACTTATAGCAGTATTTGCACCACTGCGCTGTCCGGCCTTTACTGATTGCATTGCGCAGGTTCTTATATTGAGTTCCATTCCAAAGAGTCAAAAAATCTGTATTATCCAAATAGCCGACGTGGTCCCCGGCAAAACAGCATGGCAGTACCGAACCTTCATTTTCAACGTAGAAATATTTCCAGGGGTCGCTGCAAAAGTGCATTTTGTCTTCCCGCGCTTTCTCCCCAAACCCCGGAGGCAATTTTACGGGCATATTCAATTTAACAGACAGCTCTTTTGCCCGTTTGAAGTTTTCAACCGTAATATCCTGTTTGAAAAAACAGGAGAATTTCAGATCGGACTGATGGAATATGGTCAGATAATTGCATACAACCTCATCTACGCCGAGGCTTGCGGCAAATTCTATAAAAGCAGGAAGATTCTCAATATTTAACGTATTAACAAGAAAAACCAGGACTACGGCAGGATGTTCTTTGTCTTTACGCATAGATATCAGTTTCTTTATCCCGGCTACAATTTGATCAAAGGTATTCATTTTTGTTAAAAACCCGTGCAGCTGGCGATTGGAAGTGTGCAGCGATACCTGGACTACCGCTTTAGTCTGTGTAAGTGAATCTAATATCGTATCCTTTACTAAAGGAGAGCCGTTTGTAGTATATATTTTATTTACTTGCGGGTATTTCTGGCCGACATAATCCATAAATTTTTCTATATCGGGCATCAGGAACAGCTCCCCGAAACCGCAGAAATTGACGTAGCGCGCCTTAGAAATAACCGCGCCCAACCTCGGCTCAAAGTAATCTTTATATCTTTCCAGGGAAAATAGTTTGGGTTTCCCGCCCAGGCAGAAGATGCATCTTGCGTTGCAGTTATAATGCGCGCCTATCCCTACACCTTCAGGGGTAGACTCTAAATCCAGCTTACCTACAGCATACTCAAAATCATTCAGAGCAAGATTCTTTTCTCTGACAGAAAGCACGCTTACACTTTCGGCTACTCTCTTGGTTACAGAATCTATTATGTTTTCTTTAAGCGTATTTATCCGCGCTTGCCGTTTTTGAATATCGGTGGCCATTTTCTAAGATTAT
>JBAZGA010000057.1:0-2604 GCA_041653115.1 Candidatus Omnitrophota bacterium
GGCATTGCCCGGCGGGTTTATTTTTGTGAATAAAGGATTAATGAGCGTGCTTAATGACGATGAACTGGCTTATGTTTTGGGCCATGAAGTAGGCCATGTCGCAGCCAGGCACATTGCCAAAAAGCTGCAGTCTAATATGGCGTATCAATTATTAATACAAATTGCTTTTGCCGGTTCAGACGGCAATGCCGCGGCCATCGCCAGCGGCATTGATACGGTATATAATCTGATAGATTTAGGTTACAGCCGCCATGACGAATATGAGGCAGACAGGTTAGGCGTAAAGTATGCGTTTAGGGCGGGGTTTAAACCCGAGGCCGCCTTATCCAGTTTAGAAAAAATTAAAAAAGAAGAAGGTCCGAATTGGAAAGTATTAGAATATTTTAGATCACACCCTTATGCCGAAGAGCGTATCGCCGCATTAAAGAAAATTATTCCGCAGTTAACCGCTCAGGGGGAAAACAGCCCTGATTGGCCGGGCGGTAATAACTAATACCGGCGCCACCCTCCGCACCTTAATCTTATTTGCCAAGAAAAATAAAATTCTGTTTCCTTTTTCCGATTTAGTGGTAGAATTGGGGTTATAATGAAGAGAAAAATTATTATTATTTTCCTTATTCTCGTGATTCTAATCGCCGCCGGTACGGCTTATCTAAACCGCGTAGTACTGCCGGTAAAAATAAAATCCCTGGTTATTCAGAGCCTGGAAGAGGCGACCGGGAAAAAAGCCACCCTGGAATCATTGCAGTTTAATATATTTAAGGGCCTGGTGATCAAGAACCTGATTTTATCTGACGGGCAAAAAATGCTGCTGAGCCTGAAAGAAGCTTCCTGTACCTTTCTTATCTGGCCGTTTTTCAAAAAACAGATTATCATTCCGGCTGTTTTTATCAGTTCTGCGGAAATATTTTTAGAGCGCAGGCAGGATAATACTTTTAATCTTACGGATTTATTCCTTCCGAAAAAAAATGAAACCAAAAGCAAGTTTAATCTGTTTGTCTCCCGGGTTATCATTAGCGACAGCGCGATTAATTTCCGGGATAACACCCTGACACCCGCATTTACTAAGACCATGAGTAAATTGAACATGGCAATCTCTTTATCTTTACCGAAAAAGGTCAAGTTGAGCCTGGATTCGGAAATCACAGCTGCGCCGAATATAAAAATCATGGTGCGCAGCGAGTTTGATATCCCCCAGCAACAACTGAATGCCAAGATAGATCTCGTTGATTTTTCTCCCGGAGAATTTTCCGGCTATTATCAGAATTTAGGAATTTCCAGCGCAGCAGGATACCTTAAGGGGCTGAATTTCACTACGCACGAGGCTAATCTCGAATACCGCTTAAAAGACAGGCAGCTTGGATTATCCGGCCGGGCGAATATTCGGGGCCCGGCGTTAAAAGCCAGGTTCGATTATGGACTACAGGCAAAATTTCCTGCGGCCGGGCAGCCCGAAATCAACAGTTCAGTAACCATCCATGACGCAGAGATAAAACCCGAGAATCTAACTTCTCCGATTAAGTTTATCAGCGGAGAGATTCAGCTTCAGCCTGACCGGATTGCCTGGTCCGGCCTGAATTTTAAATATCTGGACGTGCCTTATGAGACATCCGGAAGTTTAACCGATTTTAAGCTGCCGCAGGTAGCGTTACGGCTATCGTCAGCGGATTTATTCGTAGAATCAAATTTTACACTAAATGACAAGCTGATTAAGATTAGTAAATGCGCCGGACGTTACCTGGATTCGGAATTTTCTGCCGCAGGCAATATCAATGCGCAAAGCGCAGCTGAATTAGAGGCGGATATCAGCGCCGGATTAAATATCAATCTTGAGGATATCCAGGCCCGTTTAGACAAATTCAAAGAGCAGTTGGAAAAAATTGCCCTCCGCGGCAGGGTGAATGTAAAATTAGACTTAAGCGGAAATCTTAAAGAAATTAAATCCTGCGTTATCCGGGGAGAGCTGCGCAGCCCCTCGTTATCTGCCTACGGCTTGAAAGCAAATGATTTCTTCCTGGATTACCGCCAGGCAGACGGCTTGATTGATGTCCCACAGATGCGATTATCTTTATACGACGGTATACTGACGGCGAGCGGAAAAATGAATTTATCCAGCCCAAACCTGCCTTATTGGGTTGAGGCGAATATCCAGGGACTAAAAATAGAAAAGCTCAAACAGGATACCGCAGCAAAAGGAAAAGATATTTCGGGTATACTTGCCGGCCGGGTTAAAGTCAACGGGTTTTCCGCCGACCTTTCCAGGTTGAGCGGCCAGGGCGAGGTTTTTATTACCGACGGGAATCTCTGGCAGCTCAATCTTTTTAAAGGGCTGGGAGCTTTGCTTTTTAGCGCGGATTTCAACAATGTCGTTTTTAGCAAAGGCTACTGCGCTTTTTCCATCCGCGATAAATCCGTTTTTACCGATAATTTCAGGCTGGAGAGTAATCTTGTTACTCTCAACGGCTCCGGAAAAATAGGTTTTGACAGCTCCATTGACGCCTCGCTCAATGCCCAGGTGGCCGCGGCAGCTCCGTTAAGCGGAACGTTTAAGGACATCACTACTGTAATTTTCTGCCAGGCCGGACGTTTTGGCTTGATCAGAAT